>NZ_JBPSLA010000014.1:0-291607 GCF_051715505.1 Agromyces excoecariae | reverse complement strand
CGCGCAAGGTCCTCGGCTCGTTCCTGTTCACCGGCGACGACGTGCACAAGCCCGCCGGCGTGCTCTCCGGAGGCGAGAAGACCCGCCTGGCACTCGCCACCATCGTCGTCTCGGGCGCGAACGTGCTGCTCCTCGACGAGCCCACCAACAACCTCGACCCCGCCAGCCGCGAGGAGATCCTCGACGCCCTCGCACACTACGAGGGCGCCGTCGTGCTCGTCTCGCACGACCCCGGCGCGGTCGAATCGCTGAATCCTGAGCGCGTGCTCATCATGCCCGACGGCGTCGAGGACCACTGGAGCCGCGAGTACCAGGAGCTCATCGAGCTCGCGTAGCGGACGGCGGGATGTGCTCAGCGCCTCGTTTCGTAGCTCGTCAGCACCACGCCGCCGGGGAAGGTCCGGGTCTCGATCAGGTTCAGGCGCACACGGCGGTCCAGCGCGGCGAAGAACGGCGCGCCGCCGCCCCCCATAGCACTGGATGGGTGACGATCGCGCACTCGCTCGAGGAGTCCTTCGCGGCGGCTCCGGCCCTCAACCCGAACGCGAGGCTCATCACGGGCATGATCTGCGGCGTCCGCGTCGAGGAGATCGACGACCCGCTCATGCAGAAGATCCGCTGGATGGACAAGCTCGTCGACGAGGTCGCGCGGCAAGCGGATGACCTCGATCCTTCGCGGCTACCGCGGCGGCGCGCGCCTAGCGAGCAGCGTCCACCGACGGTCGAGGACGGGATGCCTCGACCGCAGCGGTCATGACCTGCGGCCGCTCCGGCTGCAGCCAGGCCATGCGGAGGAATTCCCCCGGACGGGGGCCTCGCGCAGCGTCGGCGGCCGCCGGATACTGCCCCCATGACGAACACGGGTCGACGCCACCTCCACCTCCACCTGCTCGTCGCTGCGATCGGCGGCGTGCTCATGCTGGGCGGTTGCACGGCATCGCCGGGCGCGGCCCAGACCGGCGCGAGCGAGGCCGCGCCGCCGCCGGCCTCGGATGAACCGTCGAACGGCAACCCGCAGCCCGGTGATCGTGTCCTCGGCCTCCCGCAGTCACCGGACTACCCGATCTCCTTCACCGTTCCGACCGGAGCCACCGCGGTCGCAGAGGGAGGCGGAACCTGGGCGTTCGTCGTCGAGGGCACGAGTGCCGGGGTCGCCGTCCATGACGTGCGAACGCTCGCCGACGTGCCGGCAGCCGACCTTCCCGACGACATCGCATCGTTCATCGCGTCCGAGCGCAGTGACGTGACCGTTTCGGATGCCGCGGCGATCGAGCTCGACGGGGTGCCGGCCCAGTCGTTCACGCTGCAGCAGGTCGACGGCGTGGAGCCACGCGATCTCTGGTGCGTCACCGGTGGCACCTGCTTCAAGCTCCTGCCCGACAAGCCCATGGACGTCATCACCGCGCCCACCGACGCGGGCCGACTCTGGGTGTCCGTCGAGTACCTCCCCGAGGACGCCGAGGTCGTCGAGCAGCACGCCGCCGAACTCCTCGACTCGTTCGACATCGGGCCGTCCACGTCCTGACGGCCGGGCCGCCCGGACCCACGACGCCGAGCGCCTAGCGGCGGTCGAGGATCTCGTCCTCGACGTCCGCATCGGACCGACCTCCATCGGGCTCCACGCGCAAGGTCCTCGGCTCGTTCCTGTTCACCGGCGACGACGTGCACAAGCCCGCCGGCGTGCTCTCCGGAGGCGAGAAGACCCGCCTGGCACTCGCCACCATCGTCGTCTCGGGCGCGAACGTGCTGCTCCTCGACGAGCCCACCAACAACCTCGACCCCGCCAGCCGCGAGGAGATCCTCGACGCCCTCGCACACTACGAGGGCGCCGTCGTGCTCGTCTCGCACGACCCCGGCGCGGTCGAATCGCTGAATCCTGAGCGCGTGCTCATCATGCCCGACGGCGTCGAGGACCACTGGAGCCGCGAGTACCAGGAGCTCATCGAGCTCGCGTAGCGCGCGAGTTGCGCGGGTCGCGTGGGGTTGCGGCGTGCGGGCGGGCGATAATGGAGGATGTCCTCCTCCGTCGAAGTCCGCTCCAACCCGGCCGCATGGGCCGCCTTCTGGTTCGCCCTGGCCGGCCTCGTGCTCATGCCCATTCCCCTGTTCATCGGGCTGATCCTCGGCGGCGGGCTTTCGATCGTGGCCGCGATCCTGGCCGTGATCGCCCTCTTCAAGGGACTGGCGCGAAGCGGGAAGGGCATCGCGCCCGTCGTGTTCGCCGCGATCTTCATCGCGCTCACGTGGGGCGGCATCTCCGTCGCGGGCGGCATCGTCTGGTAGGGCGACCGGCCGGCGCTCCGCTCGCGGTGCATCGACGGGAGGCGGCGACATCCGCGGCCGTCCCGGCCGTCTCGTGAGCCGTGGCTACTCGGACGCGATCCGATAGAGCGTGTGCACGTCGTGCGCGGTGATCCACACCGAGCCGTCGGCGGCGATCGCGATCCCGCCGCTTCCGAGGCCGGGGCGGATGCGTCGGACGACCGTGTTCGTCCTCGGGTCGACCTGCACTCCGAGAAAGCCGTTCGCCTGCACCCACACCGCGTCGGCCGTTGCGGCGATGTCGCCGCCCCGGATGCCGTTCGGGTTCGCCGGGATCGTGGCGACGACCCGATTCGTCGCAGGGTCGACCCTCGAGACGCCGCCGCCCTGGTTCATGATCCAGACCGCATCGGGTCCGATGGCGAGGAACGTCGAGCCGGGCGGGAGCTCGACCTCGGCCTGCGCGCCGCCCGTCTCGGGATCGATGCGTGCGAGCATCCCCGACGGCCGCGTGACCCAGAGCGATCCGAATCCGCCGCGGACCGCGGCGACCGGTTCGTCGCCCAGCCCGATGCGCCGGGTGCCGGTGCCGGACATCGGGTCGAGCCCGACCAGGGTCCACGCGTCGCCCGACCCGTCGCCTGGAACGATCGCCCAGACCGCGTCGTCGGTCACGGCGATCGACGACTCCTCCGGCACGCCGGGAGACGGCAGGGCGAACCGCGTCGCGGTCCCCGTGGCCGGGTCGATGCGGAGGAGCGAGGTCGCGTGCACCCCGTCGGGCGCCTCGCTCGACCAGACGAATCCATGGCCGAACTCGAGGGCCGCCCAGACCGCGCCCGACCGGACTTCGAAGACCGGTGCCATCGTGTCGTCGAACGCGACGATCCCGGGCTCGACACCGGAGACCCACACGAGGTCGCCCGACGACACGAGGAAGTCACCGAAGGGCTGGACGGTGATCGACTCGGCGTCGAGCTCGTCGACCTCGACGACCGGTGCGGAGTCGGCTCCCGTCGGGGACGGTGCGGCCGAGGGCGTCGGCGCAGCACGGTCGGCCGCGCACGAGGTCGTCGCGAGCAGGAAGGCGACCACCGCGGTCGCGATGGCCGGGCGTCGCATGCCCCTCCGATCGGAACCTGAAGATGAGTCATTCTCGGATCATCCGGTCCTCTCCGCAATCCGGGCGAGCGGGATCCGCGCTGATCGCACTGCACGTGCGGTGACGACCGACCGGCCGACGCGGCTCAGCCCCCTGCTGCAGCGGACGCGTCGACGCAGACGACCCCCGTGTTGCCGTCCTGGTCGGCGATCACGGTGAGGGAGGGCGCCTCGCGGTCGTCGATCACGGTCCCGCCTGCGGCGAGCGCTGCGGCGATGCGCTGCCCGGCCACCTCGGGCGCCACGTACACCTCGACGTGGAACCGCTGCCGCGGCGCCGTGCCGTCCTCGGCGTCGCCGAACCACAGGTTCGGCACTCGCCCGGTGGCGTCTCGGACCTCGTCGCTGGGGGAGCCGCGACCCTGGGACTCGGCATCCCCCGTCAGCAGCGCGGCCCACACCGGGGCGATGGTCGCGGACCGGGTCGTGTCGAGGCCCAGCTCGATGACGCTGACCGCGGTCGGATCCGCGACGAGGCGGTGGTCGGCGGCGATCTCGGTGATCCGTCGTGCGAGGTCGACGTCCTGCCGGGTCACCCATTCGACGACGTGCTCGGTGCCCTCGTCGTCGCGGTAGACCGCGTCGTCGCTGACCAATTCGAGGTCGACGTGGCCGGACCCGATCGACACGGCTGGGTGGTGCCCGATGGAGTCGCCCGCCTCTCCGATCGCCGCGACGAACCGCACGCCGGCCGCGAAGTCGTCGACCAGGTAGCGGGCATGCAGTGCCTGCGCGAGCTTCCGCCAGTCGGTCAGGCCGGCCTCGGCGATCTCCCGGCCCCTCAGCATGTCCATACCCGCCGACCCTAGCCGCGAACGTCCGGCGAGAGGAGGGGTCACGTAGGCTGGAAACCAGGAGTACCATCCGCTTCGACCAGAGGAGATGCGCGTGGCCGGTCACCGGATCTACGGGATGAGCTTCGCCGGCATCTACCCGCTGTACGTGCAGAAGGTCGAGCGGAAGGGCCACGGCAGGGCCGAACTCGACCGGGTGATCACCTGGCTCACCGGCTACGACGAGGCCGGTCTCGCCGCGGCGATCGCCGACGGGCGCACCCTCGAGGCGTTCTTCGCGCAGGCCCCGGGCATCAACCCGAACGCCTCGCTCATCACGGGCGTCATCTGCGGCATCCGCGTCGAGGAGATCGAGGACCCGCTCATGCAGAGGATCCGCTACATGGACAAGCTCGTCGACGAGGTCGCGCGCGGCAAGAAGATGACCTCGATCCTGCGCGGGTCCGAGACCGTGAAGGCCTAGCGGCGGTCGAGGATCTCGTCCTCGACATCGGCGTCCGTCCGACGTCGGTCCGCCCGTGCCGGCCGCTGCCGCACGGTCGGTCGGGCTGCCCGATTCGCCGGGTCCGGTTCGCGAGCGGATGGCGCGGCCGAGCGCCCGCCCGCCCCGGCGGAGCCGACCCCCGCGGCATCCGCTTCGAGGGCCTTGCGCTCCTGGTTCGCGAACCACGCCAGCGCGATGAACGCGAGCAGCGCGAACACGAACCACTGGAGCGCGTACGAGAGGTGCGGACCTTCGTCGCGCACCGGCCGGGGGAGCGCGACCGGCGGTTCGCTCGCCGCGGCGCCGGATTGGATGAGGATGCCGTAGGCGCCCGTGTAGGCGGGTGCATCGACCCGATCGGCGAGCTCGTCGAGGTCGATCGTCGCCAGTTCCGCGCCGGACGACGTGCGTCCGGCGATCCGCCCTTCGCCCGCCTTGAGGCGTGCCGTGACCTCGACCTCGCCGACGGGAGGCGCCGCGACCTCCGACGGGCGGCCGTCGGAGTCCTGCGGGATCCAACCGCGATCGACCATGAACACCGTGCCGTCAGCCAGCCGGAACGGTGTGATCACCTCGAAGCCGGTGCTGCCGCCGTACGGTCGGTTGCGGACCACGACCTCCTCCGACGCGAGGTACTCGCCGGTCGCGGCGACCACCTGCCAGCGCTGGTCGATGTCGAAGTCGTCGAGTTCCGGGAGCGCCTCGGTGAGCGGAACCGGTTCGGCGTCGTAGTTCGCGTCGATGCGGGCGACCTCGGCGAGCGCCTCGGCCCGGCGGTTGAGCTGCCACGTGCCGAGCGCCGAGCATGCGATCGCGAACACGATGACGAGCGCGAGGTAGCCCGCCCAGCGGGGTGAGGCGAGGAAGCGCCAGCGGTTCATGCGCGCTCACCGCCCGGGTGGGCGTCCCCGCCGACTGGCGCCGGCGCGGCATCCGTCGCCACGAAGGGCGCCACGCGAACCGGGAACGAACGTGATGCGAGGAATTCGCGGAGGTACTCGACGTGCTCGTCGCACGCCAGCCAGGTCTTCACGCGGTCGTCCGCGTGGATCTTCGGGTTCCGCCAGTCGATCCGCCAGGTCGCGCCCTCGCGGCAACCCGCGCGGGAGCAGCCGCCCTGCGGGGCGGCGGAGGAGAGGCCGATCACCCGTCGCCCTCCCGATCGTCGGTCGGGCGATCGTCGCCCGCCTGCCCGGCCGTCGGAGCGTCGGGCGCGGGGGCGGAGCCGGGACCGTCGGTCGAGTCGGCGCGGGTGGTCGACGACGATCGGGTCCCGCCCGCGGGTTCCGCCGTCGTCCAGTCCGTTCCGCCGTCGGCGCGGCGCAGCGGCACCAACCCGCCGGGGCTCTCGACGTCGGACCGCCGTGTCGTCGCCACGTTCGCCACCACCACCGCGAAGTACGGCAGGAACACCGCTCCGAGCGCGAACACCAGGAGCCACCAGCCCTGCACGAAGAGCAGGGCGACGATGCAGGCGACACGGATCGACATCATGACCGTGTACTTGATCATGCGTGCGCGGCGCTCCTCGTCGGGCGACGGAGGCAGCGATGTGATCGACTGCAGGGGTGGGTGCTTCATGGTGGTGGCCGTGGACTGCGGCGCTCCTCACCTCAAGCCTACGTCCGCTGCGGGCGACGGATGCCGCGAACTCGGCAACCTCTATGCTGGGACGGGTCGCGCGCACCCCCGTGCCCGATCCATCGGGCAGCGCATGCCGGAATCCCGCGCGCCGACCCGCACAGCCCCGAGAGAGACGGAGTCCAGCCATGACCACGAGCCGCACGGTGCTGGTGACCGGAGGCAACCGGGGGATCGGCTACGCGATCGCCGAGGAATTCGTCGCACAGGGCCATCGCGTGGCCGTGACCGCACGTTCGGGCGAGGGCCCGGCGGGCACGCTCACCGTGCGCGCCGACGTCACCGACACCGAGTCGATCGACCGGGCGTTCACCGAGATCGAGTCCGAGCTGGGCCCGGTCGAGGTCCTCGTCGCGAATGCGGGCATCACGCGCGACACGCTCCTCATGCGCATGAGCGAGGAGGAGTTCACGAGCGTGGTCGACACCAACCTCACCGGGGCCTTCCGCGTCGTCAAGCGTGCATCGAAGGGCATGCTGAAGGCCCGCTTCGGCCGCATCGTCCTCATCTCGAGCGTCGTCGGCCTCTACGGCGGGGCCGGCCAGGTCAACTACTCGTCCTCGAAGGCCGCGCTCGTCGGCATGGCCCGCTCGATCACGCGCGAACTCGGCTCCCGCAACATCACGGCGAACGTGATCGCGCCGGGCTTCATCGAGACCGACATGACCGACGCTCTGCCGGAGGCGCAGCAGGCCGAGTACAAGAAGAGCATCCCCGCGGGCCGCTTCGCGACGCCCTCGGAGGTCGCCAAGGTCGTCGCGTGGGTCGCGGGCGACGACGCCGGGTACATCTCGGGCGCCGTCATCCCCGTCGACGGCGGCCTCGGCATGGGCCACTGACGAGCGACCGGATCCGTCCGACCTCGTCGGCCGCCCGGTGCCCGCCGCCCGGATGTTCCGGCGTCGTGCGTCAGCGCTCGATCCGCACCGCCTCGTAGGTCGTGGTCGGCGTCGGCGTCGTTCCGAAGCGCGCATTCGGCAGGTAGAGGCCGTTCCCGAACGAGTCCACGGTCGTCGGCACGTCGAAGTCCGGGCTCGTGAGGGTGTCGACGACGACACCGGCGGTCCCGGCCGGGTCGAGGCGGACCTCGGCGACCTGGTTCGACTGGTTCTGCACGACGTAGAGGGTGCGGCCGATCACGAGCATCCCGTCGCCGTTCGGCAGGCTCGCACCGCCGAGGTCGACGGCCGTGGCATCGCCGGTGGCCGGATCGACCCGGTACACGGTCGCGGTCGAGCTCTGCATCACGAGCAGCGCACGATGGTCGGGCGTCTCCACGATGCCGTTCGCGTCGAAGCCGCCCTGCTGCACCCATTCGCCGCCGAGTGGAACGGTCTCGACCTCGGACGGGTCGGGGAGCGCACCGCCCGGTCCGAGCGGCAGCCGGTAGAGCTCGCCGGCGAAGCTGTTCGTGAACCACGCGGCATCCCGGGTCACGATGACGTCGTTGATGAACGCCGGCCCGTTCGTCAGCTGGTACGAGGCGAGCACGTCACCGGTCGCCGGGTCGATCACGCGCGCGTCGCCGGCGGGGCCGCCGGATACGAACAGGCGACCGTGCGCGTCGACGTCGAGTCCGACGGACGGCGTGCCCGGACCCACGCTGATCACCGCACCCTCGCCGGTGCGGAGGTCGGCCGCGTAGATGTCGCCGTCGGCGAGCGATCCGAAGTATGCGGTGCCGCCGGGTGCGATCGCGATGCCCTCGGGCTGGAAGCCGTCGGGCAGGTCGATGACCGATTCGACCGCACCACCGCCCGCTGACGACGGCGGAGCCGCCACGGCCGGCGATGCGACCGAGGCGATGAGGAGCGCGGCGAACGCGCCCACGGCGGACGAGCGTGCGACGGTGCGGCTGGTCATGCGGTCAGGCTAGGCCCGACCGCGCGCTGCCGCGAGGGGTTCGGATGCGACTCCCAGCCCCGCACCCGTGCCGCGTCCGCGCTCAGCCGCGGAGGCCGGCGAGCGCCAGCACGCCGCTCAGGTCGACGCGATCGATCGCGACATCCGCCTGCGCCCGGACGACCGGCTTCGCGCAGAACGCGACGCCGAGTGCCGCGCGGTCGAGCATGCGCAGGTCGTTCGCGCCGTCGCCCACCGCGATCGTCCGCGAGAGCGGCGTGTCGGATGCGGCCGCCCACTCCTCGAGCGAACGCCGCTTGCGCTCCGCGTCGACGATGTCGCCCAGCACGCGGCCGGTGAGCCGTTCGCCCTCGACCTCGAGGCGGTTCGCCCGACAGAAGTCGAGTCCGAGTCGCTCGGCGAGCGGGTCGAGCAGTTCGTGGAAGCCTCCTGAGACGACCCCGACCCGGCCGCCGGCGGCGTGCACGCCGTCGATCAGCTCCCGCACGCCGGGCGTGGGCGTGAGCCGCTCGCGTGCGGCGAGGACCTCGGCGACCGGGAGCCCGGCGAGCGTCGCCACGCGCTCGCGCAGGCTCGCCGCGAAGTCGAGTTCTCCGCGCATCGCTCGCTCGGTGACCGCGGCGACGTGCTCGAGGCTGCCCGCCGCCTCGGCGAGCAGCTCGATGGCCTCCTCGCGGATCAGGGTCGAGTCGGCGTCGAGCACGACGAGGAGGCCGCCGGAGCGGCCGACGGTGGCTTGACTCACGCGTGCTTCCGCACGAGGGACCCCTTGCCCACGACGGTGATGCCGCTGTCGGTCACGACGAAGCCGCGGGCGCGGTCCTCCGCGCGGTCGACGCCGATGTGCGCTCCCGCTTCGACGACGACCTCCTTGTCGAGGATGGCGCGACGCACCGTCGCGCCCGCCTCGATGCGGGCGCGGTCGAACAGGATGGAGTCGGACACGTTCGCGCCCGAGCCGACGATGGCCCACGGGCCGAGAACGCTGCGCTCGACGTGTGCGCCTGAGATGACCGAACCGAGCGAGACGATCGAGTCGATCACGGTGCCGAGCGACCCGCGCGCGTCGCGGGTGAACTTCGCTGGCGGCGAGTTGACCTGCTGGCTGAAGATCGGCCACTCCTGGTTGTACAGGTTGAACACCGGCAGCACCGAGATCAGGTCCTGGTGGGCCTCGAAGAACGAGTCGATCGTTCCCACGTCGCGCCAGTAGTAGCGGTCGCGGTCGGTCGAGCCGGGCACGTCGTTGCCCTTGAGGTCGTAGACCCCGGCCTTGCCCTGCGAGACGAACGCGGGGATGATGTCGCCGCCCATGTCGTGACTGGAGTCGGTGCGCTCGCCGTCGCGCAGCACGGCGTCGATCAGCGCGTCGGCGTTGAAGACGTAGTTGCCCATCGAGGCGAGCACCTCGCCGGGGGAGTCGGGCAGGCCCTCGGGGTCGCTCGGCTTCTCGAGGAAGCGGTGGATGCGGTCGGGGGCGGTCGCGTCGACCTCGATGACCCCGAACTGGTTCGCGAGCGAGATCGGCTGGCGGATCGCGGCGACGGTCGCCTCGGCGCCCGAGTCGATGTGCGCCTGGATCATCTGGCTGAAATCCATGCGGTAGACGTGGTCGGCACCGACGACGACGATGATGTCGGGCTGCTCGTCGTAGATCAGGTTGAGGCTCTGGAGGATCGCGTCGGCCGAGCCCGAGAACCAGCGTTTCCCGAGGCGCTGCTGCGCCGGTACCGGAGCCACGTACGAGCCGAGCATGCCGTCGAGGCGCCAGGTCTGCGACACGTGCCGGTCGAGGCTGTGCGACTTGTACTGGGTCAGGACCACGATCTGCTGCAGGCCGGAGTTGATCAGGTTCGACAGGGCGAAGTCGATCAGGCGGTACTGCCCGCCGAACGGCACCGCCGGCTTGGCGCGGTCCTCGGTCAGGGGCATGAGGCGCTTGCCCTCGCCGCCCGCGAGCACGATTCCGAAGATCTTCCGCGTAGGCATGTGCCCAGCGTAGTCAGCCGGACCCCGCCGACGACAGATGGTTGACGGCGCGTGACCGACTGGGGCTAACGTTGCCGCATGCGAGTCGACCTGCTCACGCGCGAATACCCGCCCGAGATCTACGGAGGGGCGGGGGTCCACGTCGCCGAACTCGTCCGCGCGCTCCGCCGCGACATCGACGTCCAGGTCCGGTGCTTCGGCGCCCCGCGCGACGAGGCGGGCACCACCGCGTACGCGACCCCGTCCGAGTTCGCGGGCGCGAACGCGGCCCTGTCGACCATGGGCGTCGACCTGCTGATGGCGCAGGATGCCGCGGGGGCCGACCTCGTGCACTCCCATACGTGGTACGCGAACTTCGCGGGCTTCACCGCCAAGGCGCTGCACGGCATCCCGCACGTCGTGACCGCGCACAGCCTCGAGCCGCTCCGGCCGTGGAAGGCCGAGCAGCTCGGCGGCGGCTACCGCGTGTCGAGCTGGGTCGAGCGCACGTCGTTCGAGGACGCCGACGCGGTCATCGCCGTGAGCGACGGCATGCGCCGCGACATCCTGCGGTCCTATCCCGACATCGACCCGGCGAGGGTCTCGGTCGTCTACAACGGCATCGACCTGACCGATTGGCACGCGAACGACGACCCCGACCTGGCGCGATCCCTCGGCGTCGACCCCGATCGTCCGTCGATCGTCTTCGTGGGCCGGATCACTCGGCAGAAGGGGCTGCCCTACCTGCTCCGCGCGGCGCGAACGCTGCCCGAGGACGTGCAGCTGGTGCTCTGCGCCGGCGCGCCCGACACCCCCGAGATCATGGCCGAGGTCTCGGGCCTCGTCGACGAGCTCGCAGCGACCCGTCAGGGCGTCGTCTGGATCGACCGGCACCTGCCGCGGGTCGAACTGACGGCGCTCCTCACCGCGGCGACCTGCTTCGTCTGCCCGTCGGTCTACGAACCGCTCGGCATCGTGAACCTCGAGGCGATGGCCTGCGGTGCGGCGGTCGTCGGCACGGCGACCGGAGGCATCCCCGAGGTCGTCGACGACGGCGTCACGGGCGTCCTCGTGCCCATCGAGCAGCACGACGACGGCACGGGAACGCCGCTGGACCCGGACCGCTTCGTCGCCGACCTCGCCGCCGCGCTGGAGCGGGTCGTCGCCGACCCCGCGCGTGCTCGCGAAATGGGTGCCGCGGGCCGTCGGCGCGCCGAGGAGCACTTCGCGTGGGACGCGATCGCGGCCGACACGCGCGCGCTGTACGAGCGTCTGCTCGCCGGTCGGTGACGCCGCACGCGCGCGCAGGCCGGCCTCCCCGGTCCCGCTAGGCTGGAGACCATGGCGTCTACGGTTCTGCAGTTCCAGCATGTGTCGGTGGTTCGCGATGGCAACACGATCCTCGACGGCATCGACTGGAACGTGGCATCCGACGAGCGGTGGGTGATCCTCGGGCCGAACGGCGCGGGGAAGACCACGCTGCTGCAGATCGCGGCCGCCGCGATGCACCCCACGAAGGGCTCCGTCGAGGTGCTGCAGGAATCGCTCGGCAAGGTCGACGTCTTCGAGCTGCGACCGATGATCGGGTTCGCCTCGACGGCGATGGCCCGGCTCATCCCGCGGAACGAGAGCGTGCTCGACACCGTGCTCACCGCCGCCTACTCGGTCACGGGGCGATGGAACGAGGAGTACGAGTCGATCGACGACCGCCGCGCGCAGCGCGTGCTGAAGGAGTGGGGCCTCGACGGCTTCGCCGGGCGCCGGTTCGGCAGCCTCTCCGACGGCGAGCAGAAGCGCGTGCAGATCGCGCGGTCGGTCATGACCGACCCCGAGCTGCTGCTGCTCGACGAGCCGGCCGCGAGCCTCGACCTGGGCGCGCGCGAGGAGCTCGTGGCCCTGCTCGGCGGGTACGCGTCGTCGAAGTCGTCGCCGGCGATCGTCATGGTGACCCACCACGTGGAGGAGATCCCGGAGGGGTTCACGCACGCGATGCTCCTCGCCGACGGGGCGATCCGCGCTGCGGGACCGATCACCGAGGCGCTCACGTCCGAGACGCTCAGCGACACCTTCGGCATGCCGATCGAGCTCACCGAGCGCGACGGCCGCTACACGGCGCGCGCCGCGCGGTGACGCACCGAGACGCTCGTCTCTGCTAGAATCGTGTTTTGGCCAAAGGCCGACACACTTCCCTGCCCTCGAGGCGGGGCGACCCCAACATCCGATCAAGCAAGGATTCTCATGAAGACCGACATCCACCCCGAGTACAACGCCGTCGTCTTCCGCGACCTCGCCTCGGGCGAGACGTTCCTCACCCGCTCGACGGTGACCAGCGACAAGACCATCGAGCTCGACGGCGAGACCTACCCGGTGATCGACGTCGAGATCTCGTCGGCCTCGCACCCGTTCTACACGGGCAAGCAGCGCATCATGGACTCGGCCGGCCGCGTCGAGAAGTTCAACAAGCGCTTCAAGGGCTTCGGCGCGTAAGACGCTCCACGAGAGGGGCGGGCGACTCCGGTCGTCCGCCCCTTCGTCGTGCCCGGCTCATGCCATCGTCACGCACGCGTGAGCCCGGCCGCCCAGTCCAGTGCGTCGAGCTGCGCCTGGTGCGCCGTGATCCGACCGGCGTCGAGCGCCTCACCGGCCGCCAGCAACGCCCCCGCCTCGTCGGGGGTGCCCGTGCCCTCGTCGATCACCGACCGCGCGCGGTCGACGAGTTCGCGGATCGAGATGCGCTCGTGCAGGAACTGCGCGGCGAGCTCGCGGAGCGCGAGCTGCAGCGTGGCCGGATCGCGCGGGTCGGGGACCGTCGCGCCGAGCTCCGCGAGCGCACGGCCCAGGGCCTCGCGGAGGTCCCACGGCGAGTCGGCGTCGGACATTCCGGCGAGTTCGTGCAGCGCCGGCGAGTCGAGACCTGCGACCGTCGCCTCGACGGCGGCGTCGACGAGGAAGCCGGGCGGGCTGTCGCCCAGGATCCAGAGGGCGCTCGACTCGACGAGCGCGTCCGTCGCCGACCGTACCGGGAGCCGTTCCGACATGGCTAAAGACTCGCATGTCGTGCGCTGCGGCGCGACGGACTTCCGACCCGAGCTCAGCGGAGCGGCCAGGCCCCCGAGGTCGTGAACTCGGGTTCGCCGTTCATGCGACGCCACTCCTGGTAGCTCTCGGCCTGCTCGCGCGACCAGTCGACCTGGCTGGCGTGCAGTTCGGCGATCGCGGTCGCCGCGAGCTCGGGGAAGGCTCGCGCGATCGCCTGCGCCACCCGGCCGGCGGCGATCGCGTCGGCACCCGCGTCGTGCGCCGCGGTCAGCTCGACGCCGTAGTGCTCGCACGCCGCCGTGAGCGTGCGCTTGCCGCGCCGGAAGCGATCGACGGCCTTGTCGATGACGAGCGGGTCGATCACGAACCCCGGTCCGCGGAACGCCTCGTGCCCGTACCGCTCGGCCTCGCGGTGCAGCACCGAGAGGTCGTAGGCCGCGTTGTACGCGACGATCGGGTGGCCGCGGCCCGCGGCATCCCGGAGGGCGTCGATGATCTCGGCGACCGCCGTCGCTGCCGCCTGCCCCTCGAGGCGGGCGCGTTCGGTCGTCACCCCGTGGATCAGGCTCGCCGCCGTCGGGATCTCGACGCCGGGATCGACGAGCCATTCGCGTTGCTCGAGCACCGCGCCATCCGCCCCGATCACGCCGACGTGGGCGGTGACGATACGGCACGTGTCGATGTCGATGCCGGTGGTCTCGAGGTCGAACACCGCGAGGGTGTCGGCCCAGGATGCGACGGGGGAGTGCTCCATGCCCGCCACGGTATCCGCGGCCTCCGACAGCGCTCAGCCGGCGCGCCGTAGGATGCTGGGGATGATCGCCTCACCGTACGCCGTCGACCTCGAGCGGATCCCCGTCCGCGAGCACCGCGCCCTCGTCACGGGCAGCGAGACAGCATGGTGGGAGTACGGACCGGAGGACGCCCCGGTCATCGTCGCCGTGCACGGCTTCCGCGGCGACCACCACGGCCTCGAGCCGATCGTGGCGAAGCTCCCCGGCTATCGCGTGATCATCCCCGACCTGCCCGGCTTCGGCGCGTCCTCCACGTTCGCCGACCGGCCGCACGACATCGACGCCTACGGCGACTGGCTCGTCGCCTTCGTCGCCGAGACCGGGGTGGCGGATGCCGTCGCGAACGCCGGCGCCTGGACCCTGCTCGGCCACTCGTTCGGCTCGATCGTCACGAGCGCCGCCGTGGCGGCCGGCCTCGCGCCCGACCGGCTCATCCTGGTCAACCCGATCGGTGCGCCCGCCCTCGAGGGGCCGCGCGCGATCATGACCAGGCTCGCCGTCGCCTACTACCGTGCCGCCGCCGCGCTCCCCGAGCGCGCCGGCTTCGCGCTGCTCCGCAACCGCGCGATCGTGCGCGTGATGAGCGTCACGATGGCGAAGACCCGCGATCCCGGGCTCCGCCGGTTCATCCACGACCAGCACGACCGGTACTTCTCCGCGTTCGACGATCGCGACGCCGTGCTGCAGGCGTTCGAGGCGTCCGTCGGGCACGACGTGCGCGAGTACGCGCCCGCGATCGAGACCCCGACGCTGCTGGTCGTCGCCGAGGAGGACGACGTCACGCCCATCGAGGCCCAGTACCGGCTCCATCCGCTGTTCGCGGACGCGACGCTCGCCGTGATCCCCGACGTCGGGCACCTCGTCCACTACGAGACCCCCGGCGAGGCCGCAGGGCACATCCGCGTGTTCGTCGAGGGTGAGCGGGCGTGAGGCTGCTCGTCGACTGCCGGTACGTGCGGATCGACCACCACGACGGCATCAGCCGGTTCACCGCGGGCATCGTGGCCGAACTCGCGAAGCGGCATCCGCTCACCATGCTGATCAGCGACCACCGGCAGCTCGACAAGCTGCCCGCCTTGCCGTGGGAGCTCGTCAGCGGACCGACGAGCGTGCGCGAACCGTGGGTCGCGCGCCAGGTCCGCAAGCTCCGGCCCGACGTCGTGTTCTCGCCCATGCAGACCATGGGCTCGTGGGGACGCGACTACGGCCTCGTGCTCACGCTGCACGACCTCATCTACTACGAGAACCGGACCCCGCCGCGCGACCTCCCGGCCTTCGTGCGCGTGCTGTGGCGCCTCTACCACCTGATGTGGTGGCCGCAGCGGATGCTGCTGAACCGGGCCGATGCGGTCGTCACCGTGTCCGAGACGAGCGCCGGACTCATCCGGAGGCACCGCCTCACGAAGCGGCCGCTCGCGGTCGTGCAGAACGCCGCCGACGAGATCGGCACGCCCGACCTGCCCAGACCGCGACCGGAGGGCGGCCGGCTCGTGTACATGGGGTCGTTCATGTCGTACAAGGGGGTCGAGACGCTCGTGCGAGCCGTCGCGCAGCTGCCCGACCACGAACTGCACCTCATGAGCCGCGTGAGCGACGAGCAGCGGCGGCGCCTCACGCGCGTCGCGCCCGAGGCGCGCCTGGTCTTCCACGACGGAGCGACCGACGAGGAGTACGCGAGCGTCCTCGCCGGGGCGACCGCGCTCGTCACCGCGTCGAAGGCCGAGGGCTTCGGCATCCCGCTCGTCGAGGCGATGCGGCTCGGCACGCCCGTCGTCGTCAGCGACATCCCGATCTTCCGCGAGATCGGCGGCGAGGCGGCGACGTACTTCACCGTCGACGACGCGGATGCCGCGGCCCGCGCGATCACGTCGCTCGACGCGCCCGGGGAGTGGGAGCGCCGGTCGGCGGCCTCCGTCGAGGCCGCGAAGCGATTCACGTGGAGCGCATCGGCCGAACGCTTGCTGGAGGTGCTCACCGAGGTCGGCGGCACCAATCGGCGCGCCGCGCACGCCCGCGGGCGGCGCTGAGGCGCCACTCCGGGCTGCCGGACCGGCGCGTCAGGTGAGCGCGGCCGCCATCGCGGTGAGCGTCTCGGTCGCACCCGAGTCGAGCTTCACCGTCGCGCGGCTGTCGCCCTTCGTGATGCCGCGGTTCACGACCACGATCGGCACCCGGCGACGCCGGGCGATCTCGAGCAGTCGCACCCCGGAGTTCACCACGAGCGACGAGCCGGCCACGAGCAGGACGTCGGCGCGCTGCACGAGCGCGGCGGCCTGCCGGTACACGGGCGTCGGCACGAACTCGCCGAAGAAGACCACGTCGGGCTTCAGCGTGCCGCCGCATACCGTGCACGCGGGGATCACCATCGACTCGACGTCGTCGACCTCGACGTCGCCGTCGGGCGCGGGCCGGATCGCCATGTCGAGGTCGATGTGCGGGTTCAGGGCGGTCAGACGGTCGGCGATCGACTGCCGCGCGAACACCTGCCCGCACGTCAGGCACACCACGCGGTCGGTCGCGCCGTGGAGCTCGACCACGTGCGAGCTGCCCGCGCGGCGGTGCAGGCCGTCGACGTTCTGCGTCACGACCCCGGACACCGCTCCCGACTCCTCGAGCCGCGCGAGCGCCCGATGCCCGTCGTTCGGCTGCGCCGTGCCGAAGGTCCGCCAGCCGAGGTGGCTGCCCGCCCAGTAGCGCTTGCGCGCCGTCTCGGAAGCGAGGAAGGTCTGCACCGTCATCGGCGTGCGCACCGGAGCGCCCTCGCCGCGGTAGTCGGGGATCCCGGAGTCCGTGCTCACGCCTGCTCCCGTGAGGACCGCCACGCGCGACCCGCGCATGAGGCGGATCGCCTCGTCGAGCAGCACGTCGGACGGCGCCGGAGCCTCGATCCCAGTGACCACGCGCGTCTCCCTTCGACGGTGCTGCGATTCTAGACGTGCGGCTTTTCCGGAATGTTTCCGGATCACGGCTGCAACCGGGAGGACCCATTGCGCATCGAACACGTGACCGACGCGTCATCCGACGCCGTCGCCGACTACGCCCGCCTGACGGACGTGGCCCTCCGCAGCATCACCGAGCCGGAGCGCGGGATCTTCATCGCCGAGTCGGCGAAGGTCATCCGCCGCGCGATCGCCGCCGGGTGCACGCCGCGGTCCGTGCTGATGGAGGAGAAGTGGCTCGCCGACCTCGAGCCGCACCTCGCGCCGTTCGACATCCCGGTGCACCTCGCCGGTTCCGCCGGGCTCGAGGCCATCACGGGCTACCGCGTCCACCGCGGCGCGCTCGCGGCGTTCGAACGGCCCGAGCCGGCCGACCCCGCGTCGCTCCTCGCCGACGCCCGACGGGTCGTGATCCTCGAGGACATCGTCGACCACACCAACGTGGGCGCGATCCTGCGCTCGGTCGCCGCCCTCGGCGCCGATGCCGTGCTCGTCACGCCGCGCTGCGCCGACCCGCTCTACCGTCGGAGCGTACGGGTCAGCATGGGCACGGTGTTCCAGGTGCCGTGGACCCGGCTCCCGGAGTGGACCGAGGCGCGCGACCTCCTCACCGCGCATCGGTTCACGGTGGCTGCGCTCGCCCTCGCCGAGGACGCCGTCACGCTCCGCGAACTCGCGGCCGATCCGCCGGAGCGCCTCGCGCTGGTGCTCGGCGCCGAGGGCGACGGGCTCTCGCGGCAGGCGCTCTCCGCTGCCGACGTGATCGTCACGATCCCGATGGCGCACGGCGTCGATTCGCTGAACGTGGCGGCCGCCGCGGCCGTGGCGTTGTACGCGATCGCATAGGTCCGCTCGGTATCCTGCAACGGATGTCTCGCACGCTCGACCCGGCTCCGCCCATCCCGACGCGACCCACGAAACCGTCGGCCGCGGTGTACCGGCGACGGCGGATCGTCGCCGTCGGCATCCTCGCCGCGCTCCTCGCAGTCTTCGTCGGGGGCGGGATCTACACGTCGACGGCGCTCGGCGCTCCGATCCCGGTCGCGGAGCCCGCGATCGACGACCCCGCGCCCGTCGCCGCCGCGGCGCAGGCCGTCGACCAGCCCGGGTTCGGCACCTGGGCGGTCGGGGCGGTCGGCTTCGACGGGCTGATGGCCGCGGGCGGCGAGGACTCGCCGATGCCCATGGCGAGCATCGCCAAGGTGATCACGGCGCTCGTCGTGCTCGAGGAGCACCCCATCCCCGCGGGTGAGGGCGGCCCGCAGATCGCGTACACCGACGCCGACGTCGACATCTACTGGGACATGATCGCCCAGAACGGGTCGGTCGCGCCCGTGGTCGCGGGCTCCGAGCTCTCGCTCAAGGAGAGCCTCGAGGCGATGATGCTGCCCTCGGGCAACAACTACAGCATCTCGCTCGCGAACTGGGCGTTCGGTTCGGTCGACGCCTACGTGGAGCGCGCGACCGCATGGCTCGCCGACCACGACCTCACCGCGACGCGCGTCGTCGACACCAGCGGGCTCTCGCTCGACGACGTCAGCACCGCGGCCGATCTCGTCCGCCTCGGCGAGATCGCCCTCGAGAACCCGACCCTCGCCGAGATCGTCGCGACGCAGTCCGTCGCCATCCCCGAGCTCGGCACGATCGAGAACTCCAACCACCTGCTCGGCACGCACGGGATCGACGGCATCAAGACGGGCACGACGGATGACGCGGCGAACCTGCTGTTCTCCGCCGACGTCGCGGTGGGCGAGGCATCCGTCACGCTGGTCGGCGTCGTGCTCGGGGGCGACACGCACGCGATCGTTCGCGCGGCGGTCGCTGGGCTCGTCGACTCGATCGGCCCCGGGTTCCACGAGGTCGTCGCACTCGAGGCGGGCCGGCCGCTCGCGGCGTACGCGACCCCGTGGGGCGACACCACCGAGGCGCGCGCCACCGAGGGCGCGACGGTCGTCGTCTGGTCGGACACCCCGGTCGACGTCGCAGTGCAGGCGGATGCGCTCCGCCTGGTCGACGATGGCCAGGAGGTCGGGGTCGCGACCGTCACCGCCGGCTCGAAGGTGATCGAGGTGCCGCTCGAGGTCGACGGCGCGCTCCGGGACCCCGGCGCTTGGTGGCGCCTGTCGAACCCGGGAGCGCTCGACGAGGGCGTCGCGGCCGACGCGCCGCACGCGGGCTGAGACGCGGCGCCGGCCGGCTCAGTCGCCGGCCGGCGCCTCCGGGCGCGAGGCGTAGGGCCCTGCCGCCGGTCGCTTCGGAGTGACGAGGTCGCCCGACGACTGGTGCCGGATCCGACGGATCACCCACGGCACGAGGTACTCGCGGGCCCACGAGAGGTCCTCCGTGCGGGCCGCACGCCAGGTCCGCTCCGGCAGGGGTTCGGGCTTCATGGGCTCCAGGTCGTTCTCGACGTTGAGCGCCTGCAGCACCATGCGTGCGACCGTGTGGTGACCGAGCGCGTTCAGGTGCAGGCGATCGCGGTCCCACATCCGCTGGTCCTGGATCTCGGCGAGGGCCCACTGGTCGGCGACGAGGCAGTCGTGCTTCTGCGCGATCGCCCGGAGGTTCTCGTTGTAGATCGCGACCTTGCCGCGGATGCCGCGGAACACGGGGGAGAAGCCGACGTCGACGCCCGTGAAGATCACGATCGTCGCGCGGTCCCGCGCGAGTCGCTCGACCGCGTACTCGAAGCGCGCGGAGATCTCGTCGGGATCGGTCCGAGGGCGGATGACGTCGTTGCCGCCCGCCGAGATCGTGATGAGGTCGGGCCGGAGCTCGAGCGCCGGTTCGATCTGCTCGTCGATGATCTGCTGGATCAGGCGGCCGCGGATCGCGAGGTTCGCGTACGCGAAGTCATCGGCGCCCTGCGAGAGCACCTCGGCGACGCGGTCGGCCCAGCCGCGGTGCCCGCCCGGCACGCCGGGCTCGGGGTCGCCGATGCCCTCGGTGAACGAGTCGCCGATCGCGACGTACCTCGACCAGGGATGCTGCTGGGTGACCATCCCTCCATTCTGCACGCCCGCGAGTCGGCGGTGCGGCGTGTGGCTGCACGTGCGTGCGCCGCGCGACATCCGTGTCGGTCGACTCGACTACAGTGCTGCAGAGTGAGCAACGCGACCCCAACCGGCAGCCACCTGCCCGGCACCTCGGCCGCCGAGCACCTCTCACCCTCGTTCCCGGCCCGCGCGCCATGGGGCACCGCGTCGAAGCTCCGCGCCTGGCAGGCCGAGGCGCTCGAGCAGTACTTCGCCGCCGAACCGCGCGACTTCCTGGCCGCAGCGACCCCCGGCGCGGGCAAGACGACCTTCGCGCTCCGCCTCGCGGCGGAACTCCGGGCCCGTCGCACGATCGACCGGATCACGGTGGTCGCACCCACCGACCACCTGAAGCGGCAGTGGGCGGATGCCGCGGCCCGCGTCGGCATCCGGCTCGACCCGGGGTTCCGCAACGCCCACGGGCGCTCAGCCCGGCACTACCACGGCGTCGCCGTGACGTACGCGCAGGTCGCGGTTCGGCCCGCGCTGCACCGCGAGTTGACCCTCTCGGGGCGCTCGCTCGTGATCCTCGACGAGGTGCACCACGGCGGCGACACGCTCTCGTGGGGCGATGCGATCCGCGAGGCGTTCGAGCCGGCGACCCGTCGCCTCTCGCTCACCGGCACGCCCTTCCGCAGCGACACCGCGCCGATCCCGTTCGTCGAGTACGCGCCCGACGAGCAGGGTGTCCGGGTCTCCCGGACCGACTACGACTACGGCTACGGCCGCGCCCTCCAGGACGGCGTCGTCCGCCCCGTGCTCTTCATGGTCTACGCGGGCAGCATGCGCTGGCGCACGAAGGCCGGCGACGAGATGGAGGCGCGCCTCGGCGAGGACGCGACGAAGGACATCCACTCGGCCGCCTGGCGCACCGCGCTCGAGCCGACGGGGGAGTGGATCCCGTCGGTCCTGCAGGCCGCCGATCGGCGGCTCACCGAGGTGCGGCACGCGATCCCCGACGCCGGCGGCCTCGTGATCGCGACCGACCAGTCGACCGCGCGCGCCTACGCCGAGATCCTGGAGGGCGTCTGCGGCGAGAAGGTCACCGTGGTGCTCTCCGACGAGAAGGAGGCGTCCGCTCGGATCGAGGAGTTCTCCGAGGGCACGAGCCGGTGGATGGTCGCCGTGCGCATGGTCTCCGAGGGGGTCGACGTTCCGCGCCTCGCGGTGGGCGTGTACGCGACGAGTTCGTCGACGCCGCTGTTCTTCGCGCAGGCGATCGGGCGGTTCGTGCGCGCCCGGCGGCGCGGCGAGACGGCGTCGGTGTTCCTCCCGAACGTGCCGGTGCTCATGGCGCTCGCCGGCGAGCTGGAGCGCCAGCGCGACCACGCCCTCGACCGGCGAAGCGGCGACGGCGACGATGCGGGTCTCGACGACGGACTGCTCGAGGCGGCCAACCGCGAGGAGAAGGGGTCCGACGAGCTCCAGGACGAGTTCACCTGGCAGGCGCTCGCATCCGACGCGACGTTCGACCGCGTCGTCTACGACGGGACCGACTTCGGCACGTTCGCCGAGCCCGGCAGCGATGAGGAGCTCGACTTCATCGGCATCCCCGGCATCCTCGAGCCCGAGCAGGTCCACGAACTGCTGCGCCACCGCCAGGCGCGCCAGGCCCGTCGCGCGTCGGACCGGCGCAAGCACGCGCTGGCTGCGGGCGAGTCCGACGGCGGCGGCGAGCAGCGGGCGGAGCCGGTCGCGTTGTACCGCACGCTGAAGGAGCAGCGGTCGCTGCTCAACAGCCTCGTCGGGTTGTACGCGCGGCAGACCGGGCAGGCGCACTCGCTGGTGCACGCCGAGCTCCGGCGCGCGTCCGGCGGACCCGAGGTCGCCCAAGCGACCGTGACGCAGCTCCAGTCGCGTATCGAGATGCTCCGGAAGCGGCTCTCCGGACGCTGAACGGAGGCCGTCGCCCACCGGAGCGCCGACCCCGACCCGGGTCGCCGCCGCCGACACGGGCCCGGCGTAGCATGGCGCGCATGGACCGACGGACGCGTGTGCTCGTCATCGCGATCGTCGTGGCCTTCATCGCGTTCCTCGACGGCGCGGTGATCAACATCGCCCTCCCGGCCATCGAGGCGGAACTCGGCGGCGGCCTGACGCTCCAGCAGTGGGCGGTCGACGCCTACCTGCTCACCCTCGGGTCGCTGATCCTCCTCGCCGGGTCGCTCTCCGACTCGTTCGGTCGCCTCCGGATCCTGCGCATCGGCCTCATCGGGTTCGGCATCACCTCGATCGCGTGCGCGATCGCGTCCGACGGCACGGTGCTGGTCGTCGCACGCGCGTTCCAGGGCGCTGCCGGAGCACTGCTCGTGCCGAGTTCCCTGGCGCTGATCATCGCGAACTTCCCGCACGCCGAGCAGGGTCGCGCGATCGGGCGGTGGACGGCGTGGACCACGAGTGCCTTCCTCATCGGGCCGATCCTCGGCGGGGCGTTCGTCGACCTCGTGTCGTGGCGGCTCGTGTTCGCGATCAACGTGCTGCCCATCGCCGCGGCGCTCGTGATGCTGCATCCGCTCGGCCGCGACGAACCGAACCCCGACCGCGCGCGGGTCGACTGGCTGGGTGCCTCGCTCGGGGTCGTCGGACTGGGCGGCACGGTGTTTGCGCTCATCGAGCAGGGCCGGCTCGGCTGGGCCGATCCGCTCGTGTTCGTCCCGGCGACCGTCGGCGTCATCGCGCTGGTGGCCTTCGTGCTCTGGGAGCGACGCGCGCCGACGCCGATGCTGCCGTTGTCGCTGTTCCGCGCGCGCAACTTCGCCGCGGGCAACCTCGCGACGTGGTTCATCTACGCCGCGTTCATGCTCGGTCTCTTCGCGCTGCCGATCTTCCTGCAGGAGGTCGGTGGATTCCCGGCGACGCTCGCCGGCCTCGCCACGCTGCCGCCGACCGCGATGCTCGTCGCCCTCGGCTCCTGGTTCGGCACGCTCGGCGGCAGGGTCGGTCCACGGCTCTTCATGACGGCCGGGCCAGTGGTGGTGGGCGTCGGCTACCTGATGACGGTCGTCGTCGACATCCCGGTCCAGTACTGGTGGCAGGTGTTCCCCGGCATGGTCGTGGTCGGGCTCGGGATGGCCATGACGGTCGCCCCCCTCACCTCGGCGATCCTCGGCGCCGTCGACCCGTCGCGCGCGGGCATCGGCTCGGCCGTGAACAACGCGGTCGCCCGGATCGCGGGACTCGTGTCGGTCGCCTCGATCGGGGTGATCGTCGCGGGCGACCTCGACGTCGAGGGCTACCGCCGCACGGCGGTCGTGACGGCGGTGCTCCTCCTCGTCGGCGGCGTGGTGTCGTGGATCGGCATCCGGAACCCGACGCCGTCGGGTCAGCCCAGCGCGTCGACCGGCTCGGCGAGCTCCGACGAACGCCCGAGGGCCTGAGCGTCGGCGGCGGCGTCGAGGGCCGCCATGAGGTCGGTCGTCAGGTCGTCGACGTGCTCGAGGCCGATCGAGAGGCGCACGACGCCGGCGTCGGGCTTGGCGTGCGCCGCGACGGGCCGGTGCGTGAGCGACGCGGGGTGCTGGACGAGCGAATCGACGCCGCCGAGCGAGACCGCGTGCGTCACGAGCCGGCACGCCTCGGTGAACCGGCACGCCGCGTCGAAGCCCCCTGCGAGCTCGATCGCGATGATCGAGCCGGGACCGGCGAGCTGGCGTCCGATCAGGCCCTGCGGGTCCTGGCCGGGGAGGCCGGGATAGCGCACCCGCGCCACGGCGGGATGCGCCTGGAGGCGACGCGCGAGTTCGCCGGCGGTCTCCTGCTGCGCGCGCACGCGCACGGGCAGGGTGCGGATGCCGCGGTGGAGCAGGTAGGCCCCCATCGGGTGGAGCAGCCCGCCGGTCAGCGCGCGGACCCGGCGCAGGCGTTCGACCCATTCCGTCGGCCCGGCGACGACGCCGCCCATCGCGTCGCCGTGCCCGCCGAGGTACTTGGTCGCGCTGTGCAGCACGAGCGTCGCGCCGTGCTCCAGCGGGCGCTGGAGCACCGGGGTCGCGAAGGTGTTGTCGACGAGCAGCGGCGCGCTGCCCGCGGCATCCGCCACCCTGCGCAGGTCGAGGAGCTCGAGCGTCGGGTTCGCGGGCGTCTCGACGATGACGAGGCCGGTGTCGGGGCGGATGGCGGCGGCGATGCCGTCGACGTCGGTCCACGTGACGCTCGTGCCGAGCAGCCCGCTCTCGAGGACGTGGTCGCTGCCCCCGTACAGCGGTCGGACGGCGACGACGTGCGGCGTGCCCGCCGTGGTCGCGGCGATGAGCGTCGCCGCCAGCGCGGCCATGCCGCTCGCGAAGGCCACCGAGCCCTCAGCGCCCTCGAGGTCGGCGAGCGCGGTCTCGAAGCGGGCGACTCCGGGGTGCCACAGCCGCTGGTACACCGCCGAACGGCCGTCCGTCAGGCAGCCGCCGGTCGCGAGCTCCTCGTACGACATTCCGCCGTTCTCGACGTCGCCGAGCGGATTCGTCGTGGAAAGATCGATGGTGGGAACGTGGGAGCCCTGCTCGCGCACCCCCTCCATTCCTGCGTGGACGGCACGGGTCTCGAGGTTCGACGACGGTGTCAGCATGCGAGCAGATTACAGAATCTGTCACCATTTCGGGTGTCTTGCGAAGATGCTTGCGAATCGGCAAGAATTCATGCAGAAGCTTCACGCACGACCGAGAGGATCTCGACCATGGCGCAGAAAGCGGAACTGGACCGGGTCGACCGGGCACTGCTCACGGCTCTGTCCAAGAACGCGCGGGCATCGGGCGCCGCGCTCGCCGCCGAGGTGGGCGTCGCTGAATCGACCGTGTCGCTGCGCCTCCGCCGACTGCAGAGCCTCGGCACGATCCGCGGGTACCGCGTCGACGTCGACCTCGCCTCCCTGGGGGTCTCGCTGCAGGCGCTCATCGCGATCCGGCTCGTCAAGCACGACCGCAGCGAGATCGACGCGTTCCGCAACGCGGTGCCGCACCTGCCCGGCGTGATCGGCGTGTTCCACATGGCCGGCGCCGAGGACTACCTGCTGCACGTCGCAGCGCGCGATGCGGAGGAACTGCGCGAGTTCGTGCTCGCCCACCTCACCGGGCACCCGGCCGTCGCCCACACCGAGACGAACCTCATCTTCGAGCACGCCGAGGGCGACGGCTGGCAGAAGCTCGTCGGCTGAGCGGACTCGTCGGCGCGCCGGCGCACCGCACGTCGGCGGACGAACGCGCCCGAAGACGCGTCGGCCGGACGGAGCGCGGTTCGGCGGTCCGAAATGCTGCCAATCCCGCGCTCGGAGGCGACGCCGCCGCATCCGCCCGATTAGCCTTTCGCAGGGCCCTGCCGGGCCCGACACGCGACGACGCGGGCGCTTCCGCTGCCGACGCACCGGGCAGCGGCGCCTGCGACCCGATGGAGCCGACACCATGACCGACGACACCGCGCCCCCCGCCCGACCCGCCGCAGGGGGCACGGCGGCCGAACGCCACCGCTGGCTGAGGTACCTCGCCGACGAACGGGCCGAGGCCGCCGTCTACCGCGAGCTCGCCGCACGCCGCGAGGGCGAGGAGCGCGAGATCCTCCTGGCCCTGGCCGCCGCCGAGGGCCGTCATGAGGCGCACTGGCTGAGCCTGCTCGACGGCGACGAGACGGGCATCCCGAGGGCCGACATCCGCACCCGCATGCTCGGGGGCCTCGCCCGCCGGTTCGGCTCGATCTTCGTGCTCGCGCTGGCCCAGCGCGCGGAGGCCCGCTCGCCGTACTCGACCGATCCGCACGCCACGGCGGCGATGGCGGCGGACGAGCGGATCCACGGCGAGGTCGTCCGCGGCCTCGCATCGCGCGGCCGTCGTCGTCTCGCGGGCACGTTCCGGGCCGCGGTCTTCGGTGCGAACGACGGCCTCGTCTCGAACCTCGCCCTCGTGCTGGGCATCGGCGCGACCGGCGTTCCGGCGCCCGTCGTGCTCTTCACCGGCGTCGCCGGCCTCCTCGCCGGCGCACTGTCGATGGGTGCCGGGGAGTACGTGTCGGTGCGCTCGCAGCGCGAGCTCCTCGAGGCATCCGCCCCGGACCCCGGGGCCCGCGACGCGCTCGGCGACCTCGACCTCGACGCCAACGAGCTCGCCCTCGTCTACCGCGCGAGGGGCATGGCTCCGGACGAAGCCGTCGACCACGCGGCGCTCGTGCTCGCGCGCGTCCAGGCCGCCGAGCGGCAGCAGGCACCGACCGACGCGATCGGCGCGCTCGAACACGACGACGAGGCCGTCGGAACCGGCATGAGCGCCGCCATCTCGAGCTTCCTGTTCTTCGCCTCGGGTGCACTGATCCCGGTGCTGCCGTGGCTGTTCGGGATGTCCGGACTCGCCGCGACCGTGACGGCCACGTTCCTCGTGAGCATCGCGCTGCTGCTGACCGGAGCGACCGTCGGCCTGCTGTCGGGCGCGTCACCGCTGAAGCGGGCCCTCCGCCAGCTCGCCATCGGCCTCGGCGCGGCGGCGGTCACCTACGCGCTCGGGCTCGCGTTCGGCACGACGATCGGGTAGTCCTCGACGGGAGCGAGGCGAGTCCGACATCCGGTGCCCTGGTCGCCCTGCCCCTCAGTCGGTCGGGCCCGTCACGAAGTCGATGAGCTCCTCGACACGCCCCAGCAGGGCCGGCTCGAGGTCGCCGTACCCCCGCACCTGCCCGAGGATGCGCTGCCATGCGCGCGCGATGTCGGCCTGGTCCTCGTGCGGCCAGCCGAACGCGGCGCACACGCCGTGCTTCCACGACGTACCGCGCGGGATCACCGGCCACGCGTCGCGACCGAGGCGAGCCGGTTTCACGCCCTGCCAGATGTCGATGAACGGATGCCCGACCACGAGGACGTGTCGGCGGTGCCGGCCGCGCATGACGGCCTCGGCGATGCGCTGCTCCTTCGATCCCGCGACCAGGTGATCGACGAGCACGCCGACGCGGCGACCCGGTCCCGGCTCGAACTCGTCGAGGATGGCCGCCAGGTCGTCGACGCCCTCGAGGTACTCGACCACGACGCCCTCGACCCGCAGGTCGGCGCCCCAGATCCTCTCGACGAGCTCGGCGTCGTGCCGACCCTCGACGAAGATCCGACTCGGCAGGGCGACCCTGGCCTGGCGGCCGGACTCGACGGCGTAGGAACCCGATGCCGTGCGCACTCGCCCGCGCGGCGCGGTCGGCGTCGGCGCGACGAGTCGCACCGGCTCGCCGTCGACGAGGAAACCGTGGCCGAGCGGGAACATGCGCGTCCGGCCGTGCCGGTCCTCGAGCGTCACGGTCTTCTTCTCGACGGCGACCACGGCACCGCAGTAGCCGTCGGCGGCCAGCTCGACGACGAGGTCGCGGGTCGCCGGAACCTCGGGGATGGTGCGGCGACCCGCGGCGCGCCAGTCGCCCGCGAGGACGTCCTGGCCGTAGCGGTCGGGGCCGAAGGGGTCGTTCGAGGATGGGGGCACCGGTCGAGGCTAGCGAACCGGCCGCGTCGCACTGCGCCGACACGGCGGAGCACCGGTCAGGTCCGGACCGGCGTCCGACGAACCAGCCATGCGGTCCACACCGCTCCCGCGAACGCGATCGTCGCGGCGAGCGCGAACGCCCACGGGATGCCGTAGGGCGCTGCGATGAACCCGAGCGCGATCGGCCCGAGCCCGAGCCCGAGATCCAGCGCGGCGCTGGCCGTGCCCGAGGCGATGCCTCGCTCCGACGGCGAGGCGGTCGCGAAGATCGCGGCGAAGAACGCCGGCGTGGTGAAGGTGATGCCGACGCCCATGAGGACGACGGCGACGAGGAGCCCGATCCAGTCCTGCCAGACCGCGGCGATCACCAGGCCGACGCCGATGACCACGAGCGATGCGGCCGCGAGGGGGAGCGGCGGGAGTCGATCGGGGATCCGGGCGAACGCGATGCGGCAGATGACGACGACCGCACCGTAGGCGAAGAGGGCGATGCTCGGCGATGCCAGGTCGATCCGCTCGGCCCACAGCGTCGCGAATGCGATGAAGCCTCCGACCGCCGCGAGCGAGCTGAGGAACCCGATCGAGGCCGGGATCGCCGGGACGTGCACGATCCGCAGCCGGCTGCCGATCTCGGGCGGCGCGGTCCGGGTCTCGCCGACGAGGAGCGAGAGGCCGACGGCCAGAACGGCGAGCGCCGCGCCGCCGAGCCAGACGGCGCGGAACCCCCCGGCGTCCAGCAGCACCTGGCCGATGAGCGGCCCGAACGCGATGCCGAGGTACAGGCCGAGCGAGTTGTAGGAGAGCGCCTCGCCCACGCGCGAAGCCGGTGCGAGGTCGGCGAGTGCGGCGAAGCCCGACACGAAGAAGGCGGCCTCGGCGACGCCGGCGAGCAGTCGGAGGCCGATGATGGCGGCGAGATCCTCCGTCGCCGTGAGCAGCAGCAGGGCCGCCGCGGCCAGGAGCGCGCCGCCGACGAGCAGCGGTCGACGTCCGAAGCGATCGGATGCCCGACCCGCGAACGGCCGGAGCACGAGCGCGGAGACGGCGAACACGCCGACCGCGAGGCCTGCGGAGGCCTCGTCGCCGCCGACGGGCCCGGTGACGTAGAGGGGGAGCGCGAAGACGGCGACGCCGGCCGCAGTGAAGTAGGCCAGCTCCGCGACCGAGAGGGCGATGAAGGGCTTCGTGAAGAGCGGTTCCCGCGTCGATCCGGCCATGCGGCCACCTCCTCGCGCCGAGTCCGTCGCGCTTCCGGGCCAACGCCAGCGTATCGCGGGCCGGGTCAGCGGAAGTCGCGCGAGCGGTTCGTGGTCGACACCGTGAGCGGTTCGAACCGGTCGGCGACGAGGTTCACGACCCCCTCGCGCGAGCGTTCCAGGATGCCGCGCACGACCATCGCCGGTGCCTCCCTGGCGATCCGGCGATACCTGGTCCAGACGCCGACGCTCGCGATCACGTTGAGGGTGCCCGACTCGTCCTCGAGGTTCATGAACGTGATGCCGCTCGCGGTCGCCGGCCGCTGCCGGTGCGTGACGACCCCGCCGACCTCGATGCGGCGCCCCGACTCGGCCTCGTGCAGCAGGTCGATGCGCACGACGCCGCGCGCGTCCAGGCGCTCCCGCACGTGCCGGATCGGATGGTCGTCGGGCGAGATGCCCGTCGCCCACAGGTCGTACACCACCTGCTCGGCGTCGTTCAGCATCGGCAGCAGGGGCGGCTGCACCACCACGACCGCCCCCGGGAGGTAGTCGGCGCGGTCCTGCGCGGCCTCGCCGGCGAGCCAGAGCGCCTGCCGCGGTTGCAGGTCGAAGCACTCGAACGCGCCTGCTGCGGCGAGCGCCTCGAGCTGCGTCGCATCGAGGCCGGCGCGGCGCGACAGGTCGGCCATGTCGCGGTACGGGCCGTGGACGTCGCGTTCGGCGACGATCCGCTCGGCGACCTTCCCGCCGATCGAGGTGACGTCGGCGAGCCCGAGGCGCACCGCGAACGCGCCGTCCCGGCGGTGCTCCGCCGAACGGTCGGGCGCGTCGCGGTCGAACGGCCCCACGGTCGGCTGGGGTTCGTGGGCGCAGGTCGGCATGCCGGTGGGGCGACGGATGCCGCGCGCCCCCGCCGCGGCATCCGTCGCCGTCTCGCCGGCGGTGAGCGCCTCGAGCCCGGCGTGCACGCCTGAGTGCGCGAGGTCTGGCCGGAGCAGCTCGACGCCGTGCCGCCGGGCGTCGGCGGTGAGCGTGTGCGGCGAGTAGAAGCCCATCGGCTGCGCCCGCAGCAGCGCGGCGAGGAAGGCCGCCGGGTAGTGCAGCTTCAGCCACGAGCTCGCGTAGACGAGCAGGCCGAAGCTGATGGCGTGGCTCTCGGCGAAGCCGAAGTTGGCGAACGCCTCGATCTTGGCGTAGATGGCGTCGGCGGTCTCGGGGTCGATGCCGTTGCGCTCCATGCCCGCGTAGAGCTTCGCCCGCAGCCGCTCGATCTTCTCGACGCCGCGCTTGGAGCCCATGGCCCGGCGCAGCAGGTCGGCGTCGGCCGCGTCGCAGTCGCCGACGGCGACGGCCATCTGCATGAGCTGCTCCTGGAAGAGCGGCACCCCGAGCGTTCGGCGGAGCACGGGCTCGAGCTTCGGATGCAGGTAGGCGACCTGCTCCTCGCCCGTGCGGCGGCGGATGTAGGGGTGCACGGCACCGCCCTGCACCGGGCCCGGGCGGATGAGCGCGATCTCGACGACGAGGTCGTAGAAGCAGCGCGGCTGCAGCCGGGGGAGCGTGCCCATCTGCGCGCGCGACTCGACCTGGAAGACCCCGATCGAATCGGCCCGGCACAGCATGTCGTAGACGGCCGGCTCCTCCTTCGGGATCGTCGCGAGCTCCCACTCCTCGCCCGTGTGCTCGCGCACTAGGTCGAACGTGTACTGCAGCGCGGCGAGCATGCCGAGCCCGAGCAGGTCGAACTTCACGAGCCCCATCCAGGCGCAGTCGTCCTTGTCCCACTGCAGCACGGTCCGGTTCTCCATGCGGGCGTGCTCGATGGGGCACACCTCGCCGACGGGCCGGTCGGTGAGCACCATGCCGCCCGAGTGGATGCCGAGGTGGCGCGGGAAGGTCAGCAGCTGCTCGGCGAGCTCGATCACGGAGTCGGGGATGTCGTGGTCGTCGGTCTCGACGACCGACCCCCAGCGCTCCACCTGGCGCGACCACGCGTCCTGCTGGCCGGTGGAGTAGCCGAGCGCCTTCGCCATGTCGCGCACCGCGCCCTTCGGCCGGTAGCTGATCACGTTCGCGACCTGCGCGGCGTTGTGCCGGCCGTACCTGCCGTAGACGTACTGGATGATCTCCTCGCGACGGTCGGAGTCGAAGTCGACGTCGATGTCGGGCTCCTCGTCGCGAAGCGACGACAGGAACCGCTCGAACGGCAGCTCGTAGAAGATCGAGTCGACGCCCGTGATGTCGAGCACGTAGCAGACGGCCGAGTTCGCCGCCGACCCGCGACCCTGGCAGAGGATGCCGCGGCGGCGCGCCTCCTGCACGAGGTCGTGCACGATGAGGAAGTACCCGGGGAAGTCCTTCTGCTCGATCACGTCGAGCTCCTTCGCGAGGCGCTCGCGCACGTGGTCGGGCACGCCCGGGTATCGGCGATCGGCGCCCCGCCACACGAGTTCGCGCAACCAGGACATGGGCGTGTGCCCCTCCGGCACCTCCTGACGGGGCAGCCTCGGCCTGGCGCTCCGCAGCCGGAACGACAGGTCGTGCGCGAGCGTCACCGAGTGCTCGACGGCGCCGGGGTACCGGTCGAACCGCGCGCGCATCTCGGCGCCCGAGCGCAGGTGCCGGCCGTCGGTCGCGGGCAGCCAGCCGTCGAGCTCGTCGAGGCTCCGCCGGGCGCGGACGGCGGCGAGCGCGGAGGCGAGGCGGTGCTCGCCGGGCGTCGCGTAGTGCGCGGCGTTCGTGGCGAGCACGGGCACGCGGGCGCGGGCCGCGAGCTCCGCGAGGGCGTCGTTCCGCACCTGGTCGAGGGGGTCGCCGTGGTCGGTGAGCTCCACGACGACGTGGTCGCGGCCGAACAGCGCGACGAGCCGGTCGAGCTCGCGCCACGCGGCATCCGCCCCGCCCTCGCTCGCGAGCGCCCGGCGCACCGCGCCCTTGCGGCATCCGGTGGAGACGACCCAGTGCCCGTCGGCGCGCGCGGCCAGCTCCTCGAGGCCGTAGACCGGCCGGCCCTTCTCGCCGCCGGCGAGCTGCCCCGCCGTGATCGCCGACGCGAGCCGGTGGTAGCCCTCCTCGCGCGCGGCGAGCACGAGCAGGTGGTCGCCCTCGGGGTCGGCGGCGCCCATCTGCGGCTCGGTGAGGCCGAACGAGAGCTCGGCGCCGTAGACGGTCTCGAGCTCGGGATACGCCTCGGCGGCCTCGGCGAAGCGCACGATGCCGTAGAAGCCGTCGTGGTCGGTGATCGCGAGCCCCGTCAGGCCCAGTCGGTGCGCCTCCTCGACGAGCTTCTCCGGCCCCGACGCACCGTCGAGGAAGCTGAACGTCGAGTGCGCATGCAGCTCGGCGTAGGGCACGACCGGTCCGGCCTCCGGCGCGACCGTCGGCTCGTCGACCTCCGGCGGGCGGTACGGATGCCGCTTCCGGCTCCATGCCGGACTGTCGCCGCCGTCGCCCAGCACCTTCGAGCGCCCGGCCGCCGCTCCGTCCGGGCGTTGCCGGTCGGAGAGTCGCCGCTCGAGCTCCGACCAGGGGATCTCGGGGTTGTTCCAGCCCATCAGTCGTACCTCGCCTCGGCCCACCAGCCATCGGCGTCGCGCACGAGCAGCCAGGCGCAGCCGTCGTGGTCGACCACCTGGAACCGGTGCACGCGGCGTGCGCGCTCGGCGTCCCACCAGCGCTCGACCACGGGCCACGGGCCCGCCCAAGCCCGTACGGGCGCCGTGGGAGCGCCGCCGACCGCGAACGAGGCCGGCGGTGCCGAGATCGCCCCGCGCCCGTCGACCGCCACGGGCACTGCCTCGGCGTCGACGAGCACGACCGGCCGCCGCTCGCGGAACACGCTCGCCGGAGCGAGCGCGGGCAGGCTCCCCGGCCACGGCGCCTCAGCGGCGACGCGCTGGGGCGCCCGGTCCCCCCACGGCACGAGCACCTGCCGGTCGGCGAGCATGCGCCCGCCGCCGATCGCCGCGGTCACGACGCCCTCGTGCCCGAGCATGCCCTGCACGCGCGTGAGTCCGTGGTGCACGCGCTCGTCGGGCCCGCCGCCCCAGAGCCCCTCCTCGTGGTTGCCGGTCGAGTCGACGCGTTCGGGCACGATCCGCAGGCGCACGATCGCGGCCTCGAGCCCCGCGTCGGCCGCGCCGGACCCCTGCAGCTGCCACCGCACGCGGTCGACCACGTCGGCGGGCGTGAACCACTGCGGGTGCAGCCAGCTGCGGCTCGAGTGCCCGCCGCGATCGTCGTCGAGCTCGACGCGGATGCCGGTGCACACGAGCCGCACGGCCCGCATCCGCTCGATGAACTCCTCTGCCCGCACGCGGAACGCGAACGCGAGCTGGTCGATGCGCTCGAGCGGCGGCTCGAAGTGCTGCAGGGCCTCGAAGTCGGGTGGGGGAGTCCGCGGCGCCACGCGTGACTGCTCGCGCCCGGCGGCCCGATCGTGCGCGAACGCGCCCGCCGCGCCGAACCGGCGCCGCACGTCGTCGTCGGGGAGCGCCGCGAACTCGCCGAGCGTGCGCACCCCGAGCCGGTGCAGCAGCGTCGTCGTGCGTGCGTCGGCCACGAGCGCGACCGGAAGGGGCGAGAGGAAGGCCGCCGAGCCCCCTGGAGGCACCGCGCGCACCGCGTCGGCTGCGTCGCCCGCATCGGTCGGTCTCGCCGCATCGACGGCACCCCCTGCGCCCTCCGCCCGCGCGGTGCCCGCGGCACGGGCCGCCTGCTCGGCGGCGAACGGGCCGTCGGCGATGCCCACGCGCGCGCCGGAGATGCCGAGCACCGCGGCCGCCTCGAGGAGCGCCCGCGCCGCGGCATCCTCACCGCCGTAGTACCTGACCGGACCGCGCGCTCGCATCGCCAGCGTGCCGGGCCGCAGCACCTGCACGCCCGGGACGATCGCCTCGATGCCGCGCACGACCGGTTCGAACGCGCGATGGTCGAGCGCGGCGTCGTACTCCAGCACCGCGAGCGAGGTCGAGCGGTACTGCGCCTCGCGGAGGCGCAGCCCCCGCGTCACGCCGTCGCGCCGGGCCGCGGGGGAGCATGAGTGCACCAGCCCCTTCTCGGTGAGCGCGACGGGCAGCGCAGGATCGATGCCGTGCTCGCGGCACGCGGCGAGCACCGGCCAGTCGGGGCACCAGAGCACGACGGTGCGTACGCCCGCGCTCACGAGGCCCTCGCCGTGAACTCGGGTCGATGCACGACACCGTGGGCGGATGCCGCGGCCGCGACCTCCGCTTCGCCCGGGTCGGGCGCGCGCAGTGCCTCGTCGGGCCTCGCCCCATCCGCCCCGATCGCGCGGATCGCGGCCGGCGCCTCCGTCTCGTCGACCGCGCTGAACCCGAGGTCGCCCGCAGGGAGCCGAAGGCGCCGCCGGGCGCCCCGACCGACCTCGCCGCGCCCCGTGACGCGGACCACGACCTCGCGCTCGACGAGATGGCCGTGCCCGCGCTCCAGCCCCGTCCAGTCGCTCCGCTCGAGTTCGAGCCGGGCGTCGCTGCCCGGCCAGTCGCCGTCGACGAGCAGGAGCGCTCCGCGCTGGCGGAGCCGTGCCGCGAATCGCGACGCCTCGGCCGGTGCGAGCCGCGCGGTCGGGCGCACCGCGACCACGGGGATCACGTCGGCGAGCGCGGCCGCGACCGTCAGCCACTGCCGACCGGGGTCGGGCACGAGCACGAGCCGCTCCAGGTCGATGCCGAACCGTGCCGCCGCTTCGACGCCGAACTCGGGCATGCCGGAGACCGCGACCCAGCGTCCGCTCCGCGACGGCCCGGCCAGCGCCGCCATGAGCAGCGTGATCGACCCCTCGACCTGCACGATCGCGCCCTCGCGGAGCGCTCCGCCCGGCAGCACGCTCGCGAGCGCCGGATGCGTGGGCAGGGCCCTGGTGTCGAGCCGCGTCGCCTGCATGCCGCGGATGCGCGCCTGCAGTTCCTCGACCCGGTCGAGCCGCGCGGCGGGCGGCGGCTCGACCGCGGTCGCGCCGTCGGGCGCGGGGAGGGGAGCGGTCATCGTCACTCCTCAATGTTCGAACACATGTTCGAATGAGGCAAGTCGCGGATGCCACGCGTCCACGCCCCCGAGCGGGGGCCGCGTGGCGGTCGCGGCGGCACGCCGGAACCTTCGGGAGGACGTTCCGGCAGCTCGCCGGCGTGTCCCGGGCCGACACGCCGCGGGGTCCGCGGAACATCCTCCCGTTTCGCGACGCGACGGGCGAGGATACCGGGTTAACGCGAGAAGGCCGGATCCGAAGATCCGGCCTTCTCGACAACGCGTGCGCGAGGGGGGACTTGAACCCCCACGCCCGTTAGGGCACTAGCACCTCAAGCTAGCGCGTCTGCCATTTCCGCCACCCGCGCGTTGTCTCGGCCTCCGATCGCTCAGCGGCCGTAGAAGACATTAGCACGGTTTGCAGGGGCCTCAGACCACTCGGCGCCGGGCGACTCCCACGTGCAGAGGTCGGGGCAGGTCAGACCCGGAAAGCCGGATTTCCGAGGCATCCGCCGCCGTCCGCGAAGCCTGGGCCTCGCGATAGCGTGGACCGCATGGCCGAGACGCTCCCGACGACCACCGAGCCCCAGCCCGAGCTCGACGAGACCGCGATCATCGCGCGCGACCTCATCCGGTTCGACACGACGAACCACGGCGAGGGGCGTTCGAACGGCGAGCGCGAGGCCGCCGAGTACGTCGAGGCGCGCCTGCGTGCGATGGGCCTCGATCCGGTCGTGCACGAGTCGGCGCCGCGTCGCGCGAACGTCGTCGCCCGCGTGCCCGGTGCGAACCCCGACAAGCCCGCGCTCGTCCTCCACGGCCACCTCGACGTGGTGCCCGCCGATCCCCGGAACTGGAGCGTCGACCCGTTCGCCGGCGAGATCCGCGACGGCATGCTCTGGGGCCGCGGTGCGGTCGACATGAAGGACATGGACGCCATGATCCTCACCGCGGTCGGCGACATCCTCGCCGCGGGGCGGTCGCCCGAGCGCGAACTGATCCTGGGCTTCTTCGCCGACGAGGAGGCGGGCGGGCTGTACGGCGCGAGCTGGCTCGTCGATGAGCACCCGGAGCTCTTCTCGGGCGCGACCGAGGCGATCAGCGAGGTCGGCGGGTACTCGATCACCGTCGGAGGCAAGCGCGCCTACCTGCTGCAGACGGGCGAGAAGTCGCTCGTCTGGGTTCGGCTCGTCGCGCACGGCACCGCCGCGCACGGTTCGCGCCTCGTCCGCGACAACGCGGTGACCAAGCTCGCCCAGGCGATCGCGCGGATCGGCCGACGCGAATGGCCGATCCGGCTGACGGGCACGACCCGCGAGCTGCTCGCGGCGATCGCCGGCGCACTCGGCGTCGACCCCGAGCAGGTCTCGCCCGACGAACTCGCGCTCGCCACGGGGTCGGCCTCGGGCTTCATCACGGCGACCCTCCGCACGACGTCGAACCCGACGCTGCTTCAGGCCGGCTACAAGCACAACGTCATCCCCGACCGCGCGGAGGCGCTCGTCGACATCCGCACGCTGCCGGGCGAGGAGGACGGCGTGCTCGCCGAACTGGCCGAGCTCATCGGACCCGAGGTCGAGATCCAGATCGTGCACCGCGACGTCGGCCTCGAGGCGCCCACGCACGGCCCGCTGGTCGACGCGGTCTCGCACGCCCTCCACGCGCACGACCCCGAGGCCGCGGTGTTCCCGTACCTGCTGAGCGGCGGCACCGACAACAAGTCCCTGTCGCGGCTCGGCATCGCCGGCTACGGCTTCGCACCGCTGCGCCTGCCCGACGGCCTCGACTTCCCTGCGATGTTCCACGGCGTGGACGAGCGCGTGCCGCTCGACGCACTAGTCTTCGGTAGGCAGGTCCTGAAGGACCTCCTCCTGGCGTACTGACGCCCTACTCGTTCGACGACCACGACGGTCCCGTGCCCTTCGCGCGTCGAGGGGCGGAAGGCGATGCCCCTTGATCGAAGCCCTGATCCTCGGCCTCGTGCAGGGACTCACCGAGTTCCTGCCGATCTCCTCGAGCGCGCACCTGCGCATCCTGGGGGAGTTCCTGCCCAACGCGGCCGACCCGGGAGCGGCGTTCACCGCGATCACGCAGCTCGGCACCGAGGCGGCGGTGGTCGTCTTCTTCTGGCGCGACATCGTGCGGATCGTCCGCCAGTGGTTCGGCGCCCTCACCGGCCGCGTGCCCCGGAACGACCCCGATGCGCGGATGGGCTGGCTGATCATCGTCGGCTCGATCCCGATCGTCGTGCTCGGCCTCCTCTTCCAAGACCAGATCGAGACCGTGTTCCGCTCGCTCTACGTCGTGGCGACGATGCTGATCGTCTTCGGCATCGTGCTGGGCCTCGCCGACTGGGCCGGCGCGAAGCGCCGCAAGCTCGACGAGCTGACCTACCCGCACGGCATCTACTTCGGCCTGGCCCAGTCGCTCGCGCTCATCCCCGGGGTCTCCCGGTCGGGCGGCACGATCACGATGGGCCTCCTGCTCGGCTACGAGCGCGCGGCCGCCGCCCGCTACGCGTTCCTGCTCGCGATCCCCGCGGTGTTCGGCTCGGGCTTCTACCAGTTGTTCAAGAGCTGGGGCGAGCCGGCCGTCTACGGCCCGCTCGAGACCGCCGCCGCGACCGCCGTCGCGTTCGTCGTGGCGATCCTCGTCATCGCCTTCTTCATGAAGTGGATCTCACGCCACAGCTTCCTGCCGTTCGTGATCTACCGCATCGCGCTGGGCGCGACGGTCTTCGTGCTGCTCGGCACCGGCGTCCTCGAGCCGTTCTGATCGGCGCGCGGCCGGGGCACGCGAGCGCTACGGCTGCGACCTCGCCGGCTCGGGTGGGCGGATGCCTCGTCAGCCGCCGTCGCGCGGACGCCACGGGCCGCCGCCCGGCTGGTCGCCGCGCCGGCGGAGGTAGCGCTCGAACTCCTGGGCGATCGCCTCGCCGGATGCCTCGGGCGCGTCGACCGCGTCGCGGGCCTGCTCCAGCTGGGTGATGTACCCGGCCATCTCCTCGTCGTCGGCGGCGAGCGCGTCCACGCTCGACTCCCAGGCCTTCGCCTCCTCCTCGAGCGAGCCGCGCGGGATGCTGAGCCCGGTGAGCTCCTCGACCTTGCCGAGCAGCGCGAGCACCGCCTTCGGCGAGGGAGCGTTGTGCACGTAGTGCGGCACCGACGCCCACAGCGACACCGTCGGGATCCCGACGCGCTCGGCCTGGTCGGCGATGACGCTGAGGATGCCGACCGGCCCTTCGTACGACGAGCGGTCGACACCGAGCGCCGCACGCACCTCGGGGTTCTCGCTCGACGCGAAGACCGAGAGGGGCCGCGTGTGCGGGGCGTCGGCGAGCATCGCGCCGAGCAGCACGATCCCCTCGATGTCGGCGGTGAGCGCGGCGTCGATGAGCTCGGCGGCGAAGCCCTTCCAGGTGCGTGCGGGTTCCGCGCCGAGGAGCACGTGCAGCCGGTCGGCGCCGGGGCCCGTGACGACCTCGTCGTCGTCGGGGCGCGGCTCGCCGCTCGGACCGAGGATCGCGGCGCCCGGCCAATTGAGGCGGCGGGTCCCGTCGGGCGCGTTCTCGATCGTCGGGCGCGTGAACTGGTAGTCGAAGTAGAGCTCGGGGTCGACGGCGGCGATCTCGACGAGTCCAAGTCGCTCGGCCAGGAGTCGCGCCGCCCCGGTGGCCGCCTCGCCGGCGTCGTTCCATCCCTCGAATGCCACGACGAGGAGTCGTCCGCCCTCGAACCCGGTCGGCTGCTGCACTCGGTCCGCCCCGCTTCCCGAGCCCGGAACGTCCGGACTCACCTCCACAATAGGCCGTGCCGATAGAATCGCCCGTTGTGACCAAGCGCCTTCCCGCCGCCGTCCTCTGGGACATGGACGGCACCCTCGTCGACACCGAGCCGTACTGGATGCGGGCCGAGATCGAACTCGTCGAGGAGTTCGGCCGAACCTGGACCCACGAGGACGCGCTGCAGATGGTCGGCATGGGCCTCTGGGACGCTGCCGAGGTGTTCCGGCGCGCCGGCGTCGACCTGCCCGCCGACGCGATCGTCGAGCGCCTCACCGAGCGGGTGCGGGAGCAGCTCGCCCAGCACGGCGTGCCGTGGCAGCCCGGTGCCCGGGCGCTCCTCAGGCAACTCCGCGACGCCGGCGTGCCGACCGCGCTCGTGACGATGTCGATCCGGTCGATGGCCGAGGACGTGGTGGGCGCCATCCCGTTCGTCGCGTTCGACGAGCTCGTGACGGGCGACGAGGTCGCGGCGCCGAAGCCGCACCCCGAGCCGTACCTCGCCGCCGCCGGCAGACTCGGGGTCGACATCGCCGACTGCGTCGCGATCGAGGACTCCCCGACGGGCCTCGCCTCGGCGACCGCCGCCGGCGCCGTCGTCATCGGCGTCCCCCACATGCTCTCGCTCGAGGAGGCGCCCTCCGACGTGGTGTGGGACACCCTCGACGGCCGCACGCTCGACGACCTCGTCGCCGTCGCGACGACGAAGCGGGCGCGCGCGTGAGCCGCGGCGAGGCGAGCGGGCCGTTCCGCGTCGGCGACCGCGTGCAGCTGACGGGCCCGAAGGGCCGCATGCACACGATCACGCTCGAGCCCGGCAAGGTCTTCCACTCCCACAAGGGCACCATCGCGCACGACGAGATCATCGGCCTGCCCGACGGTTCGGTCGTCGCGAACGCGGTCGGGGTCGAGTACCTCGCGCTCCGACCCCTGCTCAGCGACTTCGTCATGTCGATGCCGCGCGGCGCGGCCATCGTCTATCCGAAGGACGCGGTGCAGATCCTGGCTCAGGCCGACGTCTTCCCCGGGGCGACCGTGGTCGAGGCCGGTGTCGGCTCCGGCGCCCTCTCGCTGTGGCTGCTCCGCGCGATCGGCCCCACCGGCCGCCTGATGTCGTTCGAGCGCCGCGAGGAGTTCGCCGACGTCGCGCGCGGCAACGTCGCGACCTTCCACGGCGAGGACTCGGCGAACTGGTCGATCACGCTCGGCGACCTGGCCGAGGCGCTCCCGCAGCGGGCGGGGGCGGCATCCGTCGACCGCGTCGTGCTCGACATGCTCGCGCCCTGGGAGTGCATCGACGCCGTCTCGACCGCGTTGAAGCCGGGCGGCGTGCTCCTCTGCTACGTCGCGACGGTGACGCAGCTCTCGCGCGTGGCCGAGGCGATCCGGGCGACCGGCTGGTACACCGAGCCCGTCGCCAACGAGACGATGGTGCGCGGATGGCACGTGCAGGGCCTCGCGGTCCGGCCCGACCACCGCATGATCGCGCACACCGGCTTCCTGATCACGGCGCGCCGGCTCGCGCCCGACACGGTCCTCCCGGAGCTCAAGCGCCGACCGTCGAAGACCGAGTTCAGCGACGAGGACGTCGAGGCGTGGACGCCCGGCGCGCTCGGCGAACGCAATGTCAGCGACAAGGTCCTCCGCAAGCGGGCACGGGCGGCGGATGCCGCGGCGCGCAGCTCGCGCGGCGACCTCGCCGACGAGCCCGCCACCGACCCCGCCGACGCCGACTAGGCTGTCTGCGCCCGTTCCACCCGAGACGAAACGAGGATCCGTGCGCCTCCCGCTCGCACTCACCGCCACCGCGACCGTCGTCGCGCTCGCCCTGACCGGTTGCGCCTCGGCGCCCGAGCCGCAGGCGGAGCCCGGTGGATCGTCCGACCTCGTCGAGGTCCGCGGCGACTTCGGCGACACGCCCCGCGTCGACTTCCCGACGCCGCTGGTGCCCGCGACGACGCAGTGCACCGAGCTCATCGAGGGCTCGGGCGACCACCTCGTCGACGGCCAGGAGGCACTGGTCGGGCTCGCGGTCTACAACGGGTCGACCGGCGACGAGATCCAGGTCACCGGCTTCGGCGACGAGGACGCCGTTCCGGTCGTGCTGGGCGCGAACACGCTGACCGGGCTCCGCACCGGACTGAGCTGCGCCCGCGAGGGATCGCGGGTCGCGGTCGTCATCCCGCCGGCCGACGGCTTCGGCGACGAGGGCAATGCGTCCCTCGGCATCGGCCCCGACGACAGCCTCGTCGTGATCTTCGACGTGCAGCAGGCCTTCCTGCCCAAGGCGAACGGCTCGCCGCGCATCACCCGCGACGGCTTCCCGGCCGTCGTGACCGCGCCCGACGGGCGCCCGGGCATCACCGTGCCCGACCGCGACCCGTTCGAGACGACCGAGGTCGAGGTGCTGAAGCAGGGCTCCGGCCAGACCGTCGAGGACGGCGATCGGGTCGTCGTGCACTACACGGGCGTGCTCTGGGACGACAACACCGTGTTCGACTCGAGCTGGGAGAGCGGTGCTCCCGCGTCCTTCGTCGTGAGCGAGGGCTCCGGCTCGCAGGTGATCCCGGGCTTCGCCGAGGCGCTGATCGGCCAGCAGGTCGGCTCGCAGGTCGGCGTCGTGGTCGCCCCGGAGGACGGCTACGGCGACGCCGAGCAGGCGGGCATCCCGGCCGGGTCGACGCTCTTCTTCGTGATCGACATCCTCGGCGTGGTGTGAGGCCGGGCGGCTGCCGTGCCGCCGCGGGCGCTTCAGTATGATCGCTGACGTGGCGTCATCCAAGCCCGCGGGGGAGTCGCGGATCCCGGTCGAGGACCGGCTGTTCAGCCTCGTCCTCGCGCTGCTCGCGACCGAGACCGGGCTGCTGAAGTCCGAGATCCTCTCGACCGTGCGCGGCTACGCCGAACGATACGATCCGCGCGGCGGGAACGCGAACCTCGAGCGCCAGTTCGAGCGCGACAAGGACGACATCCGCGACCTCGGGATCCCGCTCGAGACTGTGGAGTCCCCGGACCGCCCCGGCGACAACCAGGCCCTTCGGTACCGCATCCCGAAGGGCGAGTACGACCTGCCCGTCGACGTGCGCTTCACCGCCGACGAGCTCGCGCTGCTCGGGCTCGCGGCCGAGGTCTGGCGTGAGGCCTCGCTCTCGGCCGACTCGCAGCGCGCACTCACGAAGCTGCGCTCGCTCGGCATCGAGCCGCGCGAGCCGGTGATCGGCTACGCGCCGCGGCTGCGGGTGCGGGATGCCGCGTTCGAGCCCCTGCGCCAGGCACTCGACAAGCGGCAGCGCGTGCGCTTCCACTACCTCAAGCCCGGCGAGCAGGCACCGCGCCTGCGCACGGTCGAACCGTACGCGGTGGTGCTCCACGAGGGACGCTGGCACCTGCACGGACGCGACGTCGACGCGGCGGCGCCGCGCACCTTCCTGCTCTCGCGGATCGTGGGCGACGTGAAGGCCCTGCCCGGTGCGCCGTTCGAGCCGCCACCCGCCGATGTCCAGGACCGCGTGCTCGCCGACCTGCAGGCGCTCAGGCTCGCGAACGCGGCCGACCTCGCGGTGAGCGCGGGCTCCGACGCGGAGGTGCGGCTGGGCAAGCGCGCCGTGCAGTCCGACGACGATGCCGGCGTCATCCGCCTGCACTACACCGACGCGGTCGTCTTCGCCGATGAGCTCGCCTCGTACGGACCCGAGGTGCGCGTGATCGCACCCGCATCGCTGCGGGAGGCCGTGCGCGCCCGGCTCGCGACGGTGGCGGCCGCGCACCGCGCAGGAGGAGCCGCATGAGCGCTCGCCCGCCGCGGCGGCCCGCCGGACTGCGCGCGCCCGACAAGCTCGTCTTCCTGCTCTCGCTGGTGCCCTACCTGCTCGACCAGCGCGTGGTCGACGTCGCCGATGCGGCTGCGCACTTCGGCGTCGGGGAGCAGGAGATCCGCGACGCCGTGATGCTCATCGCGACCTCCGGGCTTCCCGGGGCGACGGGCACGTACCAGCCGAACGACCTGTTCGACATCGACTGGGACGCGTTCGAGGAGGACGACGTCATCGTCATCGTCCACCACGTCGCGATCGACGACGCCCCGAAGCTCTCGGCACGCGAGGCCGCCGCGCTCATCGCGGGCCTCCGCTACCTCTCCGCGGCGCCCGAGAACGCGGGCAGCGCGTCGCTCGCCGCCCTCACCGAGAAGCTGCGTGCCGGCGCGTCGGGCGAGCCGAGCCGGATCGCGGTCGCCGAGGAGGCCGTCGACGAGACCCTCGCCGAGGTGCGACGGGCCGTCGCATCCGGCCACCGACTCGAGTTCGACTACCTCAACGCGCGCGGGGAGCACCGGCGGCGCCGCGTCGACCCCCTCCGGATCGCATCGCTCGGCGCGGACTGGTACCTGCAGGCGTTCGACCAGCTCCGGGAGGACGTGCGCAACTTCCGCATCGACCGCATGAGCGGGCTCAGCGTCACCGATGAGCCGATCGGCGACCACACCGGGCGGGTGATCCCCGAGACGCTCTTCCAGGCCTCGCCGGACGACCTGGAGGTCGTCGTGGACGTCGCCCCCGAGAGCCTGCCGCTCCTCGCGGACTACCTCGCTGATTCGACCTCCGACGAGGTGGACGGGCGGCTGCGCGTGACCCTGCGCCTCGCGCACGTGCACGGCCTGAAGCGACTCGTGGCCGGCCTGCCCGGCCTCGTGACCGTGATCGCCCCGAAGGAGGCGCGCGAGGCGGTCGCCGCGTGGGCCGAGGCCGGTCTCTCCGGCTATCCGGACGACCAGTCCGATCGTGATGCGATCGAAGCAGAGGCGTGAGGGCACCCCCTCGCGCGAGCAGGTAGACTGGCCGCACCATCCCGCCAGAATGGACGAGCACCTATGTTTGGAAACGCCTTCACCGGTTGGCACGCGCTGATCATCCTCTTGGTGATCCTGCTGCTGTTCGGTGCGCCGAAGCTTCCCGCGCTCGCGCGGAGCCTGGGCCAGTCGATGAAGATCCTCAAGAACGAGGTCCGCTCCGACGGAGACGACGCCGACGCCAAGGACGGCGCTGCGGCGAGCACCGAGGCGCCCGCCTCGACGACCACGTCGGCGCCCGCGTCGACGACGCCCGGACAGGTCGAGCAGCCGAAGCGCGCGGACTCCGGCCCGAGCGCCTGAGCCGCATGACCGCGGTGAAGGATCGCGGGGAGAAGAACCGCGAGAAGCGGATGTCGCTCGGCGCGCACCTCGTCGAGCTGCGCAAGCGACTCTTCCGGTCGGCGATCGCCATCGTCGTCGGCATGGCCGTCGGCTGGTGGCTGACGGACGCGTTCGTGTGGCAGGCGATCCAGGAGCCCGTCAACCTCGTCGTCGAGGCGCAGCAGGGTACCGACGCGGCGTCGACGGGCATCATCTTCCCGACGATCTCCAGTGCGTTCGACCTGCGACTGCAGATCGCGTTCACGCTCGGCATCGTGATCTCCGCGCCGGTCTGGCTGTACCAGGTCTTCGCGTTCCTCGTCCCCGGGCTGAACACCCGCGAACGCAAGTACACGTTCGCGTTCTTCGCCACCGCGATCCCGCTCTTCTTCGCGGGCTGCGCGGCCGGGTGGTTCGTGCTGCCCAACATCGTGAAGCTGATGACGGGGTTCGTGCCCGAGGGCGCCGAGACACTGCTCACCGCGAAGGAGTACATCGACTTCGTGCTGAAGCTCGTCGTCGCCATCGGCATCGCCTTCGTGGTGCCGGTGTTCATCGTGCTGCTGAACTTCGCCGGGATCATCAGCGCGCAGTCGATCATCAAGTCGTGGCGCATCGCGATCCTCGTCATCGTGCTGTTCACGGCGTTCGCGACGCCGTCGGCCGACATCGTCTCGATGTTCATGCTCGCCGTGCCGATGATCGGGCTCTACTTCGCCGCGTACGGGCTCGCGTACCTGCACGACCGCCGCGTCGCCAAGCGCAATCAGTTGGAGTTCGGCGACGCTGTCTAGGCTGGAGGGGTGATGAGCCCCTCGCCGGCGGAACGGTACGCACTGTCCCGGCAGCAACGTCGGCAGCCGAGACTCCAGGAGTTCGCGGCGGGCCTCTCCTTCGACCTCGACCCGTTCCAGCGGGCCGCGTGCGCGTCCCTCGACGAGGGGCGGAGCGTCCTCGTCGCCGCGCCGACGGGCGCGGGCAAGACCGTGGTGGCCGAGTTCGCGGTCCACCTCGCGATGCACGGCAGCGATGAGAAGGTGTTCTACACGACCCCCATCAAGGCGCTGTCGAACCAGAAGTACCAGGAGTTCGTGCAGGCGTGGGGCTCGCAGAGCGTCGGCCTCTTGACCGGCGACACGAACATCAACCCCGGGGCTCGGATCGTCGTGATGACGACCGAGGTCCTGCGGAACATGCTCTACGCCGATTCGCCGCTCCTCGAACGGCTCTCGTTCGTCGTCATGGACGAGGTGCACTACCTCGCCGACCGGTTCCGCGGCGCGGTATGGGAGGAGGTCATCATCCACCTCCCCGAACACGTCCGGCTCGTCTCGTTGAGCGCGACGGTGTCGAACGCCGAGGAGTTCGGCGACTGGCTGCAGGCCGTTCGCGGTGACACCGACGTCATCGTGTCGGAGCAGCGACCCGTGCCGCTCGAGCAGCACGTGCTGGTCGGCTCGAAGCTCGTCGACCTGTTCGACTCGTCGGGACAGGCGGCGTCCCATCGCGTGAATCCCGAACTGCAGCGGCTCGCCCGCGCAGGCGGCCGATCGATCGGCGGTCGTTCGCAGCGCGGTCGTCGCGGCAGCGATCGCGGCCGCTACCACCGACCCGCGCCCGGCGGGGGTCGTGCGGAGCGCTCCGAGGTCGTCGACCTGTTGAGCGGCAAGCACTTGCTGCCGGCGATCTTCTTCATCTTCTCGCGCGCGGGGTGCGACCAGGCCGTCCGACAGGTGCTGCGCAGCGGCATCCGCCTCACCGACACCGAGGAGCGCGCGGAGATCCGCGAGATCGTCGAAGAGCGCGTGCACCTGCTCCGCGACGACGACCTCGCCGTGCTCGGGTACTGGGAATGGCTCGAGGGCCTGCAGCGCGGCGTGGCCGCGCACCATGCCGGCATGCTTCCGACCTTCAAGGAGATCGTCGAGGACCTCTTCCAGCGGAAGCTGCTCAAGGTCGTCTTCGCGACCGAGACCCTCGCGCTCGGCGTCAACATGCCCGCGCGCTCGGTCGTGCTCGAGAAGCTCGAGAAGTTCAACGGCGAGGCGCGCGTGCCGATCACGCCGGGGGAGTACACGCAGCTCACCGGCCGTGCGGGGCGACGGGGGATCGACGTCGAGGGGCACTCGGTCATCCAGTGGGTCGACGGACTGGACCCCGAGGCCGTCGCCTCGCTCGCGTCCCGGCGGAGCTACCCCCTGAATTCGAGCTTCACGCCGACCTACAACATGGCCGTGAACCTCGTCGACCAGTTCGGTCGCGACCGCACCCGGCAGATCCTCGAACTCTCGTTCGCGCAGTTCCAGGCCGACCGCGCGGTGGTCGACCTCGCCCGCACCCTCCGGAAGCAGGAGGAGTCGATGGCGGGGTTCGAGGAGGCGATGCGCTGCCACCTCGGCGACTTCGCGGAGTACGCCGGCATCCGGCGCCGGATCGGCGACCTCGAGCGGCAGTCGTCGAAGGGGAATCCGACGCACGCCCAGCGCGAACGATTGCAGCGGGACCTCGCCGCCGAACGCAAGCGCCTCCGCGCCCACCCGTGCCACGGGTGCGCCGAGCGCGAGCAGCACGCACGCTGGGCCGAGCGCTGGTGGCGGCTGAAGCGTGACCACGACGACCTCTCGCGGCAGATCCGTTCGCGCACGGGGCAGGTGGCGAAGCGGTTCGACCGCGTCGCCGAGGTGCTCGAGGAGCTGGGCTACCTCGAGCGCGATGGGAGCGGCGGACTGGTCTCGACAGCCGCGGGTCGGACCCTCAAGCGCATCTACGGCGAGCGCGACCTGCTCGTCGCCGAAGCCCTGCGCCGCGGGCTGTGGGACGGCCTCGACGTCCCCTCGGTCGCCGCCATCGCCGCGGCGCTCGTCTACGAGCCGCGTCGCGACGACCGGAGCGTGCAGTACCGACTGCCGAAGGGCGGCTTCCGCGAGGCCTTCGAGCGCACGCTGGACGCGTGGAGCGAACTCGACGACGTCGAGCGCGACCACCGGCTCCCCGGCAGCGAGCAGCCCTCGCCGGCGCTCGCGACGGCGATGCACGCGTGGGCTCGCGGGGCGGGTCTCGCGCAGGTGCTCGCCGACACCGAACTCGCCGCCGGAGACTTCGTGCGGCTCTCCAAGCAGGTGGTCGACCTGCTCGACCAGGTCTCGATCGTGGCGGATGCGGAGCTCGGGGCGACCGCTCGTGCGGCGATCGATGCCGTCCGGCGCGGGGTCGTCGCATACGGAGCGGCGACATGAGCGCGGAACCCGCCGCGACGGCGGCGGAACCTCCCGCCGTCGGCCAGGGTCCGGCGGCCGCCGCCGAAAGCGGGAGCGCGAACTCCGAGGTAGATGCGGTCGCCGCCCCTCGGGGCCCCCGCCCGATCCTGCCGCTCTGGGCCGCGCTCATCGTCTCGGCGCTCGGCGGGTTCGTGTACGACCTCGGCTTCCCCGGCGCGAGCGTCTGGCCCCTCGCGTTCGCCGGGATCGCGATGGCGCTCGTGCCGCTCATCGGCCGATCGCTGCTCGCCTCCTTCCACGTCGGGCTCGCATTCGGGCTCGCGTTCTACCTCTCGCACGTGTCGTGGACGGCGCTGTACCTCGGCCCGATCCCGTGGCTCGCGCTGTCGATCCTCGAGTCGCTCTTCGTGGCCGGCGGCGCGGTGCTCATCACGCTCGCGTACCGGTGGGTCCCGCAGGCCGGTCGCTCCCGCTGGCTGCAGCTCATCGCGCTGCCGGCACTCGTGGCCGGCCTCTGGATCGTGCGCGAGAGCGTCACCGGCACCTTCCCGTACGGCGGGTTCCCCTGGGGTCGCGCGGCACTCAGCCAGTCGGAGAGCCCGTTCGCGCCCGTCGTGTCCTGGATCGGGTCGTCGGGCCTCGGCTTCGTGATGGTCGCGATCACGGCGGCCGCGATCGAGTGGGTGCGGGCGCGCGGATGGCGCGACCTCCGGACCGCGATCCCGGTCTCCGCACTCCTCGTCGTGGCGGTCGCGCTTCCGGCCTTCCCGACCACGTCGGCCGGTGAGCTGCGGGTCGCGAGCGTGCAGGGTGACGGACCCGCCGGGTACTTCGACCGACGCGAGCAGGGGGACGTGCTGCGTTCGCAGCTGGAGGCGACCGAACCGGTACTCGGCGAGGACGTCGACGTGCTGCTCTGGCCCGAAGGCGGGTCCGACATCGACCCCACGCGCAGCCCGTCGGTCGCCCGCATCTTCGACCGCCTGTCGGACGACCTCGATGCCCCCGTCATCCTGAACACGGTGACGGTCGAGGGCGACGAGGGCGAGGAACGCTTCTACAACACCTCGCTCCTCTGGGAGGCCGGCGAGGGCGCCGTCGATCGGTTCGCCAAGCGCAACCCGGTCCCGTTCGGCGAGTACATCCCCGACCGCTGGTTCTACGATTCGATCGTGCCCGAGCTCACCGGTCTCATCCAGCGCGGGTACTCGCCGGGAACCGAGCCGCCCGTGTTCGACCTCGGCGACACCGTCACGGGGCTCGCGATCTGCTTCGACGTGATCTACGACGACCTCATCTGGGAGGGCGCCCGCGACGGCGCCGAGCTCTACATGCTCCAGACGAACAACGCCGACTTCCGGGGCACCGACGAGAACCAGCAGCAGCTCGCGATTGCGCGACTCCGGGCGATCGAGACCGGCCGCTCGGTCGTGAACATCTCGACGGTCGGGACGAGCCAGGTGATCGATCCCTCCGGGCGCACGATCGACGCGCTGCCCGCGTACGAGGCCGGTGCGATGGTGACCGAGGTGGATCTGCGAACCGGGCTCACGCCGTCGGTCGTCCTCGGCGCGGCCGTCCCGCTCGTGCTCGTCCTGGGATCACTCGCCGGGCTCGCCTGGGCTGGCATCGCCGCACAGCGGAACGCCCGGCGCCGGACGGGGTCCGGGGCCGGGCGTGAGCCTGCGCTGGAGGGCTAGGCGCCGATCTTCTGCTGACCTCGTCGGGCCCGCAGGTACTGCAGACGCTCCTCGAGGATCTCCTCGAGCTCGGCGCGCGTGCGGCGCTCGAGCAGCATGTCCCAGTGGGTGCGGGCGACCTTCTCGCCGGAACGGTCGATCTCGACGGGCTTGGAGTCGACGAGGAGCACGGCGGAGTTGCCGCAGTGACGGCACTCCCAGGTCTCCGGAAGCTCGGCCTCGGTCGAGAAGGTCATCACGGTGTCACGACCGCACGTCTCGCAGCGGTACGTGTAGTCGGCGCGGTCGGCGAAGATGACGCCGTCCTCGCTCTGCAGGCTCTGGGCGCCGATACGCATGCCTCGAAGGCTCCGGTCCGCCATGGCGTACTCCTCTCGATCGTCAATCAGGTATAGACGATCAAGCTGGGCATCTTCTTCCCGCCGCCTGAGGTTTTGCCGGGGAACTCTCAGATTTCCGAGACGATGCGCAGCGCGAGGTCGACGCGATCGGTCACGAGCCCATCGACGCCGAGGGCGAGCAGACGCCGCATCTCCGCCTCGTCGTTCACCGTCCAGACGTGCACTTCGAGTCCTGCGGAGTGCGCCGTCTCCAGGAGCGCGGGGGAGAGGATGCGCAGCCGGCCGACCCGCTCGGGTATCTGGAGGGCGCGGGCGCCGGCGACCGCGCGACGCATCGCGCCTGCGCTGCGAGTGCGGGATGCCGCGACGGCGCGCAGCACCGAGGTCCGACCGGCCGACGTGACCGAGCCGGGTACCGCGGCGGCGAGCCGGCGTCGCCGCGCGTCGGCGAAGGCGGTGAGCAGGACCCGGTCGGCGGCGGCGGCTCGACGGACCGCCTCGATGGTCGGCGCGACCGCGGCATCCGTCTTCACGTCGATGTTGAGGCGCGCCTCGGGGAACGCGTGGAGCAGTTCGTCGAGCGTGCCGAAGCCGTGGCCTCCGCCGAGGTCGACGGCGCGGAGCTCCTCCAGCGTGAGTTCGGACACGGCGTCGGCTCGCCCCGCGACGCGTCGCAGCGTCGGGTCGTGCGCGAGCACGGCCGCACCCTCGGCGCTCGGATGGATGTCGGTCTCGAGGTACTGCGCTCCCGCCCGCACGGCGGCCTCGAATGCCGCCAGCGTGTTCTCGGGCACCGTGAGCGCGAGCCCGCGGTGTGCGAGGACGCGGGGAGCGGATGGCTCGAACCAGCCGCCGTCCACCCGGGCAGCCGGGTTCAGCCCGGGGACCCGGGCCGCGCCGGCCCGCCCGACGCGGTCGAGCCGGTCGCACCGTCGCCGGAGCCGTTCGGCGTGAACGCGCGCCCGATGCCCTTCAGGGCTTCGGTGAGCTCACTCGGCACGATCCAGAGCTTGTTCGACGCGCCCTCGGCGAGCTGCGGGAGCATCTGCAGGTACTGGTAGCCGAGCAGCTTCGGGTCGGGGTCGCCCTTGTGGATGGCGTCGAAGACCGTGAGGATCGCCTCGGCCTCGCCCTGCGCTCGGAGGACGGCGGCCTTGGCGTCACCCTCCGCCTTGAGGATGGCGGCCTGCCGGGAGCCCTCGGCCTCGAGGATGGCCGACTGCTTCGTGCCCTCGGCAGTGAGGATGGCGGCGCGGCGGTCCCGTTCGGCGCGCATCTGCTTCTCCATCGAGTCCTGGATGGAGAGGGGCGGGTCGATCGCCTTGAGCTCGACCCGGGAGACCCGGATGCCCCACTTGCCCGTGGCCTCGTCGAGCACGATGCGGAGCTGCCCGTTGATGTTGTCGCGGCTGGTGAGCGCCTCCTCGAGGTTCAGCCCGCCGACGACGTTTCGGAGCGTGGTCGTGGTCAGCTGCTCGACCGCGCCGAGGTAGTTGTTGATCTCGTAGGTCGCTGCGCGCGCGTCGGTGACCTGGAAGTAGACGACCGTGTCGATCGAGACCACCAGGTTGTCTTCCGTGATGACGGGCTGCGGCGGGAACGAGACGACCTGCTCGCGCATGTCGACCAGCGGGAGCAGGCGGTCGATGAACGGGATGAGGATGTTCAGGCCGGGCGTGAGGGTCTTGTGGTACCGCCCCAGTCGCTCGACGACGCCCGCGTACGCCTGCGGGATGATCCGGATCGACTTCGCGATCACCACGATCGCGAAGATCGCGATCGCGACGACGACGATCAGGGCGATGATGGGTCCGACGTCGTTCACGCCTGGGTGCTCCTCTCCATCGGGACGACGACCGCCGTCGCCCCGTCGATGCCGGTGACGAGCACGTTCTCGCCCACGGCGACATCCGCCTGCTCGGTCACCGGCGAGAGCCGTGCCGTCCAGACGTCACCGTTCTGCAGCCGGACCTGGCCCCCGGCCGGCCCGACCGTCCGGACCACCGTGCCGGCGGCTCCGATCAATGCGTCGACGTTGCTGCGGGCGGGATCGGCTCCACGCCGGAGCATCCGGAGCAGCGAGGGTCGCAGCGTCAGGATCAGCAGGACGGCGACGACGGCCGCGACGATGAACTGCGCCCACCAGGGGATGCCCGTCAGCCCGGAGAGCAGCCCCGCCACGCTCCCGAGGGCGAGCATGAGGAAGGTCATCTCGAGGGTGAACACCTCGATGGTGGCGAACACGAGGATCAGGACGAGCCAGGCGATCCACGCGTATTGGGTCAGAACATCCAAGTTGGTCTCCTTCGGGCCCCCGCTTGTCAACCTAGCAGCGCATGGGGCGCCGGTGGGGGAGTTGGTAGTCTCGGTGCGGCGCGCAGCGCGCGCCCGCGACATCCGCACCACTCGAGGAGCCCAAACGTGACCAACCCGCTCGCCCCCGGATCGCTCGACGGCCGCGTCGCCCTCGTCACGGGATCGTCCCGCGGCATCGGCGCGGACACCGCCCGCTACCTCGCCGAGGCCGGCGCGGCGGTCGTCGTCAACTACCGCAGCAAGGCCCCTCGCGCGGAGAAGGTCGTGAACGAGATCGTCGCGGTTGGGGGCCGGGCGATCGCCGTCGGCGCCGACCTGACGGATGCCGCGTCCGTGCGGGCGATGTTCGAGCGCGCCGTCTCGGAGCTCGGCCCCGTCGACCTCCTCGTGCTCAACGCCTCCGGCGGCATGGAGTCCGGCATGGGCGAGGACTACGCCATGCGGCTCAATCGCGACGCACAGGTCAACGTGGTCGACAACGCCCTCCCGCACCTCGCCGACGGCGCGCGCATCGTGTTCGTCACGAGCCACCAGGCGCACTTCATCCGCACGACGCCGACCATGCCCGAGTACGAGCCCGTCGCGCTCTCCAAGCGCGCCGGCGAGGACGCGCTCCGGGCGAAGCTGCCGGAGTTCGACGCGAAGGGCGTCGAGTTCGTCGTCGTGTCGGGCGACATGATCGAGGGCACCATCACCGCCACGCTGCTCGAGCGGGCCAACCCCGGCGCGATCGCCGCCCGCAAGGAGGACGCGGGCAAGCTCTACAACGTCGCCGAGTTCGCGGCCGAGGTGGCGTCGGCCGCGGTCGATCCCGTTCCGGCCGACCACACCCGCTACGTGGGGGATGTCTCGGGCTTCGCACCCGCGAGCTGATCCGCCGACGCGCCGCCCAGAGGCGGACGCATGCGACGAGGGCGGGACCGGTCCGGCCGGTCCCGCCCTCGCGGCGTCTCGTGGGTCTCAGTGCGTCATGACGAGAGCTGCATGCCGCGGCCGAAGGTGAACGCGCGGACGATCTGGACGATGCCGAGCACGATGAGCGCGACGCCCGTCACCCAGAAGAGGATGGCGACGCCCCAGAGCGGCGAGAACAGCAGCACGATGCCCGCGATGATGCTGAGCAGGCCGAAGAAGATGCTCCAGCCCCGTGACGAGGAGTTGCCGGACTGGGCGAGCGCGACCACGCCCTCGACGATCCAGAGGATGCCGACGAGGATGCCGAGGAAGATGCCGATCACGACGGCGCTCTCGGTCGGGTTCGAGAACATGACGATCGCGCCGATCAGGAACAGCACGCCGAGGATGATGTCGAGCGCCCTCGCGCCGCCGGAGATCGACCTCGAGAAGATGCCGATGCCGACGTAGGCGAGTCCCGCGATGAGGAAGTAGATCGCGAGCATCACCGTCAGCACGACGGCCGACCGCTCCGGCCAGAACGTGATGAAGACGCCGATGATCAGGGCGATGACCCCCGTCACGCCGAGCGCGATGCGGATCGAGTTGACCGCCGACTTCGTGAGTTCGGCCGAATCGAAGGCGAACGCCGCGAACATGCTGTTGGACTGCGGGGAGGACATTGCGACTCCTTCCGGCGCACCCGGAGTGGCGCGCTCGGGTTCAGCGTATTCCCAGCGATGAGCCGACCGCGGGAGCCGTTGGTCCCGCCCTCCCGGCGTGTCGCGATGTACTCGGATCGTTGACGTTCGCATCTCCGGCCTGCGAACATCGGTCGCACGACCCGACCCCGGGGTGGCACGTTCGCAGCAGACGACCCGACCCCGCCGCGTCCTTGGAGGTGAGTCGGGTGTCGCGAACGATGATGGTGATGATCGGTCTCATCGCCCTCGGCCTCGTGGCGAGCGGGTGCACCGCTGATTCCGACGTCGAGGCGGAGCGCCCGTCCGCCACGACCTCCGACGGCGGAGGGGCCGAGTCCTCGCCGCCACCCGCGATCGACGTCTCGGCGTTCCGCGCCGAGCTCGAGGCGAGCTTCGGGGGCTCGGGGAACGAGAGTTCGTGGTACTCCCACATCATCGGCATGGAGGCGACCGGGAGCAGGCTCGACATCGCGACCGACCTCGACCCGGAGAGCGGCATCCCGACGGCCATGCAGCTGTGCGGGTCGGTCATGGGATTCGCGCTCGCCTCGCACGCCGGCGAAGGGATCGAGTCCGTCGCAGTTTCCGGCTCCGGTGGCACGCCCATCGGAGGTTGCGCCTGACCCCGGCGCGGTGACCGCGACCGCCGTGGATCAGTGGTTCCGCGCCGCGATCCAGTCGTCGATCCGCTCCCATTCGCCCATCAGCCAATCGGTTCGAGCATCGTGGTCGTCGGGGATCTCGTCACGCGGGACGTTCCAGACCTGCATGGTGATGGTCTTGTCGGTCGGCAGTTCGCGCCACACGTCGCCGATGGTCCGGATCCGGTCCAGGCCGGTGTGCGCGACGAGGAACACGTCGGCGTGGGGGGCCGCATCAAGTGCCGCGAACAGGCCGGCGGGTCGCGGTGCCATGACGTTCATGAGGTGGGCGGCGCGTGCCGCAGCGGCGTCGAGACCGGCGGCGCGGAGCCGGGCGATCGCCCTGGCCCTGCGCTCCGGGGTGAAGTTGCCGCCCTCGGGGAAGATCACGAGGGCGTCGCGTGCGCGCATGTCATCGGCGAGCTCGGCGATGCGCTCGGTGAGCGGCACGGCGGGTGCGGCGCGCACCGTCCGTCGGCGGGCGCCGCGGCCGACCTCGCCGGCGACGGGCGGCGGGGCGATGAACCGATTGGGCAGTCGATTGAGGACGATGTCGACGGCCGGGTCCCATTGCATGGTGTCCTTCAGCACGATCCGCGGCGAACGGTCGAACCAGTTGAGCACGGCGTGGATGAGGATGAACGAGTCGCCCGGGCCGGCGTGCCGGCTCGCGATGACGCGCGGCTCGTCGTCGTCGTGGAACCCCTCCGGCACGCGCACGTCGATGTCCAGCCGCAGCACCCAGTGCGCGTTCCAGAACAGGAACCCGAGCATCCGCGCGACGAACCGGTAGTGCACGCGCTGGAACCCGTGCGAGTGGATCCGCCAGCCGAACCCGGAGGCGACCCACAGGACGAACAGCGCGACGATGGCCGCGGCATCCCACAGCAGATACACGGCGACCATGACGAGCAGCCGCGGCGTCCGCAGCCGCGGTTCCACCAGGATCGAAACGATCAGCGCGACGGAGAGCCACGCGGGCAGCAGCGCGACGACGACGAGCGCGAGCGCGACCACGACCGGCGCGAGGACGCCGCGGCGCACCCACTTCGGCGGCAGCCGCATCAGTCCGCGGCCCGATCTTCCGGCTCGCCGCCGGGTTCGTCCTCGCGATCGAGGTAGGCGGATGCCGCGCCGTAGGCGGTCGTCATCCGACGGCGGAGCGACGCGGGGGAGAGGTTCCGCGTGACGCGGTTCTCCTTCGGCGAGGCCGTCCCGGTCGGGAGCACGTGCATCCGGGTACCCGCCGCGAGGGCGGCGCTGTCGCGAGCGAAGCGATGCCGCCGGGAGATCTCGAACGCGACGCGCGCGTTCTCGAACTGGTTCCGGGGCGGCGTGAGGGCGTGCTCGATCCGGCCGACCTGCATGACGTAGATGTCGGTCGCGCCGGCATCGGCGGCCTGGCCGACCGGGATCGAGTTCACGATCCCGCCGTCGACGAAGTGCTCGTCGCCGATCCGGACCGCCGGGAACAGGCCGGGCAGCGCCGCCGAGGCCAGCACGGCCGGCACGAGCGGGCCCGAGGTGAACCAGTGTTCGGCCGCCCGCTCGACACTCGCCGCGCAGCACCTGAACTCGATCTCGAGGTCCTCGAACGCGCCGGCGCCCGCGAGCCCGTGCCCGAGCATCCGCCGGAGCGGCTCGGTCGACATGACGTGGGCGCGACCGGGGCGCAGGCCCATCCCGGTCGTGATCGCACGAGCGTCCTTCGAGGTCCACGCCTCCTCGAGGCGTTCGAGGCTGCGATCCACGCCGGCGGCGATGATCGCGCCGTTGATCGCGCCGATCGACGTTCCGACGACGAGGTCTGGGCGGATGCCGCGTTCGAGCACCGCCCGGAGCATCCCGACCTGCACGGCCCCCAGCACGCCGCCGCCGCCGAGGACGAACGCCACCTTCCCGGAGACCATGGCGCCATTCTGGCACCGCGCGACGCGGCAGCACGGAACGAAGGGCCCGCCCTCCGGATCGGTCGCTGGACTTCCCGCCCGCGAGGTGGGAGCATCGCGCTCGTGGGCAGCCGAACCATCGGCCCGGACGGGCTGCGCGACCTCGCGGTCCTCCGGCGCGTGCGCGATCGCATCGACCGCGAGTACGCGCAACCGCTCGACGTCGAGGCGCTCGCGCGCGGGGCGAACATGTCGTCGGGCCACCTCAGCCGGCAGTTCCGCGCCGCGTTCGGCGAGTCGCCGTACTCGTACCTCATGACCCGTCGCATCGAACGAGCGATGGCGCTGCTGCGACGGGGCGACCTCAGCGTCACCGAGGTCTGCTTCGAGGTCGGCTCCACCTCGCTCGGCACCTTCAGCACCCGCTTCGCCGAGCTCGTCGGCGTGCCGCCCAGCGTCTACCGCGATCGGTACGCGGGCGCGACGCTCGGCATGCTCCCGTGCGTGGCGAAGCAGGTGACCAAGCCGATCAGGAATCGAGAAGCGACCGTCGGCGGCGGTGGCTAGCGTGGCCCCATGAGCCTGACCATCCACTCCAGCTTCCTCCCGCACCTCGACCCGGAGGCCTCGCTCGCCTTCTATCGCGACGTCCTCGGCTTCGAGGTCCGCAACGACGTCGGCTACGAGGGCATGCGCTGGATCACGGTCGGCCCCGCCGACCAGCCCGACACGGCGATCGTGCTGCACCCGCCCGGGGTCGGCCCGGGCATGACCGACGACGATCGGAACGCCCTCCTCGAGATCATCGCCAAGGGCAGCTACTTCGGCGTGAACCTCGCGTCGACCGAACTCGACGCGACCTTCGCGCGGCTCGAGGCGGCGGGCGCCGAGGTGGTCCAGGAGCCGGTCGACCAGCCGTACGGGCTGCGCGACTGCGCGTTCCGCGACCCCGCAGGCAACATGATCCGGATCCAGCAGGTCGCGTGACCCGTCGGCCGGTCTCGCGGCGCCTCCGGGCGTTCGCGATGCCGCGGTGATTGGATCGGACCCGACCCCGATGGAGGCACGATGACCACGACCCCGAACGTCGACCCCGGAGCATCCGCCCGGCCGCCGGCCGACTCGCACGACCGGATCCGGGTGCAGGGCGCACGCGAGAACAACCTGAAGGATGTCTCGGTCGAGCTGCCGAAACGGCGACTCACCGTGTTCACCGGAGTGTCCGGCTCCGGCAAGAGCTCGCTGGTGTTCGACACGATCGCCGCCGAGTCGCGGCGCCTCATCGACGAGACGTACAGCGCGTTCGTTCAGGGATTCATGCCGTCGGTGCCGCGCCCCGATGTCGACGTGCTCGACGGACTCACGACCGCGATCATCGTCGACCAGGAGCGGCTCGGTGCGAACCCGCGCTCCACGGTCGGCACCGTGACCGACGCGAACGCGATGCTGCGGATCCTGTTCAGCAGGCTGGGCGAGCCGCACATCGGCGGGCCGACCGCGTTCTCGTTCAACATCCCGACGCAGAAGGCCAGCGGGGTCATGACGTCGGCGACCGGCGAGAAGACGATCGTGCGCGACGTCGTCTACCTCGGCGGCATGTGTCCGCGCTGCGAGGGTCGCGGCTCCGTGTCCGACATCGACCTCTCGCAGGTGATCGACGAGACCAAGTCGCTGAACGGGGGCGCCATCATGGTCCCCGGGTACACGGCCGACGGGTGGATGGTGCGCGGGTTCGCCGAGTCCGGGTTCTACGACCCCGACACGCCGATCGCCGAGTTCACGGAGAAGGAACGCCACGCGCTGCTCTACAGCGAGCAGAAGAAGGTCCGGATCCAGAACATCAATATGACCTACGAGGGGCTGATCCCCAAGATCACGAAGTCGATGCTCTCGAAGGACCTCGATGCGCTCCAGCCGCACATCCGGGCCTTCGTCGAGCGCGTGGCGACCTTCGCCCGCTGCCCCGAGTGCGACGGCACCCGATTGACCGAGGCGGCCCGGTCGTCGACGATCGACGGGGTCAGCATCGCCGACGCGTGCCGGATGCAGGTCACCGACCTCGCCGCCTGGATCCGGAGTCTCGACCGTCCCGACGCCGGCCCGCTGCTGGAGGCCCTCGGCGCGAACCTCGACGCCTTCGTCACGCTCGGGCTCGGCTACCTCAGCCTCGAGCGGCCGTCGGGCACGCTCTCGGGCGGCGAGGCGCAGCGCATCAAGATGCTGCGTCACCTCGGTTCGTCGCTGACGGATGTCACCTACGTCTTCGACGAACCGACCATCGGGCTGCACCCGCACGACATCCAGCGCATGAACACGCTCCTGCTGCAACTCCGCGACAAGGGCAACACCGTGCTCGTCGTGGAGCACAAGCCGGAGACGATCGCCATCGCCGACCACGTCGTCGACCTCGGCCCGGGTGCGGGCCGCGACGGCGGCGAGATCGGCTTCGAGGGTTCGGTCGACGAGCTCAAGGCGAGCGACACGATCACGGGGCGGCACCTCGAGGACCGGGCGTCGATCAAGCCCGAGGTGCGTCGCGGTTCCGGCGCCATCGAGGTGCGCGGCGCCGACGAGAACAACCTCGTCGACGTCGACGTCGACATCCCGCTCGGCGTGCTCACGGTCGTCACCGGGGTCGCGGGCTCGGGGAAGAGTTCGCTCATCCACGGGTCCGTCTCGCAGCGCGAGGGCATCGTCTCGATCGACCAGGGCGCGATCAAGGGTTCGCGACGCAGCAGCCCGGCGACCTACACCGGCCTCCTCGAGCCGATCCGCAAGGCCTTCGCGAAGGCGAACGGCGTGAAGCCGGCGTTCTTCAGCGCGAACTCCGAGGGCGCGTGCCCGACGTGCAAGGGGGCGGGCGTCATCGTCACCGAGCTCGGGTTCATGGACTCGATCGAGACGCCCTGCGAGGACTGCGGGGGCAAGCGCTTCCAGGCCGGCGTGCTCCAGTACACGCTCGGCGGGCTCGACATCACCGAGGTGCTCGACCTGCCGGTCGCGAAGGCGCGCGAGTTCTTCTCCGCAGGCGAGGCGAAGATCCCGGCCGCGGCCGCGATCCTGGGCCGTCTCGAAGACGTCGGGCTCGGCTACCTGAGCCTCGGGCAGCCGTTGTCGACCCTGTCGGGCGGGGAGCGCCAGCGCGTGAAGCTCGCGATCGCGATGGGGGAGACGGGTGACGTCTACGTGCTCGACGAGCCGACGACCGGCCTCCACCTCGCCGACGTCGACAACCTGCTGCGGTTGCTCGACGGTCTCGTCGACGCCGGCAAGACCGTGATCGTCATCGAGCACCACCAGGCGGTCATGGCCCACGCCGACTGGATCATCGACCTCGGGCCGGGCGCCGGGCACGACGGCGGGCGCATCGTGTTCGAGGGAACACCCGCCGACCTCGTCGCGAGCCGCGCGACGCTCACGGGGGAGCACCTCGCGGAGTACGTCGGCACCTGATACCCCCACCCGTATTCCGGTCCCGAGGAGGCCGACATGTGCCTGCATTCGGCGTACGAAGCAGGGGGAGTGGTCTACGCCCGCGACCTCGCGACCGAAGTGCCCTCCGTTGGACCGACAGCATCGACCGAACCCGCGTCGACCGAACCGAAGGGAAGAGACCATGGCTGAGACGAAGCGCACGGCGGCACGCGACGAGGAGCCGGAGGGCTTCACCGATGAGGAACGCGCGGCGATGAAGGAACGTGCCAGGGAGGTGCGCGGCGGCAGGAAGAAGGACGGCACGGCCGACCTGCTCGAGAAGATCGCCGAGTTGGAGGGTGCCGATCGAGCGATGGCCGAACGGCTCCACGAGCTCATCACCGAACATGCACCGACGCTGGCGCCGCGCACGTACTACGGCATGCCCGCCTGGGCGAAGGACGGCAAGGTGCTGTGCTTCTTCCAGCCCGCGCTGAAGTTCAAGACGCGCTATGCGACATTCGGCTTCCAAGACAACGCGGCGCTCGACGATGGCGAGCTCTGGCCGACCTCCTACGCGCTCACCGAGCTGACTCCGGCGGGGGAGCAGCGCATCATCGAGCTCGTGACCCGCGCGATCGGCTGAGCTGATTCTCCGATGGCGGTCGCGGCCCATCGGAGGATCTTCTCCACATTTCGCGACTCACGGCCGATGCGGGCCCGATCTCGCCGATGGGGTTCGAGCCATGGTGGTTGCGACGTCGGGTCGGTGGATGGGAATCCTCGTCGTCGCCTGTCGGACGTGACGCTCAACCTGTCACGCGAATCCCGCGGCTTGCGCGGCTGACCGAGGCCCCGCCGAGCGCCCCGGATTCGGGCGCTCGGCGGGTTTCGTGTGACTCCTGAGCCGCGCGCCGATAATGCACATTATGTCCGAATGAAGTGCTGCGGACCAACATCGTGAATCGGCTTCACGATGTGGTGTCCTCACCGTGTCGACTCGCGCCTCCAGAGTGGTCGCCGACGGCGACCACTCCCCTTGTGTGCAGGACGAATCAGGCGCGTTCGTGGCGCCTGAGCTTCTCCACGCGTTCCTCGCTGGCCGGCATGCCGAACTCGTTCAGCGGCCCGCTTGCGGCGGGTTCCGGCAGGCGGACATCGGTCGGGCATTCGAGCAGGACGTTCGGCGTCGATTCGTCGATGCGGTGCTCGAACATCGGGTGTCCGCAGAGCGGACACGGCTTCTCCCCCGACTGACTGCGGTCGTCGGGCTCCTCCGGGGCCATCCGCGGCGACTCGAACGCTGGGGTCATGACCCGATCCACCCGGTCGAAGAACCTGGTGAACGCGTTCCCGTCGCCGTGGCCCGCCTCTTCGCGTGCCATGGCGCCGATGGTACTCCCGGCGTCGCGTTCCGTGCGAGCCGGATTCGGATAGTGAAACTATCCAATATCCGGATTCGGGGCGCTGTGCTGCCGTCGGCACGGCGTCGACGGCAGCCATGCCCTGAAGCCGCCCCCTCGGTCAGTGCTCGCCGAATCCGCTGGACGCGAGGTCGGCGAGCGCCTCGACCGCGTCCATCCCTCCGGGGTCATCCGTCGCGATCTCTACCTCGTCGCCTTTGACGAGCCCCAGCGCCATGATGGCGAGCAGGCTCTTCGCGTCGATGCCGTTCACGGTCACGCGTTGCGGGAAGGTGCTCGCGAGCTTCACGAGTTCCGCCGCCGGCCTCGCGTGCAGCCCATCCGAGTTGGTGAGGGTGATCCGGCGGCTGATCGCCCCGGTCTCCCCGGCGTCGGGTGACGCCCCGGCGGAGTCGCCCGCGACTTCCGCCGGGGCCGACGCTCCCCCGCCGGCCGATTCGGCCGCACGCACGACCACCTCGAGCGAATCGCCCGACTCCGCCGCGACGGATGCCGCGACCGCGCCCTCCACGAGCGGCGCGTCGGCGATCCGGACCCGGTCCCGCTGGTCGTCGTCGAGGAAGTCCATCGCCGTTTCGGCGGTCAGGATGGCGGACCCGAGGTCGCACAGGACGACGACGCCGGTCCCGGCGTCCGCGGCGCCGATCGCCGCGGTCACGCGCTCGAAGCTCGTGCCGATGCGACCGTCGTCCGTCCCTCCCGCCGGCTCGATGCGGACGTTCGGCGCCATCTGGTGCGCCAGTTCGACCACTCCCGAGGCGAGCTGCTCGGAGTGAGAGACGACGACGATCCCGATGCGCTCCCGATCCGACATCTCAGGCACTGGTCCCGTTGGAGGCCGCGGCAGCGGCCGCCTCGAGGAGGTATGCGGTGGACTGCGCGCCGGGATCGCGATGGCCGGCCGACCGCTCGCCCAGGTAGCTGGCCCGGCCCTTGCGGGCGACGAGCGGGATCGTCGCGTCGGAACCGGCCGCCGCGGCATCCGCTGCAGCCCGAAGCGTCTCGGCGGCGCTCGCACCGCCGTCGGCGGCGGCGCGTGCCGCATCGACCGCGGGCGTCCACGCGTCGACCATGGTCTTGTCGCCCGACTCGGCCTTGCCGCGCGAGACGATGCCGTCGCGCGCGGCCTCGACCAACGACGCGACGCCGGCGGCGTCGATCGAGGACTCGCCGGCGATCGCACCGGAGCCCCTGAGGAACGCCGTCCCGTAGAGCGGCCCCGCGGCACCGCCGACCGTCGAGATCAACGTCGTCGCGACGAGTTTCAACACGTCGGCCGGAGTCGAGCCCGCCGGCAGGTCGTCGAGCTTGGGCAGCACGGCCTGGAAGCCGCGGTCCATGTTCTCCCCGTGATCGCCGTCGCCGATCTCCCGGTCGAGCGTGATCAACTCGATCCGATGCTCCGCCATCGACTCGGCGCCGCGCCTGACCCAGTCCACCGCCCAGGTGATGTCCAATCCCACCGCGGCCGCCCCTATCGACCCCACCGCAGCGCCGCCGTGTGCACGGGGGCGTCCCAGAGGCCGATCATCTCGTCGTCGAGCTTCAGGACCGTGATCGAGAAGCCCTGCATCTCGAGCGAGGTGATGTAGTTGCCGACGAGCGAGCGCTCGATCGTGATCCCCTTCTCGGCGAGCACCTCGGCGGCGCGTCGGTAGGCGATGTAGAGCTCGATCTGCGGGGTGCCGCCCATCCCGTTGACGAACAGGAGCACCCGATCGCCCGAGGAGTACGGCAGGTCCTCGATGATCGGCGTGAGCAGCCGGTCGACGATCGCGTCCGCGGGCTCGAGCTTGATGCGCTCGCGCCCGGGCTCGCCGTGGATGCCGATGCCGATCTCGACCTCGTCCTCCGCGAGGGTGAAGCTCGGCTCGCCGGCGTGAGGGACGATGCACGGCGTCAGTGCCATGCCCATCGACCGCACGTTCGCGTTCACGCGCTCGGCGATCTCGGCGACCTGGTCGAGGCTGTCGCCGCGATCGGCGGCCGCACCGGCGATCTTCTCGACGAGCACCGTGCCGCCGACGCCGCGGCGCCCCGCCGTGTAGAGGGAGTCCTTCACCGCGACGTCGTCATTGGTCACGACGGCGCGGACCTCGATGCCGTCGGCGGCGGCGAGGTCGGCCGCCGTCTCGAAGTTCAGCACGTCGCCCGTGTAGTTCTTCACGATGTGGAGCACGCCCTTGCCACCGTCGACGGCCTTGGTGGCCGCGAGGATCGGATCGGGCGTCGGCGAGGTGAACACCGCGCCGGGCACGGCGGCGTCGAGCATTCCCGGACCGACGTAGCCCGCGTGCAACGGCTCGTGCCCGCTGCCTCCACCGGACACGAGGCCGACCTTGCCCGCCACCGGCGCGTCGGCGCGCACGACGTGGATGGGATCCGTCTCGACCCTCACGAGGTCGGCGTGCGCGAGGCCGAAGCCTGCGACTGACTCGTCGACCACGCGCTTGGGATCGTTGATGATCTTCTTCACGAAAACGTCCCTTCCCCTCGGCCGCACCCGCCCGGCCCGTCGCCTGTCGACGTTGACGCGGCACTCCCCCGCAAAACTACTCCGGCGAGGCCCGGCGATGAAAGGGCTATCCCGTGATTCCCGCGCGCCCTTCCGCGCATCTCGGCCACGCGAGTAGGGTGGGCGCTGATCCGCCCTGGGGCGCGGCCCTCGGGCACGGCGAAAAGGATGGAAGGTCAACGTGGACAATCTCGGAGTGCTGTTCCTCTCCGAACTCGTCGGCACGGCGATGCTCGTGCTGCTCGGTTGCGGAGTCGTGGCGAACGTCGCCCTCGTGAAGACGAAGGGCTACAACGGCGGATTCCTGATGGTCACCATCGGCTGGGGATTCGCGGTCTTCGCCGGCGTCATCGTCGCGTACGCGTCGGGCGCGCACATCAATCCCGCGGTCACCCTCGGACTCGTCGCCAACGGCGCGACCGAGTTCGGCAACCCGGCCCTCGGCACCACGGTGCCGGTGAACGCCCTGTCGGTGCTCACCTACATCGGTGCGCAGTTGATCGGCGCCATCCTCGGCGCCATCGTCTGCTGGCTGGCCTACAAGCAGCACTTCGACGAGGAACCCCAGGCCGCGAACAAGCTCGGCGTGTTCTCGACGGGCCCGGCCATCCGCTCGTACGCCTGGAACCTCGTGACCGAGATCATCGGCACCTTCGTGCTGGTCTTCGTCGTGATCGGCTTCGGCCGCAACGGCGACGGCTCCGGCCTGGCTGCGCTGGGTGCACTGCCCGTCGCCTTGCTGGTGATCGGCATCGGCGCCTCGCTCGGTGGCCCCACCGGGTACGCGATCAACCCGGCCCGCGACCTCGGGCCGCGCATCGCGCACGCCATCCTGCCGATCCAGGGCAAGGGCAGCAGCGACTGGTCCTACTCGTGGGTCCCCGTCGTGGGTCCGATCATCGGCGGCGTGCTCGCGGGCTGGACCGCGATCGTCGCGCTCCCGCTCCTGGGCTGATCATCCGAGGGGCCGGTCACACGACCGGCCCCTCGTCCGTCCGCACCACGTGACCTCGCCCGTGGCCCGCCGGATGGACGAATCCACCACTGCGACAGAGAGGACGCATGGACATGGCCGACTACATCCTGGCGATCGACCAGGGAACCACCAGCACGCGCGCGATCATCTTCGACCACAAGGGGTCGATCGTCTCGACCGGGCAGCTCGAGCACGAGCAGATCTTCCCGAAGGCCGGCTGGGTCGAGCACGACCCGAAGGAGATCTGGAAGAACACCCGCGAGGTGATCGGCCAGGCGCTCGGCAAGGCCGACCTCACCCGCCACGACATCGCGGCCGTGGGCATCACCAACCAGCGCGAGACCGCCGTGGTCTGGGACAAGAACACGGGCGAACCGGTGTACAACGCGATCGTCTGGCAGGACACCCGCACGCAGCCGATCGTCGACCGCCTGGCCGCGGACGGCGGCGTCGAGCGCTTCAAGCAGGACGTCGGCCTGCCGCTCGCGACCTACTTCTCGGGCACCAAGATCGTCTGGATCCTCGAGAACGTGGACGGTGCGCGCGAGAAGGCCGAGGCCGGCGACCTCCTGTTCGGCACCACCGACTGCTGGGTGCTGTGGAACCTCACCGGCGGCGTCGACGGCGGCGTGCACGCGACGGATGTCACCAACGCGAGCCGCACGATGTTCATGGACCTCGAATCGCTCTCGTGGCGCGATGACATCCTCGAGGCCTTCGGCGTGCCCCGATCGATGATGCCCGAGATCAAGTCCTCCTCCGAGGTCTACGGCACGGTCGAGTCGTCGAGCCTCCTCCGCGAGGTGCCGGTCGCGGGCATCCTCGGCGACCAGCAGGCCGCCACCTTCGGCCAGGCCGCGTTCGATGCCGGTGAGTCGAAGAACACCTACGGCACGGGCAACTTCCTGATCTTCAACACGGACACCGAGATCGTCCACTCGAAGAACGGGCTGCTCACCACGCTCGGCTACAAGCTGGGCGACCAGCCCGCGCACTATGCCCTCGAGGGTGCCATCGCGGTCACCGGGTCGCTCGTGCAGTGGCTGCGCGACAACCTCGGGATGATCTCGAGCGCGCCGGAAATCGAGGAACTGGCGAAGTCGGTCGAGGACAACGGCGGCGCGTACTTCGTGCCGGCGTTCTCGGGGCTCTTCGCCCCCTACTGGCGTCCGGACGCCCGCGGCGCGCTCGTGGGCCTGACCCGCTACGTGAACAAGGGGCACATCGCGCGGGCGGCACTCGAGGCGACGGCGTTCCAGACGCGCGAGGTGCTCGACGCGGTGAACGCGGACTCGGGGGTGGAGCTCACGGAGCTGAAGGTCGATGGCGGCATGATCGCCAACAACACCCTGATGCAGTTCCAGGCCGACATCCTCGGCGTGCCCGTCGTACGCCCGGTCGTCGCCGAGACGACCGCGCTCGGCGCGGCCTATGCCGCCGGACTCGCGACCGGCTTCTGGTCCGGCCTCGACGACCTCCGCTCGAACTGGCAGGAGGACCGTCGCTGGGAGCCGCAGATGGACGCCGACGAGCGCGACCGGCAACTCCGCCTCTGGAAGAAGGCCGTCACGAAGACCTTCGACTGGGTCGACGAGGACGTCAACTGACCTTCGCCCGATCGTCGGACGGGGTCCTGCTTCGGCGGGGCCCCGTCCGCCGTTTCAGCGCCGGGTCGCCGCGACCCAGTCCTCGAGCTTGCGCGCGGCCGCTCCGCTGTCGATCGCGCCTTCGGCCACGGCCATCTTCTCGTGGAACCGTTCGAGGATCGTGCGCTGGAACTGGCTCGGATCGTTCGCGAGCTCGAACGCCACGAGGCCGGCGGCCGCGTTCAGCACGACGATGTCGCGGACCGGTCCGCGCGCGCCGGCGAAGACCTCGTGCACGATGGCCGCGTTGTGCTGCGCGTCCCCTCCCTTGAGCTGGTCGATACCGGCACGGGGAATGCCCAGCTCGCGCGGGTCCAGGTCGTGCTCTTTGACCGTGCCGCGCGAGACCTCCCAGATGTGGCTGTGACCCGTCGTCGTGAGCTCGTCGAGGCCGTCGTCGCCGCGGAACACCAGCGCGGTCGCACCGCGCGTCTGGAACACGCCGACGATGAGCGGCACGCGGTCGAGGTGGGCGACGCCGACCGCGGACGCCTCGGGCCGGGCCGGGTTGCACAACGGCCCGAGGAAGTTGAAGACAGTCGGAACCCCGAGTTGGGCCCGGACGGGACCTGCGTGCTTGAAGCCGGGGTGGAAGGCCGCGGCGAAGGCGAAGGTGATGCCCGTCTCGTCGAGCACCTCGGCCACGCGGTGCGCGGGCATCGTGAGGTCGATGCCGAGGGCCCCGAGCACGTCGGACGAGCCCGATGCGGAACTCGCCGCCTTGTTGCCGTGCTTGACCACCGGAACGCCGGCCGCCGCGCAGACGACTGAGGCCATGGTCGAGACGTTGACCGTGCCGAAGCGATCACCGCCCGTGCCCACGATGTCGAGGGCCATGGCATCGACCGGCAGCTCCACGGCGTGCTCGAGGATCGCATCGCGGAAGCCGACGATCTCGTCGACGGTCTCCCCCTTCACGCGCAGGGCGATCAGGAACGCCGCCAACTGCGCGTCCGTCGCGACGCCCGTCATGACCTGTTCCATGCACCACGCGGCATCCGACACGCTGAGGTCCTCGCCCGCGAGGAGCGAGTTCAGGACATCCGGCCAGGTCTGCATGGAGGGCATGGAGTCGATCCTATCGACGCGATTCGAGGCGTTTTCACGGGATTCGACCAGCGGATTCGGCGGCGCGCGGTGGATGATGTCCGACATCCGGACCCGCCCCGTCCGAAAACACGTCCGAGGATCAGCCATAATGGTGAACGTGACGAGCACCTCAATGACGTTTCAGACGAGTGCGCCTGCGATCAAGCGGCCGAACACCGTCGCGGTCGGTACCATCGTGTGGCTTGGCAGCGAGGTCATGTTCTTCGCCGGCCTCTTCGCGATCTACTTCACGCTGCGTTCGACGTCGCCGGAGCTGTGGGACTTCGAGGCGGGCCGCCTCAACGTGCCGTTCGCGCTCGTCAACACGCTCATCCTCGTGGCGTCCTCGTTCACCTGCCAGTTCGGCGTCTTCGCCGCCGAGCGCATGCAGCCGTACCGGACGAGTTGGAAGCTGCGCGACTGGGGCATGGTCGAGTGGTTCTTCGTCACCTACGTCATGGGTGCGATCTTCGTCGCCGGCCAGTCCCTCGAGTACGCGCAGCTCGTCGCCGAGGGCATCGCGCTGGACTCGAACGCCTACGGCTCGGCCTTCTACCTCACGACCGGTTTCCACGCCCTGCACGTCACCGGCGGACTCCTCGCCTTCCTCTTCGTGATCGGCCGCGTGTTCGCAGTCAAGAACTTCGGCCACAAGGAGGCCACCAGCGCGATCGTCGTGTCGTACTACTGGCACTTCGTCGACGTGGTCTGGATCGGCCTCTTCCTCGTCATCTACGTCCTCAAGTAGTCCGAGCCAGGAGCGCCAACCCCGCAATGCCCGTGAACAGGAAGAGATCAATGAACCGCTCGAAGCGACGCACCGGCCGCCGGCATCCGCTCGCCACCGCCGCGCTGCTCGCGCTCGGCCTCGTGTTCACCGGAGGCGCGTACGCCGCCTTCAGCACCACGACCGCACAGGCCGAGCCCTCCCCCACGTCGCAGGAGACGATCGAGGAGGGTGGCAAGCTCTTCCAGGCCAACTGCGCCACCTGCCACGGCCTCGAGGCGCAGGGCACGAACGACGGACCGAGCCTCATCGGCGTCGGAGCCGCCGCCGTCGACTTCCAGGTCGGCACCGGTCGCATGCCCATGCAGATGCAGGGGCCGCAGGCCGAGCAGAAGCCAGTGCAGTTCACCGACGAGCAGGTCAAGCAGCTCGCCTACTACGTCGCCTCCCTCGGCCCCGGCCCCGACATCCCCGCCGACAGCCTCGTCAACGGCGGCGGCGATGCCGCGAACGGCGCCGAGCTCTTCCGCATCAACTGCGCTATGTGCCACAACGTGGCCGGCGCCGGCGGTGCGCTCACCGAGGGCAAGTTCGCTCCCCCGCTGACGGATGTCTCGGGCGTGCACATCTACGAGGCCATGGTCACCGGCCCGCAGAACATGCCGGTCTTCAACGACCTGAACATCTCGCCGGAAGACAAGCGCGACATCATCACCTACCTGCAGTACGTGCAGGACAACCGTTCGCCCGGCGGATTCGAGCTCGGCTCGCTCGGCCCGGTCGCGGAGGGTCTGTTCATCTGGATCTTCGGTCTCGGCGCCATCGTCGCGATCACCGTGTGGATCACGGCGAAGTCCAACTAGGGCCCGCACCGAAGTAGCGAAGAAGGAGAACCATGGCACAGGACGACCACAGCGGCACCGAACTCGCCGCTGCCGACTCGTCGCACGCCGAGACCGTCCCCGCCGTGAAGACGGGCACCGCCCTCATCCAGTCCGACGCGTTCGAGAACCCCGGCTTCCCGCCGCACCGTCCGCGCGTCACGGATGAGGACCCGAAGAAGGAGAAGCGTGCACAGCGCACGGTGTACACGCTCTTCTACCTGTCGATCCTCGGCAGCATCTGGGCGATCGCGGCGTACATGCTCTTCCCGATGGAGGGCAACGACGTCGGCGACGTCCGGCTGAACAACCTGTTCATCGGCCTCGGCGCGGCGCTCGCCCTGCTCGGCATCGGCTTCGGTGCCGTGCACTGGGCGAAGGCGGTCATGACCGATGTGGAGATCGCCGACGAGCGCCACAAGGTCGGCGGCAACCAGGTCGCCCGCGAGGGTGCGGTCAAGGTCTTCCAGGATGCCGATCGGGAGTCCGGCTTCACGCGCCGCGCGGTCATCCGCAACAGCCTCATCGGCGCGCTCCTCGTCTTCCCGCTCCCCGCGGTCGTCCTGTTCCGCGGCCTCGCTCCGCAGGACGAGAACCCGGTCGAACTCCTCAGCCACACGATGTGGAAGGCGGGAACGCGGCTCACGCTCGACCCGTCCGGTGTTCCGATCAAGGCCGCCGACGTCACCATCGGCAGCGCCTTCCACGTGATCCCCGAGGGGCTCAGCGAACTGCATCACGGCAAGCTCGAAGAGAAGGCCAAGGCCGCGGTTCTGCTGATGCGCCTCAACCCCGACGAGCTCAACGAGCTCCCGGACCGTGCGTCGTGGTCGTATGACGGCATCGTCGCCTACTCGAAGATCTGCACGCACGTCGGCTGCCCCGTGGCCCTCTACGAGCAGCACACGCACCACCTGCTCTGCCCGTGCCATCAGTCGCAGTTCGACGTGGCCAACCACTGCGAGGTCATCTTCGGCCCGGCCGCCCGGCCGCTGCCGCAGCTGCCGATCATGGTCGACGACGAGGGCTACCTCGTCGCGCAGAGCGATTTCACCGAACCCGTGGGCCCGAGCTTCTGGGAGCGTCATTGAGCACCGCAACCACACGCGAGCCGCAGCGTCGTACCTTCACCGCGGCCGCCTCGAACTACATCGATGAGCGGACGAGCGTCTCGACGTTCGTTAAGGAACTCGGTCGCAAGGCGTTCCCCGACCACTGGTCCTTCCTCCTGGGCGAGGTCGCGCTCTTCAGCTTCCTCGTCATCCTGATCACCGGTACCTTCCTGACGTTCTTCTTCCAGGCCTCGATGGCCGAGGTCGAGTACGACGGGTCGTACGTGCCGCTCAAGGGCGTCGAGATGTCGGTGGCCATGGCCTCCACCCTCGACATCTCGTTCGATATCCGCGGCGGGCTCTTCGTCCGTCAGATGCACCACTGGGCTGCGCTGATGTTCGTCGCCGCCATCGGGCTGCACATGCTGCGCATCTTCTTCACGGGTGCATTCCGCAAGCCGCGCGAGCTCAACTGGGTCATCGGCTTCGTGATGTTCATCCTCGCGATGGGCGAGGGCTTCACCGGCTACTCGCTCCCCGACGACCTGCTCTCGGGCAACGGCCTACGGATCATCGACGGCATGATCAAGGGCATTCCCCTCATCGGCACGTGGACCTCGTTCCTGCTCTTCGGGGGCGAGTTCCCGGGCACCGCGATCGTCGGACGACTGTATTCGCTGCACATCCTGCTGCTTCCGGTGATCCTCCTCGCGCTCATCGCGCTGCACCTGATGTTCGTGGTCGTGCACAAGCACACGCAGTACGCCGCGCCCGGTCGCACCCAGCAGAACGCGGTCGGCCCGCCGATCCTCCCGATCTACGCGGCCAAGGCCGGTGGATTCTTCTTCCTGGTGTTCGGCGTGCTGGCGCTCATCGCCTCGCTGTTCACGATCAACCCGATCTGGAACTACGGCCCGTACGACCCGTCGCCCGTCTCCGCGGGTACCCAGCCCGACTGGTACATCGGCTTCGCGGATGGCGCGCTGCGCCTGATCCCGCCGGGCTGGGAGTTCGTGCTGTTCGACCGCACCTGGTCGTTCAACATCCTCGTCCCCTTGATCGGGCTCGGCCTGTTCATCGCGACGGTGCTGATCTACCCGTTCATCGAGGCGTGGGTCACTGGCGACAAGCGCGAGCACCACATCGTGGACCGTCCGCGCAACAACCCGACGCGCACCGCGATCGGCGCCGCCGGCGTGACCTTCTACGCCGTGCTCTGGGCGGCCGCGAGCTCCGACATCATCGCCACGCACTTCAAGCTGACGATGGAGGGCGTGATCCACTCGCTCCAGGCGCTCCTCTTCCTCGGCCCGATCGTCGCATACTTCGTCGCGAAGCGCGTCAGCATCGCCCTGCAGAAGAAGGATCGCGAGATCGTGCTCCACGGCTACGAGTCCGGACGCATCGTGAAGCTGCCCGGCGGCGAGTTCATCGAGGTGCACCAGCCGCTCGACGAGTACGACCGCTGGAAGCTCGTGAGCTACGACTCGTACGAGCCCCTGATGATCCGTCCCAACGCGCGGGGCAAGATCACGGTCGGCCAGCGTCTGCGCGCCGGCATGTCGCGCTGGTTCTTCGAGGACCGAATCGCTCCCGTCACCAAGGGCGAGCTCGAGGCCGCGCACCACGATCACCACTGATCGCCGCACCAACTGAGTTCGGGCACCGGACCATGTCGATCGATTCGACCTGGCTCCGGTGCCCGAACTGCTTCTCCGCACTCGACCCCGTCGATGAGGGCACCTTCGGTTGCGAGCACGGGCATCGGTTCGATCGCTCGAGGCACGGCTATCTGACACTGCTTCCGCCGAAGGCGCCGCGCACCGTCGGCGATGATCGCACCATGCTGACCGCGAGGGCCGAGTTGCTCGCCGCGGGGACGTTCTCCCCGATCGCGGATGCGGTCGTCGCCCTCGCGACGGCAGACGGACCGAACCGCGAGCCGGAGCATCGGCTTCGCATCGCCGACCTCGGATGCGGCACGGGATACTACTCGACGCGGCTCGGGGATGCGGTTCCGGACGCAGAGTTCCTGCTCGCTGATCGTTCGCCGGATGCAGTGCGGATGGCGCTCAGGGCCGTTGCGAGCGCGAGCGGCATCGTCGTCGACATCTGGCGCCCACTCCCGATCCGGGATTCCACGGCCGACGTGATCCTCAACGTGTTCGCGCCGCGTAACCCCGCCGAGTTCCGGCGGATCATCCGTTCCGGGGGTCGGCTCATCGTCGTCGTGCCGACCGCAGTGCACCTCGGGGAGCTCCGCGCATCCGGCGAGATGCTCGACATCCCCGCCGAGAAGGCCACCACGGTCTCCGAGCAGCTGCGGCCGGCCGGATTCGCCCAGTCAGCCGCGCGGCGCGTCGAGTACGTCATCCAGGCGGATGCCGCGCTGCAGGCGAATCTCGTCGGCATGGGCCCGTCGGCGCGCCATGCGGCTGAGCTCGGCTCGACCGAGGCCGCGACCGCGACCGCGACGAGACGTTCGATCACGGTCTCGGTCGACGTCCTCTCGTTCGCCGTCGACGGCACCTGACCGTGACCGTTGCCCGCACCGGACGGGCGCACATGGGGTGCATACTGGGCGCATGGACGACTGCTGCGGTCGAGGCCGGGCACGATACGACGAGGTGTTCGACGTCCGGTTCGCGGGCGATCTCGCACGCCGATACCGTCGGCGCGGCCTGACGCGGCCGGAGCGCCGCGTCGCCGAATGCGTCGCAGCAGGCGAGGTCGCCGGCACGTCGGTCCTCGAGGTGGGTGGAGGGATCGGCGCGATCCAGCTCGAGCTTCTCCGTCAGGGCGCTGCCGACACGACGAACCTCGAGCTGTCCAGCGCGTACGAGCCGACAGCGAACGCGCTCATCGACGAGGCGGGAATGCGTGGGCACGTTCGCCGTGTCGTCGGCCTCGACCTCGCGACCGACGGGGGCAGGGTGCCGGTGGCGGACCACGTCGTCCTGCACCGAGTGGTGTGCTGCTATCCCGACGCTGACGCGCTGCTCACTGCATCGGCGGCCCACGCACGCCGTTCCGTCGTGTTCAGCCATCCGCCCCGAACCTGGACCAGTCGGCTGCTCACCGTAGCCGTCAACGCGGCGATGCGCGTTCGTCGCCGCGAGTATCGCGGGTACGTGCACTCCCCCGCGGTGATGTACGACGCGCTCCGTTCCGCGGGCTTCACCATCGACGACGTCGTGCGTGCCGGCACCTGGCGCATTGCGAGAGCGCACCGGACCGAGACGACGACGTCCCCGGTGCCGTAGCACCGGGGACGTCGGAGAAATCCGCGACTCAATCAGCGGGCGAAGTTGCCCCGGTAGTACTCGTAGACCCAGCCGACGAGGCTGACGAGCGCCGGGCCGATCGCCAGGAAGGAGATCCAGACGCCGACCGCGAGTCCGAGGAAGACGAGCGCCGCCGAAGCCGCCAGGAGGACCGGCCACCAGCTCCACGGGCTGAAGAAGCCGAGCTCAGCGTCGCCGTCGTCGATGTTCGCGTCGAGTCGGTCCTCGGGGAGTTCCCCGCCCTGCTCCTTGTGCACGCGTCCGAGGTAGAACGCGATGAAGGCGCTCAGCACAGCACTGAGCGAGATGGCCACAAGGCCGACCCACTCGACTCCGGGCTCACGCTGGTCGATCGCCGTCCAGAAGATGTAGACCGCTGCCGAGAGGGCGAAGAAGCCGGTCAGGACCCAGAACAGGATGACATTGGCGCGCATCTACTTGACTTCCTTGGTCTCTGCGTCGATGACGGGGGCGTGCGGCGCGTCCTTGGCTGGGCCGATGCCGACCGGGATGCCCGCCTCGGGGTGGTTCAGGTCGAATGCCGGACGCTCCGAGCGAATGCGCGGGATCGACGTGAAGTTGTGCCGCGGCGGCGGGCAGCTCGTCGCCCACTCCAGCGATCCGCCGTAGCCCCAGGGGTCGTTGACGGTCACCTTGGGCGCCCGACGCGCGGTGATGTAGACGTTCAGGAAGAACGGGATGAGCGAGATCGCGAGGATGAACGCTCCGATCGTCGACAGCTGGTTCATCCAGGTGATGTTGTCCTCGGGCAGGTACGAGTAGTACCGACGCGGCATCGCGACCACGCCCAGCCAGTGCTGGATGAGGAACGTCGTGTGGAAGCCGATGAACAGCAGCCAGAAGTGCCACTTGCCCAGGGTCTCGTTCAGCATCTTGCCGGTCCACTTCGGCCACCAGAAGTAGAAGCCGGCGAACATCGCGAAGACGACGGTTCCGAAGACGACGTAGTGGAAGTGCGCGACGACGAAATACGTGTCGGACACGTGGAAGTCGAGCGGAGGCGAAGCCAGGATGACGCCCGTGAGACCGCCGAAGACGAACGTGATCAGGAAGCCGAGCGACCAGATCAGTGGCGTTTCGAACGTGATCGAGCCGCGCCACATCGTGCCGATCCAGTTGAAGATCTTCACGCCGGTGGGTACGGCGATGAGCATCGTCATGAGCGCGAACCACGGCAGGAGGACCGAACCGGTGACGTACATGTGGTGCGCCCACACGGTGACCGAGAGCGCCGCGATCGCGATCGTGGCGTAGATCAGGGTCTTGTACCCGAAGATCGGCTTGCGGCTGAAGACCGGGAAGATCTCGGACACGATGCCGAAGAACGGCAGGGCGATGATGTAGACCTCGGGGTGGCCGAAGAACCAGAAGAGGTGCTGCCACAGGATCACTCCCCCGTTCTCGGGGTCGTAGATGTGCGCGTTGAACACGCGGTCGGCGGCGGCCGCGAGGAGCGCGGCGGCGAGGACCGGGAAGGCCATCAGCACGAGGATCGACGTCACGAGCGTGTTCCAGGTGAAGATCGGCATCCGGAACATCGTCATGCCGGGAGCGCGCATGGTGACGATCGTCGTGATGAAGTTGACCGCGCCGAGGATCGTGCCGAAGCCGGACAGGCCGAGGCCGAGCATCCAGAGGTTGCCGCCGACGCCTGGCGAGAACGTCGTCGACGCGAGCGGCTGGTAGGCGAACCAGCCGAACGACGCGGCTCCCTGCGGCGTGAAGAATCCGGCGACGGCCATCAGCGAGCCGAAGTTGAACGCCCAGTAGGCGAACGCGTTCAGGCGCGGGAAGGCGACGTCGGGCGCGCCGATCTGGAGCGGCATCAGCACGTTCGCGAAGCCCGCGAACAGCGGGGTCGCGAACATCAGCAGCATGATCGTGCCGTGCATGGTGAACAGCTGGTTGTACTGCTCACGGGTCTGGATGACCTCGAGGCCGGGCTCGAAGAGCTGCGCGCGGATGATGAGGGCCATCACGCCGCCGATGCAGAAGTAGATGAACGAGGTGATCAGGTAGAGGTACCCGATGACCTTGTGGTCGGTGGAGGTGATCCACTTGACGAGGACGTTCCCCTTGCGCTCGACCTTCGCTGCGCCGAACGGCTGCGAGGATGCCGTGGGGCGCGCCGCTGCGGTGGTGGTGCTCATTCGCCTGCGTGCTCCTCAATCTTCTCGGGCTCGCCCGTGCCGGGCAGGTTCTGGTTCCGGTCGTACTCGGTCGAGAGCTGGCCCTCGTTGCCGGAGTCGCGGAGCTCCTCGATGTAGTCGTCGTATTCGGCCTGCGAGACCACCTCGACGTTGAACAGCATGAGCGAGTGGTACTCGCCGCAGAGCTCGGCGCACTTGCCGGCGTACGTGCCCTCGCGCTCCGGGACGAACGACATGTAATTCGTCTTGCCGGGGAACATGTCCTTCTTGTAGAGGAAGTCGACGACCCAGAAGGAGTGGATCACGTCGCGCGACTCGAGGGCGATCTCGACGTTGGCGCCGACCGGGAGGACCAGCGTGGGCAGCTCGTCCTGCTTGACCGAGCCGGCGGGGCCCTCGTCGTCGAGCTGCGCCTGGATCCCCGCGCTGTAGACGTCTTCATTGACGTAATTGAAGTCCCACGCCCACTGCTTCGCGATGGCCTCGATCTTCACGTCGATGTCGTCCTCCGCGAATCGCGCCTCGATCACCTGCTGGTCGCGGGCGGTGAAGGCGAAGAACCCGAGCACCAGGATCAGCGGGACGACGGTGTAGAACACCTCGATCGGCATGTTGTAGCGGAGCTGCACCGGGAGGCCGGTCTGGCCCTTGCGCCGACGGTAGGCGACGACGGCCCAGATCGTGAGACCCCAGGTCACCACGCCGACCACCAGCAGCACGATCCACGACGTGACCCACAGTCCCGAGACCCGCTCGGTGTGGTTCGTCACGGGCTCCTCGCCCTCGACGAAGCCGGGGAGGAATCCGTTCAGCTGAGCCTGCGTGCATCCGGCGAGGACGAGGCTGAGCGTCGCTGCGATCGGAACAGCAGCCCATCGGAGACGGCGATTGTGGCGCACCGGTGACCTTTCGGGAGATTCGAAGGCGCTTCTCAGCGAAGCGCATTGATCAGCCCTAGCCTACTCCGAGTCGAGGGCCCGCTCGTGCACCATCAGCGCGCTTTCAGCCGGATGTGTATCGAAAGTGCGCTCCGACGGCGGGAAACGCGACGAGGGAGACCGCCGTGGCGGTCTCCCTCGTCGCGTGGTCGCGTGCGTCTAGTGGAACGAGTCGCCGCAGGCGCAGCTGCCCTGCGCGTTCGGGTTGTCGATCGTGAAGCCCTGCTTCTGGATCGTGTCCTCGAAGTCGATCGTCGAGCCGTCGAGGTAGGGGACGCTCATCTTGTCGACGACGACCTCGACGCCCTCGAAGTCCACGACCGCGTCGCCGTCGAGCAGGCGCTCGTCGAAGTACAGCTGGTAGATGAGGCCGGAGCATCCGCCGGGCTGGACGGCCACGCGCAGGCGAAGGTCGTCGCGCCCCTCCTGCGTCAGGAGACTGCGCACCTTGTCGGCAGCCGGATCGCTCAGCTTCACGCCGTGGACGGCGTCGGTGATCGTGTCGCTCATATCGCTCCTCGATGAAGATCGGTCACGCCGATTGTACCCGCGCAGCATGCGCGTTGGCCCTGAGGTCGCATCCCCCTGCCAGTGGTCCGGTCGCGGCCGCCCGCGGCGGCGTCGGAACCCTACTCCCCCGCGCGGGCCTGAAGGCGTGCGAGCAACGCCGCCTCGGTGAGCACCGCGCGCCGGAACACGCCCAGATGGAGGGACTCGTTCGGACTGTGCGCACGGGAATCGGGATCTTCGACGCCCGTGACGAGGATCTGCGCCCGCGGGAACTCCTCGACGAGTTCGGCGATGAACGGGATCGAGCCGCCGACGCCGATGTCGACGGGCTCGACACCCCATGCCTCGGCCATGGCGGACTTGGCCTCGGCGACCGCCCAGCCCGAGGTGTCGACGAGGAACGGCTGGCCGGTGTCGATGTCGTCGATCTCGACGTGGGCCCCGAACGGCGCGTTGGCGCGCACGTGCGCGCGGAGCGCCTCGAGCGCCTCCGCGGCGTCCTGCCCCGGCGCGATGCGGGCGCTGATCCGGACCGCGACGCGTGGGATGAGCGTGTTCGAGGCGTTCGCCACCGTCGGCGCATCGATCCCGGTGATCGTGATCGAGGGCTGGGCCCAGATGCGCGAGAGGATCGTGCCCCGGCCGATGGGCGCGACTCCGTCGAGGAGGCCCGTCTCGGCGCGCAGCTGGGCCTCGTCGTACGGCGGAGTCTCGAGGTCGGCGGACGACAGCCCGGCGACGGCGACCGCACCATCCTCGTCGTGCAGGGTTCCGAGGAGCCGTACCGCGGCGAGCATCGCGTCGGGGACGGCGCCGCCGAACATGCCCGAGTGCGACGCGTGATCGAGCGTCGAGATCGTGAGCCGGAAGGTCACGTTGCCGCGGAGCGCGACGGTCAGGGCCGGCGTGTCGACGTCCCAGTTGTTCGAGTCGGCGACCACGATCGCGTCGGCCTCGAGCAGCTCGCGGTTCTCGCGGAGGAACGCCGAGAACGAGCGCGAGCCGAATTCCTCCTCCCCCTCGATGAAGAGGGCGATGCCGAGGTCGAGGTCCGGGCCGAGCACATCGACCAGCGCGCGGATCGCGGCCACGTGGGCCATGACGCCGGCCTTGTCGTCGGCGGCGCCGCGGCCGTAGAGACGGTCGCCGCGGAGAGTCGGCTCGAAGGGCGTCGACTCCCAGTCCTCGTCGCGGCCGGGCGGCTGGACGTCGTGGTGCGCGTAGAGCAGGACGGTCGGCCGGCCGTTCCGGGCGACGCGGCGGGCCACCACCGCGGGCTGGCCGAGCTCGTCGCCGTCGTCGACCGGCGCACGCCGGATGTCGACCACGTCGAACACGCCGAGGCCCCGGACGAGTCCGGCGACCGCCTCCGCGCTCCGCGCGACGTGCTCGGGATCGAACGCCCCCCATGAGACCGAGGGGATCCGAACGAGATCCGTCAGGTCGGCGACGGTCGACGGGAAGCCCGCCTCCACCGCATCGCGAAGTCTCTCCACCACCTGCGACGGGTCGGTCGGCTCGGTGGCGGTGGCGCTCGGGGAAGGGTCGGGGCGAGTCTGGCTCATGCGGCTAATCTTAAGAGGAACCGATTCGACGAGGACTCCCCCGTGGCCAAGCACCCCAAGACCGAGACGCCCGCCTCCGCACCCGACGACGCCGCATCCGCGACGCCCAGGGTCGGCAAGGGCGCACCCACCCCGACCCGCGCCGAGCGCGAGGCCGCGAACAAGCGCCCGCTCGTGCCGAACGACCGCAAGGAGGCCGCCCGGCAGGCGCGCACCAAGGCCGCCGAGGCCCGAGAGCGCGCCCGCCTCGGCATGGCCGCCGGCGACGAGCGGTACCTGCCCGCCCGCGACCGCGGTCCGCAGAAGCGGTACGTGCGCGACTACGTCGATGCGCGCTTCAGCATCGGCGAGATCCTCATCCCGGTCATGTTCGCCGTGATCGTGCTCACGTTCGTTCCGAGCTACCAGGTCCAGACCATCGGCATCTTCGCCCTCTGGGGCTTCTTCCTGATCTCGGTGGTCGACGTGATCATCCTCGGCTTCACCCTGCAGCGGAAGCTCGCCGCGAAGTTCGGCGCGACCAAGGTCGAGCGCTTCCGCTGGTACGCCGCGATGCGCGCCCTGCAGCTGCGCCCGCTCCGCCTGCCGAAGCCGCAGGTCAAGCGCGGCCAGTACCCGAGCTGACGACTGCGACGACGGATGCCGCGGCCTCGCGCCGTGGCATCCGTCGTTCTCGTCGGTCGGGCCGCGTCAGTCGCGGCGGTAGGCGCCGAGGCGGATGAGCGGGATCCGCGTCTCCTCGTCGGTGAGCGAGCCGTGCTGGCCGACCATCTCCTCGCCGCGGCGATCCGGCTCGCGCCGGTCGTAGTACGCGACGCCCGATCGGGCCGCCACGAGCACGTCGGCGATGCGGTCGACGTTGCCCGGCTCGACATCGCCGTAGAGGCCCGCGGCGATCGCCTCGTCGCGGGTGAGGACCCACGCGCGATCCCCCTCGGCCTCCCGCCAACGATCGGCGACGGCGGCGCGGGCGTCCCCGTCGAGATCGCGCTCCAGGACGAGGCCGAGGCAGCGGGGCTCGCCGGCGACATGGCGCACGCCGTCGAGCAGGCCCGGCACCGCGTCGACGAAGACGTGCCGGTGCGGCGGCACGTCGAGCACTCCGTGGTCGGCGGTGACGAGCAGTCCCGTGGACTGCGGCATCCGTCGTTCGAAGTCGGCCACCTCTGCATCGAGGGTCTCGAGCGCCGCGATCCACCGGTCGGATTCCCAGCCGTGCGCGTGCGCGACCTGGTCGAGTTCCGAGACGTAGACGTAGACGAGCGCCGGCCCCTCGGCGAGCACGCGGAGGGCCTCGGCGAAGCGGTCGGGGATCCTGGCTCCCGCCCGGTACTCCGCTCCGCGCAGCACCGCCCGGGTGAAGCCCGAGGTGGCGTAGCGGGTGCCGCCGATCGCGATCGCACGCACGCCCCGCTCCCCCGCGCGGTCGAACACGGTGTCGTGCGGCTGCCACGCCTCGGGGACCATCCGGTCGTCCCATCCGCTCAGCTGGTTCACGACGCGGTCGTTGGCGCGGTCGGGGACTCGATAGCCCATGAGGCCGTGCGCGCCCGGCATGAGGCCGGTCGCGAAGCTCGCGATGGCCGCGGCCGTCGTCGAGGGGAACACCGTGCGGATCACGTCGCGCCTGGCGGTCATGCCGGCGAGGAAGCGCGCGTGGCCGGCACGGGCGCGCAGGTTGGCGACCCCGAGCCCGTCGACCAGCACGACCACCGCCGATTCGACCCGTGGAAGGTCGAAGGCGCCGGCACCCCCGCCGATCGAGGCGAGGGCGGCGGGCAGCACCCCGGTGAGCCGCGGGGCTCCGTCGGCGGGCACCGGTAGCATTGCTGGCATCGCGCCCAGTCTGGCACAAGGCCGGGCGCGGCCCCGTTCCCCGCGCGTGCCCGTGCACGCCCTGCGCAGAGACGACGAATGACCCCAGGCAAGAGCGAACCCTCCTCATCACCCATCGCCGAGCGGATCGACGAGATCGACGTCGCCGAAGAGATGCAGGGGTCGTTCCTCGAGTACGCGTACTCCGTCATCTACTCGCGCGCACTCCCCGACGCCCGTGACGGCCTGAAGCCGGTGCAGCGCCGCATCCTCTACATGATGAGCGACATGGGCCTGCGCCCCGAGCGCGGCCACGTGAAGTCGGCGCGCGTCGTGGGCGAGGTCATGGGCAAGCTCCACCCGCACGGCGACAGCGCGATCTACGACGCCCTCGTGCGGCTCGCCCAGGCCTTCACGCTCCGGGTTCCGCTCGTCGACGGCCACGGCAACTTCGGCTCGCTCGACGACGGCCCCGCGGCCGCCCGGTACACGGAGGCCCGCATGGCCCCGGCGGCCGTGTCGATGACCGAGCACCTCGACGAGGACGTCGTCGACTTCGTTCCCAACTACGACAACTCGCACCAGCAGCCCGAGGTGCTGCCCGCCGCGATCCCGAACCTCCTCGTCAACGGCGCGAGCGGCATCGCGGTCGGCATGGCGACGAACATGGCGCCGCACAACCTCGTCGAGGTCGTCGCCGCCGCACGACACCTCCTCCGGAGCCCGGAGGCGACGCTCGATGAGCTCATGGAGTTCGTGCCCGGCCCCGACTTCCCCTCGGGCGGCACGATCGTCGGCCTGTCGGGCGTGCGCGATGCGTACGCGACCGGGCGCGGCTCGTTCAAGACGCGCGCGAAGGTGTCGGTCGAGCAGCTCACGCCGCGCAAGGCCGGCCTCGTCGTCACGGAACTGCCCTACCTGGTCGGCCCCGAGAAGGTCATCGAGAAGATCAAGGACGGCGTCAACGCCAAGAAGATCACGGGCATCTCGGACGTCGCCGACCTCACCGACCGCACGAAGGGCCTGCGCCTCGTCATCGGCGTCAAGACCGGGTTCAACCCGCAGGCCGTGCTCGAGCAGCTCTACCGGATGACGCCGCTCGAGGACTCCTTCAACATCAACAACGTCGCGCTCGTCGACGGGCAGCCGCAGACCCTCGGCCTCCGCGAACTGCTCGACGTCTACCTCGCCCACCGCATCCGCGTCATCACCCGACGATCGGAGTTCCGGCTCGCTCGGCGCCGCGAACGCCTGCACCTCGTCGAGGGCCTGCTCATCGCGATCCTCGACATCGACGAGGTCATCCAGGTCATCCGCTCGAGCGACGACGCCGAGGCCGCCCGCACGCGACTCGAGGAGGTGTTCGACCTCAGCCGACTTCAGGCCGAGTACATCCTCGAGCTCCGCCTCCGTCGGCTCACGAAGTTCTCCCGGATCGAGCTCGAGGCCGAGCGCGACCAGCTGCTCGCCGAGATCGCCGCCCTCGAGGAACTCCTCGCGAGCGACGTGCGCATCCGCGAGCAGGTCGCGGAGGAGCTGGACCGCGCCGCCGACCTGTTCGGGACCCCTCGCCGCACGATGCTCACCGAGGCCCGGGTCCAGCCGAAGACGCGCAAGGCGGTCGACCCGGCGACGCTCGAGCACGCCGACGTGCCGTGCCGGGTCATCCTCGGGGCCACCGGGCGGATCGCCCGGGTCGACGCACCCGAGGGCGAGGCATCCGTCACGCTCACGCCGCCGAGCCGGCGGTCCAAGCACGACGCGGTGCGCTCCGAGGTCGTGACGACGAGCCGCACCGAGATCGGCGCGGTCACCTCCAAGGGTCGCCTGATCCGCTTCTCGCCGATGGACCTGCCGGCACTGCCGCCGAACTCGGTGCAGCTCGGGGCCGGCGTGCGCGTCGCCGACTACCTGGCACTGCCCGACCGGGCCGAGCAGGTGCTCGCCGTCGTCTCGCTCGACTCCCAGCAGCCGATCGTGCTCGGCACCGAGCAGGGCGTGGTCAAGCGCGTCGCGCCCGGGAACTACCCCAACCGACCCGACTTCGAGGTCATCGCCCTGAAGCCGGGCGATCGCGTCGTCGGCGCATCGCAGGGCGGCGACGACGACGAACTCGTGTTCGTCACGAGCGACGCGCAGCTGCTGCACTTCCCCGCGTCGGCCGTGCGGCCGCAGGGCTGCCCGGCGGGCGGGATGGCGGGTGTGAAGCTCGATGCGGCGGCACGTGTGGTCTCGTTCACGGTGCTCGCCCGGGCCGACGTCGAGTCGTCCGTCGTGGTCACCGTCGCGGCGGCCGCTGACACGCTGCTCGGCGCCGACCCCGGCGCGGCGAAGGTCTCCGACTTCGCCGAGTTCCCCGGCAAGGGGCGAGCGACCGGCGGCGTCCGTGCGCACCGCTTCCTCAAGGGGCAGGACGGACTGTCGGTCGCGTGGGTCGGCCCGGGACCCGCGCGGGCGCTCGGCACCGACGGCTCGCTGCGTACGCTTCCCGAAGGAGGCGCGAAGCGCGACGGTTCGGGTCAGACGCTCGACGCCGTCGTGCAGGTGATCGGGCGCGCCATCCGCTGACCTCGCCCTCGTCCGGCCCGCGTGACGTCCACGAGTCGACGGCGCCGGCCGCGCCGAGGTGCGGCCCGCGCCGTCGCGTCAGTCGCTCGTTCCGGGTGGAGTCCGCCCGGAACGAGGCCTCTCAGGCGAGGCCGCTCAGGCGTCGATGCGGTCGCGCGTGAGCGCCGCCGCGCTGTCGACGATGAACTCCTTGCGCGGTGCGACCTCGTTGCCCATGAGGAGCTCGAACACACGACCGGCGTTCTCGGCATCGGCCACGCCCACCCGGCGGAGCGTTCGGTGCTGCCGGTCCATGGTGGTCGAGGCGAGCTGGTCGGCATCCATCTCGCCGAGGCCCTTGTAACGCTGGATCGGGTCCTGGTACCGCTTGCCCTGCTTCCGCAGCGTCGCCAGCACGCCCGCCAACTCCTTCTCGGAGTACGTGTAGATCACGTCGTTCGGCTTCGAGCCGGGATTCATGACCACCACCCGATGCAACGGCGGGACCGCCGCGAAGACGCGGCCGTCCTCGATCATCGGTCGCATGTAGCGGAAGAAGAGCGTGAGCAGCAGCGTGCGGATGTGCGCACCGTCGACGTCAGCGTCGCTCATGATGATGACCTTGCCGTACCTTGCCGCCGACAGGTCGAAGCTGCGCCCGGAGCCGGCGCCGATCACCTGGATGATCGACGCGCACTCCGCGTTGCCGAGCATGTCGGCGATCGACGCCTTCTGCACGTTGAGGATCTTGCCGCGGATCGGCAGCAGGGCCTGGTGCTCGCTGTCGCGCGCGAGCTTGGCGGTGCCGAGGGCCGAGTCGCCCTCGACGATGAACAACTCGCTCTGCGCGACATCCGTCGACCGGCAGTCGACCAGCTTCGCCGGAAGCGACGAGGTCTCGAGGGCGTTCTTGCGGCGCTGCGTCTCCTTGTGCGTACGTGCGGAGATGCGCGCCTTCATCTCGGAGACGACCTTCTCGAGCAGCATCGAGGTCTGCGCCTTGTCGTCGCGCTTGGTCGACGCGAACCGCTCGCCGAGCGCCTTCTGCACGACGGATGCCACGATCGAGCGCACCGCGGGGGTGCCGAGCACCTCCTTCGTCTGGCCCTCGAACTGCGGTTCGGGCAGGCGCACGGTGAGGACCACCGTGAGGCCGGCGAGCACGTCGTCCTTGTCGAGCTTGTCGTTGCCGACCTTGAGGCGACGGGCGTTCTGCTCGACCTGCTGGCGGATGAACTTCAGCAGCCCCTGCTCGAAACCGGACTGGTGCGTGCCGCCCTTGGGCGTCGCGATGATGTTGACGAAGCTGCGCATCACCGTGTCGTATCCCGTGCCCCATCTGAGGGCGATGTCGACGTGGCAGTGGCGCTCGACGTCGGTCGGGATCATCGCCCCGTGGTCGTTCAGCACTGGGACGGTCTCGGTGAAGCGGCCATCACCGGTCAGACGCCAGACGTCGGTGACCGGCCCGTCGACGGCGAGGTGCTCCGCGAACTCGGAGATGCCGCCCTCGAAGTGGAAGCGGTGCGTCTCCGGCTCGTCGCCGCGCTCGTCGGACACGGTGATCGCGAGGCCGGGGACGAGGAACGCCGTCTGCCGGGCCCGGTTCAAGAGGTCTTCGAGCTGGAAGCTCGCTCCGCGCGTGAAGATCTGCGGGTCGGCCCAGTACCGGACGCGCGTGCCCGTCACCGCCTTGGCGACACGCCCGACCTTGCGAAGTTCGCTGGACTGCTCGAACGGGCGGAACGACGCGGTCGGCGACGGCGATCCTGCGTCGTCGAAGATGCCGGGCTCGCCGCGGTGGAACGACATCGCCCACGTGCTCCCGCCTCGGTCGACCTGCACGTCGAGGCGCTCGGACAGGGCGTTGACGACCGATGCGCCGACACCGTGGAGGCCGCCCGAGGCCGAGTACGAACCCGACCCGAACTTGCCGCCGGCGTGCAGCTTCGTGAACACGACCTCGACGCCGGTGAGGCCCGTCTTCGGCTCGACGTCGACCGGGATGCCGCGGGCGCGGTCGCGCACCTCGACGCTCTGGTCGGCGTGCAGCACGACGTCGATCTCGGTGCCGTATCCCGCGAGCGCCTCGTCGACCGAGTTGTCGATGATCTCCCAGAGGCAGTGCATGAGGCCGCGGGAGTCGGTCGAGCCGATGTACATGCCCGGTCGCTTGCGGACCGCCTCGAGGCCCTCGAGGACGGAGAGATGACGGGCGGAATAGTCGGAGCTCACGTCGGACAAGCCTAGTGAGGGCCACCCCTTTCCCGGCTCAGGCGCTTCGCGCAGAGCGAAATGCGGGGTCGCACGGAAGGTTCGCAGGCGGAGTCGTGTTTTCATTGAGTGACGGAAACGGCTCGTGATCTACGGAGGAGGCGCCATGAACCAGACCACCGACACCGGTGCGGTCGACGAACTCGACACCCCGCACGAGCTCACGGCGCTCGATCGCTGCGACGCCTGCGGCGCCCAGGCCTACATCCGCGTGGTCGTCGCGAGCGGCGAACTCCTCTTCTGCGCGCACCACGGCCGCAAGCACGAGGAGAAGCTCTCGCAGATCGCCCACAGCTGGCACGACGAGTCGAGCCGACTCCTCACCGACACGCGCAACTGACGCGTCCCACGACGAGAACGCCCCCGGAGCAATCCGGGGGCGTTCGTCGCGTTCGTGGGGATGCGGCGGTGCACCGTGCCTCAGGTGGAGGATGCCGCGATGCCCGCGCTGCGGAGCTGCAGGTTCCGTGCGGCCTCGGCGTAGCGGTCGACCCGGTGCGTCCGCTCCCCCGGCGCGTACTCGAGCCCGGCTCGCTCGCACGCGCGCCCGAGGATCGCGTCGGCGAGCTGCGGGTTCTTCGCGAGGACGGGACCGTGCAGGTGCGTGCCGATGACGTCGCCCATGCGCACGCCCTCCTGGCCTGAGCCGCGACCGTTGCCCGACCCGGCCTGGACGCGTCCGACGGGCGAGGCCTCCGCGCCGACGTAGTCCCGGGCGTGGTTCTCGAAGCCCACGAGCAGTCCGAGCCCTCCCGAGGCCTTGACCACGAGGTCGCCCGCGACGCGGCCCTCGCGCGGCACGGCGCGCCCCGCGAGGATGCCGAGGCCCTCGATCGTGCGACCGTCGTCGAGTTCGATACCCCAGCTGAGCAGCTCCCACCCCGTGCCGACCGCGAGGATCGGCACGCCCTCGGTGCCCCAGCGGCGGAGTTCGTCGTGCAGTCCGAGCAGAGCCTCGCGGCTCCGTTCGAGCGACGAGTCGCTGCCCGAACCGAGGACGACCGCGTCGACGCGATCGGGGAGGTCGCCCGCGGTCTCGACCGGGACGACGCGCACGTCGAGGCCCGCCCAGCGGGCACGCGCTGCGAGCACGGCGGCGTTCTCCGCGTCGCCGTTCGTGTTCTGCAGCGAGGGCAGCAGTGAGACGATCGTGAGGGTCATTCCGCTCCCGTGAGGCCGAGGTGCGCGCGCGTCCGACGCATGGCGTCGGCCGTGAAGACGATCGTCTTCACCCCGGTCGCCGGAGCGGGCGCGGCCAGGAAGTCGTCGAGCGCTCGGCCGAGGTCGTGCTCGACCCGATCGATCCCGACGCCGTCGTAGGCGAGCATCAGTGCGGCCTCGTCGGCCTTCGAGCCGCTGACGATCGAGACGCGGCCGAGGGACGAGGCATCCGTCGGCCAGAAGTACGACGGGTCGCGCACGTCCGACCCGATCGCGAAGAGGATCTGCTCGGTGCCCGGTGCGATGCTGTCGACGTTGAGCTGATAGCTGGCGGGGTTCTGCACGAGCACGAAGTCGACCTCCTGACCGCGGATGCTCACCCGTTCGCCGCGTCCGAAGACCGCCGGGATGGCGCTCAGCGCGCGTGCGGCCACCTCCGGGTCGAACTGCTCGCCGAGGACGGCGCGCGCGGTCGCGTAGGCGGCGGCCGCATCGACCGCGTAGTGGGTGCCGCGGGCCGGCAGCCCGATGGCGATGTCGCGACCGGCGTCGGCGAGGACGGCCGACGCGCCGTCGACGGACGCCACGACGACGCCCGCGGCAGGGTCGAGGCGCGTCGGACTGGTCTCGGTGTGCCCGAGCCCGCGCGGCGCGGCGGAGAGGACCTCGGACGCGACGCCGAAGCGCCGCACGCCGACTCCGTCGCCGAGCCCGGCGGCGATCCGCTCGAGGTAAGCGTCGTCGGCGTTCACCACGACGGAGCCGTGTGCGCGCGCCGCGATCTTCGCGAGCATCCCGGCGACCATCTCGGAGTCGTGGAACCGGTCGATCTGGTCGACCATGACGTTCGTCAGGGTCACGACGCGGGCGTCGACCCCCTCCATGACGCGGGCGCCGTGGCCCTCGTCCATCTCGAGTACCGCGACGTCGCCCGGAACGCGGCCGCGCCAGTCGGCCTGCTCGAGGAGCGCCGAGGTGAGTCCCTGGCTGATGTTCGCGGTCGACGGGTTGGTGAAGACCGACTCGCCGTGTGCACGGAGGATGGCGACGAGCATCTTCGTCGTGGTCGACTTGCCGCTCGAGCCCGAGACGACGACGAGGCCTCGCGGGAACCCGGAGAGGGTCGTACGGAGATAGCCGGGCGCGATCGTGTTGACGGCGAGGCCGGGCACCGCCGAACCGCCGCCCGGCTTGCGCAGCCGGGCGGCGATCCTGGTGAGCCGGCCGACGAGGATCGCCGGCGCGTACTTCACTGGGCGGCCTACTCGAGGTAGTCGCGGAGCGACTGGGACCGCGACGGGTGGCGGAGCTTCGCCATCGTCTTGGACTCGATCTGGCGGATCCGCTCGCGCGTCACGCCGAAGGTGTCGCCGATCTGGTCGAGCGTCTTCGGCATGCCGTCGCCGAGTCCGAATCGCATGCGGATGACGCCGGCCTCGCGCTCGCTCAGCGAGTCGAGCAGCGACTCGAGCTGCTTCTGCAGCATCGTGAAGCCGACCGCGTCGGCCGGCACGACCGCCTCCGTGTCCTCGATGAGGTCGCCGAACTCGCTGTCGCCGTCCTCACCGAGCGGGGTGTGCAGCGAGATCGGCTCGCGACCGTACTTCTGCACCTCGATGACCTTCTCCGGGGTCATGTCGAGTTCCTTCGACAGCTCCTCCGGCGTGGGCTCCCGGCCCAGGTCCTGCAGCATCTGGCGCTGCACGCGTGCGAGCTTGTTGATGACCTCGACCATGTGCACCGGGATGCGGATGGTGCGGGCCTGGTCGGCCATGGCGCGCGTGATCGCCTGGCGGATCCACCACGTCGCGTAGGTCGAGAACTTGAAGCCCTTGGTGTAGTCGAACTTCTCGACGGCACGGATGAGACCGAGGTTGCCCTCCTGGATCAGGTCGAGGAACTGCATGCCGCGGCCCGTGTAGCGCTTCGCGAGCGAGACGACGAGGCGCAGGTTCGCGCCGAGCAGGTGGCTCTTCGCGCGCTGGCCGTCGCGGGCCACCCACTGCAGCTCGCGACCGAGCTGCGAGCGCTTCTCGGCGTCGGACATGTGCGAGAGCTTCTCCTCGGCGAAGAGGCCGGCCTCGATCCGCATCGCCAGCTCGACCTCTTCGGCCGCGTTCAGCAGCGCGACCTTACCGATCTGCTTCAGGTAGTCCTTGACCGGGTCTGCCGTCGCGCCCGTGATGGTCGTGGAGTAGACGGGGATCTCGTCCTCGTCGTCGGACGCGCGGAGCACGATCGCACCGGTCGGGTGGGGCTCGACGGCGGCGGGCTTGGTCTCCTCGTCGTCGCTCGAGTCATCCGTCGACTCCTCGGCCGTCGACGTGTCGTCGGTCGCGTCGTCGGCGGCATCCTCGAGCTCGGCGTCGTCGTCGAGCTCCTCGTCCGCGGATCCGGTCGCGCCCGCCTTGGCGCCCTTCGCCTTCCCGCCCTTCGCGGTCGAGGTGCGCGGAGTCTTCGATGCCGTCGCGGTGCGCTTGCCCTTGGCCCCGCCCGCGGCGGCGGCGGTCTTGGCCGCGGTGCCCTTGGCGGGTGCGGCCTTGGTGGCCGTGGCCTTCGTCGACTTCGACGTCGACGCCCGCTTGGTCGAGCCGCCGGCGCGGGGCGCCTCGGCCGACTCGTCGGTCGCCGGCGTGGTGGTCTTGGCTGCCATGTGTACTGAACCTCTTCCTCACCGTCGCGCGGCGCATGCCCCTGGGTGGGCCCGCCGAGCGGTCTGACTGCGTCGCGACCCGGTGATTTCGGACACGATGAGGACCCATGTCAAGTCCGCAGCTGCGGCGACGCGAGTCGCACGGCGGACCAGAACGGGTCCTTCCCCCCATTATACAGGCCGTGGCGCGTCGACCGCCCGCGACGACACGGGTTCGGGGCGCGATTCGACCTGCACAGACTCCAACGTCCGCCGACGCGCCGGCATTCCCCTCGCGGCTTCCCGCGCGACGCGTTCAGCCGTCGCCGACGTCTCGGTTGCGCCGCCGGGCGAGGAACTTCTCGAGCTCGGCGCCGATCTCGTCCGCCGACGGCAGCTCGCCGTCCTCGTCGGTGAGCGGTGAACGCAGGGTCGTGCCCTCCATGTAGTCGTCGTGCCGTTCCTCGAGCGTGTGCACGAGCTTGGCGAGTTCGCCGTTCTCGGCGACCTGCTCGTCGATCCGTGCCGTGAACTCGCGACCCTGCTCGCGCAGCGAATCCGTCGGGAAGATCCGGCCCGTCGACGCGCTCACCGCCTCGAGAGCGGTCACCGCGGCCGACGGGAACTCCGCGTCGGACAGGTAGTGCGGCACCAGCAGCACGAACCCCGTCGTCGGGTGGCCCTGCGTCTGCAGCCGGTACTCCACGAGGTGCAGGGCGTTCGCCGGCACCTGGGTCGTCGGTCGCCACACCGACATCGCCTCGATGAGGTCGGTCCGGTTCCCGCTGACGGTGACGCCGATCGGCCGCGTGTGCGGCACCGGCATCGGGATCGAGTTGATCCACGTCGTGGAGGACACCTCGAAGCGCTCGATGAGGTCGAGCACCGCGGCCCCGAAGCGCTCCCACTGGAAGTCGGGCTCGAACCCGGTCAGCAGCAGGAACGGCTGGCCGAGCTCGTCGCGCGCGAGGTCGAGCGTCAGCCGCGGCGGCCGGTAGTCGGTGAGGTGGTCGCCCTCGAAGAGGATCACCGGTCGCCGGGCTCGGTAGTCGAGCAGCTCGTCGGCGTCGAACGTGGCCACGACCTCGCTGTCGAGGGTGGTCAGCAGGTACTCGGTGGTCTGGGCGACCGCCGATCCCGCGTCGGCGAACCCCGTGAGCCCGGCGACGAGCGGGAGTCCGAGCGGCACCTCGACGTCGGCATTCAGCTCGTACAGGGAGCGGGGATCGCGCATAGCTCAAGGGTACCGACGGGCGGCCGCCGCCCGGCCGCGCGCGGGTCGCGTCGACCACGCTCGGAGCGAACACGCCGGTGCGGAGACGGCAGCGCGAGCACCTACGATCGATGCCATGTCCGTTCCCTCGATCGAACTCGCGCCCTCCCCCGCCAGCACGTCCGACGCCGACGCCGTCGTCGTCCCGGTCCGCCGCAGCGGCGACGGCCCTGCGCCGCTCGTCGAGGGCGGATTCGAGTGGGTCGGCCCGGCCCTCGCGCGGCTTGGCGCCAAGGGCGGGCTCGACGAGGTCACCAAGCTCCCGGCTCCCGAGGGCGACGGCCTGGTGGTCGCGACCGGTGTCGGCGAGACGACGGATGCCGCATCACTGCGTCACGCGGGAGGGGCTGCCCTGCGCGCCCTCGTCTCCACGACGTCGGTCGCCCTCGCGGGGGACGGGCTCGACACCGAGCTGGCGGAGGCGTTCGTCGAGGGCGCCGCCCTCGGGGCGTACACGTTCACCGAGTACCGCGAGGGTCCGACCGGCCCCGACGCGCTCACCCTCCACACCGCGCACGACGCGGACGCAGTGCGGCTCGACCGCGTGCGGAGCGTCGTGGCCGCGGTCGCGCGGACGAAGGACCTCGTCAACACCGCTCCCAACGACCTGCCCCCGGCCGTGTTCGCCGACCTCGCGTCGCAGGCCGCCGAGTCGGCCGGCGTCATGGTCCGCGTGTACGACGAGGCCGCGCTGGCCGAGGGCGGGTTCAACGGCGTCCTCGCCGTCGGTGCCGGCTCGTCGCGCCCGCCGCGACTCGTCCGCCTCGAGTACGCCCCGGCCGGGGCATCCGCCCACCTCGCACTCGTCGGCAAGGGCATCACGTTCGACTCCGGCGGGCTCTCGCTGAAGCCGGGCGCCTCGATGGTCGGCATGAAGTCCGACATGGCGGGCGCCGCAGCCGTCCTCTCGGCCGTCGTCGCGCTCGCCGAGCTCGACGTGCCCGTGCGGGTGACCGGATGGCTCTGCCTCGCCGAGAACATGCCCTCGGGCACCGCGGCGCGTCCGAACGACGTGATCCGCATGAAGGGCGGCACGACCGTCGAGGTGCTGAACACCGACGCGGAGGGCCGCCTCGTCATGGCCGACGCGCTCGCCGCGGCGAGCGAGGAGCAGCCCGACGCGATCGTCGACGTCGCGACGCTCACCGGCGCCCAGGTCGTCGCGCTCGGCAACCGCATCACGGGTCTCATGGGCGAGGACGAGCTCGTGGGAGCGATCCGCACCGCAGCGGATGCCGCGGGCGAGCCGACCTGGCCGATGCCCCTGCCCGACGACCTCCTGCCCCTCCTGAAGTCGGATGTCGCCGACCTGGCGAACACCAAGCTCGGCACCGTCGTGCCGGGGATGCTCCTCGCGGGCGTCTTCCTGCAGCAGTTCGTCGGTCGCCGCGACGGGGAGGACGCCCCCCGCATCCCGTGGGCGCACCTCGACATCGCCGGACCGTCGTACAACACCGCGGCGCCCTGGGGATTCACCGGTGCGGGCGGCACCGGAGCCGCCGTGCGCACCCTGATCGCGCTGGGCGAGCAGGTCTCCGCCAGGTAGTACAGTCGTCAGGGGCGATTCGCGCCCGAGACGTTCCCCGGCCACGAAACCGGGTGACTCGCGCCGCAGATCCGATGCGCAAGGGAGATTCCGTTTGTCCGAGCAGAACTTTGACCTCGTCATCCTCGGAGGCGGCAGCGGAGGGTACGCAGCGGCGCTGCGCGCCGTCCAGCTCGGCCTCAACGTGGCCCTCGTCGAGAAGGACAAGCTCGGCGGCACGTGCCTGCATCGGGGATGCATCCCGACGAAGGCGCTGCTCCACGCCGCCGAGGTGGCCGACAACTCGCGCGAGTCGGAGAAGTTCGGCGTGCGATCGACCTTCGAGGGCATCGACGTCGCGGCCGTGACGCGCTATCGCGAGGGCATCGTCTCCAGCAAGTTCAAGGGCCTGCAGGGCCTCATCAAGGCGCGCGGCATCACCGTGGTCGAAGGCGAGGGCCGTCTCGAGGGCCCGAAGACGGTGGTCGTCGGCGACCAGCGCCTCGTCGGCGAGAACGTCGTCCTCGCGACCGGCTCGTACTCGCGTTCTCTCCCCGGCCTCGAGATCGCCGGCCGCGTGATCACCAGCGAGCAGGCGCTCGAACTGGACTTCGTGCCCAAGAACGTCGCCATCCTCGGCGGCGGCGTCATCGGCGTGGAGTTCGCCAGCGTCTGGCGGTCGTTCGGCTCCGAGGTCACGATCATCGAGGCGCTCCCCCACCTCGTGCCCAACGAGGAGGAGTCGATCTCGAAGCAGCTCGAGCGCGCGTTCCGCAAGCGCGGCATCGACTACAAGCTCGGCGTGCGCTTCCAGGGCGTCACGCAGCACGACGACGGCGTCGTCGTCACGCTCGAGAACGGCGACACGGTCGAGGCCGAGCTGCTGCTCGTCGCGGTCGGCCGCGGCCCGGTCACCGCGAACCTCGGCTACGAGGAGGCGGGCGTCACCGTCGACCGCGGATTCGTCATCACGAACGAGCGTCTCGAGACGAGCGTCCCCGGCGTCTACGCCGTGGGCGACATCGTCCCCGGACTCCAGCTCGCCCACCGCGGATTCCAGCAGGGCATCTTCGTCGCCGAGGAGATCGCGGGCCTGAACCCGATCATCGTCGAGGACGTGAACATCCCGAAGGTCACGTACTCCGAGCCCGAGGTCGCCTCGGTCGGGTACACCGAGGCGCGCGCCGCCGAGAAGTTCGGCGCCGACCAGGTGTCCTCATACGAGTACAACCTCGCGGGCAACGGCAAGAGCCACATCCTCGAGACGAGCGGATCGATCAAGGTCGTGCGCGTCAACGACGGCCCGGTGGTCGGAGTGCACATGATCGGCGCCCGCGTCGGCGAGCTCATCGGCGAGGCTCAGCTCGCGGTGAACTGGGAGGCCTATCCCGAGGACATCGCGCCGCTGATCCACGCGCACCCGACGCAGAACGAGGCGCTCGGCGAGGCGTTCCTGAAGCTCGCGGGCAAGCCGCTCCACGCGCTCTGACCCGGTCGCGCGGAAATACGACTGCAATAAGCTAGAACGCGTCACACGCTGTGAAGGAGACAAGCGAATGAGCGAATCCGTCAGCCTCCCGGCACTCGGCGAGAGTGTCACCGAGGGCACGGTCACCCGCTGGCTGAAGAACGTGGGAGACCGGGTCGAGGTCGACGAGCCGCTGCTCGAGGTTTCGACCGACAAGGTCGACACCGAGATCCCGTCGCCCGTCGCGGGCGTCATCGAGGCGATCCTCGTCCAGGAGGACGAGACCGTCGAGGTCGGCACTGCGCTCGTGACCATCGGCGATGGCTCGGGCGGTGGCGAGGCCCCCGGAGAGGAGCCGCAGGCCGAGGCCGAGGCCGCTCCGGCTCCCGAGGCCGCACCGGCCCCCGAGGCAGCACCGGCGCCGGCGAGCGAGGAGGCGCCGGCCCCTGCTCCGCAGGAGGCGCCCGCTCCGCAGCCCGTGGCGCAGGAGGCGCCGGCGCAGCCCGCGCCTGCGCCTCAGGAGGCACAGGCCGCGGCCCCCGCTGCCCCGGCTCCGGCGCCGCAGCAGGCGCCCGCGCAGGAGGCCCCGGCTCAGCCGGCAGCCCCCGCTCCGGCGCCCGAGCAGGCACCGGTCGCCCAGCCCGCGGCCCCCGCTCCGGCGGCGGAGCAGGCTCCCGCCGCCCAACAGGGCGGTGCGCACGCCGGCACCTCGGGCTACGTGACCCCGATCGTCCGCAAGCTCGCGAACGAGCAGGGCGTCGACCTCGCCTCGGTCACCGGCACGGGCGTCGGCGGCCGTATCCGCAAGCAGGACGTGCTCTCGGCGGGTGCGCCCGCTCCCGCCGCCGAGGCGCCCGCTGCGAAGGCCGAGCGCCAGCCGCTCGAGACCTCGCCCCTGCGCGGCACCACGCAGCCGATGACGCGCCTGCGCAAGGTCGTCGCCGAGCGCGCGGTCGTCTCGATGCAGTCGACGGCACAGCTCACCTCCGTCGTCGAGGTCGACGTCACCCGCGTGGCCCGTCTCCGCGATCGCGTCAAGGGTTCGTTCCAGGAGAAGACGGGGACGAAGCTGTCGTTCCTGCCGTTCTTCGCCCTGGCTGCCGTCGAGGCGCTCCGCGCCTATCCGATCGTGAACTCGACGGTCGACGGTGACGCGATCGTCTACCCGGAGCGCGAGAACCTCAGCATCGCGGTCGACACGGAGCGCGGCCTGCTGACGCCGGTCGTGCGAGATGCGGGCGAGCTCGATATCGCCGGTCTCGCGGGCCAGATCGCCGATCTCGCCGATCGCACCCGCAACAACCAGCTCAAGCCCGACGAGCTCGCGGGCGGCACGTTCACGCTGACCAACACGGGTTCGCGCGGCGCGCTGTTCGACACCCCGGTCGTCTTCCTGCCGCAGACCGCTATCCTGGGCACCGGCGTCGTCGTGAAGCGCCCAGTCGTGATCTCCGAGGACGGCTCCGACGCCATCGCGATCCGCTCCATGGTCTACCTCGCCCTCTCGTACGACCACCGCATCATCGACGGCGCCGACGCGGCCCGCTTCCTGACCGCGGTCAAGGCCCGCCTCGAGGAGGGCGACTTCGAGGGCGACCTCGGCATCTAGTCGAACCACTCCCGCAGACGCCAACCGGCCTCGCTCCGCACCATGAGGAGCGAGGCCGGTTCGCGTCCGCCCGTGCGCGGCACGCTGACCACGACCGCGTCGCCGAGCTCGGCGGTCACCGAGATCGCCGAGAGGTCGGTCGTCGTCGGGGCGACCGACTCGTGCGACGCGATCGCGGCAAGGTCTCGCGCCTCGATCGGACCGCCGGGTTGCGCGTACGAGGCGACGCACGCCAAGTCGCGACCCACGAGGCATCCGGCACGGATCTCGAGCAGCGAGGCCGCCGCCTCGAGCGGGTCCGACTGCGCCGTCCCGGTCGCACCGCCGTCGTCCGCGCCCGCCCTGGCATCGGTCGGTGCAGGGGCAACGGCCCCCGCGGCCGCCGACGCTCCCATGGTCGAGGTGGTGGCGGGAGCCGCTTCGACCGACGACGGCTCCGGGAGATCCGGACCGCGAGCCTCGGTGGCCGCTGGTGGCACCGCGGTGAGCAGGAGGACGAGCGCACCCGCGCCCGCGAACCCGCCCGTCGCGAGCACCGCTCGGCGGGGCCGCGCCCACGCCGCGAGCCGTCGGCGGGTCGCGGAACCCAGTCCACCCTCGACGCCCTCCGCCAGCACGTCGCCGAGGCCCGGCAACTGGGCCAGCTCGGCGAGCCGGCGAGCGGCACTCCGGTGCGCGTCGCGTTCGCCCGGGGCGGCCGATCGGACCGCCGCCGGCTCGCCCCCCGCCGCGAGCGGATGCGTCGGCACGTCGGTGTGTTCGCTGGGTTCGGGTACGCCCGGGGAGCGCACCGGAATCACACGCGATGGCAGGGTTCCCCCGTTCGATGGTCGTATCGGCAGGATCAGCGGCGTCGGGTCTGCGACGGCGAACAGTGCGCGCTCGATCCGCTCGTGGTCGGGGGTGAACGGGCGCTCGTCGAGCATTCGGCGCGCGAGGTCGATCGCCGGTACGAATCGAGTGGGTTCGCGCGATGCGGCGACAACGGTCTCCATCAGTGCGAGCAGCGCGGCATGAGCACGTTGCGCGCGCTCGGTGCGCTGCGAGGCGGCAGTGCGTTCGCCGATGCGTTCGAGCGCGCCCAGCCCGATCAGACGCGGTCGTCCCGTCGCGTCGATGAGCACGTCGGATGGGGCGAGGCGGGCGTGTACGAGGCCGCGACGTCGCAGGTCCCGGGTGGCGACCACCAGCGGCGCGAGCGCGGTGACCACCTGGCCGGGTGAGAAGTCCGCCACGTCGAGCATCGATGCCAGCGACCGGCCGTCGATGCGTTCGACGACGACGCACGCCCGGCCGTCGGGGAGCGTCGCGATGTCGAGGAGCCGAGGGACCGTCCCGGTCGGATCGTGCTCCATCGCGTCGATCTCGGTCGTGATCGCCTCGTCGTCGGCAGTTCGGTCGTAGATCCGGATCACCACGAGCGCGGGGGCCGGTTCGGGCGCGTCGGGCGAGTCATCCGATGCTCGCTCGGCGACCGCGAGGTGCACGTCGGCCCGATCGCCGGACCCCAACCGCCGAAGCAGACGGTACCCCGCGAGCACGGCGGAGGGCGCGGTCGGAGGATCGGCGGTCGGCGGGTCGGGAACGGGTCGGATGCCGGGGTGCCCGACGGAGCGGGCCGCGCAGCGCGAACGATGAGCCATATCGACCGACGATGCCGCAGGCTCCCGGATCGGCGGCGGGCCGACCGGTGCATCGTGGACGACCGTTCCGGCGACCGGACGGTGGAGGACGGGACGCCACCTAGACTGGACGGCATGCTCGACTACGTCGACACGGGGCTAAGCGCCAACTCCGTGCCGTACAGCGAGGGACTCTCCCTCCAGCGCGCCGTCCACCAGGCGGTGGTCTCCGGTCAGCGACCGGACACCGTCATCCTCCTCGAACACGAGCCGGTGTACACCGCCGGCAAGCGGACCTCGCCCGACGAACGTCCGACCGACGGCACCCCCGTCGTCGACGTCGACCGCGGGGGCAAGATCACCTGGCACGGTCCGGGCCAGCTCGTCGGCTACCCGATCCTGCGCCTGGCCGAACCGATCGACGTCGTGGGCTACGTCCGTCGCCTCGAGGGCGTGCTCATCGCCGTCCTCGCCGGGTTCGGCATCGACGGCCGCCGTGTCGACGGCCGGTCGGGTGTCTGGATCGTCCGCGACGGCGTCGAGGAGAAGATCGCCGCGATCGGCATCCGCGTCGCCGAGGGCGTCACCATGCACGGCTTCGCCCTGAACTGCTCGAACTCGCTCGAGCCGTACGCGAAGATCGTCGCCTGCGGTATCCGCGACGCCGGCGTGACCACCATGTCGCGAGTCCTCGGCCGCACCGTCGCACCCGCCGACGTCGCAGACGCCGTGCGCGCACGACTCGACGCCGAATTCGCCCCGGCGGTGGCCGCATGAGCGCCGATCCCGGCGGTCGACGGATGCTTCGACTCGAGGTGCGCAACGCCGAGACGCCCATCGAGCGCAAGCCCGAATGGATCAAGACCCGCGCGAAGATGGGGCCGGAATACCGCCAGCTCCAACAGCTCGTAAAGAGCGAGGAACTGCACACGGTCTGCCAGGAGGCGGGTTGCCCGAACATCTACGAGTGCTGGGAGGACCGCGAGGCGACCTTCCTCATCGGTGGTTCGCAGTGCACCCGGCGATGCGACTTCTGCCAGATCGACACCGGGAAGCCGGCGGACTACGACGTCGACGAACCGCGTCGAGTCGCGGAGTCGGTGGTCCGGATGCAGCTGCGCTATTCGACCGTCACCGGCGTCGCGCGCGACGACCTGCCCGACGAGGGAGCGTGGCTGTACGCCGAGACGATCCGCCAGATCCACGCCCAGTCCCCGGGCACCGGCGTGGAGATCCTCGTTCCCGACTTCTCCGGGAATCCCGAGCTGCTCGGCGAGGTGTTCTCCGCCCGGCCCGAGGTGTTCGCACACAACGTCGAGACGGTCCCGCGCATCTTCAAGCGGATCCGCCCGGCGTTCCGATACGAGCGCTCGCTCGACGTGATCACGCAGGGACGAGACGCGGGACTGATCACGAAGTCGAACCTGATCCTCGGCATGGGCGAGGAGCGTGCCGAGGTGTCGCAGGCGCTCCGCGACCTGCACGATGCCGGCACCGACATCATCACCATCACGCAGTACCTCCGGCCGAGCCCGCGCCACCTCCCGGTGGCACGATGGGTGCGCCCGGAGGAATTCGTCGAGTTGAAGGCGGAGGCCGAGGAGATCGGGTTCCTGGGGGTCCTCTCCGGGCCGCTCGTCCGCTCCTCGTACCGCGCCGGCCGCCTCTGGGCGCAGTCGATGCAGGCGAAGGGCCGCGACCTCCCGCCCGAGCTCGCGCACCTGGCCGACGCGTCGCTCGGATTCGCGCAGGCGGTCGGCTGATCGACGCCATGATCGGCGGACGGCACGGGGCCGTTCGGATCCGCACCCCGCGGTCCGAGCGGCCCCGTCGCCGCCGGTATCCTTGACGCATGGCACGCACCAAGGACGCCGGGTCCGCTCCCAAGCCCCCGAAGGAGCCCGGCCGCATGAAGCAGATGTGGCAGGTCTTCCAGATGACCCGCCGCTACGACTCGAGCGCCCAGTGGCTCATGCTCCTCGGCTTCCTGGCGCCCGTCGCCGTCGGCCTCGGCCTCGCGCTGTGGCTGAGCGGCGGAAACGGCTTCACGATCGCCCTGTGGATCATCGCGGGCGTCCTGGCCGGCCTGCTCATCGCCCTCGTGATCCTCGGGCGACGCGCCGAGCGTGCCGCCTACTCGCAGATCGACGGCCAGCCCGGCGCCGTAGGCGCCGTCCTCCGGAGCGGCCTCCGGGGCAGCTGGGTCGGCAACGAGATGCCCGTCGCCGTGAACGGCAAGACGCAGGATGCCGTCTACCGCGCCGTCGGGCGCGGCGGCGTCGCACTGATCAGTGAAGGACCGCGTTCGCGGACCGAGCGGATGCTCGCCGACGAGAAGCGCAAGGTCGAACGCGTCCTCCCGAACGTTCCCGTGACCACCTTCTCGGTCGGACACGAGGAGGGCTCGGTCGAGCTGCACCGCCTCGCCGCGACGCTGCGGAAGACCAAGCGAAGCCTCACCAAGCCCGAGGTCCTCGCGGTCACGAACCGTCTCAACTCCCTGCAGGCCCCGCTGCCCATCCCGAAGGGCGTCGACCCCATGCGGGTGCGCCCGCAGCGCGGTCGCATGCGCTGACCCGCGACGACTCCCTGCGGCATCCGTTCACCAGAGCGGATGCCGCAGTCATCTGCGCCGGCCGGTGTCCCGATCCGGCGCAGCTCGTATCCGGCGCGCCTGCGATCAGGCGCGGATCAGGATCGTGCCGGCGACCTTGTCGTGGAAGCCGCGCTGGTCCGAATCCCAGACGAGTGCGGGAACGACCACGACGAGCAGGAGTGTGCGGACGATCGGACGCCAGAGTCCGATCCATCCCCCGCGGATCGGCACGACGCGCATTCCGAGGAGGCGATGGCCGACGCTCCCGCCGATCGTCGGGATGAAGAGGACCTGCATCAGCGCGAAGATGCCGAGCGCCGCCCAGGACTGCGCCGTCGTGGCGTATGGGCCGACGAGCAGCGCGATCACGTTGGCGATGAGCCAGTCGATCATGATCGCCGCGATCCGGCGCCCGATGCGCCCGACCGATCCCACGCCATCCTCGGGCAGGCCGAGGCGTTCGCCCGGATAGGTGCTGGGTGGGATGTCGCCGGTCGGCGTCGCGGGGTCTGGCACCGCACGAGTCTACCGATCGGGCACTGTGTAACACGGTCGAAACATCGGTGTCATGGGAGGGAAACCCCGCCCGGATAGCGTCGCAACCGGTCGAACGACTGCGTCCTCGTCCCCAACCTTCCCTTGGAGCACCGTCACATGTTCAGTGATTCTTCCGAAGTCCTCAAGTTCATCAAGGAGACGGACGTCAAGTTCCTCGACATCCGCTTCACCGACCTCCCGGGTGTGCAGCAGCACTTCAACATCCCGGCCTCCACCGTCGACGAGGACTTCTTCACCGTCGGCCAGCTGTTCGACGGCTCCTCGATCCGCGGTTTCGCATCGATCCACGAGTCCGACATGCAGCTCATCCCGGACGTCTCGACGGCTTATGTCGACCCGTTCCGCGCCGAGCGGACGCTGATCATGGTCTTCGACATCTACAACCCCCGAAACGGCGAGATCTACGGCAAGGACCCGCGCCAGGTCGCCAAGAAGGCCGAGAAGTACCTGGCCTCGACCGGCATCGCCGACACCGCGTTCTTCGCCCCGGAGGCCGAGTTCTACATCTTCGACGACGTGCGCTACGAGGTGAAGCAGAACGCGAGCTTCTACTCCGTCGACTCCAGCGAGGGCGCCTGGAACTCGGGCCGCGCCGAGGAGGGCGGCAACCTCGCCAACAAGACCGCGTACAAGGGCGGCTACTTCCCCGTCTCGCCGGTCGACCAGCACGCCGACCTCCGCGACGACATCGTGCTCAAGCTCATCGAGGCCGGCCTCGAGGTCGAGCGCTCGCACCACGAGGTCGGCACCGCCGGCCAGGGCGAGATCAACTACAAGTTCGACACGATGGTCCACGCTGCGGACGACATCCTGAAGTTCAAGTACATCGTGAAGAACACGGCGAACGAGTGGGGCAAGACGGCGACGTTCATGCCGAAGCCGCTCTTCGGCGACAACGGCTCGGGCATGCACACGCACCAGTCGCTCTGGAACGACGGCAAGCCGCTGTTCTACGACGAGGCCGGCTACGGCGGCCTGTCGGACGTCGCTCGCTGGTACATCGGCGGCATCCTCCGCCACGCCCCCGCGCTGCTCGCCTTCACGAACCCGACGGTGAACTCGTACCACCGCCTCGTGCCGGGCTTCGAGGCGCCCGTCAACCTCGTGTACTCGGCGGGCAACCGTTCCGCCGCGATCCGCATCCCGATCACGGGCACGAACCCCAAGGCCAAGCGCATCGAGTTCCGCGCGCCGGACGCCTCGGGCAACCCGTACCTCGCCTTCGCCGCGCAGCTCATGGCCGGCCTCGACGGCATCAAGAACCGCATCGAGCCGCACGAGCCCGTCGACAAGGACCTCTACGAGCTCCCGCCCGAGGAGGCCAAGGCGATCCCGCAGGTGCCGGGTTCGCTCGACGCCGTGCTCGACGCGCTCGAGGCCGACCACGACTTCCTGCTCGAGGGCGGCGTGTTCACCAAGGAGCTCATTGAGACCTGGATCGACTACAAGCGCGAGAAGGAGCTGAAGCCGCTGGCCCAGCGTCCGCACCCGTTCGAGTTCGAGCTGTACTTCGGCGTCTAGTCTCTCTCCCCCATCCCCCAGAGAGCCGAGGGCCCGTGTCGCGTTCTGCGACACGGGCCCTCGTGTCGCTCCCGGGCGGCCGAAGACCCCGAGTCGGGTCCGCGGAGCTTGGCGTGCGAGCTCGGAGCGCCGGTGCGCCCCGCTCGAGCCGGTCGCCGTACGCCGGTCGCTCAGCCGACCGTCGGCTCGCGACGGGGCTCGAGCCCGTAGAAGCCGCGTTCGAACACGGCTCGCGCTCGCCTGGTGACGGCGAGGTAGTCGTCCTCGAGCGCGGTCGCCGAGCCGGGCGGGTAGCCCATGATGCGGGCGATGCCCTCGAGCTGCGTGCGCTCGACCGGCAGCACGTCGGTGGTCTTGTCGAGCCAGAGCGTCAGCGCCGAACGGGCGCGCGAGGCCATGATCCAGGCCGCCCGCAGCGTCTCCGCATCGGACGCCTCGACGAGCCCCGCCTCGACCGATGCGCCGAGCGCGTCGAGCGTCGACGTCGTGCGCAGCGCGGGAACCTCCGCGGCGTGCTCGAGCTGGATGAGCTGGACGAACCACTCGACGTCGCTCAGCGACCCGCGGCCGAGCTTCAGGTGGCGCGTCGGATCCGCGCCCTGCGGGAGGCGCTCGTTCTCGACGCGCGCCTTGATCCGCTTGACCTCTCGCACCTCCTGGTCGGCGATGCCGCTCGGGTAGCGGACCGTGTCCGCCAACTCGGTGAAGTCGTCGACGAGGGTGCGATCGCCCGCGACGCCGCGCGCCCGAAGCAGCGCCTGCGCCTCCCAGGTGAGCGACCAGCGGGCGTAGTAGGCGCGGTAGGCGTCGAGCGATCGCGCGACGACCCCGTTGCGCCCCTCGGGGCGGAGGCCCGCATCGAGCTCGAACGGCAGACGGGCGTCCTCGCTCGTGCGCACGAGCTCGGAGACGATCCTGAGGGCTCGGGTGTGCGCCGCGTCGGGCTCGGCCGTCGTCGCGCGGTACACGTACAGGATGTCGGCGTCGGAGGCGATGCCGAGCTCCCGTCCGCCGAACCGGCCCATGCCGATCACTGCGAACTCGATGCCGTCGTCGCCGCGGCGGATGGCGCGGAGCAACGACTCGAGGTGGGCCTCGACCACATCGCTGAGCCCGTATCCGAGCTCCTCCACCGTGCACACGTCGAGGATCGACGCCAGGGCGAGCCGGAGGACCTCTCGTCGTCGCATCGCCCGGAGCACCTTGGCGGCGGCATCCGATTCGCCATGGCGGGCGAGGACTGCGTCCCCCTCCTCGCGGAGTGCCGCGAGCGGTCGGGGCCGCAGCTCGTCGACATCCTCGAGCCACGCGACCGCCTCCGGGATTCGCTCGAGCAGTTCTCCCGCGAAGCGCGAGCCGGAGAGCACGCGCGTGAGGCGCAGCGCGGCGTCGGACGAGTCGCGCAGCAGTCGCAGGTACCAGTGCGTCGTACCGAGGGCGTCGCTGATCCGGCGGAACGCGAGCAGGCCGTAGTCGGGGTCGGCGCCGTCCGCGAACCACGAGATCAGCACCGGCATGAGGTGACGCTGGATCGTGGCGCGTCGCGAGACGCCGGCGGTGAGGGCCGCGATGTGGGCGAGCGCACCGCGCGGGTCGTGGAAGCCGATCGCGGCGAGCCGCGCCTCGGCCTGGGCGCTGGTGAGTCCGAGCCCGTCCGCGGGAAGCGCCGCGACCGCAGAGAGCAGGGGACGGTAGAAGAGGCGCTCGTGCAGGCCGCGGACACGGCGCCGCGTCGACTGCCAGGTCTCGGTGAGCTCGCCCGACGTGCGTGCGAGTCCCGACGCACGCGCGAGCACGCGGCGTTCCGCGTCGTCGCGCGGCATCAGGTGCGTTCGGCGGAGACGTGCGAGCTGCAGGCGATGCTCGAGGACGCGCAGCACCCGGTAGTCGCGCGAGAACTCGCCGGCCTCCTCCCGGCCGACGTAGCCGTGCTCGGCGAGCGCTGCGAGGGCCGGCAGGGTTCCTGCCTGGCGGATCGCCTCGTCGGTCGCGCCATGCACGAGCTGGAGGAGCTGGACGGTGAACTCGATGTCGCGGAGTCCGCCGGGTCCGAGCTTCAGCTGGACGTCGACCTCGTCGGTCGGGATGTGGTCCGTGACCCGTTCGCGCATCCGCTGGACGGACTCGACGAAGCCCTCGCGCGACGAGCTCGACCAGACCTTCGGCGCGACGCCGGCGGCGTAGCGCCCGCCGAGGTCGGGGTCGCCCGCGAGCGGCCGGGCCTTGAGCAACGCCTGGAACTCCCAGCTCTTCGCCCACCGGTCGTAGTACTGCAGGTGCGAGTCGAGGGTGCGCACGAGGGCGCCGTCCTTGCCCTCGGGACGGAGGTTCGGATCGACCTCCCAGAGCGGCGGCTCGATCCCGGGTTCGCCGATCGCCCGCATCATCGCCATCGCGAGCTTCGTGGCGATCTCGAGGGCACGTGCGGTCAATGCGACCTCCTCGTCGGCCGACTCGGCGACGAATATGACGTCGACGTCGCTGACGTAGTTGAGTTCCCGTGCGCCGGCCTTGCCCATGCCGATCACGGCCAGGCGCGTGGCGGCGACCTCGGTCGCCGGATACCGACCGGGCGCCGCGGGCTCGCCCGCCTCACGCCCCGCGAGCCGCCGTGCGAGGAGGAGTGCCGCCTCGATCGCCCCGCCGGCGAGGTCCGCAAGGCCGGCCGCCACCGTGTCGAGCGCGTCGACCGCGTCGCTGCGCGTGAGGTCCCAGATCGCGAGTGCGGCCAGCAGCCGTCGATACCGCACGCGGAGCGCGCGCGCTCCGGCGTCCGCCAACCTCGACACGGGTGCCTCGACGGATGCCGCGACCGCGACGAGTTCGGATGCGGCGTCCTCCGCCGAAGGGGGCGGAGCCGGTGACGCGTGCAGCAGCGCGAGCTCATCGAGGTTCCGCAGGAAGAACTCGGCGAAGCCGCGGGATGCGCCCAGCAGGCGCGCCGCCCTATCGAGCGCGTCCGGATCGCCGACGATCGCGGCGACCGCCTCGGGCGCTCGTTCGTGGAGGCGGCGGAGCTCGGCGAGCGCCTGGTCGGGGTCGGCCGCCGAGCCGAGCGCGTCGACCAGGGCCTCGGGCTCGACCCCTGCGGCGTCCGCCAGTTCCGCCGAGTGCGCCGCGGCAGCGTCGAGGTCCGCGAATCCGGCGCGCGCCAGCGCTCCGAGGGTCGGTGCGGTGCGCGTCATCCGGTGCCGACCGTCAGAGGATCTCGAGGTTGCGCTGCAGCTCGAACGGCGTGACCTGCGTGCGGTAGTCGCGCCACTCGGCGCGCTTGTTCGCGAGCACGTAGTTGAAGACGTGCTCGCCGAGCGTGTCGGCGACGAGCTCGGAGGTCTCCATGTACTCGATCGCGTGGTCGAGGCTCGCGGGCAGCGGTCGGTAGCCGAGCGCGCGACGCTCGCTGTCGGTCAGCGCCCACACGTCGTCCTCAGCCTCGGAGGGGAGCTCGTAGCCCTCCTCGATGCCCTTGAGGCCGGCGGCGAGCAGCAGCGAGAAGGCCAGGTAGGGGTTCGCCGCGGAGTCGATGGCGCGGTACTCGACGCGAGCGCTCTGCCCCTTGTTCGGCTTGTAGAGCGGCACCCGGACGAGGGCCGAGCGGTTGTTGTGGCCCCAGCAGATGAAGCTCGGGGCCTCGTCGCCGCCCCAGAGACGCTTGTAGGAGTTCACGAACTGGTTCGTGACCGCCGAGATCTCGTTGGCGTGACGGAGGAGGCCCGCGATGAACTGACGGCCGATCTTCGAGAGCTGGTACTGCGCACCGGGCTCGTAGAACGCGTTCGCGTCGCCCTCGAAGAGCGACAGGTGCGTGTGCATGCCGGAGCCGGGCTTGTCGGAGAACGGCTTCGGCATGAACGTCGCGTAGACGCCCTGCTCGATCGCGACCTCCTTCACCACCGTCCGGAAGGTCATGATGTTGTCGGCGGTGGTGAGCGCGTCAGCGTACCGGAGGTCGATCTCGTTCTGGCCGGGACCGGCCTCGTGGTGGCTGAACTCGACCGAGATGCCGAGGTCCTCGAGCATCCGGACCGAGCGTCGACGGAAGTCGTGCGCGGTGCCCCCCGGAACATTGTCGAAGTACCCGGCCGAGTCGACCGGCTGCGGTCCCTCGGACCCGTACTTCGACGACTTGAGGAGGTAGAACTCGATCTCGGGGTGGGTGTAGAACGTGAACCCGGCGTCGGCTGCGCGCGCGAGCGTGCGCTTCAGGACGTTCCGCGGATCGGCGACCGCCGGCTCTCCGTCGGGCGTCGTGATGTCGCAGAACATGCGCGCCGTGGGGTCGATGTCGCCGCGCCACGGCAGCGTCTGGAACGTCGTCGGGTCGGGGAAGGCGAGCAGGTCGGACTCGAAGGTCCGGCTCAGGCCCTCGATCGCCGAGCCGTCGAATCCGATCCCCTCCGTGAACGCGCCCTCGACCTCGGCCGGCGCGATCGCGACCGACTTCAGCGTGCCGACGACGTCGGTGAACCAGAGCCTGACGAACTTGACTCCTCGTTCCTCGATGGTCCGGAGAACGAAGTCGCGCTGCTTGTCCATGCACACCCTTCCTCGATGCTCTCAGCGTAGTCGGTCGGGGTCGTCCGACCCGCCCGGACGACGCCCCTGCTGTGCGAGACTGGCGCCATGTCCGACCACGCATCCGACGGCGCAGCGAACCCCTCCGAGACCCCTGTGGGCGAGAACCCGTACGGCGGCGCATCGAGCACCCCCACCGGCCCGAAGCGCGTCCGCACCAGGCACTTCCAGACCGCCAAGCGCGACGGCATCAAGATCACCGGGCTCACGAGCTACGACCAGCTGACCGCGCACATCTTCGACGAGGCGGGCATCGACTTCCTGCTCGTCGGCGACTCGGCGGGCAACAACGTGCTCGGCTACGAGACCACGCTGCCCGTCACCGTCGACGAGCTCATCCCCCTGACGCGGGCGGTCGCCGGCGCCGTCGAGCGCGCGTTCGTCATCGCCGACATGCCGTTCGGCTCGTACGAGAACGGACCGGACGAGGCGCTGCACACCGCCATCCGCTTCATGAAGGAGGCGGGTGCGCACGCAGTCAAGCTCGAGGGCGGCGAACGCAGCCAGAAGCAGATCCGCCGCATCGTCGGCGCCGGCATCCCGGTCATGGCGCACATCGGCTACACGCCGCAGAGCGAGCACGGCCTCGGCGGACACATCATCCAGGGCCGGGGCGAGGGCGTGAAGCAGTTGCTCGCCGACGCGCAGGCGATCCAGGACGCGGGCGCGTTCGCGGTCGTGCTCGAGATGGTGCCCGCCGACGCCGCGCGTCAGGTGACCGAGCTGCTGCAGATCCCGACGATCTCGGTCGGCGGCGGCCCGCACTGCGACGGCCAGCTGCTCGTGTGGACCGACTGGGCCGGCCTGACGACCGGCCGCATCCCGCGGTTCGTCCGGCAGTACGCGAACCTCGCGGGCATCCTCGGCGATGCGGCACGCGAGTGGGCGGCGGATGTCGCCTCCGGCGCCTACCCCACGGAGGAGCACTCGTACTGACGGGCCGGCGGGCCCGTCGGCGCGGGCGTCACTCCTCGGCGGCGTCCTCCTCAGCCCACTTCGCGCTGTTCGCGCGGAGGATCTCCAGCGCCTGCTCGGCCTCGGCGCGCGTCTCGAACGGACCCACGCGCTCGACGGCCGGCGAGACCAACCCCTCCTCGACCTCGCCGGTGTTGAGGTTGTACCAGAACTGATGCTCGACGTCCCTCGACATAGGCTGATCCTATGCCCAAGGACGCCGCCGGCCACCTGATCCCCGGCCGACCCTCACCCCTGCGCGCCGTGCCGGCGTCGATACCCCGACCCGAGTACGTGGGGCGCACGGCACCCTCCCCCAACACGGGCGGCGACCGGTACTCCACCGACGAGGTCGAGCGGATCCGCGCGGCGGGGCGCGTCGCGGCGGGCGCGATCCAGGCCGCCGCCGCGGCGATCCGTCCCGGCGTGACGACCGACGAGCTCGACCGCATCGCCCACGAGTACGTCGTCGCGCACGGCGCCTACCCGTCGACGCTCGGCTACCGCGGGTATCCGAAGTCCTCGTGCACGTCGGTCAACGAGGTCATCTGCCACGGCATCCCCGACGACACCGTGCTCGCCGACGGCGACCTCGTGAACCTCGACGTGACCGCCTACCTCGACGGCATGCACGGCGACACGAACGCCACCTTCCTGGTCGGCGAGGCCGACGAGGAGACCAGGCTGCTCGTCGATCGGACGCGCGAGGCGCTCGCCCGAGGCATCCGCGCGGTCGCCCCGGGCCGGCAGGTTAACGTCGTCGGTCGCGCGATCGAGTCGTACGCGAAGCGCTTCGGCTACGGCGTCGTGCGCGACTACACCGGCCACGGGGTGGGGCGGGCGTTCCACACCGGGCTCGTGATCCCCCACTTCGACGACCCGAACGCCACCACGGTCCTCGAGGCGGGCATGGTCTTCACGATCGAGCCGATGCTGACCCTCGGCACGACCGACTGGGACCTCTGGGCCGACGACTGGACGGTCGTGACGCGCGACCGTTCGCTGACGGCCCAATTCGAGCACACGCTCGTCGTGACCGAACGCGGTGCGGAGATCCTCACCGAGCCGTGATCGCAGGGCGGCCGACCGGGTCGTCCCCGGTCGCACGACGACCGCGCGGTATCGTGGCGCCATGGCGACTGAACGTGCGATCGGCATCGACATCGGGGGCACCGGGATCAAGGGCGCGGTGGTCGATCTCGGCACCGGTGAACTCGTCACCGACCGCATCAAGGTGAAGACGCCGCCCGGCGGCCGGCCGGTCGACATCCTGGCGGCGACGGGCGAGCTGCTCTCGGAGATCGCCGACCGGGGCCACTCGTCGTTGCCCCTCGGCGTGTGCTTCCCCGCGATCGTGAAGCTCGGTCGCACGCTGTCCGCCGCGAACGTCTCCGACGAGTGGATCGGACTCGAGGCGGAGCGCATGTTCGAGCAGGAGCTCCGCAGCGAGATCCACTTCATCAACGACGCGGATGCCGCCGGCTACGCCGAGGCGAGGTTCGGAGCCGCGAAGGGCGAGGACGGCCTGGTCATCCTCACGACGCTCGGGACCGGCATCGGTTCGGCCCTGATCTTCGACGGCGTCGTCGTTCCGAACAGCGAGCTCGGCCACCTCGAGCTCGACGGGCACGACGCCGAGTCGCGTGCGGCGTACTCGGCCATGGAGCGCGACGGCCTCTCGTGGGAGCAGTGGGCGAAGCGGCTCCAGCGGTACTACTCGCACGTGGAGTTCCTGTTCTCCCCCGACCTGTTCGTCGTCGGCGGCGGTGTCTCGAAGCACCACGAGCAGTTCCTGCCACTGCTCGACCTGACGACGCCGATCGTGCCGGCCGTGCACCGCAACAACGCGGGCATCCTCGGCGCCGCGGCGCTCGCCGCCCGGTTCTGAGCGCCGCACGACGCGGGCCGGAGTGCGAGCGGGCCGGCTGATACGCCGGGTTCTGTTCACCGGGCGCTTGCGCGACACCGGCTGGACGGCCATCTCTCTCGGAGTTGCGTCACCGCAACCCTCCAGCGGCCTACCCGAACACGGGACGGGCCGCCCCATGGTGTTCTGTCTGGCCTTGCTCCGGACGAGGTTTACCGAGCCGACCGCGTCACCGCGGCCGCTGGTGGGCTCTTACCCCACCGTTTCACCCTTACCGCGGGCCGGAGCCCGTGGCGGTCTGCTTTCTGTGGCACTGTCTCGCGGGTCACCCCGGGTGGGCGTTACCCACCGTCCTGCCCTGCGGAGCCCGGACGTTCCTCGGCACCCGATCACTCGGGCGACGCGGCCGTCTTGCCGACCCGCTCGCCCCTCAAGGCTACCGCGCGGGCGGAGCCACGTGGATCGGTGCCCGGGTCAGAGCCCCGACTCGCTCGTGCGCACCAGGATCCGGTCGCACTCCGGGCACTGCACGACCTCGTCGTCCGCGGCGCGGCGCACGGCTTCGAGGTCGGAGCCGGTGAGCGTGATGGTGCAGCCCCCGCACGTCCGCTGCCGGAGCAGGGCCGCGCCGATGCCCCCGCCGCGGACGCGGCGATCCTCGTAGAAGCGGAGGAGGTCGTCGGGCACCGTCGATGCGATCGTCCCGCGGTCGCGCTCGGCTTGCTCGCGTTCGGTGCCGAGCCCGCCGGCGGCCTCGTCGCGCGCCGCCTCGAGCGCGGCGGTCGACTCCGCGAGCTCGGCGCGCTCTCGATCGATCCCGGCGACGTGCGCCTCGGCGGCCTCGACCTTCTCCATGACGATGAGCTCGGCGTCCTCGAGGTCACTGAGGCGCTTGCGCAGCGACACCAGCTCGGCCTCCAGCGCCTGGACGTCCTTCATCGACGACGTGTGCGTCAACCGGTCGCCGTCGCGTGCGATGCGCTTCTCGACGACCTCGACGTCGGACTCGATCCGACCCAGCTCGGCGCGGGCGTCCTCGAGTGCCCCGATGGCCTCGGCGCGGCGGCCGCGGACCGCGGTGTCGCGGTCGCCGAGCGAGGCCAGTTCGGCCGTCTGCGGGAGCGATCGCAGGCGGTGCGCGAGCTGCTGCAGTCGCGTGTCGATCGCCTGGAGGCGGAGCAGCTGCTCCTGGTCGGCGGGGCTGGCCTTCACGTGGTGCTCCTCGTGTCGTTCGGGGCGGGGCGGTCTGGTGCGGGTCGTGCTGACGCGGGTGCGATCGATCTCGGGTCGGTCATTGGACGACCTGGAAGTCCCACGGATCGGTGCGGAGGTCGCTGATGGCGACCTCGAGGTCGGGGTGCGCCTCGCGCAGCTCGCGGGCGGCGGCCTCGAGCCACAGCCACTCGCTCGCCCAGTGCGAGACGTCGACGAGCGCCGGGCCGCCGCCGAGCATCGCCTGCTCGCGGGCCTCCGACGCGGGGTGATGCCGCAGGTCGGCCGTGACGTACGCATCGGCGGAGCGCACGGCCTCATGCGCGAGCAGCGAGTCGCCCGCGCCGCCGCAGACCGCGATCGTCTCGACGGGATCGTCGAACCCGCCCGCGACGCGCACGCCCGTCGCCGTCGGCGGGAGGATCTCCGCGAGCCGGCGCGCGAGCCGGCCCAGCGTCGTCGGCTCGGCGAGGCGCCCCACGCGACCGAGGCCGCGCGCGGCATCCGTCGAATCGGGCACGATCGGAACCGGGTCGACCAGGCCGAGGCGCGCGGCGAGGACTGCCGAGGTCCCGGTCTCGACGACGTCGGCATTGGTGTGCGCGCCGACGAGCGCGCAGTCGGCGCGGACGAGCTTCGCGAGCAGTGCGCCCTTGTAGCGGTCCTCGGCGATCGAGGTGACGCCGCGGAGCAGCAGCGGGTGGTGCGCCACGATCAGGTCGGCGCGGCTCTCGACGGCCTCGTCGACGGTCGCGGAGACGGCGTCGACCGTGAGCAGCACCCGCGAGACCTCCCGCGCCGGGTCGCCGGTCACGAGACCGGGCGCATCCCACGGCTCCGCGCCGGATGCGGGCCACAGGCGCTCCACGGTCGAGAGGACGTCGGTCAGGCGGACTGGCACGCGCCCCAGCCTACGCCGAACCGTGCGGCGGGCCGGGAGCCCGGTTGCCGCGCGCACCGCGGCTGACCAGCGTCCGCGGTGCCGGGGTGTCGATCGCGGGAGTGGCAGGCGATGGGCGCACGATCCCGATCATCGACGAGGACGCATGGGTGCCCCCGGTCTGGTCGGCCCCGCGGCGCGATCGCGCGGCCGGCGAAGTGGGCCCTGCCGGGCTCGAACCGACGACATCCACGGTGTAAGCGTGGCGCTCTACCAACTGAGCTAAAGGCCCCCACCGCGTGCGGCGGTACCTCGATCGTAGCGTCGCGCGGATGCGGCATCCGCCCGGCAGATGCTCACGCGACGGTCGCGAGCGCCTCGCGATAGGCCTCGAGCGGGCGCGCCTCCCCCGCCGGGACCTCGAAGGACGAGCGGATGACCCCGTCTGCGCCGATCGCGAACGAGGCGCGCCGCGCGAACCCCGCCTCCCCGTCGAACGCGCCGTAGGCACGGGCGACCGCGCCGTGCGGCCAGAAGTCGGACAGCAGGGAGAGCCCGACCGTCTCCTCCTCGGCCCAGGCCCGCAGCGCGTACTTCGAATCGGTCGAGGCGACGAAGAGGTCGGCGCCGGCGGCCTCGAACATCGGCGCAGCGGCATCCAGCTCGCCCAGCTCTCGCGTGCAGACACGGGAGAAGGCGAAGGGGACGAACGCCAGGACCACCGGTCGGAGGCGCCGACGGTCGGCGAGGCGCTGCGGCGCACCGTGCTGATCGGGGAGCGCGAACTCGGGGGCGAGCGCCCCGGGGCCGAGGATCATGAGCCCCTCCCTCGGGTTCCGGCTGGACGCGCGCCAGCCTAGCCCGCCATGCGTCGCCGTAGAATCACTAGGATGGCGTGGTGCCCCCCGACCGTGACCCGGTCTTCGTCGTGCGCACCGCACGGTTCAGAGGCACGATCTGCTGAAGAGAGAGGTCGAGTGTGACTGTCAACGACCAGGACCCGTACTCGGTCGAGGCGATGGACTCCGATCCGGAGGAGACCAACGAGTGGGCGGAGTCCCTCGACGCCCTCGTCGCCGAGAAGGGCCACCAGCGCGGGCGCGAGATCATGCTCAGCCTGCTCAAGCGCTCGAAGGAGCTCCACCTCGGCGTCCCCATGGTGCCGACCACGGACTACTTGAACACGATCGCGCCCGAGAACGAGCCCGCGTTCCCCGGCGATGAGGAGCTCGAGCGCCGCTACCGCGCCTGGATCCGCTGGAACGCCGCGATGCTCGTGCACCGCGCGCAGCGTCCCGGCATCGGCGTCGGCGGCCACATCTCGACGTACGCGTCGTCGGCCGCGCTCTACGAGGTCGGCTTCAACCACTTCTTCCGCGGCCAGGACCACCCCGGCGGCGGCGACCAGATCTTCATCCAGGGCCACGCCTCCCCCGGCACGTACGCCCGAGCGTTCCTCGAGGGCCGGATGTCGACCGACCAGCTCGACGGCTTCCGCCAGGAGAAGTCGCACGCGCCGGCTGGCCTCTCGTCGTACCCGCACCCGCGCCTGATGCCGGAGTTCTGGCAGTTCCCGACGGTGTCGATGGGCCTCGGTCCGATCAACGCGATCTACCAGGCGCAGGCCAACAAGTACCTCACGAACCGCGGCATCAAGGACGCCTCCGACCAGCACGTCTGGGCGTTCCTCGGCGACGGCGAGATGGACGAGGTCGAGAGCCGCGGCCAGCTCCAGGTCGCCGCGAACGAGGGGCTCGACAACCTCACGTTCGTCATCAACTGCAACCTGCAGCGCCTCGACGGCCCGGTCCGCGGCAACGGCAAGATCATCCAGGAGCTCGAGAGCTTCTTCCGCGGCGCCGGCTGGAACGTCATCAAGGTCGTCTGGGGTCGCGAGTGGGACGACCTGCTCGCACGCGACCAGGACGGCGCGCTCCGCAACCTCATGAACGTCACGCCCGACGGCGACTACCAGACCTACAAGGCGGAGTCGGGCGCGTACGTGCGCGAGAACTTCTTCGGCCGCGACCCGCGCGCGCTCGAGCTCGTCAAGGACCTCTCCGACGAGCAGATCTGGAACCTCAAGCGCGGCGGCCACGACTACCGCAAGGTCTACGCGGCATTCAAGGCGGCGACCGAGCACAAGGGCCAGCCCACCGTCATCCTCGCCAAGACCATCAAGGGCTACGGCCTCGGTCCGGCCTTCGAGGGGCGCAACGCGACGCACCAGATGAAGAAGATGACGCTGGACAACCTCAAGACGTTCCGCGACACCATGCGCATCCCGATCACCGACGCGCAGCTCGAGGAGAACCCCTACCTCCCGCCGTACTACCACCCCGGCAACGACGACGAGGCGATCCAGTACCTCCACGAGCGTCGCCGCGAGCTCGGCGGCTACCTCCCTGAGCGCCGCTCGAACCACACGGCGATCTCGCTGCCGGACGACTCCGCCTACGCGATCGCGAAGAAGGGCTCGGGCACGCAGGAGGTCGCGACGACCATGGCGTTCGTCCGTCTCCTGAAGGACCTCATGCGGTCGAAGGACTTCGGCAACCGCATCGTCCCGATCATCCCCGACGAGGCCCGCACGTTCGGCATGGACGCGTTCTTCCCGAACGCGAAGATCTACAACCCGATGGGCCAGCACTACACGTCGGTCGACCGCGAGCTGCTCCTGGCCTACAAGGAGAGCCCGCAGGGCCAGATCGTCCACGTCGGCATCAACGAGGCGGGCGCACTCGCCGCGTTCACGGCCGTCGGCACGTCGTACTCGACGCAGGGCGAGCCGCTCATCCCGATCTACGTCTTCTACTCGATGTTCGGCTTCCAGCGCACGGGCGACGCGATGTGGGCGGCCGGCGACCAGATGGCGCGCGGCTTCATCATCGGCGCGACCGCGGGCCGCACCACGCTCACGGGCGAGGGCCTGCAGCACGCCGACGGCCACTCGCCGCTGCTCGCCGCGACGAACCCCGCGGTCGTCTCGTACGACCCCGCGTACGGCTACGAGATCGGGCACATCATGCGCTCGGGCCTCGACCGCATGTACGGCGGCAATCACGCCGATCCCAACGTCATGTACTACCTCACGGTCTACAACGAGCCGCTCGTGCAGCCCGCCGAGCCCGAGTCGGTCGACGTGGACGGGATCGTCCGCGGCATCCACCGCATCTCGGAGGGCGCGGGCGAGGGCCCGAAGGCCCAGCTGCTCGCCTCGGGCGTCGCGGTGCCGTGGATCATCGAGGCGCAGCACCTGCTCGCGCAGGACTGGGGCATCTCGGCCGACGTGTGGTCGGTGACCAGCTGGTCGGAGCTCGCACGCGACGGCCTCGCCGCCGACGAGCACAACTTCCTCCACCCCGAGGCTGATCGCCACGTGCCGTACCTGACGCAGAAGCTCGCGGGCGCCCGCGGCCCGTTCGTCGCCGTATCCGACTTCATGCACGCCGTGCAGGAGCAGATCCGCCCGTACGTGCCCGGCCAGTACGCGACGCTCGGCGCCGACGGCTTCGGCTTCTCCGACACCCGCCCCGCCGCCCGTCGCTTCTTCAAGATCGACGGACCATCGGTGGTGGTGCGGACCCTGCAGCTGCTCGCGGAGCGCGGTGAGGTCGACCGCTCGCTCCCCGCGCAGGCGATCGAACGGTACCGGCTCCACGACGTGAACGCGGGCACCACCGGCAACGCCGGCGGCGAGAGCTAGCAGGCGTTCCGACGGTGGCGACGAAGCCCAGGACCAAGGCGGAGACCCTCGCATGGCTGCGCACCATCTCGGGTGAGCTCTCGACGCAGACGCTGAAGCGTCTGGAGGACACGCTGCCCTGGTACGGCGAGATGCCGCCGAGCCGACGCTCGGCGGTCGGCCTCGTCGCGCAGGCGGGCATCTCCTCGTTCATCGCCTGGTTCGACGACCCGCGGTCGACGCCGTGGATCGCGGCCGACGTGTTCGGGGCAGCGCCCCGGGAACTCCTCCGTTCGGTGAGCCTGCAGCAGACGCTGCAGCTCATCCGGGTGACGGTGGAGGTCGTCGAGGAGCGGGTCAAGGACGGCGGCGAGCCGCTCCGCGAGGCGATCCTGCTGTATTCGCGGGAGATCGCCTTCGCCGCGGCCGACGTGTACGCACGTGCCGCCGAGGCGCGCGGCCTCTGGGACGCGCGCCTCGAGGCGCTCGTCGTCGACTCGATCCTGTCGGGCGAGTACGACGACGAGCTGCCGAGCCGCATCGCCGCGCTCGGCTGGCACGGCCACGGCGAGGTCGCCGTGCTCGTCGGGACGGCGCCGAAGCTGTTCGACGTCGACCAGGTGCGCCGAGCGGCTCGGCACATGCACGCCGACGTGCTCATCGGCGTGCAGGGCAACCGGCTGGTCGTGGTGATCGGCCGAGCCGAACCGCGCGGCGGGGAGTCCGAAGAGTCGGTGGGCACTGCGCCCGCGCTGTCGTTCATCGAGATCGCGACCCAGCTGGAGTCCAACTTCGGCCCAGGGCATCTGGTCCTCGGACACGAGGTGCCGAACCTCGTCGACGCCTCGAAGAGCGCGAAGGCGGCGCTCGCCGGATTCGCCGTCGCCCGCTCGTGGCGGCACGCCCCGCGGCCGGTCCACGCCGACGACCTGCTGCCCGAGCGCGCGCTGGCCGGCGACCCGCTCGCCCGGGCGACGCTCGTGCACCGCATCTACCGTCCGCTGCAGGCGCACTCGACCGAGCTCCTCACGACGCTCTGGAGCTACCTCGACAACGGCCGGTCGCTCGAGGCGACCGCCCGCGAGCTGTTCGTGCACCCGAACACGGTGCGGTACCGCCTGAAGCGCGTCTCCGACGTGATCGGGTGGGATGCCACGGGCGCACGCGAGGCCCTGATCCTGCAATCGGCGCTCATCATCGGGTCGATGAGCGACCACGAGTCGGCGCCGCGCCGACGTCCGACGAACTGACGCGCAGTATGTGCGAGCGGGACAAGGGTACGGCGAATACCTTGTACGGGGTGCACACACATCGTCCGAGCGGGATTGGCAGACTGAGACGGTGATCGTCGTCGTCTGCCCTGGTCAGGGCTCCCAGACCCCCGGTTTCCTCGCACCCTGGCTCGCCGAGCCCACGTTCGCGGAGCGCCTCGCCGGGCTCTCCGAGGCCGCCGGCGTCGACCTCGCGCTGCACGGCACCGAGAGCGACGCCGAGACGATCCGCGACACCGCGATCGCCCAGCCGCTCATCGTCGCCGCCGGCATCCTCGCCTTCGACGCGCTGACGGCCGATGGTCGCGCCGCCCGCCTCGGCGGCGTCGCGGGCCACTCGGTCGGCGAGATCACGGCGGCCGCCGCCAGCGGCGTGCTGGGCGACGCCGACGCCATGCGCTTCGTCGGGGAGCGCGGGCGCGCGATGGCGGATGCCGCCGCACTGGTCGCCACGGGCATGAGCGCCGTCATCGGCGCCGACGAGGCCGACCTGCTCGCCCGCCTCGAGGCGCTCGGCCTCGAGCCCGCGAACTTCAACGGCGGCGGCCAGATCGTCGTCGCCGGCGCGCTCGACGCGCTCGAGCAGCTGAAGGCCGAGCCGCCCGCCGGCGCACGCGTCATCCCGCTGCAGGTCGCCGGTGCATTCCACACGCGATACATGCAGCCGGCACGCGAGCGCCTCGCCGAGGTGGCTGCCGGGTTCTCGCCGGCCGACCCCGAACTGACCCTCTGGACCAACCGCGACGGTTCGACCGTGGCATCCGGCGCCGCCTTCGTCGACCTGCTCGTCGGCCAGGTCGCGTCGCCCGTCCGCTGGGACCGCTGCATGGGCTCGTTCGCCGACGCCGGCGTGACGGGCATCATCGAGCTCGCCCCGGCCGGTGCGCTCGTCGGCCTCGCCAAGCGCGCGCTGAAGGGCGTGCCCACCGTCGCCGTCAAGACGCCCGACGACCTCCCCGCCGCGATCGAGCTCATCGAGCAGGCCGCCTGAACCCCGCTCCACACGACACGAGAGAACGCATGACGCACCCCACGCTCAGCCAGTCGACCGGTCCCGCCTACACCCGCCTCTACTCGGTGGGCGCCGCGCGCGGCGAGAACGCGGTCCCGAACGACGACCTCGTCGGTCCGATCGACTCCTCCGACGAGTGGATCCAACAGCGAACGGGCATCATCACCCGGGCACGAGCCGGAGCCGACGTGCTCGCGGTCGACCTGGCGACCGATGCCGCGCGCGAGGCGATCGAGCGGTCGGGCGTGCGGGCTGACGAGATCGACCTCGTGATCGTCGCCACCATCTCGAACGTGCAGCAGACGCCGTCGATCGCGGCCGTCGTCGCCGACCGGGTCGGCGCGAACCCCGCGGCCGCGTACGACATGAACGCCGCGTGCGCGGGCTACGCCTACGCGGTGGCGCAGGCCGATGCGCTGATCCGCGCCGGCGCCGCGCACTACGCGCTGGTCATCGGCGCCGAGAAGCTCTCCGACGTGGTCGACCCGACCGATCGCACGATCTCGTTCCTCCTCGGCGACGGCGCGGGCGCCGTCGTCGTCGGCCCGAGCGACGAGCCGGCGATCGCGCCGACCGTCTGGGGCTCCGACGGGTCGAAGGCGGGCGCCGTCGGCATGAACCACACGCTCGTGGAGTTCCGGGACGGCGCGACGGAATGGCCGACGCTCCGCCAGGAGGGCCAGACCGTCTTCCGCTGGGCGGTGTGGGACATGGCGAAGGTCGCGAAGCAGGCGCTGGATGCCGCGGGCATCACGGCCGACGACCTCGCCGCCTTCATCCCCCACCAGGCGAACATGCGCATCATCGACGAGTTCGCCAAGCAGCTGAAGCTGCCCGACACGGTCGTGATCGGCCGCGACATCGCGACGACCGGCAATACGTCCGCCGCCTCGATCCCGCTCGCGATGCACCGACTGCTCGACGAGCACCCCGACCTCTCCGGAGGCCTCGCCCTCCAGATCGGCTTCGGCGCCGGACTCGTGTTCGGAGCCCAAGTGGTGGTTCTGCCCTGAGCCGCCGACCCCCGTCCATCTAGACTGTGTCTCGGTCATACGAGACACACCCCTGCAAGGAGAAGAACCATGGCATCGACCCGCGAAGAAGTGCTTGCCGGCCTGGCGGAGCTGATCAACGACGAGACCGGCATCGCGACCGACACGGTCGAGCTCGACAAGTCGTTCACCGACGACCTCGACATCGACTCCATCTCGATGATGACGATCGTCGTCAACGCCGAGGAGAAGTTCGACGTCAAGATCCCCGACGAAGAGGTCAAGAACCTCAAGACCGTCGGGAACGCCGTCGACTTCATCGTCAACGCGCAGGCCTAGTGACGTGCGGACGGGCCGGCGTGCGCCGGCCCGTCCGTTCCGTTCGCACGCCCTTCGTTTCCCTCGCCCCATCGGAGTGACTTCGTATGACCAAGAAGATCGTGATCACGGGCATCGGTGCGACCACGCCGATCGGCGGCACCGCCCGTGACAGCTGGAAGGCCCTGCTCGCCGGCGAGTCCGGCGCGCGCACGCTCGAGCACGAGTGGGTCGGGCAGTACGACCTGCCCGTGACCTTCGCCGCGACGGCCAAGGTGCAGCCCGTCGACGTACTCGCACGCCACGAGATCAAGCGTCTCGACCCGTCGAGCCAGTTCGCCCTCATCGCCGGACGCGAGGCATGGGCGGATGCCGGTGCCCCCGAGGTGGCCCCGGAGCGACTCGCCATCGACTGGGCGACCGGCATCGGGGGCGTCTGGACGCTCCTCGACGCCTGGGACACCCTGCGCGAGCGAGGCCCCCGCCGCGTGCTGCCGATGACCGTTCCGATGCTCATGCCGAACGGCCCGGGCGCTGCGGTCGGCATGGACCTGCACGCGCGAGCCGGCATCCGGACCGTGGTGTCGGCCTGCGCCTCGAGCACCGAGTCGCTCGTGAACGCCTGGGAGCACCTGCAGGACGGCGTCGCCGACGTCGTCATCGCGGGCGGCTCCGAGGCGGCGATCCACCCGGTCACGATCGCGTCCTTCTCCTCGATGCAGGCGCTCTCGCGCCGCAACGACGACCCGGCGATCGCCTCGCGTCCGTACGACGTCGGTCGCGACGGCTTCGTCATGGGCGAGGGCGCGGCTGCGCTCGTGCTCGAGACCGAGGAGCACGCGAAGGCGCGCGGCGCGCGCATCTACGCCGAGCTGCTCGGCGGCGCCATCACGAGCGACGCGTACCACATCACGGCGCCCGACCCCGAGGGATCGGCCGCCGCGCGCGCGATGACGGCGGCGATCGAGGGTGCCGGCGCGAGCCTGGCCGATGTGCGGCACGTCAACGCCCACGCGACGAGCACGCCGGTCGGCGACATCGCCGAGTACAACGCGCTGCGCCGGGTCTTCGGCGACGCACTGGAGGACATCGCGGTGACCGCGACGAAGGCCTCGACCGGGCACCTGCTCGGCGGAGCCGGCGCGATCGAATCGATCTTCACGGTGCTCGCGCTCCACGAGCGCACCGCTCCCCCGACGATCAACCTCGACGACCAGGACCCGGAGATCCCGCTCGACGTGGTGACCTCGCCGCGATCGCTCGGCGAGGGCGACCTCATCGCCATCAGCAACTCGTTCGGCTTCGGCGGGCACAACGCGGTCGCCGCGTTCCGCGCCGTCTGACGAACAGCGGGTGCCGCGGCATCCGTCGCATGCATCGGGCCCCGATCGCCTCACGGCGTCGGGGCCCGATGCAGTCCACCGCCTGCGGTTTCGCTCGTACGCCTCCAGGACCTCGGTCGACCGGACGACGCGTCGCGCCACCGCGCGGTGCGCGTCAGCCCACGCGATGCAACCAGATCACCGGGGCGAAGTCGCTCGCGTGCCGGAACGGCTCGAGCTCGTCGTCCCACGCCTGGCCGAGCGCGAGCCTCAGCTCGCGATGCAGCTCGGCCGCGTCGAACGCGGCGACCTCCATCGCGTAGCGGATGCGGTCCTCGGGGATCACGACGTTGCCCGCCGTGTCGGTCTGCGCGTAGTACACGCCGAGTTCGGGAGTGTGCATCCAGCGGGCCCCGTCCGACTCGGCACCGGGATCCTCGCTCACCTCGAAGCGGAGCTGCTCCCAGCCGCGCAACGCGGATGCGATGCGGGCACCTACGCCGGGTTCGCCGGTCCATGCGAACTCGGTCCGGAGCGTTCCCGGAAGCACCGGCTGCTCGGTCCACTCGAAGTTCACCGGAGTGCCGAGTGCGCGACCGACGGCCCACTCGACGTGCGGGCTGACGGCCCGCGGGGACGAGTGCACGAACAGCACACCTCGCGCGGCGCGCTGGGCCCGCGTGACCTGTTCCGCCATCTCCTGCTCCGTTCCTCCTGAGGTGCGTCTTCCCCTACGACCTCTGGAACGAGCCTGGCGGCGGTGGCGTGTTCGGTTGTGACGAGCGAGTCGTCAGGTCGAGTATGCCGCGGTTCGCCCGGCCTGACAAGGAGAATCCGCGGCGATCCGCGGCGCAGGCGCTAAACTCCCTACTCGGTGAGTGATTCCATCCGATCCCGAGGAGGCGACGTGGCCGTCCGCGATGCACTGCTGGTGCTGCTCATGAACGGCCCCGCCTATGGCTTCCAACTGCACGGCGACTTGGCGGCTCGCACCGGCGGGCGCCGCCAGGTGAACGTGGGGCAGACGTACTCCACGCTCGATCGGCTGACGACGCAGGGCCTGGTCGAGCCGGCCGGGTCGACGGACGACGGACTCCCCCTGCACCGTCTCACGCCGGCCGGGCGGATCGCGGCCGATGCGTGGCTGGGCGGTGCCGACGGCGCGGGCGCCGATCCGTGGCACGAGAGCGTCGACCGCGTGCTCATCGCGGTGTCGATGCCGTCCATCGATGCTGGACCGGTGATCGAGGCGGAGCGGGAACGCTGGCGGCGCCGACGCGATGGCGCGACGGCGTCACCGACGACGGACGGCGGTCCAAGCGACGCCGACCCGCGCGCACGACTCGCAGCCGCCGCCACCAAGGCGGATGTCGCTCGCTCGGACACGATGCTGTCGTGGCTCGCCGTGATCGGGGCATCCGACCTCGACGCCGCGGCGTTCGCGCCGAGCGCCGAGCGCCCGAGGCGCGGCCGCCGGCCTACGCGATCGCCCCTCAGCGCCGTCGATCAGGCGTCGGCCGACGCGTAGCTCTCGGTCACGGCGAGGTCGAGCGGGAACTCCACGGGGGCTGCTCCGAACAGGAGGCGCCCCGCCTCCTCGGCCGCCTCGCGCACCGCATCGGCCACGGCGTCGGCCGTCTCGGACGGCGTGTGCACGATGAGCTCGTCGTGCAGGAAGTAGACGAGGTGGGGCGCGCGTTCGAAGACCGCGCCGGACGCCGCGGCGCGCGAGCGGCCCGTGCCGAGCTCGGCGAGCCGCGTGCGCACGCCGGCGAGCCAGCAGAGCGCCCACTCCGCGGCGGTGCCCTGCACCACGAAGTTGCGCGTGAACCGACCCCAGTCGCGAGCCGCCGACCGGGCGCGGCGCTCGTCGGCCGCCGTCGCATCGGGCTGCGATGCGGCCGCCTGCGCCTCGTGCCACGACAGGGGCGGCACCGGCGAGGACCTGCCGAGGAGCGTGGTCACCTGCCTGCCGGCCTCGCCGTCGCGCGCTGCGCGGTCCACCAGCGCCATCGCGCGCGGGTAGGCGCGCGCGAGCTGCGGCACGAGCCGGCCGCTGTCGCCGGTCGTCGCCCCGTACATCGCACCGAGCAGCGCGACCTTGGCCTCGTCACGGGTCGCGACCACCCCGGCGTCGACGATCGAGCGGTACATGTCGCGGCCACGGCCCGCCGCGGCCATCGCGGGGTCGCGCGCGAGTGCGGCGAGGACGCGGGGCTCGAGCTGGGCGGCATCCGCCACGACCAGGCTCCACCCGGGGTCGGCGACCACCGCCGCCCGCACGGCCTTCGGCAGCTGCAGGGCTCCCCCGCCTGAGGTCGCCCACCGACCCGTCGCGGTACCGCCCGCGACGTAGTCCGCGCGGAACCGCTCGTCGACCACCCACTCGTCGAGCCACGCCCAGCCGTTCGCCGAGAGAAGTCGCGCGAGCCGCTTGTACGCCAGGAGCGGGGCGACGGCGGGATGGTCGTGCTCGCGCAGCTCCCACTTCGCGGTCGAGTCGACCCCGATGCCCGCCGCGCGCAGGGCGCGCAGGAGGTCGACCTGGGAGTCGAGGCGGAGCGATGGGGCCTCGAGTTCGCGACGCACGCGCGCGGCGAGCTCGTCCATCCGAGCGGGCTTGCGCCCCAGCGGTGGACGCGGGCCGAGGGCCTCCTCGAGCACGCGCTCGTGCACCGCGCGTCGCCACGGCAGGCCGGCGCGGCGGAGCTCGGCGGCGACGAGGGCGCCCGCGGATTCGGCGGCGAGCAGCAGCCGCATCGCCGAGGGCCGGTCGGATGCCTCAGCGAGGGCCGTCTGGCGATCGTGCTCGACGACGAGGTCGGCGGCGGACGGCGACGCCGCCTGCTCCGCCCCGGATTCGGGTTCGACCTCGAACAGCGCCGGGCCGCGATCGACGGACGCCACCGGCGCCGCGGCGACGCGGGCCGCCTCGGCGGGTCCGACCGGCAACCAGCGGGGACGGTCGCGGACGACTGACCCGGCCCCGGCGGTCGCGGTCGACGACGCCAGGATCGCCCCGCACAGGCGCAGGTCGTGGCACCGGCCCACGCGCACGCCTGCGTCGAGGAGCGCGGGCGCCCACTCGCGCGTGTCGCGCCAGACCCACCGCGGCGCGGCCTCCGCCTCGAGCCGCGCGACCTCGAGCGCCACATCGGCTTCATCGCGCTCGAGGTGCAGGCCCCCGTCGGGGTCGAGGAACTCCACGCGCCCCGCGCTCGTCCTCGCGATCGCGATCCGCACACGTCGATTCTGCTCCGCACCGCCGACACCGGCCTGCCGACGGCCGCGCGCGGGGCAGTCGGTGGACCGCCGCCGGCCACGGCCGCGCGGGGCGTGTCGGTGGCATCCGCGAGCATGTGGGCATGGGCGGACGGCGGGTGACATGGTCGCGGTGAGGTTCGGGTGCGGGCACGGCGCCGATGCCGACGATGCGGCCGCGGTCGCGCTGCGGCGCGCCTGCCCGGTCTGCATGCTCGTGCACGAGACGCAGCGCAGCCGCGGAGAGCTCCTCGGCCGGGTGGCTCCCGCGCAGCGACGTCGGCTCGCCGCCGAGACGCGGATCGGCGCCGAGTACGACTGGAACTGCGCCCGCGGCCACGACCGCTACCGCGCGAGCGTGATGGAGGTGCTCACCGGCACCGGCTGCGCGAAGTGCCGTGCGAACGCCGCGGCGCCCGGTGCGGCTCGTGAGGCGGGCATGCCCTTCATGAAGCACGGCCTCCGGGTCGGCACGTCGATGACGGAGCAGCGGCTCAGGGTGCTGCTCGGCGAGCGGATCCGGCTCCACCATCGCGCCAACGCGGTGCGGACCGCGCGGATGTTCCACGGCCGCCAGGAGGTCTGGCCCGACATCCTCGTGGCCGAGCTGCGCGTCGCGATCGAGTACGACGATCCGGGGCGGTCGGGGCGCGCGCACCGGGGGCTGAAGGAGGGCTCCGACGTCGAGAAGGACGAGGCGCTTCGCGAGGTCGGGTGGGAGGTCATCCGCATCCGCGGCGGCGGCCTGGCGCCGCTCGGGCCGTACAGCATCCCCTGCCGTGGCGTCACCGGGGCGGTCGCCGACGAGGTCGTGCGGCTCCTGCGCACGATCCGCGGTGACGAAGCGGTCGACGCCCTGCTCGTCAGGCCCGCGGCCGCCTCGTGAGGCTGGCGTGCCGGCGATCCCGGCCGCGGGGGTGAGGACCGTCTTCGCTTGACCGAGGCGGAGGCATCGTCGGCTCGATCGCGCTTGACACGGGTAATGATGCTAGTACCATTAGCACCAAAGCAAGGTGTCCTGATGACCACCACGACCCCGCTCCCGTCACCGCCGTCGACTTCGTCCGAGCCGAACGATTCCGAACTGCGCACGCCGACGGCTCGCGCCATCCTCGACGAGTCCGCGCCGCGCGCACCGGTCGAGGTGCTGATCGAGGAAGCCAGACATCGCGCACGACGCCGCCGACAGGTCATCGGCACGGTCGCGATCGTGGCCGTGGCCGCCGCGGCGATCGCCCTCACCGCAGCACTCGACGGCGCCGGCACGCCCGACGATCGAAGCACGGCACTCAGCGGCCCAGTCAGCGAGACGGCACTCGGGATCTTCCAGCCGATACGCGGTCGCATCGTCTGGGCCGCAGGCCATGAGCTGCGCGCCGTCGACCCCGCCGATCCGACCGACATCGAACGGGTGGCGCTCCCCGACGACGTGGACCCCAAGGCGATGGTGTCCGGCTGGTCGGCCGACGGAACCCGACTCGCCCTCACCTCCGAAGACGCCGGGAAGCTCTACGTCCTCGACGCCAGAGGCAGGCTGACCGCGGCCGGATCGACGCAGGGATGCTGCACGTTCGTCTCCGCCGCCTGGCTCTCCCCGGACGGCAGGTCCGCCTTCGAGTTCGTCGCGCCGGGTCGCCTCCAGCTCCGCGAGGTCAGCGGTCTCACCGAACCGCGCGTGATCGCCGTCGATCCGGCGCTCGGGGCCGCGGAGGGTCCGTCAGCGCCGACACACGCGTGGTCGCCCGACGGGTCCAGCATCGCGATCGTCGTGGCCGACGACGTCGACACGGAACCTCAGCCGACGTCCGTCCACGTCGTCGATCTCGTGACGGGCGTGAACCGAGCGGTGCTCGGCCCGGAACTCGGCCTTATCAGGCACCTGACGTGGTCGCCGAGCGGCGGTCAGCTCCTCGTCGTCGCCGGACCGTGGTTCGAGGTGACGGGCAAGGCGATGGTGAATCCGCACCTCGGTCCGTTGGAGATGGGCCTCTACCTGGTCGACGCGGATCCCGGCCCGGTCGGGCCCGCGCCGGCCCCCGAGCCCATCGCCTCGGGCCACTTCATCGCGGCCGCGTGGTCCCCCGACGGCGAGCGCATCGCCGCCATCGACCACGCCACGCCGGGCGTCCACAGCCTCGTCACCATGAACCGGGACGGCTCGGGCGCACGGCGGATCGTCCCGGACCTCGGCACCCGCGACTGGACCGGACTGGCGTGGCACCCGACGCCGAGCGAGCCTCGATAGCTCCATCGCCCCGCTCGTTCAGCCGGCTTCCGATGCGCGTGCGATGCCGTGCGACCGCGCGATCGCCGCGGCCTCGGTGCGGCTCGCGGCGCCGAGCTTCCGCAGGATCGCCGACACGTGCACCGACACGGTCTTCGTGCTGATGAACAGCCGCTCGCCGATCTGCCGGTTGGAGAGGCCGTCAGCGACGAGTTCGAGCACCTGTCGCTCGCGGGCGGTCAACTCGTCGCCACCGCCCGCGCGATCCCCGGTGAGCCGACCGCGTGCGGCGACCTCGTGCGCCATCCGCTCGACGAGATGCGCGCCGACCTCCGCCGCAGCCGCACGAGCGGCGTCGAGGCTCAGTTCGGCCGCCGCACGGTCGCCGGACTCGAGCTCCGCCACCGCTCGCTGCACGAGCGCGTAGCCGGCGAGGTGGCGCCATCCCCGTCCCGAACCGAGCAACTCGGCTGCACGACCGAACCTCGTCGCACGCTCGGCGGGATCGTCCGCGATCTCGGCCTCGCAGAGCTCACGCCACGCCTCGCCTGGCTCCCACGCCTCGAACTCGCCGATCGCCGAGCGGATCGCCGCCGTCGTCCTCGAGGGCTCCAATCCGCGACGCCGCATGGCGGCGTGCGCGCGGGCGGCGAAGGCCAGCAGCCGCATCCGGTCGGTGGGCCGCTCGGTCCGGCCGTCCCACAGCAGTGGCTCGACCGCGGCCCAGGCCTGCTCGGGTTCATCGAGCGCGAGATGGAGCTCGCACTGGTCGCGAACCCAGCCGAACTCGATCTGGCGGTCGATTCGGGCCAGCTCCGCGTGGCGCTCGCGGATCTGGGCCATGAACTCGCGGGCGTCGTCGAGGGCGTCCGACCAGATCATCGGCTCGAGCTTCAGGTCCTCGAGGCCGAGGCGGAACACGAGCGGCGTCTCGTAGCGCAGGGCCCGGTCGACCAGGGTCCGCGCGCGATCCCAGTCGCCGAGCGCGATGAGCGGCTCGATCGCGTTGGTCGCGAGGATGGCTCCGACGTTCCCCTCCTCGCCGCGGCGACGCGCCTCGTCGAGCGCCTCCTGCGCGACCTCGAGCGCGTCGTGGTAGCGACCGAGCTTGATCAGCGTGTCGGACCGGTTGATCGCAAGGCGCACCCGGGCATCCCAGTCGTCTCCGGCGTACTCGCGCGCCCGCTCGAAGAGCTCGAGGGCGCGGGCGACTTCCTCCGGCCCGGCGTCGTCGAGGTCGGCCATCGATGTCGCCGCGATGTTGGCCGCGATCGAGGCGGCGCGCCGCCCGTCCTCGCCGGCCGCGAGTCCGTCCGCGACGGCGAGCATACCCTGGTCGATCGCCTGGCGGAGGTCGCCGGCCAGCATCCGTCGAGCGGCGAGCTCGGAGCGCACGCGGGCCCGGACGGCCAGGGCCCGGGCCTCCTCGCGGTCGGCCACGAGTCCGAGCGCCTCGAGGAGCACGTCGGCGGCGCCCGGCATCCCCATCAGGCCCATGCCGAGCGCCTTCTCGAACATCAGGTCCGCCCGTTCGACGGGATCTCCCGGATCCGCCAGCGAGATCCGGAGGTCGGCCAGGGCGACGGAGCGCTCCATGTCCCCTGCGCGACGATGCGCCCGCGCGGTCCGGCCCGCCATCCCGGCGCGGTCGACGCCCGCGCGCTCCTCGGGCCGGTCGACGAGTTCCCACAGGTCGAGGCACCGCTCCCCCATGGCGGCCGCCGTCGTGAGCGCGTAGCTCGCCGACGCCTCCTGCATCGCGGCGACCGCCGCATCGAAGGCCTCCGGGAAGCGTCGCGCGGCCAGCCAGTGCGTCGACACCTCGACGGAGAGGCCCGGACGAGCAGCGCCCGCCTCCAGCACGCGGGCGTAGGTCGCATGGTGACGCGCCCGCTCGCCGGGAAGCAGTTCGGCCTCGACGACCTCACGGACGAGCGCGTGCCGGAACGCGTAGCCCGAGTCGTCGGCGACGACGAGACCCACCTCGACGGCCTCGCGCATGGCGGCGTCCAGGTCGATCGGGTCACCGCCGTACACCTGCTCGAGCAGGTCGTGCTCGGCCCGTGCACCGCCGACGGCCATGAGTCGCAGGACGGCGCGGGTGGGGGCGGAGGCGCGCTCGTAGCGCGCGGCGAGCAGGTCGCTCAGCCGTCGCGGGAGCGCACCGTCCGTGCCCGCCCCGAGCAGTTCCTCGACGAAGAACGGCACGCCGCCGCTGCGTTCGAAGAGCTCCTCGGCATCCGATGCGGCCGCCGACGTCGCGACCATCCGCGACACCTCGTCGCGGGACAGTCGCGGCAGCTCGAGCTCCGAGACCCTGCGGAGCCGCTCGAGCTCGGCGAGGTCCTCCCTGAGTCGATGGCGTCGTGGCAGTTCCGCGGTTCGTGCGGTCATGACGAGCATGACCCTGCCGTCGTGGAGCATGCGCGCGAAGTACCGCAGCAACTGCATGGTCGGTGCATCCGCCCAGTGCACGTCCTCGACGACGACCACGACGGGGTCGAGGTCCGAGACGCGCTCGACCATCCGGGTGAACTCGTCGTGCAGCCGCCCGACGCGCAGGTCCGCCTCCGGCACACCCCCGCCGATCTCCGAAGGGAGCAGCGGCGCGAGCGTGTCGAGCGCCGCGCCGGCGGCGGTGCGCACGGCGTCCGCTCCGGCGAGGTCGACGATCGAGCGCATCACCGCGCGGATCGGGATGAACGGCGCCCCGTCATCCCCGAGCTCGACGCACTGGCCGCGCGCGACCAGCGCGTCGGCGTCGACGAGGCGGAGGAACTCCTCGACCAATCGCGTCTTGCCGATGCCGGCCTCGCCGCCGATCACGACGACGGATGGATCGCCATCGCGGGAGCGCACGTACGCCGCTCGGAGCGCGTGCATCTCGGGCTCGCGTCCGATCATGGCTGCCGTGGGGACGCCACTCATCGGAGCCATTGTCCCATCGGGCGCCGCGATCCGTCCGTGCCCCGCGCGGGGGTGATCGGTCGGCCGGGCGCGGCCGGCGGCCTAGTGTGGGACGCATGTCCCACTCCCCCGCGGTCCGCCCCGGCGCCCCCGAGCGGCTCGCGCGCATGATCAGGCTCGAGACGGTCTCCGCCGAACTCGACCGGCGCGGCCTCGCCGACTTCGATCGCTTCCGCCACCTGCTGGCCGAGCTGTACCCGCTCGTCCACGAGCACCTCGCGTTCGAGCGCGTGACCGACCTCGGGCTGCTCTACCGATGGCGGGGTCGGGGCGACGGCGACCCCGTCGTGCTGATGGCGCACTTCGATGTCGTCCCGGCGGACGCGGCCGACGGATGGACGTTCCCACCCTTCGACGGGCGCATCCACGACGGGTCGGTGTGGGGTCGGGGCAGCCTCGACGACAAGGGACCGCTGCTGGTGCTGCTCGAGGCCGTCGAGAACCTGCTCGCCGAGGGATTCGTCCCCGCCCGCGACGTCTACCTCTCGTTCGGCGGCAACGAGGAATCGTACGGCGGCGCCGCGATCGCCGCCGCCGAGCTCCTGCGCGAGCGGGGCGTCATCCCCTGGCTCGTGCTCGACGAGGGCGGCGCCGTCGTCGACGCACCACTGCCGTTCCTGAAGGTGCCCGCTGCGATGGTCGGCGTCGGCGAGAAGGGCGTCATGACCGTGCGCCTGCGGGCGCGCGGCGAGGGCGGGCACGCCTCGGCGCCGCCTCGTCTGACCGCGGCGGGTCGGATCGCCCGAGCGGTCGCGCGACTCTCCCCCAACCCGTTCCCCAAGCGGATGCCGCGGTCGATGCGCTCGATGCTCCAGACCTTCACTCCGCACGCGAGGGGCGGCGCCCGCCTGCTCCTCCGCCTGCTGACCGCGTTCCCCCGGCTCACCGCGCACGTGTTCGCGCGGCTCGGCGGCGAACCCGCCGCGCTCGTGCAGACCACGGTCGCACCGACGATGCTCGGCGGCGGCTCGGCGGCGAACGTACTGCCCGCCGAGGCGTCCGCGACGATCAACCTGCGGGTGGCCATCGGCGAGGACGTGGCCTCCGTCGTCCGGCGCCTGCGCCGCGTCATCCGCGACCGTCACGTCGTCGTCGACGTGCTCGAGGGCGATGACCCCTCGCCCGAGTCACCGGTGGACGCCCCGCAGTTCCGTGCGATCGCCGACGCGGTCGCGGTCTCGTACCCCGACGCGATCACGGCACCGTACCTGATGATGGCGGCGACCGACTCGCGCCACTTCCACCGGTTCGCGCCGGCGGTCTACCGCTTCGCGCCGCTCGCGATGACCGCGAGCCAGCGCGCCTCCATCCACGGGGTCGACGAGCGCGTGGCCATCGACAGCCTCGAACGGGGCGAGCGGTTCCACCGTGCGCTCATCCGTTCGTTGCCGGAATGAGGCATCCGACGCACTAGGGTGAATCCACCCTCGGATCCGCCCCCGGATCGGCCCCTGCACCACCCCGCCCCTGCTCCACGACCCACCCGAAGGACCCGCAATGAAGCGCGCTGCGAAACTCGGACCCGTCGCCGCGATCGTCGGCTTCCTCGCCTTCGTCGAGTTCACGAGCGGCATCATCCAGGGCTACTACACGCCACTGCTGACCGACATCGCCCGCCACCTCGGCGTGCACGACGCCGACGTGAACTGGCTCGAGGGCTCGCAGCTCATGCTCTCCGCGCTCGTGGTGCCGGCGTTCGCGAAGCTCGGCGACATGGTGGGCCACAAGCGGATGCTGGTCTGGTCGACCGCGATCACGGCCATCGCGTCCACGGCCCTCGCGTTCACCGACGTCTTCTGGGTGTTCCTCGTCGCATGGGCGCTGCAGGGCTTCTACGTGGTCTGGCTCCCGCTCGAGATCGCCCTGGTCTGGTCGCGCAGCCGGTCGGCCGACCGACCCGCGGCGATGACGCGACGGGCGGCCGGGCTCCTCGTCGCGGCGCTCGAGCTCGGCGCCATCGCCGGCGCGCTCTCCGCCGGCGCCCTCGCGGAGGCGCTGCCGATGCGCGTGCTGCTGCTGGTGCCGGCGGTCGCCGTCATCGCATGCTTCTTCGTGATCCTGTTCGGCGTGAAGGAGTCGCCCGACCTCACGGGCGGCACGCTCGACACCGGCGGTCTCGTGCTCATCTCGCTGTCGCTCATCGCGCTCACGGGCGGTCTCAGCTTCATGCGCCTGAACGGCCCGGGCGACCTGCTCTCGTGGTCGCTCGTCGCGCTCGGCCTGCTGCTCGTCGTGCCCTTCGTGCGCTACGAGCTGCGGCATCCGGACCCGCTCATCGACGTGCGCATGTTCCGCTCGCCGACGCTGTGGCCGGTCTTCCTCACCGCCGGCCTCTTCGGCGTCAGCGTGCTCGGCGCGCAGGCTCCGCTCTCGACGTTCGCCAGGACGGATGCCGCGACCTACGGCTACGGCCTCGGCGCGACGAGCTTCCAGACCTCACTGCTGATCGGCTCGTACGTGCTCTCGCTCGTGGTCGGCGCCATGCTGTTCCCGTTCGTCACGCGCTGGCTGTCGCCGCGCGTGGCGCTCATCGGGGCGAGCACGCTGGTCTCGGTCGGCTACCTGCTCTTCCTGCCGTTCCACGATGCGTACTGGCAGGCGCTCACGAACATGATCATCGCGGGTATCGGCTCCGGTGCGCTGGTGGCGGCACTCCCGGCGGCAGCCGCGGCCGCGGCCCCGCAGCAGCAGACGGGCGTCGCGACCGGCCTCACGAACTCGGTGAAGACCGTGGGCGGGGCGATCGCATCATGCGTGTTCGGCATCGCGCTGCTCGGCGCGGCGGGCGAGGCCGCCACCGGCACCGCCGGGAGCTTCGCCGGCTACGTGACCGTCTGGCTCGTCTGCGGCCTGACCGCAGCGGTCGCCGCCGTCGTGCTCGCCTTCGTGCCGAAGCTCGCGTTCTCCGACGCCCCCGAGGTGGAGGCGGCCGCGGTCCGCTGACGCATCGCCGCGGCATCCGTCGACGGCAGGCCATTCTCCCCTCTTACTTACACATAGCGGGTTATGTGTTGATAAACTTCCCTCATGGTGTCAGATGCGGTGCCGGATGTCGCGAGCCTCCGGATCGAGATCCCTCCGGTCGCCCCCGAGCCCCGCGAGTGGCGACCACGGAATCCGGCGGGTTTCTCCAACGCCGAGGTCCGCCGCCAAACGGGCCCATACTTCTCCGCGCGGACGGCGAGCATCGCTGAATGGTCGCCCAGACTCTCGGGAATCGACACGGCCGATATCGAGGAGGCCGCTCTGGCGCTCGCCGACTTCGACCGGTATGCCCTCATCCGCCTCGGTGCGGAGCATCCGGCACTCGGACCGATGTCGGCGATCCTGCTCCGCACCGAGAGCGCCTCGAGCAGTCAGATCGAGCATCTGACCGCCTCGGCCCGACAGCTCGCCCTCGCCGAGATCGAGGAGGGGGATCGCGCGAACGCCTCCACCGTGATCGGCAACGTCCGGGCGATGGAGGCGGCGATCGCGCTGTCCGAGCATCTCGACGCCGACAGCATCCTGGCGATGCATCGCGAACTCCTCCGACGTCAGGTCGGGCTCGAAGACCACGCCGGAACCTTCCGGACCGAGCTCGTCTGGATCGGCGGTCGCGACAACGCCGGCCCGCGCGGTGCGGACTACATCGCGCCGCAACCGGAGCGGATTCCGGCCGCGATCGACGATCTCGTCGCCTTCGCCGGGCGCGTCGACCTGCCCGCGCTCCTGCAGATCGCCGTCGCGCATGCCCAGTTCGAGTCAATCCACCCGTTCGTCGACGGCAACGGCCGCACCGGCCGCGCACTCGCCCAGGCCATGCTGCGCAACAAGGGCCTCGCCACGCACACCACGGTGCCGCTCTCGGCCGGGCTGCTCGTCGACGTGGGCCGATACTTCGAGGCGCTCCGGGCCTTCCGCGACGGCGACGCGGGCCCGATCGCGCACAGCTTCGCCGACGCATCCCGCTATGCGGCGACCTCCGGGCGTGCCCTGGTCGACGCGCTCGCCGACCAGCTCGAGGTCTCCCGGCAGAAGCTCGCCGGCGTCAGGTCGGTTTCGAAGGCGTGGGCGCTTCTCCCTCGCCTGATCGCGCAGCCGATCGTCAACAGCCGGTACCTCACCCGTGAGCTCGGCTTCAACGACGTCACCGCCAAGCGCACGATCGAGACCCTCGTCGATCGCGGCATCCTCGTCGAGCGTTCCGGGCGGGCGCGCAATCGGATCTGGCAGCACACAGGCATCCTCGACGCGCTCGACGACTACGCCGCGGAGATCCGCCGCTCGACGCGTCATCGCTGAACCGGGTGTCGCGGCGGCGCCTCCTCGCGGTCGACGCGAAGGTCGCTCCGTTCGGGGCGAGTCCGGCCCGACCCCGCGCACGAAGGTCGTTCGGCCCGGTGCGCGATCCGGTCGACCGGCAGGCTGGGACGCATGACCTCGGACTCGCCGGAGATCCCGCGCCATGCGCCGCGACCGCGTGAGCCGCGCGGTCCCGCGGCGCGACGATTCGGCTTCGCGGTCGCGGTGTTCGTGAACCTGCTGCTGATCTACCTGGGCAACGTCTGGCCGGGGTGGCAGGTGCTCCCGTTCCTCACTGCCGAGACCGCCGAGGTCCTCCCCTGGATCAACGCCTCCCTCGCGACCGGCGTTCTCGTCAACCTCATCGACCTCGTCTTCGACCGGGCGTGGCTGAAGGCGCTCGGCGACGTCGCGACGACCAGCGTCGGCCTCGTCGCCACGATCCGGCTCTGGGCGGTCTTCCCCTTCGACTTCGGCGCCTCGACCTTCCCGTGGGAGATCGTCGTGCGCACGCTCCTCATCCTCGCGATCGTGGGATCCGCGATCGGCATCGTCGCGGCGGGCGTCGCGTTCGTGCGCGCCCTGGTCAGAGGGCCGGATGCCGCGGCTCGCCGCTCCTGACGGCAGGCGATCCACCGCAGGATCCCGGCTCGACGAGGTGGTCGACGTCGCCGCGCCACCCCGTGCGACTCAGCCCTCCTCGATCTCGCGCAGCGCGCGTGATCGCTCTTCGGTGAGCGAACCGATGACCCCGTTGCGCTTGGCCTCGGTGATCCACTTGCCCGCCGTCTGCGCGTCGACCCCGTGCAACGCCGCAATGGCCTCGCGTGGTGTCAGCCCCGCGAGCACCGCCTTTCGGTAGAGCCGCCCCACCTCGGCGTCGAATTCCTCGGACCCGCCGCGGGGACGCCGCAGGGGTCGCTCGGACGTGAACGCCTCCAGCCAGCGCGCATCGACCTCGGGCGAGTTCATGCCTGCGGCCTCGACCGCGTCGGCCCATCCGATGCCGCGCAGCAGGTCGCCGGTCAGGCGCACGCCCTCCGGCGCGATCACGGTCATCGTGCGTCCGTCATCGCCGAACTCGATCGTCCAGCCCGGAAGCAGCGATGGGTGCTCGGTGATCCTACGCATCTTCGGCATGAGATGTTCCTCTCGTAGCGGCTTGGAGGCTTCGCATACCAGAAGTACTCAGGCGTGTGGTGGTTCGTCAACCATCGCCGACCCCCATTTCTGGTGTGAATCTGCACGCCACCGCCCTCCCTCGTCGTGTCGACGGGGCATCCCGTGTCCCCGGTGCGTGCGACGATCCGCGTGACGGATGATCGGCGGGAGGACGGGATGCGGGGCGAGGCGACCGTGCTGCACGCCGATCTCGATGCGTTCTACGCCTCGGTCGAGCAGCGCGACGCGCCCGAGCTGCGCGGCCGGCCGGTCATCGTCGGCGGCGGGGTGGTGCTGGCGGCGAGCTACGAGGCGAAGGCCCGCGGGGTGCGCACCGCGATGGGCGGCCGGCAGGCTCGTGACCTCTGCCCGGATGCGGTCGTCGTCCCGCCGCGGATGGAGGCGTACTCGGAGGCCAGTCGAGCCGTGTTCGCGATCTTCCGCGACACGACGCCGTTCGTCGAGGGACTCTCCATCGACGAGGCGTTCCTGGAGGTCGGCGGCCTTCGGCGCATCGCGGGCACGCCCGAGCACATCGCGATTCGATTGCGCGAGCGGGTCCGTGCGGAGGTCGGGCTGGCCATCTCGGTCGGGATCGCGCGGACCAAGTTCCTCGCGAAGGTCGCGAGCGCGGTGAGCAAGCCCGACGGGCTCCTGGTCGTCGAGCCCGAGCGGGAGTCCGCATTCCTCCTCCCATTGCCGGTGGAACGGCTGTGGGGCGTCGGGGCGGTCACTGCGGAGAAGCTGCACCGCCTCGGCATCCGCACCGTCGGACAACTGGCGGAGCTCGAAGCCGCGACCGCGGAGCGACTGCTGGGCCGGGCGGCGGGTGCGCACCTGCACGCGCTGGCACGGCTCCGAGATCCGCGCCCGGTCGACACCACGCACCGCCGGGGGTCCATCGGCTCGCAACGCGCGCTCGGCAATCGCCCCCGTACGGCCGACGAACTCGACCTCATCCTGACCCAGATCATCGACCGACTCGCCCGCCGGCTCCGCGACGGCGACCGGGGGTGCCGCACGGTCGTGCTGCGACTCCGCTACGGCGACTTCGCGAGGGCCACCCGATCTCGCACCCTCCGTTCCGCGACCGACCGCACCGCGGTCCTGCTCGCCATCGCGCGGGAACTGCTCGCCGCCGCCCTGCCCGAGATCGCCGAGCGCGGCATCACCCTCCTCGGCGTCTCGTTCTCGCATCTGGCGCGCGGCGATCGCCTCCAGCCCGAGCTGCCGATCGACTGGGACGAGGGCGAGCGCCTCGACACGGTGCTCGACGCCGTCCGCGATCGCTTCGGCGCGACCTCCGTCGCCCGTGCTGCGCAGCTCGGTCGCGATCCGGGCTGGTCGGCGCCGATGCTGCCCGAACACGAGTGAGTCGTGCCCACTCGTCGGGGTGCCCCATCCGGGCCCGCCCGCCGCCGCCTCAGACGCTGAACCCCCACTCGCCGGCGGCGATGATCGGCTCCTCGCTGCCGTCGTCGAGCACGCCGAACACGCTCAGCTCGGGGGAACCGAGCACGAAATCGACGTGGACCGAGCTGCGGTTGAGGCCGACTTCGAGCCGCTCGTCGGGGCTCAGGGCGTCGGCGCCGTCGTAGCAGGACGCATACGACTGTCCGAGGGCGATGTGGCACGCGTCGTTCTCGTCGTAGAGGATGTTCCTCCACACCAGGTGCTCGGCGGCCACCGCGCCCGACTGCGGCACCATCGCGGCCTCGCCGAAGCGCACGGCTCCCTCGTCGCTGCCGAGGATCGCCCGCAGCGTCGCCTCGCCGACGCCGGCATGCGAACCGACGACCTTCCCCTCCGAGAGTTCGAACGAGAAGTCCTCGATGAGGTCGCCGAAGTAGCTCAGCGGCTTCGTCGCGCGGACCGTGCCCTGCGCCCTCATCCGGTGCGGGGAGGTGAACACCTCCTCGGTCGGCAGGTTGGGTGCGAAGCGCTTCCCGGCGGGGGTCGTCAGGCCGCCGCCGCCCCAGCGAGCGCGATCCGTCATGCCCAGTACGAGGTCGGTCCCGGGGCCCTCGTAGCGCAGCCGGCGGTAGTCGCGGGAGTCCAGGTGCGCGGCCCGCGCCTCCAGGTCCGCGATGTGCGCGCGCCACCCGGCGACCGGATCCGGCGTGTCGATGCGGGTGGCGCGCAGGATCGCCTGCCACAGGCGCTCCTCCGCCTCCTCGGCGTCATCGTCGGGGAACACGCTCGACACCCACGCGGGGATCGGCACCCCGATGACCGTCCAGGGCACGTGCCCGATGCCCATCGCCTCCATCTGAGGGCGGAGGTACTCCATCTCACGGCGGTTCTGCTGCTGCACGAGAGCCTGGTCGACCCCGGCGAACTTGGCCGGGTCGGCCGCGTGGATGCGCAGGAACGAGGCGCCGGCCTCGAAGTCGGCGAGGCGGAACAGGGCGCTCCCCGGCAGCGCGCCGGCGGCGTCGGCCGAGCCGTGGGTGAACCGCGACCGATCGACCGCATCGTCGAACCAGAGCACGTCGGCCGAGATCGCCCCGGCATCGTAGGCGGCCTCGACCACCATCCGCGCGAACTCGGGTCGCACGACGGGCGCCGAGATGAGCACCCGATCGCCGGGCTCCACCCCCAGCCCCACCTCGATCGCGACGCGCGCGTAGTCCCGCAGTTGCCCTTCACTCGGCATGGTGGCCTCCCGGTCGGTGCCTCCACCGTGGCACATCGCCGGCGCGATCGCCTCCTGCGTCGCGTCGCGTCGCAGCGCTGATCGTCGCAATCGGCCGGAGCGTCGCGGCCGTCGCGCGATCACGGTCGGAGCTGAGGAGTCGGACCCGGGGCGTGCTCAACCCGCATCCGAGTCCGATCGGTGAGCACCGCCAGCGCATCCGTCCACTCCTGCGTCCGCGGATGCCCGTGTGCACGACCGAGTTCGCAGAGCGCGGAGAGGATGTATCCCTCCAACCAGACGTACGGATCGGCGAGGCGCCTGCAGCGGGCGTGCGCGTCCATCATGATGGCGAGCGCGCGATCGGGCTCGCCCTCGGCCTCGGCGACGAGGGCGAGCGCACGGGCGGACATCCCCTCCCAGCAGGGATCCCGGAGCTGGCACGCGCGAGCGAACGCCTGCTCCAAGACCGTCGACGCGCCCGCGACGTCGCCCTGGACGAGCTTCACCTCGCCGAGGACGGCCTGCGGCCAGGGAAGGAATGCGAGCCAGTGGTCCTCCTGCGCGACGGTCATCGACCGGGTGAGCCACGCTTCCGCCTCCGTCAGACGACCCGTCAGCAGTGCCACGCGCCCGAGCATGGAGAGACCGTACGCCTGCGTACGGGGTTCGCCCGCAGCCTCCGAGCGCGCCACCGCCGACTCGAGCAGTACGCGCGCACGGCCGAAGTCGCCCCGGTCGCTCGCCACCGCTCCGAGGTAGGTGGTGGCCCTCGCGTGCACCGCCGGCGCGCCGTGCGCGTATGAGAGCGCATCGTTCAGCCAACGCTCGGCGCGGTCGTAGCGGGCGCGGAGGAAGTCGACGAACCCCAGCTCGGCCTGGATCTCGGCTACCGCCGTCCACGACTGCGAGGCTCGCGCGATCTCGTGGGCTTCGTACAGGCGAGCCAGACCCTGCTGGTCGAGGCCGCCGAGCCCGTGGATGAACGCCTTCGCCAGGGCGAGGCGGGCGACGACCTGTCGTCGCGGTTCGCCGGCCCGGTCCGCCAGTTCTGCGGCGGCACCGAGCGACACGATGCCCCCCTCGGTCGAGCCGGCGGCCACGGCGGCCGAACCCGCCTCGATGAGCGCATCGATCGCGGCTTCGTCTGCCGCCGAGGCAGGCAGCTGGACGCGTTCTCGATACGCCGCATCGAGCGCAGGTCCCGGCGGGACGCCGAGTTCTCCTCGGAGCATCTCCACGCAGGCGGCGTACTGACGCTCCGCCGCCTCGTCGTCCCCGGCGAGCCGGTACAGCCGGATGAGCAGCGCCTGATGGTTCTCGTCGAACGGGCTCATGTTCGCTGCGCGCACCGCGTAGCCGAGTGCCGCATTCAGGTCGCCGCTCGACATCGATCCGAGCGCGGCCTCGTGCACGACGGCCTCGGAGACCGCCGCGACGTGACGTTGCTTCGAGACGAGCCAGGTCTCATAGGCACCGGCGTAGCGGAGGCTGAGGCCGGCGAGGAGCTCCTCGCCCAGACCGGGAAGGCGAACCGCCTCGGCCCACGTGCCGCGAAGGAGCACGTGGACGTCGACCACGGCGGCGGCGGGCAGGGTCAACGCCACGGGGTCCCCGTCGACGGAGGCGTCCCCACCGAGTCCTCGTCGGATCTCGGCGAGGCACCAGCGCAGCGCACGAGCCGGGTCGTCGGCTTCACCGAACAGCATCCCGGTGAGCTGGACGCGACTCGGCGCCCGCTCGCTCAGGAGCAGGCACGCCAGCACGGCCCAGCTCTTGCGGCTGCGGAACTCGTACGCCTCCCCGGCGCTCCGGATGATCCGGGGGTGTCCGAGGAGCTGTACGGTCAGGCTCGGACGATCGATGTCCGCCGCCATGACCCCATACTCCCGCACATCCCTGAGGAATGGTCAGGAATGCTCGTGCACCGCGTAGATCTCGTCGGCGACGAGGCCGTGGGCCTCGCGGTGCACCGTGTGGGCGGTATCCGCATCTGGCGCCTCCACCAGGCAGAAGATCTTCCCCGCCTGCTGATCCACCCAGTAGCGCAGGTAGTTGACTCCGTGCGCGCCCTGGGTGGCCAGGTCGGCCTGGTGCGCGCTGGCGACATCCGCTTCCGAAACGCCTCCATCGATGGTGTGTACGTCCATGAACAGCGACATGATGTGCTCGTTCCTCGTCACGACCGACGCGACTCGCCGGATCTCGTGCTGACAGCACAGCACCTCGGCGTTTGACGCCGGGTTTGACGCGGATGCCGCGACCTCGCGCTCGACGATTCACCCGGGCGAGGCCGTGCGTGGCCCGCTGATCGCCGACCGCGCGGCGGACCGGCTCCGAGAACTCGTCGCCGTCGGTACGAGTAGGGCGGACGGGACTTGAACCCGTGACCGATGGATTATGAGTCCACTGCTCTAACCGGCTGAGCTACCGCCCCGCGAGCGACCTCATTCCGGCACGATGACCGGGATCGACTCGGTGACCGGATCGGTCACGCGCTCACCACGATACAGAATCTCGAACGCGTCGATGATTCACGTGATGTCGTGCGCGTCGTCATCCTGTCCGAGCGGGGTCGTCGCTGCCCGAATGCGAGCGGATCAGAACGGGCCGACGCGATCACGGATGGGGCGGCTGGGAGAATACGGGAGAGCACAGGAGGCTTCCGATGCAGACTCGTCAGTTCCCTCCCACCCCGGACGACCGCTCCCCCGCCGGCGCGGAGATCCGGTACCTGATCGACGGCGCGGCCGGCGGGATGATCCACTCGACGGTCCCACCCGGACAAGTGAACCGAGGGACGGTCCATGCCACGGTGAGCGAATTCTGGTACATCCTCTCCGGTTCCGGGCGGCTCTGGCGACGGGACGCCACCGGCGAACTGACGACTGAGCTCGAGCAGGGGGTATCGATCGACATCCCGGTCGGCACCGCGTTCCAGTACCGCTGCGACAGCGACGAACCACTCCGGTTCCTCTGCGTGACGATGCCGCCGTGGCCGGGAGACGCGGAGGCCACGGTGATCGAGGGACCGTGGCGACCGACGGTTCCGTCGCCCTGACGGCCGCTGGCGACCCGGCAAACGGGCCACGACCAGACGGTCGTGCTCCTCAGCCCGCGAGCGACCTCATTCCGGCACGATCACCGGGATCGACTCGGTCACCGGATCGGTCACGCGCTGACCACGATACAGACTCTCGAAGGTGTCGAGCGTGCGGGTGATGTCGTGCGCCTTGATGAGCTTGAGCGACTGCGCCTTGAGGGCGTTGTAGTCGTCTGGCGTGGCTTCGAGCACCGTGCGCAGCTTGTCGGCGAGGTCCTGCGGGTCGCCGGGCTCGAACAGGTAGCCGTTCTCGCCGTGGTGCACGAGGTGCGGCAGGGCCATCGCGTTCGCGGCGACGACGGGCAGCGCGGAGGCCATCGCCTCCATCGTGACGATGCTCTGCAGCTCGGCGATCGACGGCATCGCGAGCACCGACGCCCGGTGGTACGCCTCGCGAAGTTCCTCGTCGGTGACGTAGCCGGTGAAGGTGACGCGGTCGGCGATGCCGAGCTCGACGGCGAGATGCTCGAGGTTGCGCTTCTGGTCGCCCCCGCCGACGATGTCGACCTTCACGTCGAGTTCGGCCGGCAGAAGGGTCACGGCTCGGAGCAGCACGTCGATCTGCTTCTCGCCGGTCACGCGGCCGACGAACACGATGCGGTTCTCGGTGCGCGGTTCCCAGTTCGGCGAGTACTTGTGCGCGTCGATGCCGCACGAGATGGCGTGCACGCCGCGCAGGCCCGTGTACTTCTCGAGGAAGTCGGCGGCCCGACGAGTCGGCGTCGTGACGGACTCGGCCCGCCCGAACGTGCGTCGAGCGGCCTTCCAGGCGAGCCCGACGGCCCAGTCCTGCCACGCCTTGGGGATCAGCGTGAACTCGAGCATGTTCTCGGGCATGAAGTGGTTGGTGCCGACGATGCGGATGCCGCGCTTCGCGGCCTCGATCGAGAGGCCGCGACCGACCACGATGTGCGACTGGAAGTGCACGACGTCGGGCTTCACCTCGTCGAGAATCCGCGCGCTGTTCTGCTTGATCCGCCACGGCAGCGCGAAGCGCAGCCAGTCGTGCGGGTACCAGCGCCAGCTCAGCAGGCGGTGCGCGGTGAGCTCCTGGCCCTCGTGGACCTCCTTCCACGTGCCGTGCTTGCGGCTCGCGGCGGGAGCGACGATGTGCACGTCGTGGCCGCGCTCGACGAGTCCGGCGGCGAGGCGCTCGGCGAAGCGCGCGGCTCCGTTGACGTCGGGCGCGAAGGTGTCGGCGCCGATCAGGATCCGGAGCGGGCGCTCCGGGCCGGGATCGGCGGACACGCTCGATGAGTCGGACACGTGGTGCTGTACCTCGCTGTTCGTGGAACGGGGTGGTGGGCCGATGCGGGGCCCGCAGGACGATGCCGACGGGCCTCGTGGGCTGGGTTCATCCGACCCTAGTGTACGAGAGCCTGCGGCGCAGCGCCGATCTCACGCGCCGAACGGCGCTCGCATGAGCATCAGCGGGCGCATCGGCGGCCGGACGGCGGGCGCGTCAGAGCCGCGTCTGCGGATGGTTTTTCGCCAGGAGGAAGACGCCCCAGATCGCGATCGCGCCCGTGAGGACGAACACCGCGATCGCCCACGGCGGTGCCTGCGATGCCTCGTCGAGCACGACGATGCCGATGAGCACCGCGACCATCGGGTCGACGACGGTGAGCCCGGCGATCACGAGGTCGGGCGGGCCGCTCGCGTACGCGTTCTGCACGAAGTACGCGCCGAGACCGGTCGCCGCGAGCAGCGCGATCACGCAGAGGACCGTCAGCCAGTCGAATTCGCCCTGGTCGACGCGCGAGAGCACGACCTTGGCGAGCGTCGCGACGAAGCCGTAGAGCACGCCCGCCATCAGCACGTAGAAGACCGCGCGGATGCGGCGACGGAACAGGGCGAAGGTGATCGCCGCCGCGGTGAGCACCACGAGCAGGACGATGAGGATCGTGATGAGCTGGCGCACCTGCACGGGCTTGTCGACCGCCGTGAACGCCGCCACGCCGACGAAGACGAACACGCCGCCGACGCACATCACGATGGCGATGATCGACTTGCGGTTCAGCTTCACCTTGTTGATGCGCGAGTTCAGGATCGACGTGATGACCAGCGCCAGCGCGCCGAGCGGCTGCACCACGATGAGCGGCGCGAAGTAGAGGCTCGAGAGCTGGAACACGATCGCGAGCCCGAGCATGAGCGTGCCGAGCACCCACGAGGGTCGCGCGAGCAGCAGCGCGAGCTGCTTGCCGTTCAGCCCCTTGCCGAGGGTGTCGGCGGTGTTCGCCTCGACCTTGACCACGCCGCGGTGCTGGAACTGGGCTCCGAGTGACAGGAAGACCGCCCCGACGAGCGCGAGCGGGATTCCGATGAACTGCGTCGGATCGAGCGGGATCAGCTCGGTGAGTTCGCTGAGGTCCGGATCCACCCCTCGACCCTACCGGCTGCCCCGCCGATATCCTTGGCGAATGGCCGTGCTCCCGATCCGAATCACGGGCGACCCCGTGCTCCACGCGCCGGCCTCGCCGGTCGAGACCATCGACGACGAGATCCGCACGCTGGTGCGCGACATGTTCGAGACGATGGATGCCGCGCCCGGCGTCGGTCTCGCCGGTCCGCAGGTCGGCGTCCCGCTCCGGTTGTTCACCTTCGGCTGGACGGACGAGGAGGACCGCGAGTGGCGCGGCGTCGCGATCAACCCCGAGCTGTGGATCTCGCCGCCCGTGCCCGGCATGCCCGACGAGGACGACGAGTCCGAGGGGTGCCTGTCGTTCCCGGGCGAGCGATTCGGGCTGAGGCGCGCGGAACGCGCCATCCTGCGCGCCACCGACCTCGAGGGCGAACCGTTCGAGATCGTCGCCGACGGATGGCTCGCCCGCATCTTCCAGCACGAGTACGACCACCTCGACGGCGTGCTCTACATGGACCGGCTCGACGACCACGACCAGCGCATCGTGCAGAAGATCACGCGCAAGCGAGGCTGGGGTCGGCCGGGTTCGAGCTGGATGCCGGGCGTCGACGACCTCGAGGGGTGAGCCACGGCATCCGCTCGCCTCGGTCGCCGCGGCGCCGACCCGCAGTCGCTCAGACGAAGAGGCGGGTGCCCGCCGCCACGAGGGCTGCCACGGCCACGACGACGATGAACGGCGTGCGAACGGCGTAGAGCGCCGCGGCGACCACCAGCGCCGGAACGCGCGCGTCGACGACGAGCGCCTGGCCGATCGCGAGCGTCTGCACGGCGATGAGCGCCCCGAGGAGCGCGACCGTGAGCAGGTCGGCGATGCGCGCCGGCCGCTCGCGCTCGACGAACGAGGCGGGCACCAGGTGCCCGGCGAGCTTCAGCGCGAGCGTCGCCGCGGTCGCCAGCAGGATGACGTGCCAGACGGTCACCGGACGGCCTCCCGCCTGCGGAACAGGTCGAACCAGCCCACGACGAGCGCGACGACGGCCGCCACGAGGACGGGCAGGCCGGGCGTCAGGACGGGCGTCGCCACCGTCGCGACGACCGCCGCGAGCACGGCGGTCGCGCCTGCCTGCACGCGCTTCAGGCGCGGCCAGAGCAGGCCGAGGAACGCCGCGGCCGCCGCGGCGTCGAGGCCGTAGGCGCGTGTGTCGCCGAGTGCATCGCCGATGAGCGCACCGAGGAGCGTGGTGAGGTTCCACCCGACGAAGATCGCGAGGCCGGTCACCCAGAAGCCGACGCGCGCGGCCCGCTCGTTCGCCTGCGCGAGCGACACGGCCGTCGACTCGTCGATCGTCAGCCACGCGGCCGCGATCCGGTGCGCGAGTCCGTGGTCGCCCACGACCGGGCGCATGCGCATTCCGTAGACGACGTTCCGCACGCCGAGCAGTGCGGCGGCCGCGATCGCGGAGCCGCCCGCGGCGACTCCACCGGCACCGAGCACGCCGACGAGCGCGAACTGCGATCCGCCCGTGAACATCACGAGGCTGAGGAAGCACGTCTGCCAGACGTCGAGCCCCGACGCGACCGAGAGTGCGCCGAACGAGATGCCGTACGCGGCGGTCGCGAGTCCCACGGCGATGCCATCGCGTCGGGCACCGCTGATCGCGGCGTCGACGTCGGATCCGGGCACGACTCCAAGTTGACCCGCAGGCGGCGTCTGCGCGCAAATCCGGGCGACCGGAGAACGAGAACGGCCCGGACCTGTCGGTCCGGGCCGGGGAAGCTCCCCCACTTGGACTCGAACCAAGAACCTATCGGTTAACAGCCGATTGCTCTGCCAATTGAGCTATGGAGGATCACGCTGGGCGCAGAGATACTGTAGCAAAGCGAGCGCCGGACTCCCAATCCGAGCCGGGCTCAGCTGCCGTCAGTATCCGGCGTCCAGGTCGATGCGTCCGTCGAACGCCGTACCGCCGACGAAGGCGGCGACGTTGACCCCGATCCGCCGCGCGAACAGGGGCACCGTCATGGCCTCGGTGTCGGCGACGTGCGGTGTGACGAGGGTGTTCGGCGCGTTCCAGAGCGGATGCCCCGTGGGCAGCGGTTCCGGGTCGGTGACGTCGAGCCCGGCCCCGCCGAGCCGTCCCGATTCGAGCGCCGCGACGAGCGCGTCGGTGTCCACCAGTCCCCCGCGTGCGACGTTCACGAGCACGGCCCCGTCCGGGAGGGCAGCGAGCTCGGCCGCTCCCACCAGGCCGCGGGTCTCCTCCGTGAGGGCGGCGACGACGATCACGATCTCGGCGGTGCCGAGCACGTCGGCGAGTCGATCGGTCGTGACGGTCCGGTTCGCGCCGGGTACCGCGGCATCCGATCGTCGCACCACCGTGGTGCGCACGCGGAACGGGGCCAGGAGCCGCAGCAGCTCGACGGCGATGCCGCCGGCCCCGACGATCACGACGTCGGCGCCGTAGAGGCTGCGGCCGCGCTCGTCGGCCTCCCACCCGGTCGCGCGCACGCGCCGGGGGAACTCCCGGAGCACGCCGAGCGCGAGGGCGAGCGCGTGCTCGGCGACGGGCTGCGCGTAGGCGCCCTTCGCGCTCGTCCACACCCGGCCGTCGTCGCGGTGACGCGCGAGGAGGTCGGCGAACGCGTCGACCCCGGCCCACGGAAGCTGGACCCACGAGATCGCGGGGTGCTCGGCGAGGGTCCGCTCGAGGCGCTCCGCCTCCGCCGAGCTCGTCCAGACCAGCCCGCGCGTCGCTGCCGACAGGGGCTCGACGCGTCCGCCGGCGGAGGTGACCGCATCGACGAACGTCCGGTCGGCGTCGGGGACGATCGCGATCGGGCCGACCTCCGGGAGCCCGCCGTGCCGGCGCGTCGCGGCCGTGAGGACGGCGCCGGGCGCACCGGCGACCGGCTCGTGGCGCGCTCGACGGCGGCCCGCCGTGGTCACTGCCGTCCGTCGGAGGACACGTCGTCGGTCACCGCGTGGCCCTCGTCGATCGCGCCGGCGAGCGCCTTCACGTACGGGTGCAGCGGGTCGTCGAGGACCGCCTCCATCGTGCCGTCCGCGACCAGCTCGCCCCGGTCGAGCACCGCGATCCGGTCGGCGATGCGGCGCAGCACCGGCAGGTCGTGCGAGATCACGATCGCGGAGAACGTGTGGCCGGAGCGGAGCTCGGTGAGGAGCCCCGCGACGGCGTCGCGCACCGTGAGGTCGATGCCCGCCGTCGGCTGGTCCGCGATGAGCAGCTTCGGGCCGAGCACGAGCGCACGGGCGAGTGCGACGCGCTGGCGCTGCCCGCCGCTCAACTCGTAGGGGAACTTCTCCAGCATGCCGAGCTGCAGGCGCACCGAGTCGAGCATCGTCGCGACGCGCGTCGCGAGCGCGGCCCGGTTGTACCGGTGGTCGCGTTCGAGGATCGGTTCGCCGATGATCTCTGCGACCGTCCGGTCGGCGGGCAGGCGCGCGGCGGCGTCCTGCGCCAGGTAGCCGACGTGGAACCGCAGCGCGTTCAGCTTGCGCTTCGAGACGCCGCGGAGCGGCGTACCGAGGACCATCGCCTCGCCGCCCGTGATGACCGGTCGGACCTCACCGCTCGCGAGGGTCGGTTCGAACGCGGCACCCGAGAGCACTCGCGCGAGCGTCGAGGCGCCGCTGCCGGCCGAGCCGATCACGCCGACGACCTCGCCGGGCGCGACCCGCAGGTTCACGCCGTGCAGGGCGACGTGCGCGGCGCTGGGCCCGCGCCCGGGGTACTCGACCGAGAGGTCGCTGACCACCACCGGGTAGCCGTGCGCCGCGTCGCGGCTCATCGCGCGGCCTCCCCGCGGAGCCGGAGGAGCTCCTCGCGTCGCTCGGCCTGTGCCACGGGGTCGGGCACCGGTAGGGACGCGAGCAGTCGCTGGGTGTACGGGTCCGACGGCGCGCCGAGCACCTCGGCGCCGGTCCCCTCCTCCACGAGCCGGCCGTGGTAGAGCACGGCGATGCGGTCGGCGAGGAGATCGACGACCGCGAGGTCGTGGCTGATGAACAGCGACGCGAACCCGAACTCGCGCTGCAGCTCGGCGAAGAGCTCGAGCACTCGCGCCTGCACCGACACGTCGAGCGCCGACGTGGGCTCGTCGGCGATCAGCAGCTCGGGCTCGAGTGCGATCGCACGGGCGAGGCTCGCGCGCTGCCGCTGGCCGCCCGAGAGCTCGTGCGGGTACCGGTCGCCGTACGCAGCGGGAAGCTGGACCGCCTCGAGCAGCTCGTTCACCCGGGCCCGCGCATCGCGCGCATCGACCGCGCGATCGTGGATCACGAGGGGTTCGGCGACGCACTCGGCGATCGTGAGCAGCGGGTTGAAGCTCGACGCCGGGTCCTGGAAGACGAAGCCGATGCGGCTGCGCGTCGGCCGGAACTGACGCTCGCGGATACCGAGCATCTCGTGCCCGAGCACCTTCAGTGAACCGCCCGTGACCTTGGTGAGGCCCGCGATCGCACGACCGATCGTCGTCTTGCCCGACCCGGACTCGCCGACGAGGCCGAGCACCTCGCCCGGCCGGATCACGAGGTCGACGCCGTCCACCGCGCGGAAGCCCGCACGGCCGAACCGGCCCGGGTACTCGATCTCGAGCCCGCGCGCCTCGACGACCGGCGTCTGGTCGGCCCAGTCGGCGGGGCGGGCGGCGGCCCGCTCCGCCGCGCGGGCGACGCCGTGACCCACGTACGGCACGGCCGCGAGGAGCGCCTTCGTGTAGTCGGCCTTCGGGTCGGCGAAGAGCTCGCGCGCCGGCGCCTCCTCGACGACCTTGCCCTGGTACATCACGGCGACGCGATCGGCGAGGTCGGCGACGACGCCCATGTTGTGCGTGATGAGCACGATCGCGGTGCCGAACTCGTCGCGCACGCGGCGCAGCAGGTCGAGGATCTCGGCCTGCACGGTCACGTCGAGCGCGGTCGTCGGCTCGTCGGCCACGATGAGGCCCGGCTCGAGCACGAGCGCCATGGCGATGACGATGCGCTGCTTCTGCCCGCCGGAGAACTGGTGCGGGTAGTGATCGATGCGGTGCTCGGGGTCGGGGATGCCGACCTTGCCCAGGATGTCGATCGCGCGCTTGCGGGCGTCGGCCTTCGACACCTTCCCGTGCGCGCGCAGGCCCTCCATGATCTGCCAGCCGACCGTGTAGACCGGGTTCAGGGCCGTGGACGGCTCTTGGAAGACCATCGCGACGTCGGTACCGCGGACGCGGCGGAGCTGTGCGCCGGTCAGCGAGACCACGTCGTGCTCGCCCGTGCCCGCACGGTTGGCGAGCACCACGGCGCCGCTCGTCGTCGCGGTCTCGGGCAGGAGCCCGAGGATCGTCTTCGCGGTCACGGTCTTGCCCGAACCGGACTCGCCGACGATGGCGAGCACCTCGCCGCGCTCGACCGACAGGCTTACGTCGTCGACGGCCTTGACCGCCCCGGCATCCGTCGAGAACGAGACGCCGAGGTTCCTGATGTCGACCACCGTGCTCATCGCTTGACCTCGATCCCGTGCTCGTCGAACGTCTCCCCGTCCTCGAGGCCTGCGATCCCTCCGGGACCGGCGTCGAGGGTGCCGCCCGGCACGACCGAGGTCTCGGCGACCTCGCCGGCCGCCTGGGCGACCCGGCGCCGCCCGCGCAGGCGCGGGTCGGCGAGGTCGTTGAGGCTCTCGCCCACCAGCGTGATCGCGAGGACCGTGAACACGATCGCGAGGCCGGGGAAGAGCGCCGTCCACCAGATGCCGCTCGTGACATCCGACTGCGCCTTGTTCAGGTCGTAGCCCCATTCGGCGGCCGCCGTCGGTTCGATGCCGAAGCCGAGGAAGCCGAGCGCGGCGAGCGTCAGGATCGCCTCGGATGAGTTCAGCGTGATGATCAGCGGAAGGGTGCGCGTCGCGTTGCGGAACACGTGCCGGAAGACGATGCGGCGGTTGGGCGCACCGAGCACCTTCGCCGACTCGACGTACGCCTCCGCCTTGATCCGCACGGTCTCGGCGCGGATCACGCGGAAGTACTGCGGGATGAAGACGACGGTGATCGAACCCGCCGCGGCGAGCACGCCGCCCCAGAGGTTCGACTGCCCGCCCGAGATCACGATCGAGAGCACGATGGCGAGCAGGAGCGACGGGAAGGCGTAGATCGCGTCGAAGATGACGACGAGGATCCGGTCGAGCCATCCGCCGAAGTAGCCGGCGTAGAGACCGAGCGCGACGCCGATGAAGATCGCGAGGAGCACCGCGACGATGATCACGAGGATCGCGGTCTGGGTGCCCCAGATGACCCGCGAGAGGACGTCGTAGCCCCCGACGGTGGTGCCGAACGGGTGTGCCGGCGACGGCGGCTGCTGCGTGCCGAACCCGCCGGATGCGTCGGCGCGCTGGGCGAACCCGTACGGCGCGAGCAGCGGCGCGAAGATGGCGCACAGCACGAAGACGAGAAGCATCAGCAGGCCGGCGACGAGCATGCCGCGCTGGAGCCCGACGCTCTGGCGAACCTGGTGGACGACGGGGATGCGATCGCGCCAGCGGTGTCCGGGGCGCGAAGAGACGGCGACGGCCATGTCAGTACCTCACTCGCGGGTCGATGAACGCCGCGATCACGTCGACGACGAAGTTCGTGAGCGCGACGATCACGGCGAGCAGCACGACGATGCCCTGCACTGCGGCGAAGTCCCGCGACTCGAGGAACTCGGCGAGGATGAAGCCGAGCCCCTTCCACTCGAACGTCGTCTCCGTCAGGACCGCGCCCGCGAGCAGGAGCGCGATCTGGAGGCCCATCACGGTGATGATCGGGATGAGCGCAGGACGGTACGCGTGCTTGCGCAGCAGGCGCGACTCGGCGACGCCGCGCGAGCGGGCGGCGTCGACGTAGTCCGTCGCGAGGGTGCCGATGACGTTGGTCCGCACCAGGCGGAGGAAGATGCCCGCGGTGAGCAGTCCCAGCGCGATCGCAGGGAGCACCGCATGCGCGAGCACGTCGCCGAGGACCGCGGGGTTGCCGGTGCGGATCGCGTCGATCGTGTAGAAGCCGGTCGGGTCGGGCAGGGTCTGCATCTGGAGTTCCGCGCTGACGCTGGCACGGCCCGCGACGGGCAGCCACTTGAGCCAGACCGCGAAGACGAGCTTCAGCAGGAGGCCGGCGAAGAAGATCGGCACGGCGTACCAGATGATCCCGAGCACGCGCGCGATCGCGTCCTGCGCCTTGTCGCGGTGGTAGGCCGCGTACAGCCCGAGCGGCACGCCCACGGCGAAGGCGACGATGAGCGAGTAGAACACCAGCTCGAAGGTCGCCGGACCGTACGTGGTCAGCACCTCGATCACCGGTCGGTTCGTGGTCAGCGTCCGGCCGAAGTCACCGGTCGCGAGCTGGGCGAGGTACTCGAGGTACTGCACGATCAGCGGCCGGTCGTAGCCAGCGGCGGCTCGCAGCTCTGCGAGTGCCTCCGGGCCCAGCCGTCCGCCCTGGGCGGCAGTGATCGGGTCGCCCGTCGTGCGAGCCAGGAAGAAGACGACGGTGACGAGGATGAAGATGGTGGGGAAGATCAGCAGGAAGCGGATGAGCAGGTATCGCCCGAACCCGCCCCCCTGCGTTTTCGGCTTCGGTCGGCCGCTGGCCGGACCCTCCGCCGTCGAGATCGTGTCTACGGTGCTCATGGATTCCTCGGGGTACAGGGGAACGGGGGCGACCCGCGGTAGCAGATCGCCCCCGTCGTCGTGCTGCGACGACTCTAGTCGGGACTCAGCCCTTCGAGAGCGCCGCGTAGCGGAACTTGAACGACGCGTCGAGGGTGTCTTCGGCACCTTCGACGTCGGCGCCCACGACCGCGATCTGCGCACCCTGCATGTACGGGATGGTCGACAGGTCGGCGGCCACCTTGTCCTGGATCTCACCGATGAGCGCGGCGCGCGCGTCGGGGTCGCCGGTCACCGACTGCTCGAGGATGAGGTCGTTGACCTCGGCGTTCTCGTAGTGGTTGGCGAGGAAGTTCTCCGTGAGGAAGAACGGCGACAGGTAGTTGTCGGCGTCGGAGTAGTCCGGGAACCAGCCGAGCTGGTAGGCCGGGTACAGGTCGGCGACACGGTCGTCGGAGTACTGGACCCACTCGGTGGACTGCAGGTTCACGGTGAACAGGCCGCTCGCCTCGAGGTTGTCCTTGATGATCGCGTACTCGTCGGACGACGACGGGCCGTAGCGCTCGGCGACGTACTGGATCGAGATGTCGACCGGCGTCTCGATGCCCGCGTCCTCCAGGCGCTGCGCGGCCTTGTCGGCGTCGGGCTGGCCCGAGCCGTCGCCGTACTGGTCCTTCAGCGCCTCGTTCGCGCCTGTGAGCCCCTCGGGGACGTACGAGTAGAGCGGCGTGAAGGTGCCCTTGTACACGTCCTCCGAGATCGCGTCGCGGTCGATGAGGTCGGCGATCGCCTGGCGCACTGCGAGGGCCTTCGCCGGGTCGGCCTCGGCCGTGGTCGCACCGAACGGCATCGTGTTGAAGTTGAACACGAGGTAGCGGATCTCACCGCCGGGACCGTCGACGACCTTGACGTTGTCGTTGCCGCGGAGGTCCTCGATGTCGGTCGCGCTGAGCGTGCGGTGCGCGACGTCGATGTTGCCCTCCTGGACGTCGAGCTTCAGGTTGGACGCATCGGTGTAGTACTTGACGTTGACCGTGTCGGTCTTCGCCTCGCCCAGGATGCCGTCGTAGTCGGGGTTGGCCTTGTACGCCACGAGGTTGTTGAAGTCGTAGCTCGTGATCGTGTACTGGCCGGCGAACGGCTCGCCCGCGACGATGTCGTCGTCCGACGTCAGCGCGTCGGCGGCGAACACCTCCTCGTCCACGATCGGGCCCACCGGGCTCGAGAGGATCAGCGGGAAGATCTGGTCGTTCGGCGACTTCAGCGTGAAGACGACGGTGAGGTCGTCGGGCGTCTCGACGCTCTCGAGGTTGTAGAGCAGCGACGACGGGCCGTTCGGGTCGGCGATCGCGAGCTGGCGGTCGAAGGTGAACTTCACGTCGGACGAGGTGAGCTCGTTGCCGTTGGCGAAGGTCAGGCCCTCCTTGAGCTTCACCGTGTACTCGTTCTCGGAGGTGAACTCCGCCGACTCCGCGATGTCGGGCTCGACGTCGGGGCTGCCGTAGGGCGTGTTCATCAGGAACGGGTAGACCTGGTTCATGACGGCGAAGGAGCCGTTGTCGTACGAGCCGGCCGGGTCGAGCGCGGTGATCTGCTCGGTCGTGCCGATGGTGAGCGTGCCGCCACCGGACGAGCCCTCGTCGCCGCCGCCGGCGGAGCAGCCCGCGAGGGCGAGGGCTGCTGCGGAGAAGCCCGCGGCGAGTGCGAGGCCGCGCCGGCGGTTCGTGGATGCGGATGCCATATCCGTCTACCTCTTCCTGTCGGTGAGCGCGCGCGGGTTCGCCGCGTCGCGATCGTGTATCTCTCAGAGCTAGCACATGAGGCTGGTCGTGACGCCCGGAGCGAGGGCCCCGGAGGCCCGAATGTGATCGATCTGCAACTTTGGCGTCGCACCCCACAGCACAGGATGAGCAGTCCTCGGATCCGGTGCGGGTCGATCCGCCCTCGGACCCGCGTTCAGTCGCCGCGAAGCGCGCGACGCTCGCGCTCCAGGTCGACCAGTGCGCGCTGGATCATCGTGTACGTCGTCGTGTCGGCCGGATCGGTGCGCTGCAGCCGTCCGAGCAGCTCCTGCTTCTGGCGCAGCAGCTCGCGGTCGACGAGCGCACCGACGACGCCGCGGACGTAGGCCGTGAGCTCGGCGCCGTCGCGTTGCGGCACGGGCAGCACGGCGAGCTGCTGCACGATCGAGCCGAACGGCGGCGGCACCTCGGCGACGACGCGATCGACGGTCACGGGACGGGTCGCCACCGCGGAGGACGTCGCGGTCTCCCCCGACGAGTTCGACTCGACGGATGCGGCGGCGAGCACCGACGCGATCCCGTCGCGCACCACCGCGAGCGTGCCGTTGCCGAACCGGCAGTCGACGCCGTGGCGCAGCAGGTCGTCGCCGACGAGCTCGGGATACTGCAGCATCACCTGCAGCGCGTCGCGTTCGAGGCGGGTCGCCGGGTCGTTCGGCAGCATCGTGATCGAGAAGGGCCGGTCGGATGCCGCGGGCGGGGCGCCGTCGGATGGTGCCGCTCCACCTGCCGGGACGTACCCGTCCGGTCGCGCGTCGTCGGGGATCCGGCGCGGCCGGGTACCCGGGTCCGTATTCCCCTGCCGCCTCGGTTCGTCGGGGCGGCGATCGCCGTTGCTCCGCTCGCCACGGCGCGCTCGCCCGTCGTCACGATCCCGTCCGCGCTCGCGCTCCCCGTCGCGCGCTCGCGCGCCCGCCGCGCGGACCGCCCGACCGACCTCCTCGAGCTCCATCCCGAGCATGCGGGCGAGCTCCCGCGTGTACCCGGGCCGGAGCGCGGGATCGCGGATGTCGGCGACGATCGGCGCCGCAGCACGGAGCGCCGCCACCCGCCCTTCGACGGTCTCGAGGTCGAACCGGGCGAGCGTCGTGCGGATCACGAACTCGAACATCGGCGTCTTCGTCTCGATGAGCGAGCGCACGGCGCCGTCGCCGCGCGCGAGTCGCAGGTCGCACGGGTCGAGCCCGTCGGGCGCGACGGCGACGAACGTCTGGGCCGCGAACCGCCGCTCCTCGGCGAAGGCGCGCATCGCGGCCTTCTGGCCGGCGGCGTCGCCGTCGAAGGTGAACACGACCTCGCCGACGCCCGAGTCGTCGCCGAGGACGCGCCGCAGCACCTTGATGTGGTCGACGCCGAACGAGGTGCCGCACGTGGCGATCGCGGTCGTCACGCCGGCGAGGTGGCACGCCATCACGTCGGTGTAGCCCTCGACGACGACGACCCGGTGCGTCTTCGAGATCTCGCGCTTGGCGAGGTCGAGCCCGTAGAGCACCTGCGCCTTGTGGTACACGGCGGTCTCGGGGGTGTTGAGGTACTTCGGGCCAGGGTCGTCCTCGAGCAGCTTGCGGGCGCCGAACCCGACCGTCTGGCCGGTCACGTCGCGGATCGGCCAGATGAGCCGGCCGCGGAACCGGTCGTAGACGCCGCGGTCGGCCTGCGAGACGAGGCCCGACGCGGCGAGTTCCTCGGTCGTGAAGCCCTTGCCCCGCAGGTGCTTGGTGAGCGTCTCCCAGCTCTTCGGTGCGAAGCCGACGCCGAAGTGGCGCGCGGCCTCGGCGTCGAAGCCGCGCTCGCCGAGGAACCTCCGCCCGACCTCGGCCTCGGGCGTGCCGAGCTGCTCGAGGAAGAACTCCTCTGCGGCGCGGTTCGCCGCGAGGAGGCGCGCCCGGTTGCCCGCACCCTCGGCCGGGCCGCCGCCGTCTTCGTAGTGGAGCTCGTAGCCGATTCGCCCGGCCAGGCGCTCGACGGCCTCCGTGAACGTCACGTGGTCCATGCGCTGGAGGAACGTGTAGACGTCGCCCGATTCACCGCAGCCGAAGCAGTGGTAGAAGCCGAGCTGGGGTCGCACGTGGAAGCTCGGACTGCGCTCGTCGTGGAACGGGCAGAGCCCCTTCATGGAGCCGACACCCGCCGACTTCAGCGAGACGTGCTCGCCGACGATGTCGGCGATGTTCGTGCGGGCCTTGACCTCCTCGACATCGTTCTGTCGAATGCGGCCCGCCATGTCGTCAATCCTATTCCGCGGATGCCGCCGGGCGGCCCCGCACGCGCGTCATCTCTGCACGAGGCGTTCGTACCACGACAGCGCGGACTGGTCGGTGAGGCTCGCGACCTGGTCGACGACGACGCGGCGGCGCGCCGTGTCATCCGTCGCCGCCCGCCAGTCTTCGGCGAAGCCCGCGTCCAGGTGCGCATCGCCCGTCTCCCAGAGCGCGTCGGCGAGCGCCGTGAGCACCTGCCGCTGCTGCGAGTAGATCGGCTGTCGCGTGTTCTTCGACATCACGAACGCCGCGACGATGCCCTTCAGCACGGCGATCTCGGCCTGGATCGACCGCGGCACCACGACGTCGGCGTCGAACCGGATGAGGCTCGCGACCGGGTGGTGCGCACGGGTCGCCTCGGTCGCGGCGTGCGCGAAGCGGCCGATGAGCTGGCTCGTGAGGTTCTTCAGCGCCGCCTGGTCGCGCCGGCTCCCCGTCCATTCGGAGATCCACGCGTCGAGCGAGTCGAGCCGGTCGAACGCGGCGATGAGCTCGTCGTGGCCGAACGCGCCGCCGATCCACTCGACCATCGCGTCGACGAGCTCGTCGTGGTCGACCCGGCGGCCGAGGGCGGCCACGTCGATGTAGCCGCCGACGATCGCGTCCTCGAAGTCGTGCACCGAGTACGCGATGTCATCGGAGAGGTCCATGACCTGCGCTTCGACGCAGAGTCGACGCTCGGGGGCGCCGCGGCGCATCCACTCGAACACGTCGACGTCGTCGGCGTAGAACCCGAACTTGGTGCGGCCGCTGGGGTCGCCGACGCCCGAGCGCTCCGGCCAGGGGTACTTGCAGCTCGCGTCGAGGCTCGCGCGGGTGAGGTTGAGCCCGAGCGAGCGCCCATCTGGCGAGAAGACCTTCGGCTCGAGGCGCGTGAGGATCCGCAGGGTCTGCGCGTTGCCCTCGAAGCCGCCGAAGTCGGCCGCCCAGGCGTTCATGGCCTTCTCGCCGTTGTGGCCGAACGGCGGGTGGCCGAGGTCGTGCGCGAGGCAGGCCGTGTCGACGACGTCGGGGTCGAGCCCGATGCTCGCGGCGAGCTCGCGGCCGACCTGCGCGACCTCGAGCGAGTGCGTGAGCCGGTTGCGGGCGAAGTCGAGCCCGGAGGTCGGGCTCAGCACCTGGGTCTTCGCCGCGAGGCGGCGCAGTGCGCTCGAGTGCAGGAGGCGCGCGCGGTCGCGTGCGAAGTCGCTGCGACGGCGGTTCTCGTGCTGCTCGGGCAGGAAGCGCTCGGCGTCGGCGTCGTCGTAGCCGCCGAACAGTCGGTCGCGCACGCTCAGCCGCCGCTCGTGTCGAGCTCGGCGCCGACGAGCGTCGCCCGGTCGTGGCCAGCCAGGTCCTGGGAGTCGAGCCAGCCGTCGGGCAACGAAGGGTTCTTCGGCGTGCCGGCGCGGCCGCGCGGACCCTCGGCTCCCTCGCCGGGGTACGGCATCGACCAGTCGAGCGTGCCGAGCAGGTCGTCGAGGTGGGCGAGGGTGTCGACCGTCGCGAGCTTCGCACGCAGGTCGCCGCCGACCGGGTAGCCCTTGAAGTACCAGGCGACGTGCTTGCGGATGTCGCGGCATCCGCGGCCCTCGTCGTCGAAGAACTCCGTGAGCAGCTCCGCGTGCCGGCGGAAGGTTCGCGCGACGTCGCCGAGCGAGGGCTCGGCCTTCGCCTGCTCGCCGCGGAAGGCTGCGGCGAGGTCGCCGAAGAGCCACGGTCGCCCGAGGCATCCGCGCCCGACCACCACGCCGTCGCAACCGGTCTCGTCGACCATGCGCAGGGCGTCGTCGGCCGACCAGATGTCGCCGTTGCCGAGCACCGGAACGCTCGTGACCGTCTCCTTCAGCTTGGCGATCGCGGGCCAGTCGGCGTGACCCGAGTAGAACTCGCTCGCGGTGCGGGCGTGCAGCGCGATCGAGGCCACGCCCGCGGCCTCGGCGATGCGCCCCGCCTCGAGGTAGGTGAGGTGGTCGGCGTCGATGCCCTTGCGCATCTTCACGGTGAGTGGGATGTCGCCCGCGGCCTTCACCGCACCCTCGACGATGTCGCGGAAGAGACCCGACTTCCAGGGCAGCGCCGCTCCCCCGCCCTTGCGGGTGACCTTCGGCACCGGGCAGCCGAAGTTCAGGTCGATGTGGTCGGCGCGGTCCTCGGCGACGAGCATCGTGACGGCCTCGGCGACGGTCTTCGGGTCGACGCCGTAGAGCTGGATGGAGCGGGGCGTCTCGGACTCGTGGTGCGTGATGAGGCGCATCGATTCGGGCGTGCGCTCGACGAGCGCGCGGCTCGTGATCATCTCGGAGACGTACAGGCCGGCGCCGAACTCGCGGCAGAGCCGCCGGAACGCCGTGTTCGTGATGCCCGCCATGGGCGCGAGCACGACCGGCACCTCGAGGTCGAGGCCGCCGATCGTGAGCGGGCGGGCGGGGGTCGTGGTCGTTGGCATCGCCTTCGATTCTCCCAGACGACCGAGCGGATCCGCCCGGGCTCGCGGCGTCGGCGCATAGGATGCGGGCAGGATGGCACCGGGGAGGACGGGATGGCGCGATTCGACGGCATGGTCGGGGTCGAGCGGGTGCAGGCCGATGCCTCTGCGCGAGGGCTCCCCATCGAGGTGATCGAGCGCCCGGCGGCGCGCAGCCTCGAAGAAGCCGCCGAGCTCCTCGGCATCGAGCCCGCCGACATCGTGAAGTCGCTCGTGGTCAAGCGCAGCGACGACACGTACGTCTTCGCGCTCGTGCCCGGCGGCCGCAAGATCAGTTGGCCGAAGCTCCGCGCACTCCTCGCGGTGAACAAGCTCCAGCTGCCCGACGCGTCGCTCGCGCTCGCCGCGACGGGCTACGAACGCGGCACGATCACGCCGCTCGGCTCGAGCATCGAGTGGCCGGTCGTCGCCGACGAGACCATCGTCGGCCGTCGGGTATCCATGGGCGCCGGCGAGCACGGCCGGAGCCTGTTCGTGGATGCCGACGCGCTCATCGCCGCGCTCGACGCGACCGTCGCCGACATCAGCGACCCCGAGTAGCCCCTCGGCTGCCCCATCTGCTGCCGTCATCTCGCCCCGATCGGTCTCGCCCGGCGCGCCCGGCCGAGGTGCGCGCCTCACCGGACTGACGCCAACGATCGATCTCGCGCGCCGGAGGATCCGATTCCGTCACTCCGTCGCGACGCCAGCCTCGACGGCCGCGACGGCGACGGCAGACGGGATCACGCAGGCGTCGCCCTCGCAGACGAGTGCGTTCGGGTCGCCCACCACCATCGTGAACGGCGCGGGAGCGGCATCCGTCGGCGCCGGCACGCCGTTCACGCAGCGGCCCCGTCGCGTTCGCCGTCGACCTGCTGCAGCACTTGCGCGAAGACCTCCGCGGGCTGTGCGCCCGAGACGCCGTACTTGCCCTCGAACACGAAGAAGGGCACACCCTGGATGCCGTAGGCCCGCGCCTGCGCGATGTCGGCCTGCACGTCGTCGGCGTACCGGCCGGACTCGAGCGCCTCGCGCGCCTCGGCCCCGTCGATGCCGAGCTCCTCGGCCCAGCCGACGAGTTCGTCGATGCGGTTCACCCGACCACCGTCGGTGAAGTACGCCTTCAGCAGCCGCTCCTTCATCTCGAGCTGCACGCCGTGCGCCTTCGCGAGGTGCAGCAGCTCGTGGCCCTTCAGCGTCTTCGTGTGGGCGACCGTCTCGAAGTGGTACTCGAGGCCGGCCTGCGCGGCGACGCCGGTCACGTGCTCGAGCATCTGCTCGACCCGGTCGAGCGGCAGGCCCTTCGCCTTCGAGAGGTACTCGGTCGTCGACCCCTCGAAGTCGAGCGGGGTGTCAGGTGAGAGCTCGAACGAGTGGTACTCGATCTCGACCTCGGGCGCGTCGTCGCCGAGCGCGGCGATCCCGGCTTCGAGGTGGCGCTTGCCGATGTAGCACCACGGGCAGGCGATGTCGGACCAGATGTCGATCTTGATGGGGGAACTCACGACGTATGCGAACGGATGCTTCGGCGCGAGTATTCCCCGAACGGCACGAATCGACCCGGGCGCGCGCATCGAAGGAGATGTCAGCCGGCGCGCCGGCGCCTCGCGGCGTGTCGTGCGGTTTCTCCGACACCGTGCGCTCGACCGACTACAGGCCCTCGGGAGCGGCGGTCGGCGCATCGATCGCGCCGCCGAAGCGGCGGTTGCGCGAGGCGTAGAGCTCGATCGCCCTCCAGAGCTCGGCGCGGCTGAAGTCGGGCCAGAGCGTGTCGAGGAACACCATCTCGGCGTACGCCGACTGCCAGAGCAGGAAGTTCGACGTGCGCTGCTCCCCGGAGCTGCGGACGAACAGGTCGACGTCGGGCATGTCGGGCACGTACAGGTGCCGCTCGATGAGCTTCTCGGACACGGCCGACGGGCGGATGCGGCCGGCGGCGACGTCGTCGGCGATGGCGCGGACGGCGTCGACGAGCTCGTTGCGGCCGCCGTAGTTGACGCACATCGTGAACTGCAGTCCCGTGTTGCCGGCCGTGAGCCGCTCGGCGACCTGCAACTCGTCGATGACCGACTTCCAGAGCCGCGGCCGGCGGCCGGCCCACTTGATCCGCACGTTCCACTCGTTGAGCTGGTCGCGGCGGCGGTGGAGCACGTCGCGGTTGTAGCCCATCAGGAAGCGCACCTCGTCGGGCGAGCGCTTCCAGTTCTCGGTCGAGAACGCGTACACCGAGAGGTGCTTCACGCCGGCCTGGATGGCACCCGCGACGACGTCGAGCAGCACCTCCTCGCCGGCCTTGTGGCCCTCGATGCGCGTGAGGCCCTGCCGGTTCGCCCACCGCCCGTTGCCGTCCATGACGATCGCGACGTGCTCGGGCACGGCGCCCCTCGGGAACGCGGGCGGGGTGAGGCCGGTCCAGTCGAGGGGGCGGTAGGGCACCGCGTCCTTGTGGGTGTAGGGCTTGGGGGTCACTCTGGAGCCGTTCCTCGGGAGACGTGGGAGAGCGAGCGCAGGCCGCGCTCGAGGTGCCATTGGGCGTACGCGGCGACGATACCGCTCGCCTGTCCGCGATCGCGCTGCGATGCCGCCTCGGCGACCTGCCAGTCGCCCGCGAGGAGCGCACCGAGCAGGTGGACCGTCGTCGGGGAGATCCGCGGCGTGCCGGGCGGGGCGCACGCGTCGCACACGACGCCGCCGAGCTGCACGACGACGGCCGTGTGCGGGCCGGGCGCACCGCAGCGCGAGCAGTCCTCGAAGCTCGGCGCCCAGCCGGCGATCGCGAGCGCGCGCAGCAGGTACGAGTCGAGCGTGAGATCGGGCCCGTGCTCGCGGCGCGACAGCGAGCGGAGGGCGCCGACGAGCAGCAGGTACTGCTGCAGCGACCCCTCAGCCTCGGTCAGCCGGTCGGCCGCCTCGACCATCGCGTTCGCCGCGGTGTACGCGGCGTAGTCCTGGCTGATGTCGGCGCCGTAGGCGCCGATCGACTCGGCCTGCGTGATGACGTCGAGCGTGCGGCCCTCGTAGAGCTGGAGGTCCGCGACCATGAACGGCTCGAGCCGCGACCCGAACTTCGACGCCGTGCGGCGCACGCCCCGCGCGACCGCACGGATCTTGCCGTGGCGACGCGTCAGCAGCGTGACGATGCGGTCGGCCTCGCCCAGCTTGTGGGTGCGCAGCACGACGGCGTCATCTCGGTACACGGGCACCCGTCGATTCTCCCACCGCCCGCCCCCACCCGGTCCGCGACCGCGCCGCGAACCCGGCCGCGACGACGACGGAAGCCTCGCCCCGCGGTGGGGCAGGACCCTCGCCGGGGAGGCAGAATGGTCGGGTGACCTCGCCGTCCGCACCCGTCCTCGTCACCGGAGGCACCGGCTCGCTCGGGCGTGCCGTGGTGCGGCAGCTCCGGGCTCGGGGCGACGAGGTCCGCGTGCTCAGCCGATCGGGCGCGCCCGACACGGTCCGCGGCGACCTCGAGACCGGCGAGGGCGTCGAGGCCGCGCTCGAGGGCGTCGGGGCGGTGATGCACCTCGCCACGACCAACCGCGATGACACCGAGATCACCCGCCGCCTCGTGCGCCTCGCCGAGCACTCGGGTCGGCCGCGGATGCTCTACTCCTCGATCGTCGGCATCGACCGCATCCCCCTCGCGTACTACGGCGGCAAGCGCGCCTCGGAGCGGATGATCGCCGAATCGCGCCTGCGGTGGACGACACTCCGGGCCACGCAGTTCCACAACTTCGTCGAGACCCTCTTCAGCGTGCAGCGCTTCTCCCCCGTGGTCTTCGCCCCGGCGTTCTCGTTCCAGCCCGTGTCGGTCGACGACGTCGCCGGACGCCTCATCGAGCTGCTCGACGACGACGTGCTCGGCATCGCGCCCGACATCGGCGGGCCCGAGGTGCGCACCGCGCGCGACCTCGCCCGGGCCTGGCTCGCCGCGCGCGGCGCGCGACGGCCGACCGCCGCGTTCCGCCTGCCGGGAACGCGGTTCGAGGCGTTCCGGTCCGGCGCGAACCTCGTGGAGGGCGAGCCGTACGGCACCATCACCTTCGAGCAGTACCTCGCCCGCGCGCGCTGACCCGAGCCGCGGCATCCGTCGTGGTACAACCGGTGCATGACCGTCGCGCCCTTCACGATCCCGCTCTGGGCCGACCTCGCGGCGGTCGGCATCGGCGCCCTCCAGGGCGCCATGTTCGCGTCGCGGATCAAGGAGCACCGCATCGACTTGCTGGGCGTCGCGCTCATCGGCATCATCGTCGGGCTCGGCGGCGGTCTCCTCCGCGACCTGCTGCTGAACCAGCTGCCCGCGGCGATGCGCAGCAACTGGTACCTCGTGGTCGCGACCGCCGCGGCGCTCGTGGGAATGCTCCTGATCCGGATCTTCGACCGCCTGAACTCCGTGATCATCGCCCTCGATGCGGTCACCATCGGGCTGTTCGCCGCGATCGGCACCACGAAGGCGCTCGCCTACGGCGTGCCGGAGGTACCGGCGGTCTTCGTCGGCGTGGTCGCGGCGGTCGGCGGCTCGATCCTGCGGGACGTGGCGCTGAACCTGCCGATCGCACTGATGCACGTCGGATCCCTCTACGCGATCGCCGCGGCCGGCGGCACCGTCCTCCTCGTGACGATGGTGCTCGTCGGCGCGAACATCCTGGTCGCGGCGATCGCCTGCGTCGTCGTGACGACCGTCATCCGGCTGCTGTCGGTCCGGTTCGGGTGGAGCCTGCCCGAGCAGCGCGCGATCGGCAGCTGGCGCGTGTGGCGTCGCGCCTGATCCCGGCCGGAGACGTCCGCGTCGCGCGACGCCGGTGAGGGCGCCGCGTACCGCGGGCGGGCGGCGACGGATGCCGCGCCCGCCCGCGCACGATCGGATCAGGCGAGCGCGGGCTCTGCGGACTCCTCGCGCACCCGCACCGCGCGCAGCGCGCGGTTCACGGCGGAGACGACGGCCTTCAGCGACGCCGTCGAGATGTCGGCGTCGATGCCGACGCCCCAGAGCGTGCGGCCCTCGACCTGGCACTCGACGTAGGCCGCCGCGATGGCGTCGCCGCCGGCGGACATCGCGTGCTCGCTGTAGTCGAGCACGCGCACGTCGACGCCCTCGGCGGCGAGCACCGACAGGAACGCGGCGACCGGGCCGTTGCCGGAGCCGTCGGCGTCGACGCGCTCGTCTCCGTCGCGGAGGCCGACGCGCACGCGGACCTCGCCGGTCAGGTCGCTCTCGCTCCGCATCGAGAGCAGCTCGAACCGGCCCCACTTCTCGTCGGGTCGCTCCTGCGGCGCGGGGAGGTACTCGTCGTTGAAGATCGCCCAGATCTGCTCGCTCGTGACCTCGCCGCCCTCGGCATCCGTCTTCGCCTGCACGACGCCCGAGAACTCGATCTGGAGCCGACGCGGCAGGTCGAGCGCGTGGTCGGTCTTCAGCAGGTAGGCGACGCCGCCCTTGCCCGACTGGGAGTTCACGCGGATGACGGCTTCGTAGTTGCGGCCGATGTCCTTCGGGTCGACCGGCAGGTACGGAACGGCCCACGCGAGGTCGTCGACCGAGACGCCGCGGTCGGCGGCCTTGGCCTCCATGGCCTCGAAGCCCTTCTTGATGGCGTCCTGGTGCGAACCCGAGAACGCCGTGTAGACGAGGTCGCCCGCCCACGGGCTGCGCTCCGGCACCGGCAGCTGGTTGCAGTACTCGGCCGTGCGCTTGACCTCGTCCATGTCCGACAGGTCGACCTGCGGGTCGATCCCCTGCGTGAAGAGGTTCATCGCGAGCGCGACCAGGTCGACGTTGCCGGTGCGCTCGCCGTTGCCGAACAGGCAGCCCTCGATCCGGTCGGCGCCGGCCATGTAGCCCAGCTCGGCGGCCGCGATCGCGGTGCCGCGGTCGTTGTGGGGGTGCAGCGACAGGAGGACGTTCTCGCGGTGCGCGAGGTGCCGGCTCATCCACTCGATCGAGTCGGCGTAGACGTTGGGCGTGGCCATCTCGACCGTCGCGGGCAGGTTGATGATGACCTTCCGCTCCGGGGTTGGCTCGAGGATCTCGAGGACCTGGTTGCACACGTCGACCGCGAATTCGAGCTCGGTGCCGGTGTAGCTCTCGGGCGAGTACTCGTAGTAGACGGTCGTGCCGGGCACGCTCGCCTCCATCTCGCGGCACTTGCGTGCGCCGTGGAGGGCGATGTCGATGATGCCCTGCTTGTCGGTGCGGAAGACGACCTCGCGCTGCAGCACGCTCGTCGAGTTGTAGAGGTGCACGATCGCCTGCTTCGCACCGCGGATCGACTCGTAGGTGCGCTCGATCAGGTGGTCGCGCGCCTGCGTCAGCACCTGGATGGTGACGTCGTCGGGGATGGCGCCCTCGTCGATGAGGCTGCGGACGAAGTCGAAGTCGGTCTGGCTCGCGCTCGGGAAGCCGACCTCGATCTCCTTGTAGCCCATCTTCACGAGCAGGTCGAACATGATGCGCTTGCGCTCGGGGCTCATCGGGTCGATGAGCGCCTGGTTGCCGTCGCGCAGGTCGACCGCGCACCAGCGCGGCGCCTTCTCGATGCGCTTGGACGGCCACGTGCGATCGGGCAGCTCGACGCGGATCTGCTCGTGGAACGGGCGATACCGATGCACGGGCATCGGAGACGGCTTCTGTTGGTTCTGCATGGGGTGCTCTTCTCGCTATTCGGGGGTTTCAGCCGACGACGAACTCCGCAGCGAGGGAGGCCTGTGAACTAGGACTCGCTGCGGCAGCTAAGGAGAAGCAGGCCGTGAAGCACGGGACAAGGCTAACACCGCGCGCGCGGGCGAGCGCAAGATGACGACGATGCATGCCGCGGGGCGACACGGCACGTAGCGGGTGCCGCCCCCCAGTGCCGGCACCCGCCCCGGGTCATCCGCCCCCCGTCACTCGATGGCGAGCGCCGCCACCGGAGATACCGTCGTCGCCCGGCGCGAGGGCGCGAGCGACGCGACGAGCGTCAGGACGCCTGCCGCGACGACGAGCACGCCCACGACCCCCCACGGGATCGACGGAAGGATGACGAGCGGTTCGCCCTGGACGCTTCCGAGCATCGACTGCGCCCCCGCCCAGCCGTAGAAGGTGCCGAGCACGAGCCCCGTGACCGTCGCCGCGGCCGTGAGCGCGGCGCTCTCGGCGAGGACCATCGCCCGGAGCTGCCGGCGCTCGAACCCGAGCGCGCGGAGCAACCCGAGCTCGCGCGTCCGCTGCAGCACGCTCAGCGACAGCGTGTTCACGAGCCCGACCGCGGCGATGAGCGCGCTGAAGCCGACCAGCACCCCGAAGACCGCGACCGTCGCGGTGACCATCTGCTCGATGCCCGCGCGGAGGTCCGGTCGGTCGTCGGTGGCCGCGAGGAGCAGGTCGCGATACGACTCCATGGCGACCGCGAACATCGTCACGAGCGTCACGCCGATGACGAGCCCGACGGTCATGCGGGAGCTCCGCTCCGGATGGCGCACGGCGTTCTCCGCGGCGAGCCGTGCCGACGGCGACGTGCCGAGCGCGCGCCCGACCAGCCGGAGGATCGGTGGCATCACGAGGTGCGCACCGAGCACGACGCCCGTGAACGAGAGCACCCCGCCGACGAGCCCGACGAGGACGCCGAGCGGCGTGACGAGCCCGAGCGCGACGCCGGCGAGGAGCAGCAGGGTGCCGACCGTCGCAAGTGTCGCGGCGGTCGCGTTGCGTCCGCGCCCTCGGGCGAGCTCCTCCTGGGAGCGTGCGGCGGCGTTGCCGAGCGCCTCCGAGGGCCGGACGGCGAGCACGCGCCGCGAACCCGCCCACGCGGCGAGCCACGTCGTCAGCACGGCGACGATGGCCGGCGTCGACACGACGGGGTCGACCCATGCGTGGTCGACGCGAGGCATGACGTCGGCGGCGGCCGCCCACTCGGCGAGCCCGATCGCGACGAGCGTGCCGACGACGAGGCCGAGCACCGCGCCGATCGCGCCGATGGCGAGGCCCTCCCGTGCGATCGCGCCGCGCTGCGCGCGGGCGGTCGAGCCGAGCAGGCGCAACAGCGCGATCTGCCGGGTCCGGCCGGCGACGACCGTGGCGACCGTGTTGGCCGTGACGACGCCGCTCACGTAGATCGCGATCACGATGAACACCCAGGCGACGATCGCGAGCATCAGCGCCGCCGTGCCACTCGACCCCGTGAGGTCGTCGGCCCGCATGGCCGAGCCGAGGTAGCCGGTGACCTGGAGCAGTGCGACGCCGAACGAGGAGGCGAGCGTCGCGACGAGGAGCGTCGGGCCCTGCTCGGTGCGGAGTCGCCCGTTCACGCGGCCCGCTCCATCGACAGCATGTACGTCGCGATCTCCTCGGCGCTCGTGCGCTGGGCGTCGCGGACGATCCGCCCGTCCGCGAGGAACAGGATGCGATCCGCGTGGCTCGCGGCGATCGGGTCGTGCGTGACCATGGCGATCGACTGGCCGTGCGTGCGGCTCGCGTCGGCGAGGATCAGGAGCACCTCGCGGCCGGCCCCCGAGTCGAGGTTGCCCGTCGGTTCGTCGGCGAACACGAGGTCGGGGCGGGTCGCGAGCGCCCGGGCGATGGCCACGCGCTGCTGCTGCCCGCCGGAGAGCTCGTGCGGCCGGTGCCGGAGCCGATCGGCGAGGCCGAGGCGCTCGACGAACGCATCGATGGCGGCGCGTTCCTCCCGGCTCGGCCGCCGTCCGTCGAGCTCGAACGGCAGCAACACGTTGCCCTCGACGTCGAGCGTGGGCACGAGGTTGAAGGCCTGGAACACGAAGCCGACGCGGCGTCGGCGGAGCACCGTCAGCGCTCCGTCCGGCAGTTCGGTGATGTCGGTGTCGCCGAGCCACACCCGCCCCGCGGTCGGCGAATCGAGCCCGGCCATGATGTGCATGAGGGTGGACTTGCCCGAGCCCGACGGGCCCATGATGGCGGTGAACTCGCCGCGGCGCAGGCCGAGCGAGACGTTCTCGAGTGCCGTGACGGCGCCGACGCCCGTTCCGTAGCGCTTGCCGAGGCCGGCGACGCGGGCGACGAGTCCGAGGTCTGAGGGTTGGATCTCCATGTCGCCGACGGTACGGACGGGATCCGCGGGCCCGCGTCCGCCGATCGTCGCGCCCGCGTCATCCGCTGGGATGACCTCCCCGCCCGACGCCCGCCCGGCTCAGCCTGCGGGCAGATCGTGCTCGTACGCGAACACGACGAGCTGCACGCGATCGCGCAGTCCGAGCTTGCCGAGCACGCGGCTGAGGTGCGTCTTCACGGTCGCCTCACCGAGGAACTCGGCCGCGGCGATCTCGGCGTTCGAGAGCCCCTTCGCGGCCAGCGCGAAGATCTCCCGCTCCCTGGCGGTGAGGTCGCCCCACGCCGCGGGCGCGGGCCGCCTGCCGGTCCCCCGTGCGGCGTGCGCGATGAGGTCGCGCGTCGCGTTCGCCGCGATGACCGCACTGCCGCGGTGCACCGTCCGGATCGCGGCCAGCAGGAACTCCGGATCCGCGTCCTTCAGCACGAAGCCGCTGGCGCCCGCGCGGATCGCGCGTGCCGCGGCCTCGTCGAGGTCGAACGTCGTCAGCACGAGGATCCGCGGCGGCTCCCGACCGTCGCGTTCCGCCTCGGCCAGGATGCGCTCGGTGGCCGCGATGCCGTCGAGCTGCGGCATCCGCACGTCCATGAGCACGACATCCGGCCGACTCCGGGCCGCGAGTGCAACCGCCCCGCGGCCATCGGCGGCATCGCCCGCGAACACGAGGTCGTCCTGCGATTCGACCAGCATGCGAATGCCCGCGCGGAAGAGGGCCTGATCGTCGACGAGTGCGACGCGGATGGCGCTCATGCCGCCGCCTGCGCCGGGATCCGCGCGGTCACGACGAACCGTCCGCCGGTCGACTCCGCGTCGAACGACCCGCCGGCGAGCTCGGCGCGCTCGCGCATGCCGGGGATGCCGTGCCGGGGCGCCGCGGATCGGCCCGACGAGTCGCCGTCGGCGGCGCCGCCCAGGGCGTTCTCGACGCGCACGGCGACGCCGTCGGCGTCCCAGTCGAGGTCGAGCAGCACCGGCGCGGCCAGGTCGCCGTGGCGGAGGGCGTTCGTGAGTCCCTCCTGCACGATGCGGTACACGGCGATCTGGTGGCCCGTGCCGAGCGCGATCCGTTCGCCGCGCTCCGTCCGGCGCACGTCGAGGCCGGCCGAGCGGACCTGCGAGACCAGCTCGTCGAGGTCGTCGAGCGCCGGCTGCGGCGACGTGCCCTCGCGGTGCCTGAGCTCGCCGAGGAGCATCCGCACGTCGCCCAGCGCGTCGCGCGCCACCCCGGAGATCGTCTGCAGGGCCTCGGATGCCGCCTCGGGGCGGGTTCGCGCGGCGAAGCGGGCGCCGTCCGCCTGTGCGATCACCACCGCGAGCGAGTGCGCAACCACGTCATGCATGTCGCGCGCGATGCGCGAGCGCTCCTGCTCGACGACGTACCGGTACTCGGCGTGCTCGCGCTCCCGGCGGTCGAACTCCGCGCGTCGGCGCTGCTCGCGCGCGTCGCGCACGGTGCGCACGAGGAGCCCGATCGTCCAGGCGAGCACGAGCCCTGCGAGTGCGGCGCCGAAGAGGAGCGCGGACCATGCCAGCTGTGCCAGGTTCTCCGAGGTCGCGACTCCGGCGAACCCGTCGACGAACGGCTTCACGAGCGCGAGGTACACCGCTGCGAGGGCCGCGCCCGCGCCGGCGGACCCGAGACCCCACCAGCGCACCGCCCGTGACCCGTGCGCAGAGGTCGAGTAGACGACGCCGAACACCGCCACGTCCGCCGGCTGCAGGTCGCGCAGCAGCAGCATCTGGACGCAGGCCGCGACCCAGGCGACCACGAGCGACGCGGCGGGCGCGATGCGGCGGATCGCCAGCGCGGCGGCGAAGAGCACCGTGACGATCACGTCCTGCCAGCCGCCGACCAGCGCGAACAGCGAGCAGACCGCGAGGAACAGCACGGCCAGGACGCCGTCGACGACCAGCGTCGCCCGGGGGCTCGAGGTGCTCACCGCACCACGCTACGCCCTCGTCGCGCCGCCGACCCCGGGTCGCCTGCGAAGTCATCCGATCGGCTGACGCGGCCGACGCCGACGGGCGCCGCATCCGGTCGGCCGGCGCGGGCGCGGCTCAGAACCCGAGCCGGCCGAGCTGCTTCGGATCGCGCTGCCAGTCCTTCGCGACCTTCACGTGGAGTGCGAGGTAGACTTTGCGGCCGAGCAGCCCCTCGATCTGCGTGCGGGCCCGCTCGCCGACCTCGCGCAGGCGAGCACCGCCCTTGCCGATGATGATGCCCTTCTGGCTGTCGCGCTCGACGTAGAGGTTCGCGTAGATCTCGAGCAGGTCCTTGTCGTCCCGCTCGATCATGTCGTCGACCGTGACCGCGATCGAGTGCGGCAGCTCGTCGGAGACGCCCTCGAGCGCGGCCTCGCGGACGAACTCGGCGATCCGCTCGGCCGTGTCCTCGTCGGTCGTGGTCTCGGCCGGGTAGAGCGGATGCTCCGACTGGGGCATCAGCTGGAGCAGCTCGTCGACCAGTACGTCGAGCTGTTCGCCCCGCGGCGCGGAGACCGGGATGATCGCGTCCCACTCGCGCAGCTGCGAGACCGCGAGCAGCTGCTCGGCGACCTTCGCCTTGACCGCCGCATCCGTCTTCGTGACGATCGCGACCTTCTTCGCCCGCGAGTACTGGTCGAGCTGCTCGTTGATGAAGCGGTCGCCCGGCCCGATCGCCTCGTTCGCGGGCACGCAGAAGCCGATGACGTCGACATCGCCGAGCGTGGACTGCACGAGCGAGTTCAGGCGCTCGCCGAGCAGGGTGCGCGGCCGGTGCAGGCCCGGCGTGTCGACCACGATGAGCTGGCCGTACTGGCGGTGCACGATGCCACGGATGGCGCGCCGCGTCGTCTGCGGCTTCGAGCTCGTGATCGCGACCTTCTCGCCGACGAGCGCGTTCGTGAGCGTGGACTTGCCGACGTTCGGGCGCCCCACGAAGGAGACGAAGCCGGCGCGGTAGTCGGTCATGGGCGGATCCCCTCGTGGGTGGCTGGCTCGTCGTCGGCGAAGGCCGCGCGGACGTCGATGAGGGCCTGGTCGGCCTCGACGAGGATCGTCGCGATGCGCTTGCGACGCCCCTCGGTGCGTTCGGCCTCGAGCAGGAGCCCGCTGACGCTGACCCGGTCGCCGCGAAGCGGCAGCCGGCCGAGCTCCTTGGCGAGCAGGCCCCCGACGGAGTCGACGTCCTCGTCCTCCAGGTCGAGGCCGAACAGCTCGCCGAGCTCGTCGACCGGGAGTCTGGCGTTCACCCGGTAGCGGCCCTCGCCGAGCTCCTCGACCTGGGCCGCCTCGCGGTCGTACTCGTCGGAGATGTCGCCGACGAGCTCCTCGATCAGGTCTTCGAGCGTGACGAGGCCCGCGATGCCGCCGTACTCGTCGACGACCATCGCCAGGTGGTTCGACTCCAGCTGCATCTGGCGGAGCAGCGCGTCGGCGCCCATCGACTCGGGCACGAACGCGGCGGGGCGCGCGAGGTCGGCGACCGTCAGCGTCGCGGCGTCGAGCGGGCGCTCGAAGCCCAATCGGGCGAGGTCGCGGAGGTACAGCACGCCGACGATGTCGTCGGCCTCGCGATCGATGACGGGGATGCGCGAGTAGCCCTCCTTGAGGAACAGCGCCATGGCCTGCGGCAGGTGCGCCGACGACTCGATCGTCACCATGTCGGTGCGCGGCACCATGACCTCGCGGACGAGCGTGTCGCTGAACTCGAACACCGAGTGGATGAGCTCGCGATCGGCCTGCTCGAGCACCTCGAGCTCGGTCGCCTCGTCGACCATGCTGAGCAGCTGCTCCTCGCTCGAGACGCCCGCGAAGCGGATGCGGCCGGGCGTCACGCGATTGCCGAGCGAGACGAGCGCGCCGGCGAGCGGGCCGAGGAGCACTCGGACGAATCGCACGAGCGGCGCCGACAGTCGCAGGACGGTGGCGGGGTGCGCCCGCCCCACGCTGCGTGGACTCGCGCCGACGAGCACGAACGAGACCGCCGTCATCACGGCGGCGGAGACCAGCAGGACGAGCCAGACGTCGTCGATGAAGAACGTGAACGACAGCGTCACGAGCACGGCCGCCGTGGTCTCGGCGAGGATGCGCATGAAGTTGACGGCGTTGACGTGCGCGCCCGCGTCGTCGGCGATGGCGCGGAGCGAGCGCTCGGCGCGAGCGCCGACCGAGAGCTCGACGAGGTCGGCGCGCGAGGTCGCTCCGATCGCCGCGTCGACCGCGGCCATGAGGCCGCCGAACGCGACGAGGACGAAGGCGGCCGCGAGGAAGAGCCAGGGCAGCATGGTCAGCGGCGTCGCTCCTGCATCGAGAACCCGACGAGGATGTCGCGCTGGATCCCGAACATCTCCTTCTCCTCGTCGGGCTCGGCGTGGTCGAAGCCGAGGAGGTGGAGGATGCCGTGCGTGGTGAGCAGGAGCAGCTCGTCGATCAGGGCGTGACCGGCGGCCCGCGCCTGCGTGTCGGCGACCTGCGGGCAGAGCACGACGTCGCCGAGCAGCCCCGGCGGCGCCGGTTCCTCGGCCGTGCCGGGCCGCAGCTCGTCCATCGGGAAGCTCAGCACGTCGGTCGGACCCGGCTCGTCCATCCACTGCACGTGCAGCTGCTCCATCGCGCCCTCGTCGACGAGGACGATCGCGAGCTCGGCGTCGGCGTGCACGTGCATCATGTCGAGCGCGTACACCGCGAGTCGCTGCAGCGCGGACTCGTCGACCTCGATCGACGACTCGTTGTTGATCTCGATGCTCACGGCTGCCTCTTCCTCGGGAGGTGGTCACGGGGTCCCGCCGCGCCGCGCCGGTCGGCGCCGCGACGCTCGGCGCGGTTCGCGAACTCGCGCGCCTGTTCACGTTCGTACCGCTGCGCCTGCGCGCGCTGGTCGTACTCCGTGTAGGCGTCGACGATGCGGCCGACGAGCGTGTGCCGAACGACGTCGTCGCTGGTCAGCCGGGCGAAGTGGATGTCCTCGACGCCGTCGAGGATCCGGGTGACCAGTCGCAGCCCGCTCGAGCCGCCCGGCAGGTCGACCTGCGTGATGTCGCCGGTGACCACCATCTTCGAGCCGAAGCCGAGGCGGGTGAGGAACATCTTCATCTGCTCGGGCGTCGTGTTCTGCGCCTCGTCGAGCACCACGAACGAGTCGTTCAGCGTGCGACCGCGCATGTACGCGAGCGGCGCGACCTCGACCGTGCCGGTCGCGAGCAGCTTCGGCACGATCTCGGGATCCATCATCTCGTTCAGCGCGTCGTACAGCGGGCGCAGGTACGGGTCGATCTTCTCCGTGAGCGTGCCGGGCAGGAAGCCGAGCCGCTCTCCCGCCTCGACGGCCGGCCGGGTCAGGATGATCCGGTTGACCTCCTTGCGCTGCAGCGCCTGGACGGCCTTCGCCATCGCGAGGTAGGTCTTGCCGGTGCCGGCCGGGCCGATGCCGAACACGATCGTGTGCTCGTCGATGGCGTCGACGTAGGCGCGCTGGCCCTCGGTCTTCGGGCGGATCGACTTGCCTCGCGCGGAGAGGATCACCTGTCCGAGCTGTTCGGAGGGTCGGGCATTCGGGTCGGCGTCGAGCATGCGGGCCGAGCTCCTCACTTCGATGGGTGTCGGGTCGCCGCCGCCGCGGACGAGCTCGAGGAGCTCCTCCACCAGCCGGCGGACGCGGACGCGGTCCTCGGCCTCGCCGCGGATCGCGATCTCGTTGCCGCGCACGTGCACGTCGACGCCGGGGTACTCCCGTTCGATCGTCGTGAGGAGGCGGTCCTGCGGTCCGAGGAGCCGGACCATGGCGATGCCGTCGATCTGCAGTCGCTCCTCGTCGGAGCGGACCTCGGATCCGGTGAGCGGGAGGTCCCCCGCGTCGTCAGCCGCCAAGCGATCCCTCCCTGAGGCCGCCCCCGAGGACGTGGGCGTGCACGTGGAACACGGTCTGGCCCGCCTCGGGGCCGGTGTTGAAGACGAGACGGAACTGCCCGTCGGCGAGCTCGTCGGCGATGCCCTTGGCCACCGACACGAGCTCGGCGAGCAGGTCGGGGTCGTCGGCGGCGAGCTCGACGACGTCGCGGTGTCGGCCGACGCGGGGCGTCACGATCACGTGCACGGGCGCCTGCGGCGAGATGTCGTGGAACGCGATGACGCGATCGGTCTCGGCGACCATCTTCGCCGGGATCTCCCCGGCCGCGATGCGCTCGAAGACCGTGGGCTCAGCCGTTCCACTCATCTTTCCATCGTAGCGACGGATGGCTCACCACCGCCCGAGCGCGACCGAGAGCACGGCGATCGCCGCGGGCCCCGCCGTCGACGTGCGGAGCACCGAGTCGCCGAGGCGCACCGGTTCCGCTCCGGCTTCCGTGAGCCGGGCGATCTCCGCCGGGTCCATGCCGCCCTCCGGTCCCACGACGAGTGCGAGGTCGCGACCGTCCGGGCGGATGCCGCTGAGCGGCGTCTCCGCGCCGGGCACGAGCAGCAGCATCCGCTCGCCCTCGAGCCGCGCCGCGAGCTCGCGCGTCGCCGCGACCGGCTCGACCTCCGGGATCCGGGCGCGCAGCGACTGCTTCACGGCCTCGCGCACGATGCTCGCCCAGCGGGCGCGGCCCTTCTCGGCCTTCGGCCCCTCCCAGCGCGACACCGATCGCGTCGCCGACCACGGCAGGATCCGGTCGACGCCGAGCTCGGTCGCCGCCTGGACGGCGAGCTCGTCGCGGTCGCCCTTCGCGAGCGCCTGGACGAGCGTGAGGCGAGGCGACGGGGCCGGCTCGTCGCTGATGGCTTCGACCTCGATCTCGAGCCGCCGCGGCTCGGCGCCGGTCACGGGCCCGTGCACCACTCGGCCGCGACCGTCGCCGATCGAGACCCGCTCGCCGACGCGGAGCCGCGACACCGTCACGGCGTGCCGTGCCTCGTCGCCGTCGAGCCCGACCGCGTCGCCCGGGCGCACCGAGTCGAGGTCGAGCGTCTCGTCGAGGTAGAGGTGGCTCATCGCGGCATCCGCCCGCTGCTCAGCCCAGGAACCGATCGCGCAGGCGCGCGAAGAGCCCCTGCTGGAAGTGCCCGAGCTGCGGCGGCTGCGCCTTGCGCTGCTTCGCCAGCTGCTCGACGAGCTCGCGCTCCCTGTGGTTGAGCTTGGTCGGCGTGACGACGTGGACCGCGACCTTGAGGTCGCCGCGACCGCTGCCCCGCAGGTGGGTGATCCCCCGGTCCTTGACGGTGAGGATCTCGCCCGACTGCACGCCGGGCTTCAACTCGAGCTCGACGTCGCCGTCGAGCGCGGCGACCGTCGTCGACGTGCCGAGCACGGCATCCGTCATCTGCACCTCGAGCGTGCACAGCAGGTCGTCGCCGTTGCGGCTGAAGACCTCGTGGTTCTTGACCTTGATCTCGAGGTAGAGGTCGCCGTTCGGGCCGCCCGCGGGGCCCGCCTCGCCGGAGCCCGGCATCTGCAGGCGCACACCCGTGTCGACGCCCGCCGGGACGTCGACGGGCACCGTGCGGCGCGCCCGGACGCGGCCCTGGCCCTGGCAGGTGACGCACGGCGTCGCGATGATCGTGCCGTACCCGCGGCACGACCCGCACGGGCTCGAGGTCATCACGTTGCCGAGGAGCGACCGCACCGCTCTCTGGATGTGGCCGGAGCCGCCGCAGATGTCGCACGTCACGGGCGACGTGCCCGGCCGGCAGCACGAGCCGTGGCAGGTCTCGCACACCACCGCGGTGTCGACCTCGATGTCGCGGTGCGTGCCGAAGACGACGTCGTCGAGCCCGACCTCGAGCCGGATCAATGCGTCCTGGCCGCGCTCCCGGCGCGATCGCGGCCCGCGACTGGCCTGCCCCGCGCCGAAGAACGTCTCGAAGATGTCGCCGAAGCCGCCGAAGCCCGCGCCTCCGCCGCCGAACCCGCCCTGACCGCCGAGGTCGTACTGCTGGCGCTGCTTCGGGTCCGAGAGCACGTCGTACGCGTGCGTGACCTCCTTGAACCGCTCGGACGCCTCGGCGCCGGGGTTCACGTCGGGGTGGAGCTCGCGTGCGAGCCGGCGGTACGCCTTCTTGATGTCGTCCGGGGAGGCGTCGCGTGCGACGCCGAGGACCTCGTAGTGGTCGGCCACGTGAGGCGGGTTCCTTTCGATTGCCGGTGACGGATGCCGCGTGGCGGCCCCGTGCGGTTCAGCTCTCGCCGAGCGTGCGGGAGAGGTAGCGGGCGACCGCGCGGACGGCGGCCATGCTCTGGGAGTAGTCCATGCGGGTGGGGCCGACGATGCCGAGTCGCGACACGTCGCGCCCCGGCACGGCGAACGCGGTCGACACCACGGAGGTGTCGCCGAGGCCGTAGGCGGCGTTCTCGCGACCGATGCGCACGGCGATGCCCTCGTCGGCGGCCATCTCGCCGAAGAGCCGGAGGATCACGACCTGCTCCTCGATGGCCTCCATCACGCCGAGGATGTTCCCGGCGAAGTCCTGCTCGGTGCGCACGAGGTTCGCGGCGCCGGCGACGACGAGTCGATCGGACCGGGTGATCTTCGCCTGGTCGGCGAGCGTCGCCGCGAGGGTGTGGAGCACCTCGGCGTGGGCGCGGTCGGCGTGCTCGGTCTCGGCGGAGAGCGCGGTCGCGGCATCCGCCATCGTGAGGCCGGCGGCGACCTCGTTGAGGCGGTCGCGGAGCCGCGCGAGCGTCGACTCGTCGGCCGGCTGGTCGAGCTCGGCGAGCCGCTGCTCGACCTGGCCGCTGTCGGAGATGAGGATGCAGAGCACGCGGGTCGGCGCGAGCGAGACGAGCTCGACGTGCCGTACGCGGGCCCGCGCGAAGCTCGGGTACTGCACGACGGCCAGTTGCCTCGTCAGCTGCGAGACGAGGCGGACGGTGCGGCCGAGCAGCTCGTCGAGGTCGTTCGACTCGCCGAGGAAGGTCTCGATGGCGTGTCGCTGCGTCGCCGACAGCGGGCGGATGTCGGCCAGCCGGTCGACGAAGACGCGGTAGCCCTTGTCGGTGGGGATGCGCCCCGACGACGTGTGCGGTGCCGCGATGAGCTCCTCCTCCTCGAGGAGGGCCATGTCGTTGCGGATGGTCGCGGCGGAGACGCCGAAGTGGTGGCGTTCGACGATCGTCTTCGAGCCGACCGGCTCGCGCGATTCGACGTAGTCCTGCACGATCGCGCGGAGCACCGCGAGGCTGCGTTCGGAGACCATGACCCTCGCTTCCCTCGACCGATCGGACCCGGACGACGCGTGCTTGGCACTCCGCCCACGTGACTGCTAATCATATCGCGATATTCAGGGCCCACACCGTTGCCGGGCGGTCCGCCGCGCCGATAACGTGTGCATCATCCCGCACACGCACGGGCCGTGACCGGCCGGCGACCGTGCGCTTCCCCACATCGAAAGGCTCCCGAAATGACCGACTCCAACCTCCCTCCGCAGGATCCGAACGCCGCACCGCAGCCGTCCCCGGCCGCGCCGCTCTCGCACGAGCAGGACGTGCAGTGGGGATCGTTCGCGCACCTCGGCGGCATCCTCGGCATCCTGCCGTCGCTCATCATCTGGCTCGTCTTCAAGGACCGCGGCTCGTTCACGAACACCGAGGGCAAGGAGGCGCTGAACTTCCAGATCACGCTGGTGCTCGCCACCGTCGCGCTCTGGGTGCTCACCACGATCATCACCGTCGTCACGCTCGGGTTCGGGGCGTTCGTCGGCTTCCTCACCTACATCCCGTGGATCCTCGGCGTGATCTTCTCGATCATCGCCTTCATGACCGCGAAGGACGGCAACCACTACCGTTACCCGTTCGCCCTGCGCCTGATCAAGTAGGTCGCGGACGAGCCTCCGACGCGCCGGTCGAGCCTGCCTCGACCGGCGCGTCGTCGTGTGCCAGCATGAGGGGAACGACCCCTGTCCGGGCGCCACCACAGAGGAGCAGGCATCATGTCCGACGCACCACCTCCCACCCCGCCCACGCCGCCCGCAGGCGGCCCTCCGCCGCCCCCGCCCCCGCCCGGTGGCCCCACGCCTCCGCCGCCGGGAGGCGGCGCCTACCAGCAGAGCCAGCCGCTCAGCCCCGCCGACGAGAAGCTCTGGGCCACGCTGATCCACATCGGCGGCATCCTGTTCGGCTTCCTGCCGGCCCTGATCGGGTACCTGGTCCTGAAGGACAAGGGGCCGTTCATCCGCGAGCACACAGCGACGGCGCTGAACTTCCAGATCACGCTGCTGATCGCCTACGTCGTGGGCTCGATCCTCACGTTCGTGATCATCGGCATCTTCCTGCTGATCGCGGCCTGGATCGCCGCGATCGTGTTCGGCATCATCGCGGCGATCAAGGCGAACAACGGCGAGTACTACGTCTACCCCGTCGCCATCAAGTTCGTCAGCTAGTCCTCCAGCAGGCGCCGCACGACGGCGTCCGCCAGCAACCGCCCTCGTCGGGTCAGCGCGAGCCGCCCGGCGAGGGCGGTTCGCGCGTCCACGAGCCCGTCGGCGATGAGCCCGGCGACCGCGTGCCGGCCCCCGACGTGCAGGCTCGAGATCGCGAGCCCCTCGCGGATGCGCGAGGAGAGGAGCACCCGCTCGGTCTCGCGCGTCGCGTGGTCGAGCGTCTCGCGGCCGACCGCCGGCGAGACGCCGGAGGCGAGGCGCTCCGCATAGGCCGCGGGATGCTTGGCGTTCCACCACCGGACGCCGCCGACGTGGCTGTGCGCCCCCGGACCGACACCCCACCAGTCGTCGCCCCGCCAGTAGCCCAGGTTGTGCCGCGACCGGTGCGCGGCATCGGTCGCCCAGTTCGAGACCTCGTACCACTCGTAGCCGGCCCGCTCGAGCAGGTCGTCAGCGAGCTCGTACATGTCGGCCGCGACGTCGTCGTCGACCGCTTCGAGTTCCCCGTGGCGGATCCTCCGTGCGAGCTTCGTGCCGTCCTCGACGATGAGCGCGTAGGCGCTCACGTGGTCGGGGCGCTCGGCGAGCACGGCCTCGAGGCTCGTTCGCCAATCCGCGAGCGACTCCCCCGGCGTGCCGTAGATGAGGTCGAGGCTCACGTCGAGTCCGGCCTCGCGAGCCCACCGGACGACGAGCGGGATCCGCGCCGGGTCATGCGTGCGGTCGAGCGCGGCGAGCACGTGCGGCACGGCCGACTGCATGCCGAACGAGACGCGGGTGAACCCGCCGCCGGCGAGGCGCCGCAGGTCGTCGGCGTCGACCGAGTCGGGGTTCGCCTCCGTGGTGACCTCGGCGTCGTCCGCGATGCCGAACGACTCGCGCACCGCGCCGAGCATCCGGACGAGGTCGGCCGCGGGCAGCAGGGTCGGCGTGCCGCCCCCGAAGAAGACCGTCGACGCCCGGCGATCGGGCGCGCCGGACGCCGCGAGCACCTCCCGGGCGAACCCGACCTCCGCCGCGGCCTGGTCGGCGAAGTCCTCCTGCCGCGCGCCGCGCAGCTCGCCCGACGTATACGTGTTGAAGTCGCAGTACCCGCAGCGAACGCGGCAGAACGGCACGTGCAGGTAGACGCCGAAGGCGCGGGACGCGGCATCCGTCGTCGCACTCGCGGGGAGCAGCCCGTCGGCCGGCGCCGGGTCGGCGATCGGCAGTGGACCCGCCATCAGACGGGGAAGGCGGGATGCAGCGCGCGGAGCTCGCGCCTGGTCAGCTCGCGCCGGCGCCGCCGGACGAGCGGGCCGAAGACGCGCCGCACTCCGCCGTTCGGCTCGAACGCCGAGCGGATGGTCAGCCACACCGAGTCGTCGTCCCGGTGCTCGAGGATGAACGACTCCTCGCCGTTCTCGGAGGCGTCGCCGGTGGTGCCGTAGGCGAAGCCCTTGCGGTTCGGTTCGTCGACGACGTAGACGACGAGGACCGGCGTCGAGCGCGTGCGCAGGCGCCCCCGCCGCCGCAGGGTCGCGGTCATCCCCGCGCTGATGTACGGGGTGCCGTCGGGCCCGAACCGCTGCTCGGCGCGCGGTGCGGGCTGCTCCGCGAGCGGTGCGCCGGCTTCGTCGTACGTCAGGCCCGTGTACTGGGCACCCGTGCCGGGCGAGGCATCGACCACGGTGAAGCCGGCGCCCTGCTGGATGCCCCACGTCATGAGCGCCTCCGCCGAGGCGTCGAAGCGCTCGCGCCCCGACCCCAGCCGCACCGAGTCCTCCGACGGCGTGAAGCCGGCGGGCGGGTAGCGCAGCAGGTCGGGGTCGAGTGTCGCGCCGATCGCGCCATAGGTGACCGACTGATCGGTGAACGTGCGTCGCCGGGTCATCGTTCCCCCTACTTCTTCGCGTCCTTCTTCTCGGTCTCCCCCGAGAGGGCGGCGATGAACGCCTCCTGCGGCACCTCGACGCGGCCCACCATCTTCATGCGCTTCTTGCCCTCCTTCTGCTTCTCGAGGAGCTTGCGCTTGCGGGTGATGTCACCGCCGTAGCACTTCGCGAGCACGTCCTTCCGGATGGCGCGGATCGACTCGCGCGCGATGATGCGCGCCCCGATCGCCGCCTGGATGGGCACCTCGAACTGCTGCCTGGGAATGAGTTCGCGCAGGCGCCCCGTCATGAGCACGCCGTACGCGTAGGCCTTGTCGCGGTGCACGATCGCGCTGAACGCGTCGACCTGCTCGCCCTGCAGGAGGATGTCGACCTTCACGAGGTCGGCGGCCTGGTCGCCCGCAGGCTCGTAGTCGAGGGAGGCGTATCCGGCGGTCTTCGACTTGAGGTTGTCGAAGAAGTCGAACACGATCTCGCCGAGCGGCATGTTGTAGCGGATCTCGACCCGGTCCTCGCCGAGGTACTCCATGCCGAGCAGCGTGCCGCGACGGGACTGGCAGAGCTCCATGATGGTGCCCACGTAGTCCTTCGGGGCGAGGATGGCCGCCTTCACGATGGGCTCCCGCACCTCGGCGATCTTTCCGCCGGTCGGGAACTCGCTCGGGTTGGTGACCGTGACCGACTTCTTGTCCTCGGTCGTCACCTCGTAGACCACGGACGGCGCGGTCGCGATGATGTCGAGGTCGAACTCGCGGCGGAGCCGCTCGGTGACGATCTCGAGGTGCAGGAGGCCGAGGAAGCCGCAGCGGAAGCCGAAGCCGAGGGCGACCGACGTCTCGGGCTCGTACACGAGCGCCGCGTCGGAGAGCTTGAGCTTGTCGAGCGCCTCGCGCAGTTCGGGGTAGTCGCTGCCGTCGATCGGGTAGAGGCCAGAGAACACCATCGGCAGCGGCTCGGTATAGCCGGCCAGTGCGTCGGGCGCGGGCTTCGCGGCGCTCGTGACCGTGTCGCCGACCTTCGACTGCCGCACGTCCTTCACGCCGGTGATCAAGTAGCCGACCTCGCCGACGCCGAGGCCCTTGGTGGGGGTCGGCTCCGGGGCGCTCACGCCGATCTCGAGGATCTCGTGCGTCGCCTTCGTGGACATCATCTGGATGCGCTCGCGAGGGTTCAGCTGGCCGTCGACCATGCGGACGTAGGTGACGACGCCGCGGTAGCTGTCGTAGACCGAGTCGAAGATCATCGCCCTCGCCGGCGCATCCGCGTTCCCCGTCGGTGCCGGGATGCGCTCGACCACCCGGTCGAGCAGGTCCTCCACGCCCATGCCGGTCTTGCCCGACACCCGCAGCACGTCGTCGGGCGAGCCGCCGATCAGGTCGGCGAGCTCGCGCGCGTACTTCTCGGGCTCGGCGGCGGGGAGATCGATCTTGTTCAGCACCGGGATGATCTCGAGGTCGTTCTCGAGGGCGAGGTAGAGGTTCGCGAGCGTCTGCGCCTCGATGCCCTGCGCGGCATCCACCAGCAGGATGGCGCCCTCGCACGCCGCGAGCGAGCGCGAGACCTCGTAGCTGAAGTCGACGTGGCCGGGGGTGTCGATCATGTTCAGCGCGTAGCCCGTGCTGCCGAGCTCCCACGGCATGCGCACGGCCTGGCTCTTGATCGTGATGCCGCGCTCGCGCTCGATGTCCATGCGGTCGAGGTACTGCGCGCGCATGTCGCGGTCGGCGACCACCCCCGTGATCTGCAGCATGCGGTCGGCGAGGGTCGACTTGCCGTGGTCGATGTGCGCGATGATGCAGAAGTTGCGGATCAGCGCAGGATCGGTGGCGGCGGGCACCGGCGGGTGGGCGGCTCTCGGAGACATCCCCACGATTCTCCCATGAGTTCGCGCGGGCCCCGCACGCGCTCGTCCCCGGCCCTCGACCGATCCGCTCAGGCGGATCGGGTGCGGCCGCGGCGGGCGTCGATCAGGCGGACGACGGCGATCCATGCCGCGCCGACGACCAGCAGGGCCCACAGCTGCGCCCACGGATCCGAGTCGGCGAACCCGCTCGGATACAGGGCGACCGTGTTCCCGAGCGCGTGGACGACGCAGACCAGGAGCGTGCTGCCGCCTCCACGAACGAAGACCCACACCATGAGGGTGCGGAGGGCGAGGTCGAGGAGGGTCTGTCCCGCGATCCAACCGAGGTCACGGCCCTGGGCGAGGTACGGAGCCCAGTGCCATGCCGCCCACACGAGCCCGATGCCGCACCCGGCCGCCAGGACGCCCCAGCGCTCGGCCAGCGGACCCGTCGCGTAGCCCGACCAGCCGATCTCCTCCGGGATCGCGCCGAGCATGAAGACGAGGAAGAACGCCGGGGCCATCGTCAAGGAGGTCGGCGGTCCGCCGGTGCCCGCGCCCGACCCGGACGAGGCGCGGAGCAGCCACTCGAGCAGACCCATGGCCGGGACGACGAGGAAGGCCGCCAGCCAGGCAGACGGAGTGCGCGCTCGCCGTGGGTCGAGCGACCTCCACAGGCGGCCGACCGCCGCACGACCGCCCTCGGCCGCGGACATCGACGTGGCGACGACGGCCGGGGCCAGGATCACGACGACCGTCGGCGGCAGCCCGAACGGCATGGGCGCGTCCAGTGCGAGCAGGCCGAAGAAGGGAAGCGACACGGCCATGGTCAGGCCGAGGAACAGCAGCGGTCGCCGGCGGCGAGCATCTCCCGCCCCGGCGACGCCCGGGTCCGGTGCGTCGTGGTGGCTCACGTCACTGCCCATGCTCCCATGCGTGCGATCCCACTTTCGACGGATGCCGCCCGAGGGGCCCCGGACTACGCTGAATCTCACCATGACCGTGCTCGATGCCCCACTCGTCGGACGGGTCCAGCCGTCCGCCCTGCGCCCTGTCTTCGTCTCGTTGCGCGTCGGCCTCCACGTGCTCGTCGTCGGCCTGACGATGTTCGTCCTCGCCAGGGCCGTGCTCGTCGGCGGGGACCAGCTGATCGCGATCTCGATCCTCTCGATCGCCTTCATCGGCGCGTACCTCGTCGGCGTGGTCACCGCGCACCAGGTGGTGACGCCATGGATGCGGGCGGCCTGGCTGATCATGCTGCTCGGGCTCTGGCTCGGGCTCAGCGCGCTGACGCCCGACGCGGCGTTCCTCGCGTTCCCGCTCTTCTTCCTCGAGCTGCACGTGCTCCCCGCGCGGTGGGCGGTGCCGCTCGTCGGCGTGACCTTCCTCATCAGCGTGTGGAGCTCGACCTCGCAGCTCGGCCTCGAGGTCGGCAGCGTCCTCGGTCCGTTCATCTCGGCGGGCGTCGCCGTCATCATCGGACTCGGCTACCGCGCGATGGCGGTCGAGACGCGCGAACGCCAGTCGCTCATCCTCGACCTGCTCGCCACGCGCGAGGAGCTCGCCGCGGCCAGCCGCGAGGCCGGCACCCTCGCCGAGCGCGAGCGCATCGCGCGTGAGATCCACGACACCGTGGCCCAGGGGCTCTCGAGCATCCAGATGCTGCTGCACGCGGCCGAGCGCGACATCGCCGACGAGGGCACGCGCGACAAGCTCCGCCTCGCCCGCGAGACCGCCGCCGACAACCTGCAGGAGACCCGCCGATTCATCCGCGAGCTCACACCGCCGGCGCTCGACGAGCAGACCCTCCCGAGCGCCCTCCGACGACTCGCCGACGCCACGAACGAGCAGGCGCGGCAGGCGGGCACGCGCACGCGCATCGCGTTCTCGCTGAGCGGCGATCCGGTCGCGCTGCCGATGTCGATCGAGGCGACGCTGCTGCGCATCGCGCAGGGGTCGCTGTCGAACGTCGTCAAGCACGCCGACGCCGCGCGTGCCGAGCTCACGCTGAGCTACCTCGGCGACGAGGTCGCGCTCGACGTGGTCGACGACGGCGTCGGCTTCGAGCCGTCGGCGCTCTCCGGGGACGACGACGAGGCCCCGTCCTTCGGCCTCCGAGCGATCCGTCGACGTGCGGAGAGCCTCGGTGGCACGGTCGACGTCGAGTCCACGCACGGCGGCGGCACCGCCCTGTCGGTGCGGATCCCGGTGGCCACCGCATGATCCGGCTGCTGCTCAGCGACGACCACCCCGTCGTGCGCGCCGGCATGCGCGCGCTCCTCGAGGCCGAGGACGACCTCCATGTCGTGGGCGAGGCCTCGAGCGCCGAGGAGGCCGTGCGCCTGGCGGAGACCCCCGGCGTCGACCTCGTGCTGATGGACCTGCAGTTCCCGGGCGCGCTGCAGGGCGTCGACGCGACCCGCCGGATCCGCTCCATGCCGAACGCGCCGCGCGTGCTGGTCCTCACGAACTACGACACCGACGCCGACATCCTCGGCGCGATCGAGGCCGGTGCGAGCGGGTACCTCTTGAAGGACGCCCCGCCGGGCGAACTCGTGGCGGCGATCCGCGCCGCGGCGGCCGGCGAGTCCGCGCTCGCCCCGACGGTCGCCTCGCGGCTCGACGAGTCCCAGCGCTCCGGCGACCAGCGGCTCACGGTGCGCGAGGCCGAGGTGCTCGCCCTCGTCGCCGCCGGGCGGACGAACCGGGAGATCGGCCAGTCGCTCTTCCTCAGTGAGGCGACCGTGAAGTCGCACCTCGTGCACATCTTCACCAAGCTCGGCGTCGGGTCGCGCACCGCAGCGGTCGCACGCGCCCGCGAACTCGGGGCGATCCGGGCGGGCTGACGGATGCCGCGCGCCCGCGTCGTCCTCGTCCACGGCATCCGCACGTCGGCCACGATGTGGCGCGGTCAGGTGCGGCGGCTCGAGCGCCACGACCTCGAGGTCGTGCCCGTCGACCTGCCGGGTCACGGGGCCCGGCTCGGCGAGCCGTTCACGCTCGAGGACGCGCTCGACGTGATCGGCCACGCGCTGGGCGACCCGGTGCCCGGCGTGCCGCGGCTGCTCGTGGGACTGAGCCTCGGCGGGTACCTGTCGATCGAGTTCGCGGCGCGGCATCCGCACGCCCTCGAGGGTCTCGTCGCCGCCTCGTGCGGCACTCGACCGCGTGGGCCCGGACTGCACGGCTACCTGCGTCTCGCCGACGCCATCGGCCGGCTCCCCGATCAGGGTCGAGCCCTCAACGACCGGACGGCGCGCCTCTTCCTCTCCCATTCGGCCGTCGACGACATCGTGGCCGGCGGCGTCGCGCTCGACGTCATGCGTCCGGCGATCACGGCGATCGGCCGGCTCGACCTCGAGGCCTCGATCGCGCGAATCGAGGTCCCGCTCTGGTTCGTCAACGGGCGCTACGACCACTTCCGGTTCGAGGAGCGACGGATGCTGCGGGCGGCCGCCGACGGCCGGCTCGTGCACATCGAAGGGGCGACGCACCTCGTGAGCCTCGCCCGCCCGGAGGAGTTCACCGCGGCCGTGCTCGGCGCCGTGGCCGAACTCGAACTGCGGGAGATCCGACACGGTGCCGCCGCCGTGTCGCGCGGACCCGGCTGACGCGGCGAGAGCCCGTCCCGCGTCGCTTTGCTGCCGCACGGGCGTTGCTGGTATCGTTGCCTGTTGGCTTGCGTGTGGGTCCCACCCCGCACGATGCGCCGCGACGGCCCCTCTACCGATTGCGGCAACTCCGGTACCCGCAGAACACACGAAAGACGAACCACGTGGCAAACATCAAGTCGCAGATCAAGCGCATCCGCACCAACCTGAAGGCGCAGGAGCGCAACAAGGCCGTGAAGAGCGAGCTCAAGACCGTCATCACCGCCACCCGCAAGGCCGTCGCCGAGGGCGACAAGGAGAAGGCCACCGCCGCCCTCCGCGTCGCGACCCGCAAGCTCGACAAGGCCGTGAGCAAGGGCGTGATCCACAAGAACCAGGCCGCGAACCGCAAGTCGGCCATCGCGAAGCAGGTCGCCGCGCTCTGATCAGAGCATCCTCCGAAGGCCCCGCACCGAACGGTGCGGGGCCTTCGTCGTTCCGGTTGCGGCGGCTCAGGCGAGGGCGCGACCGCGTGAGGCGATGATGCCGACGAGTCGTTCCAGCGCGAAGACCGGGTCGCGCTCGGCGCCCTTCACGGCGGCATCGGCCGCAGCGAGGGCCTGCACGGCGACGCCGAGTCCCTCGTCGCTCCACCCTCCGAGGTCGCGGCGCGCACGGTCGACCTGCCATGGCGCGAGACCGAGCGACGACGCCGACGCGCCGCGCGAGCCCGCGACCTTCGCCATGGTGCGGATCTTCATGGCGAAGGCCGCGACGATCGGTACGGGGTCGGCGCCCGAGTCGAGTGCGTGCCGGAGCGCGATGAGGGCCTCGCCGTGACGGCCGGCGATCGCCGCGTCGGCGACCTCGAAGGCGCTGGTCTCGACGCGGCCGCCGTAGTACTTGCGCACGGTCGCCTCGTCGATGTCGCCCGAGGCGTCGGCGATGAGCTGCCGGCACGCTGCCGCGAGTTCGCCGAGGTCGTCGCTGAAGGCGCCCACGAGGGCGCGCAGCGCGGCCGGGGCGATGCGCCGGCCGGCGAGCCGGAACTCGGCCGCCGCGAAGTCCTGCTTGTCGGCGTCGCGCTTGAGCTCGGCGCAGACGACCTCGATCCCGCCGCCCTCGCCGGCGCGGAGCGCATCGAGCAGCTTCTTGCCGCGGTTGCCCCCGCGATGGCGGAGCACGACGGTCGTGCCCTCGGCCGGCGCGGCGAGGTACTCGAGGGCGTCGAGCAGGAATTCGTCGCTGGACTTCTCGACGCCTGCGACCCGGATGAGCCGCGGCTCGCCGAACAACGACGGGCTGGCGAGCGTCAGCAAGGTGCCACGCGTGTAGCCGTCGGCCTCGAGGTCGCTCACCTCGAGTGACGGGTCCTCGGCGCGGAGTGTCTCGCGCAGCATCGTGAGGGCTCGCTCAGCGAGCACGTCTTCACCGCCGGAGACCAGGACGATGGGTGCCGGCCGTGCTTCGCTCCATGCCAGCTGCGGGATCGCGGTCTTCGACGACCTGCTGGTGCCCTGTCGTGCCGCCACCGCGCTCCTTCCGTCGTGCCGGTCCAGTCTACGGAGCGCCGGCGACACCGGCGTCGCGTTCGGCCCACAGCGCGAACCCGCCCTCCACGACCTGCAGCGCCGCATCGCCCGCCACGTCGCTCCGCACCGGCGCCGTTCGCGCATCGTCGAGCAGGTCGAGCAGTGATGCCGTCGGGTGCCCGTACCCGTTCTCCGCTCCCACGCCGATGAGCCCGACGGATGCCGCGAGCTCGCGGTAGAGGTCGGCACTCTGGTCGGCGCTGCCGTGATGCGCCACCTTCACGAGATCCACCTGCGGCAGGTCCGTCGATCGCCGCATCGCGTCCTGCGCCTCACGACCGAGGTCGCCGAGGAAGATCGCCCGGTATCCGGGGGCGATGAGATGGAGGACGACGCTCGCGTCGTTGCCCGGAGCGGCGCCGGCCCGCGGCCACACCACGCGCCAGCGGGCATCGCCGAGCGTGCCGGTCGCACCGGCGCCGACCTCGTCGTGCGTCGCGCCCCCGTCGAGCAGCGGTTCCAGCGCACGGCGGGAGCGCGCGCCGTCGAGCGGTCCGTGCAGGACGGTCCCGACCCTCCCCGCGAGGGCGGCCGTGCCCGTGACGTGGTCGGCGTCCCAGTGCGTGAGCACGACGAGGTCGATGCGGTCGACGCCGGCGTTCGCGAGACAGCGGTCGAGGGCATCGGCATCGGGGCCGGCGTCGACGAGCATCACCGCCCCGGCGCTCCGGACGAGGACGGCGTCACCCTGGCCGACGTCGCATTGCCAGACGTCCCATGAGGCCGGGCGGGACGCGTTCGCGACGATCGTCGGACCAGCAGCGGAACCGAGCGGGACGGCGACGCTGAGGCAGAGCACGACGCACGCGACCCGCCGTATCCCGCGCCGGAGGGTCGGGCGCGCGGTCGGCCCCGGGGCGAGCACCAGCACGAGACCGGCCGCGGTGGCCGCCGCGACGAGCGATGCCCCACCGACGTCCGGTGGCCACGGCACGCCGGTGAGCGGCATCCGCTCGACGCCGCGCGCAAGGAGGGCGATCCACGACGCCGGCACCCACGCCACCTGCAACGCAGCGAGTCCGGCGGATGGAAGCACCGGCGACAGCAGGCACCCCAAGAGGCCCGCCATGGTCGCGATCGGCGCGGCGGGTGCGGCCAGGAGGTTCGCCGGCACGCCGTACACCGGGATCACGGGTTCGAGCAGCACGAGCACGGGTTGGCAGGCGAGCTGGGCTGCGACGGGGATCGCCGTCACGGTGGCGAGAGGTCGCGGCATCCACCTCGCGAGCGCGATCGCGAGCGGCCCCGAGAGCAGCACGAGTCCCGCCGTCGCACACGCCGAGAGGGCGAAGCCCGCGTCGGAGGCGTACCACGGGTCGATCGCGAGGAGCGCGACGACCGCGAGGCCGAGTGCGGGGACCCCGCCGGCCGCGCGGGCCGTCGCGCAGGCCGTGAGCACGACGATCGCCATCGCCGAGGCGCGGACCACGCTCGCCTCGGGGGTCACGAGGGCGACGAATCCGCCCAGCGCGACGAGGGCGACGACGACCCGAGCAGGGCGCGGCAGCCCGGCGAGCCCGGCGAGCCAGAAGGCGAACGCCGTGATGATGGCGCAGTTCGCTCCCGAGACCGCGGTGAGGTGGGTGAGCGACGCGGTGGTCATCGCCGTGCGCAGGTCGTCGGCGACGCGCGAGGTGTCGCCGATCGCGAGACCCGGCACGAGCGAGCCGCCGTCGCCGCCGAGCCCGGCGGATGCGTCCGCCAGCCCAGCGCGCAGCGGGTGGGTCCAGGCGAGCGCCGCAGGCGCCGCGCCGGCCCCGACGAGCGTCGACGCCGTGAGGCGGTACGCCGCGCGCGAGCCGGCCGGCAACTCCGACAGCCGCCCCTCGACGACGAGGGTCGACCCGAACCCCGCGCCGCCGACGTCGCCGGGCGTCGACAGGTCGAGGCGCACCGAGGGGACCTCGATCATCCCGGCTCCGGAGTCGCCGCTCGAGAGGGCGAGCAGCGTCGCGGCGGCTCGCAGCCGTGGTTCGCCCGACCAGGGCGTCGCGTTCGCGGGCCGCGGTGCGGCGTCCAGCCGTACGCTGGCGCGGACCACCTCGCGCGCCGAGGCCGCCGCAGCGACGACCTCGGGATGACGGCGCTCGAGCGCACCCCACGCCGACGTGGCGACGATGCCCGCAGCCGTCGCGGCGAGGAGGACCGCCGCAACCGCCTCGGTCCGAAACCTGCGGGCGCGGCCGACGGCATCGGAGCCGCCGCGCCCGCCGCGGATGCGCCCGCCGACGAGCAGGAGGGTCGCGAACGAGAGCCCGGCGAGACCCCATGAGACGGTCGGAGCGATCCAGCTCGGCACGCCGGAATCGGGCAGGGTCGTCGCGAGCCACGCGGTCGCCCAGGCGACGACGGCGGGGCCCAACAGGCGGACGTCGTGCCCCCGCACTCAGAGGCTCACGAGGTCGACGAGCCCCGAGTACACGGCATCGCCGATGCCCGCGACCTCCATCAGTTGCGAGACGTCGGTGAACGGTCCGTTCGCCTCGCGCCAGTCGATGATGCGCTGTGCCAGTGCCGGCCCGATCCGGGGGAGGGTGTCGAGGCCCGCGACATCCGCCCGGTTGATGCTGACCCGGCCGCCCGGGCCGCTCGAGCCGCTCCCTCCGCCTGCGGGGCCGGAGCCGACCGGCGGCGCCACCTCGCCCTCTCGCGGAACGACCAACTGCTCGCCGTCGGCGAGCAGTCGCGCCAGGTTCACACCGCCCGGGTCGGCGTCGTCGACGAGGCCGCCGGCCCCGGCGATCGCATCGACGACACGCGCGCCCGTCGTCAGTTCGACGATGCCCGGCTCGGCGACCGCGCCGAGCACGTGGACCAGGATCGTCGGCGCCCCGGCATCGCCCGGACCGGTCGACGCGTCGCCGTCGACGACCCGCCCCGACGTCGAACCGTCGCCGGCCCCGCCGCCGCCGTCGACGCGCACGATCTCTCCCTGCGCTCCCCCACCGCCGGCCCCGATCGAGAGGACCGCGGAGACGGCGACCGCGGCGACGAAGAGCACGACGGCCGCGCCGACCGCGACGCGAGCCCGCGGTCGAGCTCGCGAGCCGGCGAGCGGGGCGAGCGCATCAGCGCGGGGTCCATCGGTCACGCACCGACGCTACGGTCGCCGCACGGCCATCGTCGGCGCCGCCGTGCCGTGCGCATGCCGTCCGCCGAGCCCTCCCGATGTGGAGGAGGACTCGGCCCCGCGACGGACCTAGCCGCGAGTGGCGATGTTGACGAGCTTTGGCGCACGCACGATGACGTTCACGATCTCGCGCTCGCCGACCGAACGCGTCACCGCGGCCGAGGCCCGCGCGAGCGATTCGAGCTCATCGGCGCCGATCTTCGGCGAGACCTCGAGCCGGTCGCGGACCTTGCCGTCGACCTGCACGATCGCCGTGACCGACTCCTCGACGAGGAGCGCGGGGTCGGCCTTGCGCCACACGACGTTCGCGACCGTCGGCTCGTAGCCGAGCCGCTCCCACATGTCCTCCGCCGTGTACGGTGCGAACAGGTCGAGGACCATGGCCGTGACCTCGGCGGCTTCGCGGACGGCCGCGTCGCCCGCGCCGGGCCCGGAATCGATGGCCTTGCGAGTGGCGTTCACGAGCTCCATGAGGCGCGCCACGATGACATTGAACTTGAACGACTCGGCCAGGCCCGGGGCATCGGCGAGCAGCCGGTGGGTGATCCGGCGCAGCGCCGGGTCGCCCGACTTCCACTCCACGTCGGGGCTCGAGGTGACCTCGCCCGAGATGCGCCACGCACGCGCGAGGAACTTCGCGGCGCCGACCGGCGACACGTCGGCCCAGTCGATGTCGTCCTCGGGCGGGCCCGCGAACGCCAGCGTGACGCGCAGCGCGTCGGCACCGTGCGCCGACAGCTCCGACGCGAACTCGACCAAGTTGCCCTTGGACTTCGACATCTTGGTGCCGTCCATGATGACCATGCCCTGGTTGAGCAGCGACGTGAACGGCTCGGTGAACCCGAGGTAGCCGAGGTCGAAGAGCACCTTCGTGACGAAGCGCGAGTAGAGCAGGTGCAGGATGGCGTGCTCGACGCCGCCGACGTACTGGTCGACGGGCATCCACTTCTCGGCCTCGGCCGGGTCGAACGCCTTCTCGTCGTCGCTCGGGTTCAGGTAGCGCAGGTAGTACCACGAGCTGTCGACGAACGTGTCCATCGTGTCCGAGTCGCGACGCGCGTCGCGCCCGCAGTTCGGGCACGTCGCGCGCGCCCACTCCTCGGCGGCGCCGAGCGGGCTCGCACCCTTGGGGCTGAGGTCGAGCCCCGCGGCATCCGGCAGCCGGACCGGCAGGTCGGCCTCGGGCACCGGCACCTCGCCGCAGTGCTCGCAGTGGATGATCGGGATCGGGGTGCCCCAGTACCGCTGGCGGGAGATGAGCCAGTCGCGCAGACGGAAGTTCTTCGCGGCGCGACCGACGCCGCGCTCCTCGAGGATCTCGATCGCGCGTCGGATCGCGTTGGTCTTGCTCAGGCCGTTCAGGGGCCCCGAGTTCGTCAGCCGGCCCTCGCCCGCGAGGGCGATGCCCGTGCCGGCGGGGTCGAGCGCGGGCAGGTCGTCGAGCGGCAGCGGCACGCCGTGCTCGTCGACCGGGATCACGGGGATCACCCCGGTGACGGCCGCGTTGGTGTCGACGACCACGCGGACGGGCAGCTCGAAGGCGCGCGCGAAGTCGAGGTCGCGCTGGTCGTGCGCGGGGACCGCCATGATCGCGCCGTGGCCGTAGTCGGCCAGCACGTAGTCGGCGGCCCAGATCGGCAGCCGCTCGCCGTTCAGCGGGTTCGTCGCGTAGCGCTCGAGGAACACGCCGGTCTTCGGCCGATCGGTCGAGAGTCGGTCGATGTCGCTCTCGGCCCGCACCGACTCGAGGTACCCCTCGAACCGGGCGCGCACCTCGTCGGAGGCGCCGGCCGCGAGCTCCTCGGCCAGCGCCGAGTCGGGTGCGACGACCATGAACGTCGCACCGTAGAGCGTGTCAGGGCGCGTCGTGAAGACGGTGACCGGCTCGTCGCGACCCTCGATGGCGAAGTCGACGTCGGCGCCCGAAGAACGGCCGATCCAGTTGCGCTGCATGGTCAGGACCTTGTTCGGCCACTTGCCCTCGAGCTGGTTCAGGTCGTCGAGCAGGCGGTCGGCGTAGTCGGTGACGCGGAAGTACCACTGGGTCAGCGCCTTCTTCGTGACGACGAACCCGCAGCGCTCGCAGTGGCCGTCGACGACCTGCTCGTTCGCGAGCACGGTCTGGTCGTTGGGGCACCAGTTGACCTGGCCGGCCTTGCGGTACGCGATGCCCTTCTCGTACAGCTTCAGGAACAGCCACTGGTTCCACTTGTAGTACTCGGGGTCGCTCGTGTGGAGCTCCCGCGTCCAGTCGAACGACGGGGCGTACTGCTTGAACGAGCGCTTCTGCTGCTCGATGTTGGCGTAGGTCCACGCCTTCGGGTCGGCGCCGCGCTTGATCGCCGCGTTCTCGGCGGGCAGGCCGAAGGAGTCCCACCCGATCGGGTGCAGCACGTCGAAGCCCTGGTGGCGCCAGTACCGCGCAGCGGCGTCGCCGAAGCCGAACGCCTCGGCGTGGCCCATGTGCAGGTCGCCCGACGGGTACGGGAACATGTCGAGGATGTACTTGCGGGGACGCGTGTCACCCGGCTGCGCCGCGCGGAACGGCTCGAGCTCCTCCCACACCGGACCCCACTTCGCCTGGATCGCGGCGAAGTCGTAGGTGCCTGCCTCGGCCTGGGGGGTGTCCTGCTCGTGTGCCACGTGACTCTCAATCGTGATGCGCGGGGGTCGGGCGACTCGCCCGGATGCGGGCGCGCACGACGGGCGCCCGAGGATCAAGCCTACTCAATGCCCGGAGCGGTGCGTCGGGCGTTCGCGCCGGGCGCACCGGTCGGGTGGTCGCCGTCGGCACGCCCCGTCCACGGGCCCGGCGACACGCCCCCGAGCGCGGCGATGAGCGCGCGCGCCTTCACCCGGGTCTCCTCGACCTCCTCGTCCGGGTCGGAGAGCGCGGTGATCCCGCCGCCCGTGCCGATCGACGCCCCGTCGGGCGTCAGCACGATCGAGCGGATCACCATGGCGAGGTCGGCGGTGCCGTCGACCCCGAGGCATCCGAACGCCCCGGAGTAGACCCCGCGCGGTCCGTGCTCGAGCCCGTGCAGGATCGTCATGGCCGACAGCTTCGGCGCGCCCGTCATCGACCCGGCGGGGAAGGCCGAGCGTACGGCGTCGAGGGCGGTGAGCGGATGCCGCAGGCGCGCCGTCACGGTCGAGACGAGCTGGTGCACGTGCGGGTACTCCTCGACCTCCAGCAGGTGCGGCACGCGGACGGTGCCGAGCTCGGCGATGCGGCCGAGGTCGTTGCGCATGAGGTCGACGATCATGAGGTTCTCCGCGCGCTCCTTCTCGCTGGCGTGGAGCTCGGCGCGGAGCGCGGCATCCGTCGCCGGATCGGCCGACCGCGGCCGCGTGCCCTTCATCGGCTTCGTCGAGACCGTGCCTCCGCGCTCGACGAGGAGGAACTGCTCGGGCGACGCGCTGAGCAGTGCGATGTCGTCGATGCGCACGAGACCGCCGTGGTGGCTCGGGCTCGAGGCGCGGAGCGCGAGGTAGGCGGCGATCGGGTCGGGCCGCACGTCGACCTCGACCCGGTTGGTGAGGCACAGCTGGTAGGCGTCGCCACGCGTGATCGCCGCCTTGCACTCGGCGATCATGCGGCGGTACTCCTCGGGCGAGTGGCGCCAGCGCGTCCGGGCGGGCGCCGCCATCGCTGCTGCGGCGCGCGACCGATCGTCGACGGATGCCCCGGCCGAGCCGATCTCCCCGATCCGCACCGTCGTCCGCCGAATCCACCGGTCGGTGCCGGCCGATCGTCCGGCCTCGCCCTCGATCCACTCCAGGCGAACCGTCCGCGCGGCGTGCTCGAAGACGACCACGCGATCGGCGAGGAAGAACGCCGCATCCGGCGCTGCCGAGTCCGCTGCCGGCACGCCGAGCGTCCGCGCGCCGAACTCGTACCCGAACCAGCCGTGCCACCCGACGGCCGCGCGATCGCCGTGCCGACCGGGGTCGGGCTCGAGGCCGCCGATCTCCGCGCCCAGCGCCGCGTACACCGCATCCGGGTCGGCGTCGCGACCCGCTCGAACGACGGGCGCGTCGCCGTCGGCCACGGCGATGACGCTGCGCCCGGTGGTCGCGTCGTCGCCGCCGTCGAGCCAGGCCACGCGGGCGGCATCCGCCGCGAGGGCGAGGAACACCGACCGCGGATCGCGCCACTCGGGCAGCACCGTGCTGCGGATTCGTCGCGGCATCCCCTCAGCCTAGGGCCGCGCCGCGCTCGGACGGGACGCGACGCCGGGCGCGGTCCGTGGGCACCCGCCAGACGTCTCAGGATGGGCGGGGCCCCCGGTCAACGGGGCGAGCCGGCGGCGAGTTCGATCGACCGGTCCACGAGCCCCGCCGGCGCACCCGTGTGGGAGATCAGCAGCACCGTCCGCTCGTCGCCGGCCGCTCCGAGCAAGTCCCGGAGCAGGGCGTCGGCCTGCGCCGGGTCGACGCTCGCCGTCGGCTCGTCGAGAACGAGCACGGGGAAGTCGGCGAGCATCGCCCGCGCCAGCGCGATGCGCTGCGCCTGACCGCCGGAGACGAGGGCGCCGCGCTCGCCGACCCGCGCGTCGAGCCCTCCGCGTTCGGCCACCCACTCCCCGAGGCCGACGCGGGCGAGCACCTCGAGCAGTTCCGCGTCGGTCGCGGTGTCGCGCGCGAAGACCAGGTTCTGGCGCAGGTCCTCGTCGAAGAGCCACGGCCGCTGCTCGACGAGTCCGACCCTGGTGCGGACCTGCCTCGGGTCGAGGTCGCGCGCCTCGACGTCGTCGAGTCGATACGAACCGCCGTACTCGAGGAAGCGGACGAGCAGGTGCGCGAGCGTCGTCTTGCCCGCGCCCGACGGACCGCTGACCAGCACCCGCTCCCCCGGCTCGAGATCGAGGTCGAGGGGCGCGAGCGATGGCCGGGCGGATGCCGCGGCACCCTCCGTCGCCTCGTCGACGCCGATCGCCGGCCATCGCGCGCTCGCACCGCGGAGGCGGATCGCGGGAACCCGTCGTGCGGTCGGCGTGCGGACCGACGCAGCGTCGTCGTCGACGGCGACGGGCCGTGCCGGAATCTCGGCCGGGACCGTCGCCGGGACCGCATCAGCCACACGACGCGCACTCGCACGCACCACGCGGAACGAGCCCACGGCGACCGGGATCGCGGCGGCGACCTCGGCGATCGCGAGCGGGACGAGGCAGAGGACGGCGAACGTGGGCCCGTCGATCCGCCCGCCCTCGAGCAGCGGCTGCGCGGCGCCGAGGCTCGCCGCCGCGGCGAAGGCCCCGACGGCGCTCATTGCGGCCGCCGCGAAACCGATCGCCGACGCACGGGCACGGGTGGCACGTTCGAGTCTGCGGCCGAGCGATCGGATGCGCTCGCGACCGGCGTCGGCCGCGTCGAACGCCACGAGCACGTCGAGCGCTTGCACGTGCTCGACGATCGCCGCCTGCAGCTCGCCGCGGAGCGGCGCGAGCCGATCGTCCGCGCGGGCGGCGAGCAGCGCCTGCGCGATCGCGGCGCCCCCGATGCCGAGCACCAGGACGACGCCCACGGCCGCAGCGGCGCCGGGCGCGAGCCACGCGAGCCCGGCGAGGGCGGCGACGAGCACCACGATCGCGCTCGCGACGGGCTGCACGATCCGGAGCGACACGTTCTGCAGCTCGTCGACGTCTCCGACGAAGCGCGAGAGGAGGTCGCCCCGCCGCGAGGAGGTGAGCCCGTCAGGCGCGAGCGGAAGCATCCGCTCGAACACCCCGACCCGGATCTCGGCGAGCTGCCGGAACGCGGCGTCGTGGCCGGCGAGTCGTTCGAGGTACCGGAACACCGCCCGCCCGATCGCGAACGCGCGCACCCCGACGACGCCGAGCGAGAGGAACAGGATGGGCGGCTGCTCGGCGGCTCGCGCGATCAGCCAGGCGCTGGAGGCGAGCAGCGCGACGCTCGAGAGCCCCGCGAGCACTCCCAGCAGCACGGACGGCAGGAGGCGGCGCACCGGCGGGACGGCCTGCCGGAGGACGGAACGGGAACGATCAGGCACGGACGACCTCCCGGAGCCGCACGACGCGATCGGCCGCGCCGCCGAGCCCTTCGCGATGCGTCGTGACGATCACGATCCGGCCGGATCGCGCGAACTCCCTGAGCGCCACGGCCATCGCCTGTTCCCGCTCCGGATCGAGCGCGGACGTGGGTTCGTCGAGGAGGACGAGCGGCGCGTCGGTCGCGAGCGCACGATGGATCGCTCGCGCCACCGCCACCCGCTGCGCCTGCCCTCCGGAGAGTCCGGCACCGGATGGTCCGAGCGGCATCGAGGCGTCGACGTCGACGCCGGCCACGGCGAACGCTCGCACGACCAGGTCCGGGTCGGCGTCCTCCGAGCCGAGGCGGACGTTCTCCGCGACCGTGCCCTCGACGAGTTGCGGCGACTGTCCCGCCCAGGCGACGTGCCGTCGTGTTCCCGCGCCGAGTGCGACGCCGTCGAGCTCGAGCTCGCCGGCGCGATCGGCGAACCCGAGCATCGCGGCGAGCACGGAGGACTTCCCGGAGCCGCTCGCACCCGTCAGTGCGACGAGCTCGCCGCGCTCGGCTTCGAGGTGGAGCGGCGCGCACACGGGCGTCCCGTCCCGCACGACGACGAGATCGCGGACGCGCAGGCCGTTCTCCGCGTCGGCTGCGCTCCGGCCCGCGTCGTCGGATGCCGCGGCATCCGCTCGGTGCGGCGACGCCACCGTCGGCACGTCCTCGAGGAGGTCAAGGGCATCCTTCGAGGCCTCGAGCCCGGCCGTCGCGGAGTGGAATGCGGCGCCGACGTTCCGCACGGGCAGGAAGACGTCCGGCGCGAGGACCAGGACGAAGAGCCCGGGCGCGAACGCCATGTCGCCCGCGACGAGCCGCAGCCCGATCGAGACCGCGACGAGCGCGACCGAGAGGCTCCCGGCGAGTTCGAGCGTGAACCCGGAGAGGAAGGTCACGCGCAAGACCTTCATCGTGCTCGACCGGTACTCGTCGGTGACCGTGCGGATCCGACGCGCCTGTCGCTCGGCGCGACCGAAGACCATGAGCGTCGACAGCCCCCCGAGCACCTCGAGGAACCCGCGGGACAGCGCCTGAAGCCGGTCCCACTGGCGTCGCTGCACGACCTCGGTCGCCATTCCGATGAGCGCCATGAATACCGGGACGAGCGGCAGCACGATGACCAGGATCAGTCCGGAGACCCAGTCCGCGCCCCACGCGGCGACGACGAGCACGGGCGTCGCGATCGCCGTCAGCACGAGTTGCGGGAGGTAGCGCCCGAAGTACTCGTCGAGCGCGTCGAGTCCCGGCCCGAGCAGCGTCGCGGCGCGCGCGGTCGTGACGCCCCGCCGTCCGGCCCGGTCCTCGAGTCGCCTCAGCAGCGCGTCGCGCAGCTCGGCCTTGACGCGCATCGCCCCGGCCGAGCCCAGCCACTCCCACAACCAGCCCGCGAGGGCGCGAACGGATGCCGCCGCCACGAGCACGAGCACGGTGGCACCGCCGGGCGACTCGCCCTCGATGAGGCCGACGACGAGCGTGGACAGCGCCCACGCGAATGCGACCGTCGCGCCCGCCTGGAGCAGCGCGAGCGCGCCGCCCGCGGCGATGAAGCCGCGTGCGGCGCGCGAGCGCCGGAGCAGTCTGGGATCGAGGGGGCGCACGTCAGTGCGCTGCGGCGTCGATCGTCTGCCGCGTGACGCGCTTGCGGAACACCCAGTAGGTCCAACCCTGGTAGGCGACGATGAGCGGCAGGAAGATCAGCGCGGTCCAGCTCATCACCGTGAGCGTGTACGGGGTGCTGGACGCGTTCTCGATCGTGAGGCTGTTCGCCGGGTCGTTCGATGCCGGCATGACGTCCGGGAACAGCGCCGCGAACAGGGCGAACACCGCCGCCCCGATCGTCACGGCCATCAGGGTGAACGCGACCCGCTCCGCGCCGCGGCCGTTCGCGAGCCACGAACCGATCAGCGCCAGCGCGGCGACCGCCGCGAGGCCCCAGAACCAGGCCGTGCCGTGGGCGAACCCGGTCCAGACGAGGAACGCTGCGGCGACCACGATCGTGATGAGCCCCGCCCGCGTCGCGAGGCGACGCGCACGCTGACGGATGTCGCCATCCGTCTTGAGCGCGACGAACACCACCCCGTGGGTGAAGAACAGCATCAGGGTCGTGAGCCCGCCGAGCAGGGCGTACGGGTTCAGCAGGTCGAACAGCGTGCCCGTGTAGTTGTGGTCGGCGTCGAGCGGCACGCCCTGCACGATGTTCGCGAACGCGACGCCCCAGAGGAGGGCGGGCACGGCCGAGCCGACGATGATCATCCAGTCGAAGCGCCGCTTCCACGCGTCCTCCGGGCGCTGGTGCCGGTACTCGAACGAGACGCCGCGTGCGATGAGCGCCAGCAGGATCAGCAGCAGCGCGAGGTAGAACCCCGAGAACAGGGTCGCGTACCACTCGGGGAACGCCGCGAACAGCGCCGCGCCGGCCACGATGACCCAGGTCTCGTTGAGGTCCCAGACCGGGCCGATGGTGTTGATGAGGACCCGACGGTCGGTGTCGTCCTTCCCGAGGAAGGGCAGCGACATTCCGACGCCGAAGTCGAACCCGTCGAGCACGAAGTAGCCGACGAACAGGAAGGCGACGATCCAGAACCAGAGCACTGCGAGATCCATGTCCGTGTCCTCCTAGTAGACCGTTGCGGTGTGTTCGACCTTGCCCGTCTCCGGGTCGGGCGGCGCGATCTCCGGCGGGCCCTTCCGGATCGCCCGGACGATGAGCTTCACCTCGACGACGGCGAGGATGCCGTAGATGAGCGTGAACGCGACGAGCGAGATGAGCACGTCGAGGCCGGTGACGTTCGGCGAGACCGCCGACTCGGTGGGCAGCAGGCTGAAGACGATCCATGGTTGCCGGCCCATCTCGGTGAAGACCCAGCCCACGATCATCGCGGCGAGCGAGAGCGGGAAGCTCCACACGGCGACGGTCCAGACCCAGCGCTGCTTCGGCATCCGGTCGCCCCGGGTGAGCCACAGCCCGACGAGTGCGATGAGGACGTGCAGCACGCCGAGGCCGATCATCCAGCGGAAGGCCCAGTACGTGACCCAGATGATCGGCGCGTAGTCGCCCGGGCCGTAGAGCTCGGTGTACTGCGCCTGCAGGTCGTTGATGCCCTCCACGCACCCGTCGAGTGAGTGCGTCGACAGCAGCGAGAGCAGGTACGGGACGCGGATGGAGAAGAGCTCGCTCGTGCCGTCGGGCGTGCCGAGCGTGAACAGCGAGAACGAGGCATCCGCCCCGCAGACCGTGTCGTAGGTCGCCTCGGCCGCGGCCATCTTCATCGGTTGCGTCGCGACCATGGCGAGGCTCAGCTGGTCGCCGAAGAACGTGGTGAGCGCTCCGGAGATGAGCATGCCCCAGAGGCCGAACTTCAGGGCGGGTCGCATGGTGTCGAGGTGCTGGTTGCGCGCGAGATGCCAGGCGGCCGCGCTGATGATGAGGCCGGAACTGACCATGAACGAGGCCGCGATCGTGTGCGGGAACGCCGCGAGCGCGACCGGGTTGGTCAGGAGCGCCCAGATGTCGACGAGTTCCGCGCGCCCGCGCTCGGCGTTCATCTCGTAGCCGACCGGGTTCTGCATGAACGCGTTCGCCGCGATGATGAAGTACGCCGAGAGGATGGTGCCGATCGCCGTCGCCCAGATCGTGGCGAGGTGCAGCTTCTGGGGCAGGCGGTTCCAGCCGAAGATCCAGAGCCCGATGAAGGTCGCCTCGAGGAAGAACGCGAGCAGGCCCTCGAGTGCCAGCGGAGCGCCGAACACGTCGCCGACGAAGCGCGAGTACTCCGACCAGTTCATGCCGAACTGGAACTCCTGCACGATGCCGGTCACGACGCCCATCGCGAAGTTGATGAGGAAGATGGTGCCGAAGAACCGCGTGATGCGCAGGTACTCGACCTTTCCCGTGCGCACCCAGGCGGTCTGGAAGATCGCCGCGGAGGTCGCGAGCCCGATCGTGATCGGGACGAACAGGAAGTGGTAGACCGTGGTGAGACCGAACTGCCACCTGGCGAGCAGGAGCGGATCGAGCAACTCGTTCACGCGGGGCCCCTTTCATGGGAACGATCGTCGACGCGATTCTTCTACAGAGCGTAGAGCATGTTTTCTACACGATGTAGAACCATTGGGCCCTTGCGCGGTATCCTCGACCTATGGCAGGTCTCGGCGAGCTGGAGCGCTCCGTGATGGAGCAGCTCTGGATGACCGATTCGGCGCTCACCGCGAACGAGGTCCGAGACCGGCTGGCGCTCGTGTCGGCGCCCGGACACGGCCCCGCGACGACGACGGTGCTGACCGTCCTCTCCCGCCTCGAGCGCAAGGGGTTCGTCGGGCGCAGCCGCGACACGAGGCCCCATCGGTACAGCGCCCTCCTCTCGCGCGCGGAGCACACGGCCGAGCTCATGCACGAGGTGCTCTCCTCGTCGTCGGACCGCGACGCCGCCCTCGCACGATTCGTCGGCACCGTGAGCGCCGGCGAGGCGAACACGCTGCGCCGCCTGCTCGACGACCTGGTGCGCCACTGACGTGATCGCCGCCGCCCTGGCGCTCGGCGCCCTCGCCCTCGCGCTCGCGTGGCCCGTGCCCGTCGCGCTGTCCCGCGCCGAGTGGCCCGCCCGCTCCCCCGCCACGGCGCTCGCGCTCTGGCAGGGCATCGCCCTCGGCGGCGGCCTCTCGATGATCGGCGCACTCCTGGCGTTCGGCGCATCACCCGCGGGTTCGCTGTCCGCCGCGGCGACCGCGCTGCTTCCCGTCCTCGACGCCGGACCGATCCCCGACGGGTTCGGGGTCGTCCACCTCGCCGCACTCACGCTCGCCGTCGGGCTCGCGGTGCACCTCGCCCTCAACCTCGGCACGACCGCCGTCCGAGCGGAGCGCACCCGGCGCCGCCAGCACCGGCTGATCGACCTGCTCGCGAGCCCCGCCAACGACTCGACCGGAGCGCGCGTGCTCTCGCATCCAGTGCCCGTCGCCTACTGCGTCCCCGGATTCCGCACGGCCACCGTCGTCACCGACGGACTCGTCGACCTCCTCGACGAGGACGAGCTGCGTGCGGTCGTCGGCCACGAGCGCGCGCACCTCGACCAGCTGCACCACCTCGTGCTGCTCGCGTTCCGTGCCTGGCACGCCGCGCTGCCATGGTTCCCGATCGCGAACCGCGCCGAACGATCCGTCGCGACGCTCACCGAGATGCTCGCCGACGACGCACCCCGACGCAGGGTGGGCCTCGAGCCGTTGCGCACGGCCCTGCTCAGGGTCGGTGGTTCGGGCGCCGCCGCGGCGTACGGGACCTCGCCGATCGACGCCGTCGATCCCGACGAGCGCGTGCTCGAACGCCGCCTGGCCCGCCTCGAGGCCGACCTGCACCCGCTCGACGCTCGCGCGCGGAACGCGACCTGGCTGCTCGCGACCGGGATCGTCGCCGTTCCCGTCTGCGTCCTCGCGGCGATCGCATTCTGATCGACTTCCCTGCCTCAGCCCATAGGCTCTGAACCGTGAACGAGCTGCTCGACGGCATCCTCGCGACGGTGCAGGGCGTCGACCCCGTCGTGCGGACGCTGCTCGCCGGGCTCGGCATCCTGCTCGAGACGTCGGTCCTGGTCGGCCTCATCGTGCCGGGCGACACGATCGTCCTCGTCGCCGCGACCGGTGTCGAGGGCGCGGTCGAATTCGTCGCGCTCGCCATCGCGGTCATCATCGGGGCGCTCGCGGGCGAGAGCATCGGCTTCGCGCTCGGCCGATGGTTCGGCCCGCACATCCAGCACTCGCGACTCGGTCGCCGCATCGGCGAGCACAACTGGCACCGGGCGCAGCGCTACCTCGCGCGGCGCGGCGGACCGGCGGTCTTCATCTCGCGGTTCCTTCCGGTGCTGCACTCGCTCGTCCCGCTCACCGTGGGCATGAGCGACATGACCTACCGGCGGTTCATGGCGTGGACCACGCCGGCGTGCATCATCTGGTCGTTCGCCTACGTCGGCGTCGGCTCGGCGGCCGCCGGCGGCTATCGCGAGCTCAGCGAGAACCTGCACTGGGCGGGCTACCTCTTCGTCGGCGCCATCGTCCTGTTCCTCGTGCTCGCCTGGCTCGGCAAGAAGCTCCTGCTCCGACTCGAGGCACGGCACATGACGGATGCCGCCGCACCGGCGCCGCACCCCGCGGTCCCGCCGCACATCTCGCCGGCGGACACGGCGGAGGGGCCGGCCGCCGGAGCGACCGACCCCTCACGCGAGGACACCGTCCCCTAGAACAGCGACTGCTCCGCGAGCCAGTCGCTTGCGATCTGGTCCGCGGACTGCTGCTCGTTGACGCTCAGGGAGTTCAGCGCCACGAGGTCCTCCGCGGTGAGCGCAGCGCTCACCGTGTCGATGATCTCGGCGATGTCGTCGGTCACCTTCTCGCTCACGACGGGCACGACGTTCGACGCCAGGAAGAGCCCCTCCGGGTCCTCGAGCGTCACGAGGTCGTTCGCCGCGATGTTCGGGTCGGCGCTGTAGATGTTGACCATCTGCACCTGGTCGTCGACCAGCGCCTTGAGGGTGAGCGGCCCGCCGCTGTCCTCGATCGGCGTGAACGCCACGTCGACGCCGTACACCGACTTCAGGCCCTCGGGCCCGTACGGCCGGGTCTCGAGCTCGGAGTTGCCGCCGAGCGTGATCGGCGTCGTGACGTCGGCGAGGTCGGCGAGGCTCGTGACGCCGTTCTCCTCGGAGAACGCCTTCGTCACGTTGTACGAGTCCTGGTCGGTGGCCGGCGACTGGTCGAGCACGCGCAGCCCGTCGGGCAGCGAGGTGGAGAGTTCGGCGTAGACGTCGTCGCTCGTCGTGGCCGTCGTGTCGGGCACGTAGTACTGGAGGAGGTTGCCCGTGTACTCGGGGAACACGTCGATCGCGCCCGACTCGATCTCGGGGATGTACACCTCGCGCTGGCCGATGCGGAACTGCCGATCGACGGTGTAGCCGTTCTCCTCGAGTGCCTGGGCGTAGATCTCGGCGATGATCTCGTTCGAGTAGTAGTCCTGCGAACCCACGACGATGGTCTCGCCCGTGGCCCCGCCGTCACCCGATCCGCTGTCGAGCGGATCGCCCGATGCACACCCTGCCAGGGCCACTGTCGCCCCGACCGCGACCGCTGCGAGCGCAACGAGCCGGCCTTTTCCTGCTGTGATCATTCCTGATTCCCTTCGGTGTTGGGTCGCCCCACGACCGTTCGCGACCGGGTCGGCCTCGAACGGAGCTCTGCGGTTCGCGTCGCACGGACGCCGGCGGGGACGACGACGCGCTGCGTGAGCGCGAAGCATCCGTCGATGACGAGGGCGAGGAGGATCACGAGGATCGACCCGCCGAGCATCTCGCCGTAGTCGCGGGTCTTCAGCCCCGCGAAGATGAAGCGGCCGAGGCCCTCGTCGGCGATGTACGCCGCCAGGGTCGCGGTCGCGATGATCTGGAGCGTCGCCGAACGGATGCCGCCGACGACGATCGGCATGCCGAGCGGAAGCTCGACCTTGCCGACGACCTGCAGCTCGCGCATGCCCATCGCCCGGGCGGCGTCGATGGTGCGCCGGTCGACCGACTCGAATCCGGCGTAGGCGCCCGCGAGCAGCGGCGGGATCGCGAGGATGACGAGCGAGATGATCGGGGCCGCGAGCCCGATCCCGATCCAGATGCCGAAGAGGGTCAGCACGCCGAGGGTGGGCAGTGCGCGAAGACCCCCGGAGATCATCACCGCGGGTTCGCGCCCGCGGCCGGTGTGGCCGACGAGCGCGCCGATCGGCAGCGCGATGGCGGAGGCGATCACGAGCACGAGGGCGGAGACCCAGAGGTGCTCGGCGATCCGTTGCGGGATGCTGCCGGGTCCGGTCCAGTTCGCGGGGTCGGCCAGCCAGGCGAACGCGTCGAGGAAGAGGTTCACGCCGTCTCCCTCCGGATGCGCCGGGAGGCTGCGACCCCTCCGTTCGACGCCGCGGGCCGGGTCCACGGCATCAGGAGTCGACCCAGCATCACGCTGAGCGCGTCGAGCCCGAGCGCGAGCACGATCGTCGCGACGATGCCGGTGATGATCTCGACCTGGATGCCGCGCTGGAAGCCGTCGGTGAACAGGCTGCCGAGGCTCTGCACCCCGATCACCGCGCCGACGGTGGCGAGGCTCACGGTGCTCACGATCACGACGCGGAGTCCCGAGAGCAGCACCGGCCCGGCCAGCGGCAGCTCGACGCCCCAGAACCTGCCGGTCGTCGAGTAGCCGACGGCGGTCGCCGACTGGCGGATGTCGCGCTCGACCGAGTCGAACGCGTCGGCGGAGGTGCGCACGATGACGGCGATGCCGTACAGCGTGAGTGCGATGACGAGGTTCACCGGGGATCGCAGGCTGAGGCCGGTGAACGCCGGCAGGGCGATGAACAGCGCGAGCGAGGGGATGGCGTAGAGGAGTCCGCACAGCGACAGCAGAACGCCCCTCGACCACCGGTAGCGGTGGGCGAGCCAGCCGATCGGCACGGAGACCACGAAGCTCAGTATGATCGCCGGCACCGACAACGCGAGGTGGACGAGCATGAGTTCCCCGACGAGGTCGAGGTTCGACCAGAGCCAGTTCACGGGGCCAGGACTCCCGCCGCCCGGCCGTCGGCGTCGACGACGACCCGACGGCCGTCGACCTCGGTGAGGTGGAGCGCCCGCTTGCCGCGGTCGGCACCCACGAAGTCGGCGACGAACGCGTCGGCCGGATGCGCGAGGATCTCGGCGGGCGAGGCCGCCTGCGAGATCAGCCCGCCCTGCTGCATGATCACCACCTGGTCGCCGAGCAGGAACGCCTCGTCGATGTCGTGCGTCACGAAGACGACCGTCTTGCCGAGCTCCTCCTGGAGCCGGAGGAGCTCCTGCTGCAGTTCCGCGCGGACGATGGGGTCGACGGCGCCGAACGGCTCGTCCATGAGCAGGATGTTCGGGTCGACGGCCAGGCCGCGGGCGACCCCGACGCGCTGCTGCTGGCCCCCCGACAGCTGCGCCGGGTACTTGTCGGCGAGCGACCGGTCGAGCCCGACGGTGTCGAGCAGTTCGAGTGCTCGAGCGTGTGCGGCACGCCGAGACTCGCCACGGAGCAGGGGCACCGTCGCGACGTTGTCGATCACCTTCCGGTGCGGCAGGAGCCCGGAGTTCTGCATGACGTAGCCGATGCCGCGTCGCAGCCGCACCGGGTCGACCGTCGCGACATCCGTGCCGTCGATGAGCACCTGCCCGGCGGTCGGGTCGACCATCCGGTTGATCATCCGGAGCAACGTCGTCTTGCCGGATCCGGACGAGCCGACGAGGACCGTCGTCTTGCGGGGCGGTATGACGATGTCCACGTCGTGCACGGCGACCGTGCCGTCGGGGAACTGCTTGGTGACGCCGCGGAACTCGATCATGCTGCCTCTCCGTCGGTCCCGAGCGCCGACCGGCGCCGCATCCCCCAGCCAAACACCTCCGCCGCGGCGGAGCAACGGGGGGCGCGGCGGTTCGCCGCTGATGTTCAGGCTGCGGGGGCGGCGGCGAGCTGGTCGGCGAGGTGCCGACCGAGGTAGTCGCGCACCACGCGGTGCGCCTCGTCGAGGTACCGTGCGTCACCGGCGGCGTCGCGGACGAACGCGCGGTGGATGAGCGTCGCGCCGATCTCGAGGGCGATGCCGAGCCGGAGCCGGACCTCGGGGTCGTCGATCACGCCGAAGTCGTGCTCGAGGAGCCGTGCGACGCGGTGCGCGATCTCGGGCTCGCCGTCGAGTTCCGACGCCTCGCGCGGGGCGGAGTACACCACGGCGAACCCCGGCTCCTCGCGGTAGAGGTCGGCGCACACGTCGAGCGCGAGGTCGATGACGTCCCACCAGGCGGCGAGCTCCGCGACGTCGACGGCCTCGGCCAGCCGCTCGCGGAAGCGCCGGACGCTCCGCTCGCGAAGGGCGTGGAGCACCGCGACGCGGTCGGGGAAGTACCGGTACACGGTGCCGATGGAGGCGCCGGCCCGTTCGGCGACCATCTGCGTGGTCAGCCGCTCGAATCCGAGCTCGTCGACGATCTCGGCGGCGGCATCCAGCAGTGCGTCGAGCCGTTGGGAGCTGCGTCGCTGCGTGGGCTCGGTTCGCACCGAGCGCCTCCGCCCGTGATCGGCCCCCAGGATCAGGTCGATGTTCGGCACGGGTCCTCCTTGTTCGCCGGACCACTCTACCCGGGACCGAGCGGAAGTCCCGCCTTCGGGGGGCGGCGGGTTTGGCTTCGACGCGCGGGTACGTGAAAGACTGGCGTGATGCCGGTGAGTTCCCCCGACCCGGCCGGTCCCCGGCGTCGGCCGGCCCGGCACGGTGCCGCACGCGCCGAGGACTGGATCCACGACGTCCGCGAACGGTGGGCGCGCAGCCGTGGTCACGTGCCCACGGTGGTTCCGTACACCGGATACGGCTCCACGGAATGGGTGCGCGTGCTCTGCCGCGTGCTCCTCTCGAAGCCGATCCGGCCGGACGACACGTCCAAGCGCCGCCGTCAGCGGCGTGAGCAGGGCATCCGGGGGTGGCGGAGCTTCACGAGCGTTCCGGTCGGCGACGTACCGGTGACCATCGAGGTCGGAGGCGAGCGGATCGAGGTCCTCGCGGACCGCGGCGGCGTCGTCGACACGAAGATCCCGGTGCACCTGGAGCCCGGGTGGAACCACGTCGTGCTCCACACGCACGGCGCCGAGCCCGTCGAGGCGCCCATCCGGGTCGTCGGACCCGACGTCGACTTCGGGATCATCTCCGACGTCGACGACACCGTCATGGTCACCGCCCTCCCCCGGCCGTTCGTGGCGGCGTGGAACACGTTCGTCCTCGACGAGCACGCGCGCAGCCCCACTCCGGGCATGGCGGTGCTGTACGAGCGCCTCGCGCGTCGCCATCCGGGCTCGCCGGTGATCTACCTCTCGACGGGTGCGTGGAACGTCGCCCCCACGCTCACCCGGTTCCTCTCCCGCAACCTCTATCCGGCCGGCCCCCTGCTGCTCACCGACTGGGGCCCGACCCACGATCGATGGTTCCGCAGCGGACGCGAGCACAAGACCGACAACCTCAGTCGCCTCGCGGATGAGTTCCCGAACGTCCGCTGGCTCATGATCGGCGACGACGGGCAGCACGACGAGGAACTCTACGCGGCCTTCGCGCGCGAGCATCCGGACAACGTCGCGGCGATCGCGATCCGCGAGCTCTCGCCCGGCGAGGCCGTCCTCGCGGGTGGGCGCACGAAGTCGGAGCAGCACGGCGCCGACGTGCCGTGGGTCTCCGCGAGCGACGGTGCGACGCTCGCCGACCGGCTCTCCGACGTCGGGATGCTCTGAGGCCGTCGCACCCGCGCCCGGATCACTCCGCGGCCGGCCCGGCCGACCGGATCGCGCCGGCCCCCGTGCGCGGGCGGCTCAGGCGACGGATGCCGCGGCCCGGCGCTCGCGGCGGATCCGCGCGAGCCCGCGGTTGACCTGCCGCGCCCACAGCGGTCCTCGGTAGATGAACGCGGTGTAGCCCTGGACGAGGGTCGCGCCCGCGTCGAGCCGCTCCTGCACGTCCTCGGCGGTCTCGACGCCGCCCACGGAGACGACGCAGAGGCCGGAGGGCACCTGTTCGCGGATGAGCTTCAGCGCTTCGAGCGATCGCACCGCCAGCGGCGCACCGGACAGTCCGCCGGCGCCGATCGCCTCGACCTCCGCCGCGGGCGTGACGAGCCCGGCCCGCGAGATCGTGGTGTTCGTGGCGATGATGCCGTCCAGGCCGAGTCGGACGACGAGCTCGCAGATCCGCACGAGCTCCGCATCCTCGAGGTCCGGCGCGATCTTCACGAGCAGCGGGGTCCGGCCCGCCGCCGCGCGGACGGCCTCGAGCAGCGGCGCGAGCGCGTCGAGCTCCTGCAGGCCGCGCAGGCCGGGCGTGTTCGGCGAGCTGACGTTCACGACGAGGTAGTCGGCGTGCGGGGCGAGCACCTTCGTGCTCCGCACGTAGTCCTCGGTCGCCTCCTCGACGGGCGTCACCCTGCTCTTGCCGATGTTGACGCCGAGCACGGGGCGATGACGACGACGCGACAGCCGCGAGACCCGGCCGGCCGCGGCATCCGCCCCGCCGTTGTTGAAGCCCATCCGGTTCACGAGCGCGCGGTCCGCGATCAGGCGGAAGAGCCTCGGGCGCTCGTTGCCGGGCTGCGGCAGCGCGGTGATCGTGCCGACCTCGACGTGGCCGAAGCCGAGGTTGCCGAGGCCGACGACCGCGAGCGCGTCCTTGTCGAAGCCGGCGGCGACGCCGAACGGGGAGGGGAAGCGCAGGCCGAGCGCTTCGACGGCGAGCTCGGGTGCGGGGCCGGTCGCACGCTCGACGAGCCGGCCGACTCCGAGCGTCGGGAGCGCGCGGATGACGCGGAACGCGAGGTGGTGGGCGCGCTCGGGGTCCATGCGCGAGAAGACCAGGGAGAAGAGGAGTCGATACATGCCTGGATCAGGCTACCGGAGCGGGGTCGGGGCGCCCGACGCCCTCGTCACTCCGCGGGCCGGGCCGGCAGCCGGCCGTGCTCCTCGCGGAGGGCCTCGATCGCCGACTCGAAGTCGTCCAGCGACTCGAACGCCTGGTACACGCTCGCGAAGCGCAGGTAGGCGACCTCGTCGAGTTCCCGCAGCGGCGGCAGGATGGCCAGCCCGATGTCGTTCGCCTCGATCTGCGAGGCGCCGGTCGAACGGATCGTCTCCTCGACCTTCTGCGCGAGCACGGCGAGGTCGGAGTCGGTCACGGGCCGGCCCTGGCAGGCCTTCTTCACACCGAGCACGACCTTCTCGCGACTGAACGGCTCGATCACGCCCGAGCGCTTGATCACGGCGAGGCTCGCCGTCTCGGTGGTCGAGAATCGACGACCGCATTCCGGGCACTGGCGGCGGCGGCGGATCGACAGGCCGTCGTCGCTCGTCCTCGAGTCGATGACGCGGGAATCGGGATGGCGGCAGAAGGGGCAGTACATGGTGCTCTCAGCGTAGCGCCGGGATCAGTGCCGCTCTCCGAAGCGGGCGCCGACCGCCTCGCCGTGGGCCGGGAGGTCCTCCTCCTCGGAGAGCGTCGCGATGATCGGCGCGACCGCGCGCAGCGCGGCCTCGTCGTAGCGCACCACCTGCTGCGGACGCAGGAACGTCGCCGCGGAGAGCCCAGCTGCGTGGCGGGACTGGCCGCCCGTGGGCAGGACGTGGTTCGAGCCCGCGGCGTAGTCGCCGAGGCTCACCGGCGAGTACGGCCCGATGAAGATCGCGCCCGCGTTCTCGATGCGGGCGAGCACCGCGTCCGCATCCCGGACCTGGATCTCGAGGTGCTCGGCGCCGAACGCATTCGCGAAGTCGGCGGCCTGCGCGAGGTCGTCGACGAGTACGACCGCAGACTGCACGCCCTCGAGCGCCGCGCGCACCCGATCGGAGTGGCGGGTCTCGGTCGAGCGGACGACGAGCCGTTCGGCGACCCGCTCGGCGAAGCCGACCGAGTCCGTCACGAGCACGGCCGCGGCGAGCTCGTCGTGCTCGGCCTGGCTGACGAGGTCGGATGCCACGAAGTCGGGGTCGGCCGCGTCGTCGGCGATCACGAGGATGTCGGTCGGCCCTGCCTCGGCGTCGATGCCCGTGACGCCCTGCACGACGCGCTTGGCGGCGGCGACGAAGACGTTGCCCGGGCCGGTGACCCGCTGCACGGACTCGAGGCCGAGTTCGGGCACGCCGAAGGCGAACGCGCCGATGGCCCCCGCGCCGCCCATCGCGTAGACCTCGTCGATGCCGAGGAGGCCCGCGACCCCGGCGATCGTCGGATGGATCCGCCCGCCGTGCGCGGCCTGCGCGGGCGAGGCGAGGGCGATCGACCGCACGCCGGCGACCTGGGCCGGTACGACGTTCATGACGACGCTCGACGGGTAGACGGCCTTGCCGCCAGGCACGTAGAGCCCCACGCGGCCGACCGGCTGCCACCGCTGCTCGACGACCGCTCCCGTCGCGAGCACCGTGCGCTCGGGCGCGGGCACCTGCGCGGCGCTCGCGGCACGGACGCGGTCGATGGTCGATTCGACGGCGCGACGCACGTCGGGCCGCAGTGCGTCCCGCGCGGCGGCGAGCTCGCCGGCCGGCACCCGAACGGCCCGCGGCCGGACCCGGTCGAACCGCTCGGCCTGGTCGAGCAGCGCCGCCTCCCCCCGCGCGCGCACGTCGTCGATGAGCGCCCGTGCGGGCTCGAGTGCGGCGGCGACGTCGGTCGCGGCCCTCGGGACGAGCTCGAGCAGCTCGGACGCGGTCGGACGGGTGCCTCGGAGGTCGATCGTGCGTAGCATGGCCCGCTCAGCCTAGCGATCCGTGCGGAACGGCCGCTGGGAGCGACGTCACGTGAGGCAGTTCGGCCCGAGGAGGCTCTTCAGCTCGCCGTAGAAGTCGGCGCTCACCGCGACCGGGTACGGCAGTTCGAACACGCGTGCGGTCCGTCCCTTCGTGAGCTTCAGCCGCACCTCGGTGTCGCCGCGGTGGCGGATGAGCACGTCGCCGAGCGCCGTGATCGTGTCGGTGGTCGCCCGCACGTCGGGCAGCGAGATCACGACGGGCCCGGTGCCGTCGTCCTGTCCGACCTCGGGCTCGAAGACGCTGTAGGCGTGCAGGTTCATGCCGTCGTCGCGCATGCTGACCCGGCCTCGGACGACGACGATCGAGTCGCCCTTCAGGGCGGGCGCGAACTCCTGGTACGCCTTGCCCATGAACATCACGGTGATCTCGCCCGAGAAGTCCTCGACCTGGATCATGCCGTACTGGTTGCCGGACTGGCGGGCGACGCGATGCTGCACGCTCGTCACGAGACCGGCGATCGTCGCGACGTCGCCGTCCTGGGTACCGTCGGAGCTCATCAGGTCGGTGATCGTCGTCGAGGCGTGCTTCGCGAGCGTCGCCTCCAACCCCGCGAGCGGGTGGTCTGAGACGTAGAGGCCGAGCATCTCTCGCTCGAAGGCCAGCTTGTCGCGCTTGGCCCACTCCGGCCGATCGGGCACCGGCGACGGCGCGGCCTCCTTCTCGTGGTCCTCGAAGAGGCTGTCGAAGTCGAAGCCGACGTCGCCGTTCTCCTCGGCGCGCTTCTCCTTCACGGCCGCCTCGACGGCGCCCTCGTGGATCTCGACGAGCGCGCGTCGCGTGTGGCCGAGCGAGTCGAACGCCCCCGCCTTCACGAGCGACTCGACGGTGCGCTTGTTCGCGACCTGCGTCGGCACCTTCTTCAGGAAGTCGTGGAAGGTCTCGAAGCGCCCCTTCGCGTCGCGCGACGCGCGGATCGCATCGACCACGTTGAAGCCGACGTTGCGGACGGCACCGAGGCCGAAGCGGATGTCGTCGCCGACGGCGGCGAAGAATCCGATCGACTCGTTCACGTCGGGCGGAAGCACCTTGATGCCCATCCGGCGGCACTCGTTGAGGTAGAGCGCCAGCTTGTCGCGCGCGTCGCCGACGCTCGTGAGCAGGGCCGCCATGTACTCGGCGGGGTAGTGCGCCTTGAGGTAGGCGGTCCAGTAGCTGAGCACGCCGTAGGCCGCGGAGTGCGCCTTGTTGAACGCGTAATCGGAGAAGGGGAGCAGGATCTCCCAGAGCTTCTGGATCGCGGCATCCGAGTAGCCGTTCGCCTTCATCCCGCCGGAGAAGCCCTCGTACTGCTTGTCGAGCTCGGACTTCTTCTTCTTGCCCATCGCGCGACGCAGGATGTCGGCCTGGCCCAGGCTGAAGCCCGCGACGCGCTGCGCGATGGCCATGACCTGCTCCTGGTAGATGATGAGGCCGTAGCTGGTGTCGAGGATGTCCTTCAGCGACTCCGCGAACTCGGGGTGGATCGGCGTGATCTCCTGCAGCCCGTTCTTGCGCAGCGCGTAGTTCGTGTGCGAGTTCGCGCCCATCGGGCCCGGACGGTAGAGCGCGATGACGGCCGAGATGTCCTCGAAGTTGTCGGGCTTCATCTGCCGCAGCAGCGATCGCATCGGACCGCCGTCGAGCTGGAAGACCCCGAGCGTGTCACCGCGGGAGAGGAGCGCGTACGCCTCGGGGTCGTCGAGCTCGAGGTCCTCGAGCACGGGGCGGAAGCCGCGGTTGGCCTCGATGTTGTCGAGCGCGTCGTCGATGATGGTCAGGTTCCTGAGGCCCAGGAAGTCCATCTTGATCAGGCCGAGCGACTCGCAGGCGGGGTAGTCGAACTGCGTGACGATCTGGCCGTCCTGCTCCCGCTTCATGATCGGGATGATGTCGATCAGCGGCTCGCTCGACATGATGACGCCCGCGGCGTGCACGCCCCACTGGCGCTTGAGGTTCTCGAGCCCCAGCGCCGTGTCGAAGACGGTCTTCGCCTCGGCATCCGTCTCGATGAGGGCGCGGATGTCGCCGGCCTCCTTGTAGCGCGGGTGGTCCTTGTCGAGGATGCCGGAGAGCGGGATGTCCTTGCCCATCACCGCGGGGGGCATCGCCTTCGTCAGCTTCTCCCCCATGCCGAATGGGAACCCGAGCACGCGGCTGGAGTCCTTCAGCGCCTGCTTGGCCTTGATCGTGCCGTAGGTGACGATCTGCGCCACGCGCTCGTCGCCGTACTTGTCGGTGACGTACTTGATGACCTCGCCGCGACGACGCTCGTCGAAGTCCACGTCGAAGTCGGGCATGGAGACGCGGTCGGGGTTCAGGAAGCGCTCGAAGATGAGGCCGTGCTGGAGGGGGTCGATGTCGGTGATCCGCATGGCGTACGCCGCCATCGAGCCGGCGCCGGAGCCACGACCCGGACCCACCCGGATGCCGTTGTCCTTCGACCAGTTGATGAAGTCGGCGACGACGAGGAAGTAGCCGGGGAACCCCATCTGCGAGATGACGCCGACCTCGTAGTCGGCCTGCTTCCGCACCTCGTCCGGGATGCCCGCCGGGTAGCGCTCGTGGAGGCCCTTCTCGACCTCCTTCACGAACCAGCTCTGCTCGTCCTCCCCGGACGGGACCGGATAGCGCGGCATGTAGTTCGCGCTGGTGTTGAACTGCACGTCGCATCGCTCGGCGATGAGCAGCGTGTTGTCGCACGCCTCGGGGTGGTCGCGGAAGAGGTGCCGCATCTCGGTCGCGGACTTCAGGTAGAACTCGTCGGCGTCGAACTTGAAGCGATTCGGGTCGTCGAGGGTCGATCCCGACTGGACGCACAGCAGCGCGGCGTGGCTCTTCGCGTCGTGCGCGTGCGTGTAGTGCAGGTCGTTCGTGGCGACCAGCGGGAGGTCGAGCTGCTTGGCCAGCCGCAACAGGTCGTCCATGATGCGCTTCTCGATGCCGAGCCCGTGATCCATGATCTCGGCGAAGAAGTTCTCCCTGCCGAAGATGTCGCGGAATTCGGCCGCCGCGGCGACCGCTTCGTCGTACTGTCCCAGCCGCAGCCGGGTCTGCACCTCGCCGGACGGACAGCCGGTCGTGGCGATGAGCCCCTTCGAGTAGGTCTGCAGCAGCTCGCGATCCATCCGCGGCTTGAAGTAGTAGCCCTCGATCGATGCCCGGCTCGAGAGCCGGAACAGGTTGTGCATGCCCTCGGTGGTCTCCGAGAGCAGCGTCATGTGGGTGTACGCACCGGAACCCGAGACGTCGTCGCCGCCGCCGTTGCCCCATCGGACGCGCGTCTTGTCGCTCCGGTGCGTGCCCGGCGTGAGGTACGCCTCGGTCCCGATGATGGGCTTCACCCCGGCATCCGTCGCCTGCTTCCAGAAGTCGTACGCGCCGAACACGTTGCCGTGGTCGGTCACGGCGACGGCCGGCATGCCCTCGGCCGCGGCGGCCTTCATCAGCTCGCCCACCCGGGCCGCCCCGTCGAGCATCGAGTACTCGGAGTGGACGTGCAGGTGGACGAAGGAATCGGCGGCCACAGGGCTCCTCATCGAATGGTGCAGCGAGCGGTTCTGGGGGTGCTTGCAGTCTATTGGCCGCCACCGGCACCGAGCGGTCGGCGCGGCGGAGGGTCAGTCGCCGGAGAGCACGTCGAGCGCGTGCTGCAGGTCGTCCGGGTAGTCGGACTCGTAGGTCGCCCACTCCCCCGTGCCCGGATGCGTGAACGAGAGCTGCCGCGCGTGCAGCCACTGCCGGGTGAGCCCGAGCCGCGCGCTCAGCGTGGGATCGGCGCCGTACATCGTGTCGCCCGCGCACGGGTGCCGCTGCGCCGACATGTGGACGCGGATCTGGTGCGTCCGGCCGGTCTCGAGGTGGATCTCGAGCAGCGAGGCGTACGGGAACGCCTCGATGGTCTCGTAATGGGTCACGGCGTGCTTGCCGTCGACCGTGACGGCGAACTTCCACTCGGAACGCGGATGCCGCCCGACCGGGGCGTCGATGGTGCCCGCGAGTGGATCCGGCAGCCCCTGAACCACTGCGTGGTAGATCTTCTCGACCTCGCGATCGTGGAACGCGCGCTTGAGCGCGGTGTACGCCGTCTCGGACTTGGCCACGACCATCAGGCCGCTCGTGCCGGCGTCCAGTCGGTGCACGACGCCCTGGCGCTCGGGGGCGCCGGACGTCGAGATCCGGTAGCCGGATGCCGCGAGCGCACCGACCACGGTCGGGCCCTCCCAGCCGAGCGACGGGTGGGCGGCCACCCCGGCCGGCTTGTCCACGACGACGATGTGCTCGTCGTCGTGGACGATCCCGAGGTCGGGCACCGGGATCGGCTCGATCTCGAGTGTCCGAGGCGGCGCCCAGCTCACCTCGAGCCAGGCGCCGGCGCGGAGTCGGTCGGACTTGTCGACGGCTCGTCCGTCGAGGCTGACGCCACCCGCCTCGGCGAACTCCGCGGCCTGGGTTCGGGAGAAGCCGAGCAGCTTCGCGATCCCGGCGTCCACGCGAACGCCGTCGAGCCCGTCCGGGACGGGCAGTGCGCGGTGCTCCACGTCAGGACTCGCGTGCGAGTTCGGCCGGCGAGCCGCCGCCTCGCGCTTCACGGCCCGGCTCGGGCGCCGTGGCGTCCGAACCGTCGCCGTCGCGCACCGGTCGCGAACCATCGAGCCCGATGCCCCGGATCGTCAGGATCATGAACAGGATCATGCTCGACACGATGGCGATGTCGGCCACGTTGTAGATCGCCGGCAGCATCCAGGGCGTCGAGATGAAGTCGATCACGTGTCCGATGCCGAAGCCCGGCTCTCGGAGGAGGCGGTCGGTCAGGTTGCCGAGCACGCCGCCGAGCAGGAGCCCGAACACGAGCGCCCAGGCGATCGAGCGGATGCGACGGGCGAACCAGATGATGAAGGTGATCACGCCCGCCGCGAGGATCGTGAACACCCAGGTCATGCCGCTCGCGAAGGAGAACGCCGCCCCCGGATTCCGGACGAACTGCCAGTGCAGCAGGTCGCCGATCACCTGAACGGTCTCACCCTCGGCGAGGGTCGTGACGACGAAGTACTTGCTGACCTGGTCGACGGCGTAGACCGTGATCGCGACGCCGACCAGGACCAGCAGTGCGGTGACGCCGAGCCTGGCCGTTCGCTCAGCCGCCAAAGCCCTGGAAGGTCGGGGCGGGCTGCTCGCCCGACGTCGTCGGGGCGTAGCCACCGCCGACCTGAACCGGCTGCGCCGTGTCGAGGTCGCGCAGCTGGCCCTCGATGTAGCTCTTCAGCTTCGCGCGGTAGTCGCGCTCGAACACGCGGAGCTCGTCGACCCGCTTCTCGAGCGCGACGCGCTCCTGGTCGAGGATGCCCATCTGCGCGCGCTGCTTGGCCTCGGCCTCGGCGACGATGCGAGCGGCGGTGGCGTGCCCCTCGGCGATCAGCGCATCGCGCTTCTCGACACCCTCGCGCACGTGCTCCTCGTGGAGTCGACGTGCCAGCTGCAGGAGGTTCGTGGTGCTCGTCTGCTCGTCGATCTCGGACTGCGGCATCGCCGTCTGCGTGGGCACCGCGACGGTCGGAGCAGCCGCGGCCGGCTCGGCGTACGTCTGGGCCGGAGCCGGCGCTGCGGCGGGGGCTCCGGCACCCTCCGTGGAGCGCGACTCGGCGGCGGCGAGGCGCTGGCGAAGCTCCTCGTTCTCCTGGTTCAGGCGGCGCAGCTCGACGACCACCTCGTCGAGGAAGTCGTCGACTTCGTCCTGGTCGTAGCCCTCCCGGAACTTCGTCGCCTGGAAGCGCTTGTTGACCACATCTTCCGGAGTTAGCGCCATGGCTTCCCACCCTCAAATCTGTCGAACGGTTCGATCACGTTCTGCTAACGGTAGCAAAGAGAACCTCGCTGCCGCAGAGCGTCGGCCGGATGGCGCGCCCCGATCGCGCTCGACTCAGGCGGCCGCTGCGGCGCCCGCCGCAAGCCACGAGACGACGGTCATCGCGATGATGACGACGAGCATGGCGACGCTCCAACCGAGATCCAGCGCCACCTGACCGAGGCGGATCGGCGGGATCAGCCGTCGGAAGAAGCGCACCAGCGGGTCGGTCACGGTGTAGACGGCCTCGACGAGCACCAGCACGACCCCGCGGGGTCGCCACGATCGATTGAACGTCCGCACCAGGTCGAGGACGAACCGCGCCCACATCACGAAGAAGTAGATGAGGAGGAGCGTGTAGACGAGGTTCCAGACGACAGCGAGTGCGCTCACGTCCGGGAGTCTACGCGTGCGAGAAGAAGGAGGAATCCACGTCGGCCTCCCCCTCGCCCGCCTCGCCCGACACGACGACGTGCGCCGGCGAGAGCAGGAACACCTTGCTCGTCACGCGCTCGATCTTGCCGTGGAGGCCCTGCGAGAGCCCGCTCGCGAAGTCGATGAGTCGACGTGCGTCGGCGTCGGACATCTGGGACAGGTTGATGATCACCGGGACGCCCTCCCTGAAGGACTCGGCGATCACCTGGGCGTCTCGGTACTGGCGCGGGTGCACCGTGAGGATCTCGTTCATCTCCGCCTGCGGGGGTGTCGGTTGCACGTGGTGCTTTCGGAGGGGGGTGACGGCGGCGCCGCCCTTGGGTGCCGGTGCGGGCGCGGCGTGCACGACCGGCGCCGGTGACGCGGCGGCCGGAGGCGACTCCGGCTCGAGCTCCTCGTCGGCGAGTCCCAGGTAGACCATGGTCTTCTTGAGCGGGTTCGACATCGCTGCCTCCGTCAGGGTGGTTCCGTGATTCCGAGGCTAGCCTCCGGTCGGCCGGTTCCCCGTGATTGCCGTGCCGATCCGAAGGTGTGTCGCACCCTCCAGGATCGCGTCGCGATAGTCGTGGGACATGCCCATCGACAACGCCGTCGCGGCGGGCGCGATCGATCGGACGCGTTCGGACAGCGACCGGACGCGCGCGAAGGCGGCCCGCGCCGGCTCGTCGAGCGGCGCGACCGCCATCAGGCCGAGCAGTCGGATCCCGGGCGTGGCGAGGACGCGCTCGACCATGGGCTCGAGCACCTGGGGGGCGACTCCCCCGCGCCCGGGGTCCACGGTCAGGTTGACCTGGATGAAGCCGTCCACGGTCGCCTCGTCGGAGCGCAGCGCGTCCACGAGCGAGTCGCGGTCGATGGAGTGGATCACCGAGGCGTAGGCGCGCACCTGCCGCGCCTTCTTGCTCTGCAGCTGCCCGACGAAGTGCCAGCGCAGGTCGAGGTCGGCGAGCGCACGGGCCTTGGCCTGCGCCTCCTGGTGGCGGTTCTCCCCGATGTCGCGGACGCCGAGGCTCGCGAGTTCGCGGATGAGCGACTCCGGGTGGAACTTCGTCACGACGATCGTGGTGATGTCCCCTGGGTCCCGGCCCGCGTCGCGTGCCGCCTCGGCGACGCCGGAACGGACCGACTCGAGCCGTTCTGCGAGCCCGCTCACGAGACGCCGCCCGGGAGGTCCGGGCGGCGCCTCGGCGCGCGAGCGATCACTTCAGGAAGTCGGGGATGTCGAGGTCGTCCGACTCGTCGCCGAACGCCGGATCGGAGACGATCTGGTCGGCGGTCGCGCTGGCCTCGCCCCAGTTGGCGGTCTCGACGAGTTCCTCGATGTCGATCTCGGTGATGCCCTCGACCGCCTCGCCGCCCAGGAGTCCCGAGCCTGCCCCGCCGGCGGCGGACGCTCCGACCGCCGCCGGGACGGCGGTCGGCTGGCGGAGCTCCGCGGTCCTCGGCATCGGGTCGCCGCCGTCGAAGCCTGCGGCGATCACCGTCACGCGGACCTCGTCGCCGAGCGTGTCGTCGATCACCGCACCGAAGATGATGTTCGCCTCGGGGTGCACGGCCTCCTGGACGAGCCTGGCCGCGTCGTTGATCTCGAAGATACCCAGATTCGACCCGCCCTGGATCGAGAGCAGCACGCCGTGAGCGCCGTCGATCGAGGCTTCGAGCAGCGGACTCGCGACCGCGAGCTCGGCGGCCTTGATCGCTCGATCGGCGCCCCGTGAGGAGCCGATCCCCATGAGGGCGGATCCCGCACCCTGCATCACCGACTTCACGTCGGCGAAGTCGAGGTTGATGAGGCCGGGCGTCGTGATGAGGTCGGTGATGCCCTGCACACCGGCCAGGAGCACCTGGTCGGCGGTGGCGAAGGCCTCGAGCATCGAGATCCCGCGATCGCTGATCTCGAGCAGGCGGTCGTTCGGCACGACGATGAGGGTGTCGACTTCTTCCTTCAGGCGCGCGACACCCTGCTCGGCCTGGGTCTGGCGACGCTTGCCCTCGAAGCTGAACGGCTTCGTCACGACGCCGATCGTCAGCGCGCCGATCGACTTCGCGATGCGCGCCACGACCGGGGCTCCCCCCGTGCCGGTGCCGCCGCCCTCGCCGGCGGTGACGAAGACCATGTCGGCGCCCGCGAGCGCCTCCTCGATCTCCTCCGCGTGATCCTCGGCCGCGCGTCGTCCCACCTCGGGGTCGGCACCCGCACCGAGCCCTCGGGTCAGGTCGCGCCCGACGTCGAGCTTGACGTCGGCGTCGGACATGAGCAATGCCTGGGCGTCGGTGTTGATCGCGATGAACTCGACGCCGCGGAGGCCGAGTTCGATCATCCGGTTGACGGCGTTGACACCGCCGCCGCCGATGCCGACGACCTTGATGACGGCGAGGTAGTTCTGGTTTGTCGACATGTCCGGCCCTCTCTGCGAACTCTAAACCCTGAACCTCTACTCGAAGGTTAAAGTTTTGCCGAGTATGCAATTCCTGAATCGAACGTTAGGGGGCGGCACGGGGCCGTTCGCTCGCCGGTCCCGGCGTGTCGCGATCCCGACCGCCGTGTCTCATCCGGTGACCGGGCTGAGCGGGGCGGAGACGTCGTAGCGCGCGACCTGGTCGGGCGGCGCGGCCGCCATCAGGTCGCGCAGGACGGTCGCCTTGAGCGCCGCATCGTCGGCGCTCCCCCAGACCACGCTCGAGCCCTCCTCCAGCTCGAACCGGACGTCGTCGGCGGACTCGGCCGTGACCGACGCGATCGCCGCACGCACTTCGGGCGGAAGGCTGCGCAGGACGCGTCCGGCCGCGATGAACGCCGCGCCGTCGACGCCGCCCTCGACCTCGATCAGCGGGAGTCCATCCGGGATCTCCTCCACCCGCTCCACGACCACGCCCGCGGCATCCACCGCCATCAGCCCCGACGACGTGTCGAGCACCCCGACCGGCGTGCGCTCGACGATCCGCACGACCAGCGTGCCCGGCGGCACCGTCTCGGTCGCATAGGTCTCGATGAGCGGGAAGGCCGCAAGTGCGCGCTGGACCTCGTCCGGTGCGATCAGCGGCAACGGCGTGCCGACGCGATCGTCGAACGCGGCCCTGACCTCCGCTGCAGCGATCCGGGAGGTGCCCTCGACCCGCACCTCGCGCAGCGCCATGAGCGGCGAGTACGCGACCGCGACCGCCGCGATCCCGATGGCGACGACCGAGGAGACGACGGTGATCCAGGTCGCGCGTCGGAGCCGGCTCCGCCGGGTGAATCGCCGGACCTCCTGCCGCTCGTACCTACGTCGGGCACGCTCGGCTGCGGCGAGCTCCCGACGCGTGGCTCGATCGTCGCGGGGGGAACCGGTGCCATCCGCACCGCGCCCCGACCCGCGCGTGCCGGCGGAGCCCTTCGGCCCTGCCTCGACCACGACATCGCCCACGGGCAGCGCGATGGGCTCGGTCGCACTCCGGTCGCGGTCCTTCGCGCCCGAGGTCGGCGCGGGACGCCGGGCGGGCCTGCCCTTCCGGGCGCCAGTCGCCTCGGCGGTCGGGCCGGAGCCGCCGGTCGGCGGGATCGTGGACGGCGCGGACCCGGCTCGAACCGGTCGCGCTCCGTCGAATCCCTGCGGCCGCTTCACCGGACTCCGATCAGGAATCCCGCTCGCGTTCGAGCGATCCGAGCAGCTGGGGCACGATCCGGTAGACGTCGCCGCAGCCGAGCGTGATCACGAAGTCGCCGGGCCGGGCGATGCGCGCCGTGTGGTCGGCGGCCTCCTGCCAGTCGGCGATGAACGCCACGCGATCGGGGTGCTCGAAGCGCTCGCTCACCAGCGCGCCCGTGACGCCGGGCTCGGGATCCTCGCGCGCGCCGTACACGTCGAGCACGACCGTCTCGTCGGCGAAGCGCTCGAGGACCTCGGCGAACTCCTTCGCGAACAGCCGCGTGCGGCTGTACAGGTGCGGTTGGTGGACGGCGATGATGCGACCGTCGCCGACCACCGTGCGCGCGGCCGAGAGCGCCGCGGCCACCTCGGTCGGATGGTGGGCGTAGTCGTCGTACACGCTGACGCCGTCGATCACGCCGTGCAGCTCGAACCTCCGACCGGTGCCGGCGAAGCGCGAGATGCCCTCGAGCGACGACGCCGGATCGAATCCCAGGCCCACCAGCACGGCGAACGCGCCCGCGGCGTTGATCGCGTTGTGCCGTCCCGGGATCCGCAGCCGGGCCCGGTACGTCGAGCCCTCGTGGTCGACGGCGAACGAGACGGGCCCGTCGGTCTCGATCGAGTGCACGCGGAAGGTGGCATCCGCCGCCTCGCCGAACGTGAGCACGCGCTCGTGCGACAGCCGCTCACGGACGCGCGTCGCGCCCGAGTCGTCGGAGGAGATGACGACGAACTCGTTCGCGCGATCGGCGAAGTCGACGAATGCCTGCTCGAACGCGTCGAGCGAGCCGTAGTGGTCGAGGTGATCCGGGTCGACGTTGGTGATGAGCGCCACCGAGGTGTCGTAGAGGAGGAAGGAGCCGTCGGACTCGTCGGCCTCGACGACGAAGAGCCCGCCCGTGCCGGACGCCGCGCTCACGCCGAGTTCCTCGATGACGCCGCCGTTGACGAAGCTCGGGTCCTCGCCGAGTGCGAGCAGCCCGGTGATGATCATGCCCGTCGAGGTGGTCTTCCCGTGGGCGCCCGCCACCGAGACGAGCCGCTGCCCGGAGATCACGGAGGCGAGCGCCTGCGAGCGATGCAGCACCGGCAGGCCACGCGACAGCGCCAGCTGGTACTCCGGGTTGTCCTGCCAGAGCGCACCCGTCACGACGACCGTGTCGACCTCGTCGGGCAGGTTCTCGGCCGCGTGGCCGATCGAGATCGTCGCCCCGAGCTCGCGGAGCGCCGAGACGTTCGCCGAGTCGCGGACGTCGGAACCGGTCACACGGTGGCCGGCGCCGAGCGCCAGGCGCGCGATGCCGCTCATGCCCGAACCGCCGATGCCGATGAAGTGCACGGCGCCGAGGTCGGCGGGGATCGCGATGGAGGGGTCGGGCTTGATGGTCACGGTATCGCGGTGCTTCCTGGAGAGGGGTTCGGTCGGTTCAACGTTACGCGCCCGCGCCGCCCGCGCCGCCCTCGCGGTGCAGCGCGCCGTCGACGAGCTCGATCATGCGGTCGGTGCCGTCGAGGGCGCCGACGGATGACGCGGCCCGGGCCATCCGCTCGAGGCGGTCCCGATCGGCGAGGAGCGGGACCACCTCGCGGGCGACCCACTCGGGCAGGAACTCGGCGTCGTCGACCAGGATGCCGCCGCCCGCCTCGACGACGCCGGCGGCGTTGAAGCGCTGCTCGCCGTTGCCGACCGGATAGGGGACGTAGACGGCCGGGATCCCGAGCGCGGAGAGCTCGCTCACGGTCGCCGCCCCCGCCCGTGAGACCGCTGCATCGGCGATCGCGAGTGCGAGGTCCATGCGGTCGGCGTACTCGACCATCCGGTAGTCGGCGATGCCGGGGTCGTCGACCTCGGACTTCGCGCCGGTCACGTGCAGCACCTGCCAGCCCGTGCCGACGATCGTCGACGCGCTGTCGACCGTCGTGCGGTTGATGCGGCGTGCGCCGAGCGAGCCGCCCGTGACGAGCAGCACCGGCCGCGCCGGATCGAGTCCGAAGTGCGCGGCGGCCTCGTCACGCTGCGCGTCGCGGTCGAGGACCTCGATCTCGCGGCGGAGCGGCATCCCCACGAACTCGGCGCGCGGCAGGGGCGTGCCCGCGAAGGCGACGCCCACGCGTGCCGCGAACCGCGCGCCCAGGCGATTCGCCAGCCCGGGCCGGGCATTGGCCTCGTGGATCACCACCGGGATGCCCGCCCTTCGCGCGGCCAGGTAGGCCGGGGTCGACACGTAGCCGCCGAAGCCCACGACCACGTCGACTCCGCGAGCGGCGATCATCTCGCGCACGTCGGCGATCGATCGTCGGAAGCGCGATGGGAAGCGCAGCGCCGCGCCGTTCGGCCGGCGAGGAAAGGGGACCTTCTCGATGGTCAGCAGTTCGTAGCCCCGAGCCGGTACGAGGCGCGCTTCGAGGCCCTCGGCCGTTCCGAGCACGAGCACGACCGACTCGGGGTCGCGCTCCCCCAGGCGGTCGGCGACGGCGAGCAGCGGATTCACGTGGCCGGCGGTGCCGCCGCCGGCGAGGAGGTACGTCGTCATCGCGCGCGGGCCGCCTTCGAGGGACGACGCGCAGGGGTCCTGGCGCCGGCGCGCGCCGGCACCCCCGGGTCCCGGGCGACGGAGAGCACCACGCCGATCGCGAAGAGGGTCGTGAGGAGCGCGGTGCCACCGGCCGACACGAGCGGGAGCGGGACACCGAGGACGGGGAAGACGCCGAGCACGACACCGATATTGACACACGCCTGCCCGACGACCCACACGAGCACGGCTGCCGCGACCGTGCGACCGAACGGCGTCGCCGCGCCGCGCATCACCCGGGCGAGCGCGATCGCGAGCACCACGAAGAGCCCGATCACCACGACGGCTCCGATGAGCCCGAGCTCCTCGCCGATGATCGCGAAGATGAAGTCGTTGTCGGCGGCAGGCAGCCACGACCACTTGGCCGCCGAGTTGCCGAGCCCGACGCCGAAGATGCCGCCGTTCGCCATCGCGAAGGTGCCGTGCTGGATCTGCCAGCAGTCGCCGAGGTTGTACTTCGCGCAGTCCTCCTCGAGGAACGCGGTGATCCGCCGCATCCGACTCTCGCTCGAGACCGCCACGAGCGCGAACGCCGCCCCGCCGAAGAGCACGGGCACGGCGAGCAGGCGCAGGGGCACCCCGATGAGGAAGAGCGTGCCGAGGAGCATCGCCGCCATGACCATGACGGTCCCGAGGTCGCCGCCGAGCAGCACGAGCCCGATGGCCCCGCCGCCCACGAGCAGGATCGGCATGATGCCCGTGCCGAAGTCGCCCAGATGATCCTGCTTCTTCGTCACGATGAGGCCGAGCCACAGCACGAGGGAGACCTTGATGAGCTCGGAGGGCTGGAACTGGACGGGCCCGAGGTTCAGCCAGTTCGTGTTCCCGCCGACCTCGACGCCGAGCGGCGTCGCGACGACGAGAAGCTGCAGGACGCACGAGACTCCGAGCACGAGCCAGGCGATCCGCATCCAGAACCGCTCGGGCATCCGGCCCGCGAGCAGCATCACGGGCACCCCGATCAGGGCGTAGGTCGCCTGCTGCGCCGCACGGGACGTGAAGTCACCGTCGTTCGCCAGCGCGGACTCGACCTGCGAGGACGAGAGCACCATGACGAGGCCGAGCACGACGAGGAAGAGCACCGTGCCGAGGAGCAGGAAGTAGTCCTTGGACTCGGGGCGGAAGACGCCGAGGCGGATCCGGGCGGCGAGCCCGGTCGACTCAGTCCGCTGGGTCGGCCGGGTCGTCCGAGGTGGGCTGGTCATGCCCCTCCCCTCCGAGCCGGTCGCGGACGGCCTCGTGGAAGCGCCGGCCGCGGTCGGCGTAGTCCGCGAACTGGTCCATCGATGCCGCCGCGGGCGCGAGGAGCACGGTGTCCCCCTCCTCGGCGACGGAGGCCGCGAGGGCGACCGCGTCGGGCATCACGCTCTCAGTGTCATCCGCGAGCACCTCGAAGACCGGCAGTCCGGGCGCGTGTCGGCGGAACGCCTCCACGAGCGGCGCTCGGTCGAGTCCGATGACCACGGCCGCACGCAGCCGCGCGACGTGCCGAGCCACGAGCGCGTCGGCGTCCACGCCCTTCAGCAGCCCGCCGACGATCCAGACCACCGGGCTGAAGGCCTGCAGCGAGGCCTCCGCCGCGTGCGGGTTCGTCGCCTTCGAGTCGTCGATCCAGCGGATGCCGCCGACGGTCGCGACCGCCTGGATGCGGTGCGCGTCGAGGGTGAATCCCGCGAGCGCGTCGTGGATCGCCGCGACGGGCACGTCGATCGACCTCGCGAGCGCGGCGGCCGCGAGGATGTTGGCGACGACGTGCGGGACCGCGAGTCCCAGCGGCTCGAGCTCCTCGAGCGTCGTGATCTCGAGCGCCGTCGTCCGACGGTCCTCGAGGAAGGCGCGGTCGCAGAGGATGCCGTCGACCACGCCGAAGTCGCTCGGCCCGGGAGTGTCGAGCCCGAAGCCGATCGCGCGGGCGCCCTCCTCGACCTCGGCGTCCTCGACCATCGAGCGGGTCGCCTCGTCGGCACGGTTGTACACGCACGCGACCTTGGTGTTCGCGTACACCTTCGCCTTGGCGTCGCGATACGCATCGGCCGAACCGTGCCAGTCGTAGTGGTCGTCGGCGAGGTTGAGGCACACGCTCGCGACCGGGTGCACCGCACCGGGCCCCGTCGTCGGCAGATGGTGCAGCTGGAAGCTCGAGAGCTCGACGACGAGCACGTCGTACCCGAGCGGGTCGCGGACCGCGTCGAGCACGGGAACGCCGATGTTGCCGCACGGAGCGACGCGCGCGCCGCCCGCCGCGACCAGCGTCGCCGCCAACTGCACGGTCGTCGTCTTGCCGTTGGTGCCCGTGACGAGCATCCACTCGGACGCCCTCACCTTGTCGCGCACCCGCCATGCGAGCTCGATGTCGCCCCAGACCGGCACACCCGCCCCGTCCGCCCACCGCAGCATCGGGTGGTCGGGGTGGAACCCGGGAGAGACGACGACGAGGTCGGGGGCGGATGTCGCGAGCTCGTCGGGCACGACGTCGAGCGGATGCACCACGAAGTCGACGCCGATCACGTCGAGGATGCGAGCACGCTCGTCATCGGGCGACGCCGCGTACACCGTGACCCGCGAGCCGAGCTCGGCGAGCGTGTCGGCCACGGCGAACCCCGTGACGCCGAGCCCGAGCACGGCGACGCGCAGGCCTCGCCACCCTTCGGAGTGCCAGCTGGTCAGGCCGTCGAGGCGCGCTGCGCCGGCCGAGGCATCCGTCAACTCTGCAGCCATTCGAAGTAGAACGCACCGACGCCCGCGGCGACGAAGAGTCCGCCGATGATCCAGAACCGGACGACGATGGTGACCTCGGCCCAGCCCTTTAGCTCGAAGTGGTGGTGGATCGGACTCATCAGGAAGATCCGCTTCCCTCCCGTGACCCGGAAGTAGGCGCGCTGGACGATGACCGAACCGGCCTCGATCACGAAGAGTCCGCCGACCAGGAGCAGGAGCAGCTCGGTCTGGCTCGTGATCGCGAGCGCGGCGAGGGCGCCGCCGAGTGCGAGCGAGCCCGTGTCGCCCATGTAGATGTGGGCGGGGTTGGTGTTCCACCAGAGGAATCCGACGACGGCGCCGACGATCGCCGTGGCGACGATCGCGAGGTCGAGCGGGTCGCGCACGTCGTAGCTGCGGTAGAGGTCGCTCGGGTTGAGGTTCTCGCTGAACCGCGACTGGTTGAACTGCCAGAAGCCGATGATGATGAACGAGCCGATCGCGAGGATCGACGCCCCCGAGGCGAGTCCATCGAGCCCGTCCGTCACGTTCACGCCGTTCGAGGCGGCCGCGGTGATGAGCACGATCCAGACGACGTACGCGATGATGCCGACGACCGTGCCGAGCACCAGGAAGTCGAGCGGAAGGTCGCGGATGAACGAGATCTTCGTCGAGGCCGGCGTCGCGCCCTCGGCGTTGGGGAACTGGAGGGCGAGCAGGGCGAACACGGCGGCCACGAGGGTCTGGCCGGCGATCTTCGCCCAGCCGCCGAGGCCGAGGCTCTGCTTCTTGCGGGTCTTCAGGAAGTCGTCGACGAACCCGACGAGGCCGAGGCCGACCATCATGAACAGCACGAGGAGTCCGGATGCGGTCGGGCCGTCCCCCACGAGCGCGGTCGCGACGAAGTACCCGAACAGCGTGCCCAGGATGAAGATGATGCCGCCCATCGTGGGCGTGCCCCGCTTCACGTGGTGCGTCTTGGGACCGTCGTCGCGGATGAACTGGCCCCACCCGAGTCGCGTGAAGAGCCGGATGAACAGCGGCGTCAGGAACAGGGTGAACGAGAGCGACAGGGCTCCGGCGGTCAGAAGTGCTCTCACGCGAACCATTCTCCCAGTCGGTCGCCGAGGTGGCGGAGGCCCGCCGAGTTCGACGATTTCACGAGCACGGTGTCCCCCGGACGAGCCGACGCCGTCACGAGATCGAACGCGTCGTCCGCCGAGTCCACGTACGCCGACTCACCGTCCCACGACCCCTCGTTGATGGCCGTGATGTGCAGGCGACGCGCGGCCTCGCCGACGACGACGAGCTGCGAGATGCCGAGCCGGACGGCGAGGAGGCCGATCCTGTCGTGCTCCTCCCCCGAGAACTCGCCGAGCTCGCTCATCTCGCCGAGCACCGCGATGGTCCGAGCCCCCGGACGCTTGACCTGTGCGAGCGTCTTCAGCGCGGCGGCCATCGAGTCGGGGCTCGCGTTGTACGCGTCGTTGATGATCGTGATGTCGTCGCGACCGCCCATGACCTGCATGCGCCACTGCTCGGCGAGCGTGACCCGCTCGAGGCCGGCGACGATCGTGGCGAGCGGCACGCCGAGCTCGAGGGCGGCGGATGTCGCAGCCAGCGCGTTCATGACGTGGTGCTCGCCGAGTACCGAGAACCGCACGCGGGCCGACTCGCCGCCGGGGACGGTGATCGTGAACTCGGTGCCCTGCGGATGCACGGTGATGTCCGATCCGCGGACCTCCGCTCGATCGCCGAGGCCGAACCACACGACCCGAGCCGAGGTCCGCTCCGCCATGGGTGCCACCCGCGGGTCGTCGACGTTGAGCACCGCGACATCGGTCGGCAGCAGGTCGGTGACCATCTCCGACTTGGCCTGCACGGTCTTCTCGATGCCGCCGAACTCGCCGGCGTGCGCGAGGCCGACCTTGAGGACGATGCCGACGTCGGGCCGGGCCATGCGGATCAGCCGGGCGATCTCGCCCACGCCCGATGCGCCCATCTCCGCGACGAGGAACTCGGTCTCCTCGGTCAGCTCGAGCATCGTCGTCGGCGCACCGACCTCGTTGTTGTAGCTCTTCCGCGCGGCGACCGTCGGACCGACCTGCTCGAGCACCGTGCGCAGCAGGTTCTTCGTGGTGGTCTTGCCGTTGGACCCGGTCACGCCCACGATCCTCAACCGACCGAGCGCGCGCACGCGCCGGACGACCTCGGTCGCGAGCGCGCCGAGCGCGTCGACGGAATCGGCGACGACGATCTGGGCGACGGGGAGCTCGAGGGCGTGCTCGACGATGAGGAGCGCCGCGCCCTGCTCGACGGCCGCCGGCGCGAAGCGGTGGCCGTCGTCGAACTCGCCGCGCTTGGCGACGAACACGCCGCCCTGCGCGACCTCGCGCGAGTCGGTCGTGACGGCGCCGTCGACGACGGTCTCGGGTGTCGCGTCGGTGCCCGCGGACTCGAATCGGCCCGAGGTCGCTGCGGCGATCTCGGCCATGGTCAGCGCGATCATCCGAGCCACCCCGCTTCCTGCAGTGCGAGCCGGGCGTCGTCCCTGGCCGAGTACGGATGCTTCACTCCGGCAACCTCCTGGTAGTCCTCGTGCCCGGGGCCGGCGTAGAGGATCGCATCGCCCTCGCCGACGAGGGAGAGCGCGTGCCGGAAGGCGGCGCGCTGGTCGGCGATCTCGTGGATCTCGCGGTCGGGGACGGCGGCCCGCGCGCCGGCGATCAGCGCGGCGCGGATCGCCGCGGGGTCCTCCCACCGGGGGTGGAAATCGGTGACGACGAGTGCATCGGCGCCGCGCGCGGCGATGGCGCCCATCTCGGCGCGCTTGGTCGTGTCGCGGTCGCCGTCGGCGCCGAAGACCATGACCACGCGGCCGTCGGTCGTGCGCCGGATCGCCTCGAGCGCCTGCGTGAAGGCGTCGGGCGTGTGCCCGTAGTCGATGTAGACGACGGGGCCGCGATCACCGGAGACGCGCTCGGTCCGCCCGGGGATGTAGGCGTCGATGCCGTGCTCCGCGACCGCCCCGGCGATCAGGTCGAGGTCATGGCCGGATTCGACCAGCATCACGATGGCGAGCGCGGCGTTCGCGGCGTTGTACCGGCCGATGAGCGGGATGCTCGTCTCAAGCGCCCGCCCGTCGGGGCCCTCGAGACGGAACCGCGTCTGCGTCGGCGTCTCGTCGAGGACCGCGAGGTGCCAGTCAGCGTCGACGTCAGGCTCGATCGCGAGCGTCGCGACCGGGATCCGCGACTCCGCGACGAGGCGCTCGCCCCATTCGGAATCGACCGTCACGACACCGCGCCGCGCGCGCTCCGGGGTGAACAGCTCCCGCTTCGCGTCGAAGTACTCGAGCATCGACGCGTAGTCGTCGAGGTGGTCGTGCGAGAGGTTGGTGAAGCCGACGACGTCGAACACGATGCCGTCGACGCGGTGCCGGCTGAGCGCCTGCGCCGAGACCTCGATGCCGACGGCCCGGACGTCGACCTCGCGCATGCGGGCGAGCAACGCGTGCAGCTCGCTCGCCTCGGGCGTGGTGAGCGAGCTCGTCACCGCCTCGTCGCCGATACGGCGCTCCGCCGTCGACGTGAGCCCTGCGACGACGCCGAGCTGCCGCAGGACGGCGTAGAGCAGGTACACCACGCTCGTCTTGCCGTTCGTGCCGGTGACGCCGAACAGGGTCGCGGGGTTCTCGGCGGTGCGGTGGATCCACGCCGCCACCTCGCCGAGGGCCGCGCGCGCGTCGGGCGTGACGAGCACCGGAAGGCCCGACCCGGCGGCGCGCTCGACGCCGGCGGCATCCGTCAGCAGCGCCACCGCGCCGTTCGCCGAGGCCTGGGCTGCGTAGTCGGCGCCGTGGGCGTGACGACCGGGCACGCCGACGTACAGGTCACCGCCGTGCACCGCCCCGGAGGCGATCGCGACGCCGGTCACGTCGAGGTCGTCGATCCCGCCGCGCACCTCGAATCCGAACGCGTCCGCGAGGCCGCGGAGCGATCGAGGACTCGGGTGCTGCGGCCGGAGTGCCGTGGGAGGCGATCCGGTCACGAACCCAACTTTCTCACCAGGTGGCTGGCAACTCGGGCGCCTGGGCGCCGGACGGAACGGTCCGATACTTCTTCAGCACCTGGCTCATCACCTGTTGGAAGACGGGAGCCGATGCGGCGGACGAGTTCATCTTAACGGGGTTCATGATGCTGACCGAAACGACGAACTCCGGATCGTCCACCGGCGCGAAGCCCGAGACCGAGACGAGGTAGCCCGACTGGTACCCTCCGTTCCCGTCGGGAACCTGCGCCGTTCCGGTCTTCGCGGCGACGCGGTAGCCGGGGATCTCCCACTGGTCGGCGAGCCATCCGTGGAGGTACACCTGCTCGAGCATCTGGCTCGTCTGGTCGGCGGCCTTCTCGGACACCACGCGTCGGCCCGCGTCGGAGGGCACCTCGGTCACGCTGCCATCGGACTGGCGGCATCCCTCGACGAGCGTCACGGGCTTCCGCACGCCCCCGTTCGCGAGTGCCTGGTAGGCGCTCGTGATCTGGATCGCCGTGGTCGTCAACCCCTGGCCGAACATCGTCGCGTACTTCGTCTGGTTGTCCCAGTTCTCCGGTCCGCCGTGCAGGTCGCCGGGCTCCTCGCCGGCGAAGCCGACCTCCGACTCCGACCCGAGGCCGAAGTCGAGCATGTCCTGGTAGCGCTGCTCGTCGCTGACCTGCTCCCCGAACATCGACATCGCCGTGTTCGAGGAGTCGATGAGCATCCCCGTCATCGTGTAGTTCGTCGGTCCGTGGTAGTGGCTGTCGTTGATGTCGGCGCCGTTCGGCGGGAGGTAGCGGTAGTCGGCGGTCACGCCGCTCGTCGGCGATCCCTTGTCGGCGTCGATGACCGATGCGGAGGTCAGGGCCTTGAACGTCGAGCCTGGCTCGAACGGCGCCGAGAACGCCCGCGAACCGCGGTCGGCGGCGTCGACCGCGCTGGGCGAGTTCGGATCGACCGTGGGCACGTCGGCGACCGCCAGCAACCTGCCCGTCTTCGCCTCCATCACCGTGACGGTGGCCCAGTCGGCCTCGGTCTCCGCGACCCGCGCCGCGGCGACGCGCTGCACGAAGTACTGCAGATCGGCATCGATCGTGAGCTGGAGGTCGCCGCCGTCGTGGGAGGTCTTGTTCACGACCTCCGAGCCGGGGATCGCGACCCAGTCCTTCAGGCTGTGCAGCCAGGTCATCTCGCCGTCCTCGCTCGCGAGGCAGGCATCCTCCGAGTACTCGAGGCCGGCGCCCGCCTCCCCCTCGTCGGTGACGAACCCGAGGAGGTTTCCCGCGACCGCACCGTTCGGGTACCGGCGGCCCGGAACCTCCTCGGAGTAGACGAACGGGATGCGCAGTGCCTTGACCCGTTCGTAGACGTCGGTGTCGACCCGCTTGGCGATGTACGAGAAGTCGGCCCCCGGGTCCTTGGCGAGCTCGCTCTCGATCTGCGTGCGAAGCTCGGCCGCTGGTCGGCCGAGCACGTCGCCGAGTTCGCCGAGCGCATCGTCGAGGGTCACGTCGACCGCCTCGTCGCCGGCGCCCCGCTCGAAGGACTCCGTGGCCATCGCCTGCTTCGGCGAGAGGGTGATGTTGTAGCGCATCACGCTCTCCGCGAGCACGGTCCCGTTGGTGTCGACGATCGCGCCTCGCTCACCGTAGATCACGCGCGTCTCGGACCGCACGTCCTGCGAGGCCTCGTTCAGCTCGGCCGCCCGAACCACCTGGATGTCGACGAGCCGGACCACGAACCATCCGACGACGAGCACGAGGGCCAGCGCTGCGGCCACGATGCGGCGCATCGGGTGGCGGCTCACTCGGTTCATCGGCTGGTTCGCTCCGTCCGGCTTCCGGTCGTGGTCGTGCGGGTCGAGCGCGTCAGTGCGTCGCCGGGGTGGGCAGGCCGCCCGAGAGCGCCGGCGGAGCCGCGGGTGCGCCGTCCGCAGGCGTCGCGGGCTTGCCCTCCCCGCCCCTCGCAGTCTCCACCTCGTCGTGCTCGGTCACGAGCGGCACGCCGTCGATCAGGGCATTCGGGACGAGCGCGGCCGACGACGAGGCGGCTCCGGCCGCCGCGGTGGGGTCTCCGAGCACGGCGCCGTCCGACAGCCGCAGGTAGACCGGTGCAGCGTTCGGCACCATGCCGAGCGCCTCCGCGTTCGCGGCGAGGAACTGCGGCGACTCCAGTCGATCGAGATCGTCGGACAGCTTCTGCTGCTCGCGCTGCAGCTCCGCCTGGCGGAGGAGCTGGGCGTCCATCTCGTACGCGCCCTGCGTCATGGCGATCGAGAGGAGCAGCTGGACGACCGCGATCACTCCGATGGAGGCGAGTGCCACGACGGCGTAGGCGAGTCGTGGCCGCGCGCGGCTCGCACCCGGCTCGGGTGCCGGTCGGAGCCGGGGCGCTGCGGTCGGCGCCCACCGCCTGGCGGGTCGCGTCTGGGCCGGCACTGCGCTCACGACGGCCTCCTCACTCGTTCTGCGGCGCGCAGTCGCACCGGCTTCGCACGCGGGTTCTCCGCCTGCTCGGAATCGCTCGCGAGCTCGGCGCCGCGCACGAGGAGCCGGAATTGCGGGCGATGCTCCGGAAGTTCCATCGGCAGCCCCGCGGGAGCCGTGGAGGTGGATGCCGCGGCGAGGACGCGCTTGACCAGGCGGTCCTCCAGCGACTGGTAGGACAGCACCACGATGCGGCCTCCCACGGCGACGAGGTCGAGTGCGGCGGGCAGTGCACGCTCGAGCACCGAGAGTTCCTCGTTGACCTCGATGCGCAGCGCCTGGAAGACGCGCTTGGCCGGATGCCCCGCGCGCTGCACGGCGGCGGGCGTCGCGTCGTGCAGGACCTCGACCAGCCGACCCGACCGGGTGATCGGCGACTCGGCGCGCGCTCGCACGATCGCGCGGGCGTACCGCGCAGCGAGCTTCTCCTCGCCGTAGTCGCGGAAGATCCGGCGGAGCTCGTCCTCCGAGTACTCGGCGATGACGTCCGCGGCGGTCCGGCCGCCCGTGGAGTCCATGCGCATGTCGAGCGGCGCGTCCTTCGCATACGCGAATCCACGTTCCGCGCGATCGAGCTGGAGCGAGGAGACTCCGAGGTCGAACAGGATCGCGTCGACCTCCGTGAATCCCTCGCCGTGCACGGCTTCGGCGATGCCGTCGTAGACGGTGTGCACGAAGCGCGCCCGGTCGCCGAACTTCGCCAACCGCTCGGCCGCGATCGTGAGGGCGTCGGTGTCGCGGTCGAGGCCGATGGCGGTCGCGGTCGGGAACCGCTCCAGTACGGCCCCCGTGTGTCCGCCCATGCCGAGCGTCGCATCGACGTACACGGCGCCCTCGCGTTCGAGTGCCGGCGCGAGGAGCTCGAGCGTTCGCTCGAGCATCACCGGGGTGTGGATCCGTTCGATGTCCATGAATCTCCCTCCTTCCGGGCCTCCGGGTCCCGATCCCCATCCGTTCGTCCTGCTGCGGGGAAGTGCAGCAGGCTCGCACGGCTGGGAGTCGGGGCCCGGGGACTCAGAAGAGTCCGGGGATCACCTCCTCCGCCGTCTCCGCGAAGGCCGCCTCCTGCTCGGCGAGGTACGTCTGCCACGCCGTCGCATCCCAGATCTCCACCCGGCTCCCCGCTCCGATGACCGTGAGGTCGCGGTCGAGGCCCGCGTACGTGCGGAGGTTCGCCGGGATGGTGACCCGATGCTGCTTGTCGGGGGTCTCCGCAGAGGCCCCGGAGAGGAAGACGCGCATGTAGTCGCGCGCCTGCTTGCTCGTGACGGGGGCTTGGCGGATCTTCTCGCTCATGTCCTCGAACTCCCGGGCGCTGAACACGTAGATGCAGCGCTCCTGACCTCGTGTGAGCACGAGGCCGTTCGACAACTCATCCCGGAACTTCGCCGGAAGAATGACGCGACCCTTCTCGTCGAGCTTCGGTTCGTAGCTTCCGAGGAACATCCCGTCACCCCCATCCTCCGGCCAGGAACCAGGTGCGGTCCCCACTTTACTCCACTACCCTCCACCGAACAATGACATTGCCCCGTTTTCGCGTGTTCGAACTCAGTGGAGGCCCGGATTCTCAGGCTTCTCGCAGGTGGAGGGAAGTGGATGGTCGTCCTCGATCCGAGGCCGGGATGAGGCGGTGCGATCGGGCCACCGACCGCCTCCCATGGGCGACATCCGCAGCCGAACCCCCCACGGGCGGATGGCCCGAGACGACGTGGGGGGAAGTGGAGGCCGCGGATCGGCCGCGGTGGAGCGGAATCAGCACGGCACCCCGACGGGATGCCGCCCTTTCCCTCGCACACGAAAAGACGGGCTGATCCGAGATCAGCCCGTCGATCGGTTCAGTCAGCCGACCACGACGGTCAGTCGCGGCCCTCCTGTCGGCGATCCCATCGCTCGTTCAATCGATCCATGAACCCGGCCTGCGGCCTGGCGGGCTTCGCCGATGCGCCGGGGCCGGCGCCGGGGACGGAGGGCGTCGCGCTCCGACGCTTGGACGGCGTGATGGCGATCAGTACGCCGATGAACATCACTGCGAACCCGAGCACGCCGACGACGGTGAGCTGCGAGGCGACGCCTCCGATCAGTGCGCCGGCTCCGGCGACGGCCAGGAGTACGCCGAGCACGATCGCTCGATAGTTGGGGCGGCCTCTGCCTCCACCGCCGACGGTCGCGACGAAGTCGGCGTCGTTCTTGTAGAGGTTCCGCTCCATCTCCTCGAGAAGGCGTTGCTCCTGCTCCGAAAGCGGCATCTCATTCCCCTCAGTTCTCGGGACCGACGCTTCGTGACGCCATTCTAGTCCTCTGCGGCCTCGCTAGGCTAGGCAGGTGGCCCATGCTCCCCGACTCGTCGATGCGGTGAACGAACGCCTCGAGGAGTTCCTCGCCGACCGTGCAACCATTCTCCGCTCCATCGCCGACGACCTCGACCCGCTGGCCGCATTCTCGAAGCGGTTTCTCAGCGGAGGCAAGCGCTTCCGGGCCCAGTTCTGCAGCCTGGGGTTCGATGCCGTCCGCGGTACCGATCGCGGCGACGGAGGTCCCGCAGCGTCGGCCGAGCGATACGCCGTGGTCTCGGCGTCGGCGGCCCTCGAGGTCTTCCATGCCGCGGCGCTCGTGCACGACGACCTGATCGACAACTCCGATACACGCCGAGGGGCCCCGGCGGCCCACCGCGTCTACGAGGCGCAGCACCTCGACGGGGGCTGGGCGGGCGACGCCGAGGAATACGGCCGGGCGACCGCGATCCTGCTCGGCGACCTGCTGCTGGGCTGGAGCGACGAACTCCTCGACGAGGGGCTCGCAGCGCTGCACGACCCGTCGGCATCGCGCGAGAGCCGCCTCGAGTTCAATCGGATGCGCACGGAGGTCACCGTCGGCCAGTACCTCGACATCCTCGAGGAGCGAGCCTGGCTCACCCGCCCCGAGGAGGAGCAGCGCGCCCGCGCCGAGCGCGTCGTCGTCCACAAGTCGGCGCGGTACAGCATCGAGGCCCCGCTCGCGATCGGCGGCGCCATCGCCGGCGGCTCGACGCGGCAGCTCGAGGCGCTGCGCGCGTTCGGGCTCCCGCTCGGCATCGCGTTCCAGCTCCGGGACGACCTGCTCGGGGTCTACGGCGACCCTGCCGTCACTGGGAAGCCGGCCGGCGATGACCTCCGCGAGGGCAAGCGCACCGTGCTCGTCGCGGTCGCCCGCGAGCGACTCGCCTCCGGCCAGCGGCGGCTGCTCGACGAACTTCTCGGCGATCCCGATCTCGACGCCGAGCAGATCCGCGTGCTGCAGGGAACGATCCGCGACTGCGGCGCCGTCGACGTGGTCGAGGCCGAGATCGCGGCGAACACCGATCGCGCGCTGGCCGCGCTCGACTCGGGCGACCTCGATCCGCGGGCGACGCGAGACCTCGCCGGCCTCGCGCACGCCGTCACGCGACGCGAGAGCTGACGCGCCCGGTCGCTCAGGCGAGCGCCTGTGCGATCCGGCGCACCTCGGCCTTGCGACCGGCTCGCAGCGCCGCGATGGGCGTCGTCCCGAGGCTGTCCTCCTCGGCGAGGAACCACTCCAGCGCCTCGGCGTCGGAGAAGCCGGCGTCGGCGAGGACGATCGCGGTCCCGTGGAGTTCGGGCAGCGGAGCGTCGTCGCGGAGGAACGCGGCCGGCACCTTGAGCACGCCGTCGACCCGGGCACCGAGCAGGTGGCGGTCGTCGATGAGGCGCCGGATCCGTCCGGGGCTCTGCCCCATCAGTTCGACCAGCTCGGGTATGGTCAGCCACTCGGTCTGCTCGACGTCGGTCACCACTCCAGCCTGCCACGACCGGGCCCCGGTCGGAACCGGGTCGGCCCCGCGCGGCGCGACTCGCGACGATGAGTTTGACTCGCCATCGCCGCCGTGAGACCGTGACGGCATCCGCTCGCAGGCGGAGGGGGAACATGAGGCAGCACCGGGACGACATGCCCGCGGGGGGCGAACCGGGTCCGGATGATCGGACCCGGATGGTCCGGCGCGTCGGCGTCCGCCGCCTCCTCACGGTCCCCGTCGCCGTCGTCGGCGCCGTGGCCGTCACCCTCGGGATCGTGCAGCCCGCCGAGGCGGCACCGCAGCAGGTGAAGCGTCAACCCAGGGCGAAGGAGACCCGCGGAGCGCCGACGCCGCCTCACGCGGCTCCGGCGTCGGCGGTCCCGAGCGAGGTGGTCGTCGTCCAGGGCGACACGGTGAGCGCGATCGCCGAGCGGTTCGGACTGTCCACCGCCGAGGTGCTCGCCGAGAACGGCCTCAGCTGGTCCAGCCTGATCTTCCCCGGCCAGCGACTCGCGCTGCCCGGCGGGGCTCCGAACTTCGCGACCGAGTCGGACTCCGGGATCGCCCGGCACATCGTCGCGCCGGGCGACACGATGATCGCCATCGCGGCCGAGTACGGCCTCGACGTCGACGTCGTGCTCAGCGCGAACGGCCTCGGCCGGACGAGCCTGATCTTCCCGGGGCAGGCGATCACGATCCCCGCGGACGGCCGGGCGGTGTCCGTCGACGCACCGGCCGAGCAGGCCGCATCCGAGGTGCGCGTCGACGAGGTGCACGTCGTCGAGACCGGCGACACGCTCATCGGCATCGGGGAGCGCTACGCCGTGAGCCTCGACCGGCTGCTCGAGCTCAACGGGATCGAGGTCGAGGGCGTGATCGTCCCCGGCCAGCGGGTCGTCGTGCGAGCCGCGCCCGTCGACGCGTCGAGCGTCGCCGCGCTCGACGTGCGCCTCGACGACGAGATGCGCGCGAACGCCCGGATCGTCGTCGAGGTCGGCCGGTCGCTCGGCGTCCCCGACCGTGGCATCGTCGTGGCGCTGGCCGCCGCCGCGCAGGAGTCGGGGCTGCGGAACGTCCGCCATGGCGACCGCGACTCGCTCGGGCTCTTCCAGCAGCGGCCGAGCGAGGGCTGGGGCACCCCGGACCAGGTCCTCGACCCCGTGCGGGCCGCCACGGCCTTCTACGGCGGGCCGACGACGCCGAACGAGGGCCGGACCCCGGGACTCCTCGACATCCCGGGCTGGGCGGAGATGTCGGTGACGGATGCCGCGCAGGCCGTCCAGCGCAGCGCTCACCCGAAGCTCTACGCCAAGTGGGAGGCATCCGCCCGCCGCTGGCTGGACGAACTCGGCTGAACGGAGGACGGCGTCCGTTCGTCACGATGCCGTTTCGTTTCCGCAGGGGCCCGGCGTTTGTTCACCGAACGGCATATGCCACTTCGTACACTCGTACGGTGACCACCGCGCCGCCCGCCGACCCGATGATCGGCCGTCTCGTCGACGGCCGGTATCAGGTGCGCTCGCGCATCGCGCGGGGCGGAATGGCGACCGTCTACCTGGCCACCGACCTCCGCCTCGAGCGTCGGGTCGCGATCAAGATCATGCACGGCCACCTGGCCGACGACAACACGTTCAAGACGCGTTTCGTGCAGGAGGCGCGCTCGGCCGCCCGCCTCGCGCATCCGAACGTGGTCAACGTGTTCGACCAGGGACAGGACGCCGACATGGCGTACCTCGTCATGGAGTACCTGCCCGGCATCACGCTGCGCGACCTGCTGAAGGACTACAAGCGGCTCACGCCCGAGCAGACCGTCGACATCCTCGACGCCGTGCTCTCCGGGCTCGCCGCGGCGCACAAGGCCGGCATCGTGCATCGCGACCTGAAGCCCGAGAACGTGCTGCTGGCCGATGACGGCCGCATCAAGCTCGGCGACTTCGGCCTGGCCCGCGCCGCGAGCGCGAACACCGCGACCGGGCAGGCGCTGCTCGGGACCATCGCCTACCTCTCCCCCGAACTCGTGACACGCGGCGTCGCCGACGCTCGGAGCGACATCTACGCGCTCGGCATCATGGCGTACGAGATGCTGACGGGCGAGCAGCCCTACGTCGGCGAGGCACCGATGCAGATCGCGTACCAGCACGCCAACGAGTCGGTGCCCGCGCCGAGCACCCGTGCGCCGTCGGTGCCGCCCGAGCTCGATGCGATCGTGCTCTGGGCGACCTCGCGCGACCCCGACCAGCGACCGGCGGATGCCCGCATCATGCTCGACCGCCTGCGCGAGATCGAGCCGGCGCTCCGCCCGACCGTGCAGCACACGGCGATGCACGACACCCTCGTCATCGGGCGCGGCACCGATGCGCCCACGGCCGAGACGCGCGTGATCACGTCGGTCGGCACGGCGATCGCGACGGGCGACGATGACGACGACGCGGCCGTGCTCGAACGGACCGCGGCGCGACGCCGGAACCGGGGCTATTGGATCCTCGCCCTCGTGCTGCTGCTGACCGGTCTCTCGGTCGGCACCGGATGGTACTTCGGCGCCGGCCCGGGTGCCCTCGCGAGCGTTCCCGACACCGCGGCCATGCTCCCCCAGAACGCCACGCAGGCGCTGGAGGATGCGGGCTTCGCCGTCGAACCCGCCGAGCGGAACGACCCCGTCGTGCCGGTCGGACAGGTCATCGGCACCGACCCACCGGCGGGCGACCTGGCACGCCGGGGGTCCACCGTGAGGATGTTCGTGTCCACCGGCCCGCAGATCCTCGCGGTTCCCGACGTCATCGGGCAGCCCGAGGACGCCGCTCGGGGGCTGCTCGCCGACTTCACCGTCGCCGGAGAGAGCGCGAAGCAGTTCTCGGCCGACGTCGAATCGGGCCTCGTCCTCGCGGTGCTCGACGCCGACGGCGCGCCCGTCGGCGCGGAGTACGCGGAGCTCGGCGCGCTCTCGCTCGTCGTGTCCGTCGGCCCCGTGCCCCCGGTCGAGGGGCTCGCCGTCGGCGACGCGCAGTCGCGCCTCGAGGGCGCCGGGCTCACCGTCGAGTTCGCGGACGCGGTGTTCTCGAACGACGTGGCCGTCGACGTGGTCATCACGGCGGAGTGGCTCGACGATCCGATGAACCCCGGCGACGTGGTGCGCCTCACCCTGTCGAAGGGCCCCGACCTCGTGGAGGTCCCGAACGTCGTCACCGGCCAGACCGTCGCGGAGGCACGCGCGCAGCTCGAGGAGGCCGGCTTCACGGTGGCCTCGAACGTGCCCGGATTCCTCGAGGGCGCGGTCGTGGCATCCGTACAGGACCCGGCCGCGGGCACGTCGGTCGCACGCGGGTCCGAGGTGACCGTCAACTTCCAGCCGTAGTCCGCCTGGCAGACGCCGACGGGCGGCCGCGGCATCCGTCTGCCACGACCGCCCGTCGGACGGCGCCGGCGCTCAGCGCGCGGCGAGTTCCTCGGCCACGAGGAAGGCGAGCTCGAGCGACTGCATGTGGTTCAGTCGCGGGTCGCAGAGCGACTCGTACCGCGTCGCCAACGTGTCCTCGTCGATGTGCTCGGAACCGCCGAGGCACTCGGTGACGTCGTCGCCGGTGAGCTCGACGTGGATGCCGCCGGGGTGCGTGCCCGCGGCACGGTGCGCCTCGAAGAAGCCCTTGACCTCGTCGACGACGTCGTCGAACCGACGCGTCTTGTAGCCCGTGGGCGTCGTGATGCCGTTTCCGTGCATCGGGTCGGTCACCCACAGCGGGTTGGCGTCGCTCCGCTTGATCGCATCGAGGAGCGGCGGCAGCGAGTCGCGGATCTTGCCCGCCCCCATGCGGGTGATGAACGTGAGGCGGCCGGGTTCGCGGTTCGGATCGAGCTTCTCGACGAGCTCGAGCATGACCTCGGGCGTCGTCGACGGGCCGAGCTTCACGCCGATCGGGTTCCGGACGCGCGAGAGGAAGTCGACGTGCGCGCCGTCGAGCTCGCGCGTGCGCTCGCCGATCCAGATGAAGTGCGCGGACGTGTTGTACGGCGTACCCGTGCGCGAGTCGATGCGCGTCATCGGGCGCTCGTAGTCCATGAGCAGGCCCTCGTGGCCCGTGTAGAACTCGGTGCGACGGAGCTCGTCGAAGTCGGCGCCGCAGGCGTCCATGAACTTCACGGCGCGATCGATCTCACGGGCGAGCTTCTCGTACCGGACGTTGGCCGGGTTCGCCGCGAAGCCCTGGTTCCAGGCGTGCACCTGGCGCAGGTCGGCGAAGCCGCCCTGCGTGAAGGCACGGATGAGGTTCAGCGTCGAGGCCGCCATGTGGTAGCCCTGCAGCAGCCGCGACGGATCGGCCGCGCGCGACTCGGGCGTGAAGTCGTACCCGTTGACGATGTCGCCGCGGTAGGCGGGCAGCGTGATGCCGCCGCGCGTCTCGGTGTCGCTCGAGCGGGGCTTGGCGAACTGCCCGGCCATCCGCCCCATCTTGACCACGGGCATCGATGCGCCGTAGGTGAGCACGACCGCCATCTGCAGGACGGTCTTCACCCGGTTGCGGATCTGGTCGGCCGTGGCACCGGCGAAGGTCTCGGCACAGTCGCCGCCCTGGAGGAGGAACGCCTCGCCTCGTGCCGCGGCGGCGAGACGGTCGCGGAGCATGTCGACCTCACCGGCGAAGACGAGCGGCGGGAGGGTGGCCAGTTCGGCGGATGCCGCGTGCGCGGCCTCCGCATCGGGCCAACCGGGCTGCTGCTTGATGGGGAGCGTGCGCCAATAGTCGAGGCCGGCAATCACGGAGGGATCTGCATTCACGACCGGCTCGACGAGCTGTACCACTGGAGTGTCCTGAGGGGTTCGGGCGCACACGGCGCGGAAACGAGACCGGCGCCGCACGTCGCGACGCCGTGACTCCAGCCTACCGTGGGGCGGCGGCTCGTTACCTCGGCGAGCTCTGGGCGGCGCGCTGCTCGCGGAGCGTGCTCGCGTAGACGTCGACGTACTCCTGGTCGCTGAGGCTCCGCAGGTCGTACACGAGCTCGTCGGTGACCGAGCGGAGCACGAAGCGGTCGCCCTCCATGCCGTGGAAACGCGAGAAGTCGAGCGGCTCGCCGAAGACGATGCCCACCCGCCGCACCTTCGGCAGTCGCGTGCCGATCGGCATGATCTCGGCCGTTCCGATCATCGCCACCGGGACGACGGGGACGCCGGCCTCGAGCACCATGCGAGCGACGCCCGTGCGCCCGCGGTAGAGCTTGCCGTCGGGACTGCGGGTGCCCTCGGGGTAGATGCCGAGGATCCGTCCCTCGCCGAGGACGCGCAGGCCCGTGTTGAGGGAGGCCTCGGAGGCCTTGCCGCCGGAGCGGTCGATGGGCAGCTGACCCGCGGCCTGGAAGAACACCCGCGTCGCCCAGCCCTTGAGCCCCTTGCCGGTGAAGTACTCGCTCTTGGCGAGGAAGACGACCGGGCGGTCGACAACGAGCGGCAGGAAGATCGAGTCGATGAACGAGAGGTGGTTGGAGGCGAGGATGACGGGGCCCTCCTTGGGGACCCGTTCGAGTCCGACGACCCACGGGCGGAAGATCGAGAGGAGCAGCGGCCCCACCACGATGTGCTTCATGATCCAGTAGAACACCCTGGTCCTCCGTCTCGTCCCGCTGCCCGGCAAGCCTAGCGCCGCTGGCGTCAGGCGTGCTCCTCGACCCAGACGCGCGCGAGGTCGGCCGCGCCGACGACGCCGGCGTCGTTGACCAGCTCGGCGATCACGAAGTCGGGCTCGGGGTGGTAGCCACGCGCAGGGAGGTGCTCGAGGTAGGCCTCGCGGATGGGCGCCAGCAGCAGCTCTCCCGCGACTGCGACGCCGCCGCCGAAGACGAAGCGCTGCGGGTCGAGCACCGCCGACAGGCTCGCCGACGCTTCGCCGAGCCACCGTCCGAGCTGGCGGAGTGCGGCGACCGCGCCGGGATCCTCCACCGCGATGAGGCCGCCCACGATCGTGCCGTCGAGCGCGCCGTGCTGCTCCCGTGCGCGAGCGAGATTCTGGCCGATCCCACCGGCGTCGGCGATCTCGTTCGCCATCCGCAGGAGGGCCCGACCGGAGCCGTACTGCTCGAGGCACCCGTGCTGGCCGCACCCGCAGGCCACGCCGTTCGGGACGAGTCGCAGGTGCCCGAGCTCGGCGCCCGCCCCGAACCCGCCTCGGAACAGTCGATCGCCAGCCACGATCGCGCCGCCGACGCCCGTGCCGATCGTCAGCATGACCATGTCGCTGACCATCCGGCCGGCACCGAAGCGGAACTCGGCCCAGCCTGCGGCGTTCGCGTCGTTCTCGACCACGACGTTGCCGCCGACGCGCGCCTCGAGCTTCTCCCGGAACGGCTCGTTGCGCCAGTCGATGTTCGGCGCGTAGTAGACGGTCGACTGCGCGGCGTCGATGAAGCCCGCGGCGGCGACGCCGACCGCGTCGATGCGTTCGCCACCGGCGAGCTCGCCGATCATCGCGACGACCGAATCCTCGAGGGCGGCGGTGTCCACGGGCGTCGGCACCCTGGCCGAGCGGACGATGACTCCGAGCTCGTCGACCACGGCGCCCGCGATCTTGGTGCCGCCGATGTCGATGCCGATCGCGTGCACGTCGAACGCCTTTCGCCTGGGGTGGGTGGGTATGAGGAGCCGGTCCGGCCGGCGCCGCACCGACTAGAGTGTAGTCAACCCCACTGCCGTGGTCGTGCGACCCCGTACCCGTGCGACCCTCCCGGTGCCGAAGGAGCTACCGTGATCGAGTTCACCACCGCGCCCCTGGTCCCCGCCGACCCCGACGCGAACACCACAGACCTGCTGGTCGAACGGGTCAAGGCGACGCCCGATTCGGTGCTCTTCTCCCTGCCGACCGCCGGCGGCGGGTGGAGCCCGGTCACGACCCGCGAGTTCCACGAACAGGTCGTCCGACTCGCGAAGGGCCTCGTCGCAGCGGGCATCCAGCCCGGCGACAAGATCGGGCTCATGAGCAAGACCCGGTACGAGTGGACCCTCATCGACTTCGCCGCATGGTTCGCGGGCGCCATCCTCGTCCCCGTGTACGAGACGAGCTCTCCCGCCCAGGTCCGCTGGAACCTCAGCGACTCCGGTGCGATCGCCGTCATCCTCGAGACGGCCGACCACTTCGCCCGGTTCGACGAGGTGCACCCCGACCTCCCGGGCATCCGCAACGTCTGGCAGATCGACCTCGGCGACCTCGACAAGCTCGCCGCCTCCGGCACCGAGGTCCCCGACGACGAGATCGAGCGACGCCGTAACCTCGCGGTCGGCTCCGACATCGCCACGCTCATCTACACGTCGGGTTCGACCGGCAAGCCCAAGGGCTGCGTCCTCACGCACGCGAACTTCGTCGAGCTCTGCCGCAACTCGGCGGTGGCCCTCGATGAGGTCGTGCTCGACCCCAACGGCGCCTCGACCCTGCTCTTCATCACCACGGCGCACATCTTCGCCCGGTTCATCTCGGTGCTCTGCGTGCATGCAGGCGTCCGCGTCGGCCACCAGCCCGACACCAAGCAGCTCCTGCCCTCGCTCGCCAGCTTCAAGCCGACCTTCCTCCTCGCCGTCCCGCGGGTGTTCGAGAAGGTCTACAACGTGTCCGAGCAGAAGGCAGAGGCCGGCGGCAAGGGAAAGATCTTCCACGCCGCCGCCGAGACCGCGGTCGCGTACTCCACGGCGAAGGAGGCGGGCGGCAAGATCCCGCTCGGCCTCAAGCTCAGGTTCGCGCTGTTCGATCGCCTCGTCTACTCCAAGCTGCGGGCGGCGATGGGCGGCAACGTCAAGTACGCGGTCTCCGGGTCCGCGCCGCTCGGCCCCCGGCTCGGCCACTTCAACCACGCGCTCGGCATCACGATCCTCGAGGGCTACGGCCTCACCGAGACCACCGCGCCCGCGACCGTGAACCTCGCCCACAGGTCCAAGATCGGCACCGTCGGCCCGGCACTCCCCGGTGTCGCAGTGCGGCTCGCAGACGACGGCGAGATCCAGGTCAAGGGCGTCAACGTCTTCAAGGAGTACTGGAAGAACCCCGAGGCGACGGCGGCGACCTTCGACGGCGAGTGGTTCAAGACCGGTGACATCGGCGAGTTCGACGCCGACGGCTTCCTCACGATCACGGGCCGGAAGAAGGAGATCATCGTCACGGCCGGTGGCAAGAACGTCGCCCCCGCGGCGCTCGAGGACCCGATCCGCGCGAACCCGCTGGTGGGGCAGGTCGTCGTCGTCGGCGACCAGAAGCCGTTCATCTCCGCGCTCGTCACGCTCGACCCCGAGATGCTCCCCGTCTGGCTGAACAACCATGGCGAGGACGCCGGGATGAGCGTCGACGAGGCTGCGACCAACCCGGCGGTGCTCGCCGAGGTGCAGCGCGCGATCGACGCCGCGAACGAGAACGTCTCGCGTGCCGAGTCGATCCGCAAGTTCGCGATCCTGCCGATCGAGTTCACCGAGGACAGCGGTCACCTGACGCCGAAGATGAGCATCAAGCGGAACGTCATCCTCGACGACTTCTCGGCGGAGATCGAGGGGCTCTACTCGGGCGCTCCCGCGACCGAGGGACACTCGATCATCAGCTGAACCAAGCGTCGACCGGATGCCCCGCGGCCCGCGCCGCGGGGCATCCGTCGTCGGTCACCAGTGCATCGAAGGTGACGTGCGGCCGGCGCGCGCGGGTCAGAACCAGTCGGATTCGCGCACGGCGCGCATCGCCGCCCGGCGTTCGTCCTTCTGGAGTCGGTCGAGGTAGAGCACTCCGTCGAGGTGGTCGGTCTCGTGCTGGAGCGCCTGCGCCATGAGGCCCTCCCCGGCGAGTTCGATCTCGTTGCCGTCCAGGTCGATGCCGCGAACGCGGGCGAACGGATGCCGCGGCGTCTTGTGCCAGAGTCCGGGGACCGAGAGGCAGCCCTCGTCCACGAGCTCGGGGTCGCCCTCGACCTCGACGAGGACCGGGTTGATGATGTACCCGACCTCCCCGTCGACGTTGTAGCTGAACACCCGCAGGTTCACGCCGATCTGGGGTGCCGCGACGCCGGCGCGCCCGGGCAGCCGGACGCTGTCGACGAGGTCTTCGACGAGGGATCGCACGCGGTCGTCGACGAGGTCGACGGGGCTCGAGACGGTCTTCAGGACAGGGTCGCCGAACAGGCGAATCGGACGTTCCGGCAATGGTGCTCCGTGTTCAGTGCCCGCGTTCGACGGGCAGGCCTTCCACCACGAGGGCGGCGAGTTCGCGGGCCGAGTGCTGGGTCACCGGACGAAGGTCGCTCCAGTTCACCACCGACCCCGCTGCGAGCTGCGGGTCGTACGGGATCCGCACGATCTCGCGCACTCGAGACTGGAAATGGGCCTCGATCTCGTCGACCTTGACGAGATGCGTGCCCTGCGTGGCCAGGTTGATCGCGACGACGGCGTTGCGGACGAGCTCGCCGTACCCGTTCGCCTCGAGCCAGGTGAGCGTCTCGCTGGCCAGGCGCGCCTCGTCGACGCTGCCGCCCGAGACGATCACGATGGAGTCCGCGCGCTGCAGCGTCGCGCGCATCACCGAGTGGACGATCCCCGTGCCGCAGTCGGTGAGCACGAGCGAGTAATAGCGTGCCGCGAGTCCGGCGACGACGTTGTAGTCGTTGTCGTCGAACGCCTCGGAGAGCGTCGGATCGGTGTCGGAGGCGAGGATGTCGAGCCGTGTCCCATCGCGCGAGACGAACCGCGAGAAATCGGTGTAGCCGCCGATCGAGGACGCCTTCGCCACGACGTCGCGCACCGTCTCCCGCGTCTGCCGATCGACCCGCTCTGCGAGCGTCCCCCGGTCGGGGTTCGCGTCGATCGCGATGATCCGGTCGTCGCGCGCATCGGCGAGGGCCATGCCGAGCAACGCCGTCACCGTCGTCTTGCCGACACCGCCCTTGCGCGTCAGGACCGGGACGAAGCGCGCCCCACCCTCGAATCGACGGCGGATGCGCTCGCTCATCTCCTTGTGCGCCCGGACCTTCGCCGAGTCCCCGAGGTTGACGAGGTGGAAGGTCGCTTCGTAGAGGAGGCGGTTCATGCCGCCGTGGGGGGCGGGTCGCGTCGTTCGGTTGACGTCGATCAGGCGATCCGCCGTCAGCGACTCGGCGGTCTCGGGCATCTCGGCGGGCACGACCGCCGACTCGCCGTCCGCGACGATCGCCACATGCGAGCTAGTGTCGGTCGTCACCCGCTCACGACGAAGCCGTGCACCGTCGGCGGCGAGGAGCGCTCCGTACGGCGACGCGTCGTGCCGCCCGGCCGAACGGTACGCGGCGCCAGCCAGGGCGGGCACCACGTCGACGGAGGTGGTACCGGTCGTGACCGCGGTCAGGTCGCCGGGGTCGACCGCGACATCGTCGATGGCCACGGCGACCTCGTCGTCGGGCATGACCCGAGCCGGCGCCGGCGGGAGGTCGACGCGGACGTCGACCTCGTCTGCGGCATGCGCCCCGCTCGACCGTGCGCGGTCGGCGGTGGTGCGGGAGACTGGCCGGCGGGTGCCGCGGGTCGGATCGTCATCGTGCTCTGCCACCGATTCCCCTCCTCATCAGTGCGGAACAGTCCCGAGTCTAACCCGGGCGCACGACGACGAGCAGATCACCCGCCTCCACCTGCTGGGTCTTCGGGATGGCGACCCGCTCGACGACCCCGGCGACGGGCGACGTGATCGCGGCCTCCATCTTCATCGCCTCGATGGATGCCACGGCCTGGCCCGCCTCGATCTCGGCACCGGCCTCGACCTGCAGGGTCACCACGCCGGAGAACGGCGCCGCGATGTGACCCGGCTGCGAGGCATCCGCCTTCTCAGCGGCCCGCGACTCGACGGTGATGCTGCGGTAACGCACGAACACCGGCCGGAGCTGGCCGTTCAGGATCGTCATGACGGTGCGCATGCCCTTGTCGTCGGCCTCGCCGATGGCCTCGAGGCCCGCGTAGAGTCGGACGCCACGGTCGATCTCGACGACGTGCTCCGAGCCGGGCCGGAGTCCGTAGAGGTAGTCCGCCGTGTCGATGACGGAGAGGTCGCCGAACAGCTCCCGGATCTGCTCGAACTGGCGCGTCGGTGCCGGGAACAGCAGCGAGTTGAGCAGTGCCTGCCGTTCTACCCCGGGCTCGGAGAGCCCGCGACGCTGCGCGTGGGTCAGCTCGGTGACGCCGATGCGGACGTCGCGGCCCGCGAGGACCTTCGTGCGGAACGGCTCGGGCCATCCACCCGGCAGGTCGCCGAGCTCGCCGGCCATGAAGCCGATGACCGAGTCGGGCACGTCGTACTTCTCGGGGTTCTCGGCGAAGTCCGCCGGGTCGGCCTTGACCGCCGCGAGGTGCAGCGCGAGATCGCCGACGACCTTCGAAGATGGCGTCACCTTCGGCACCCGACCGAGGATCTCGTTGGCCGCGGCGTACATGTCCTCGATGAGCTCGAAGTCGTCGGCGAGTCCCAGGGCGATCGCCTGCTGGCGGAGGTTCGACAGCTGGCCGCCGGGGATCTCGTGGTGGTAGACGCGACCGGTGGGTCCGGGCAGGCCCGACTCGAACGGACGGTAGATCCGCCGCACGGCCTCCCAGTACGGCTCGAGGTCGGACACCGCGTCGAGCGCGATCCCGGTGTCGCGGTCGGTGTGTGCGAGTGCGGCGACGAGTGCGGACGCCGAGGGCTGGCTGGTGGTGCCCGCCATCGGCGCGCTTGCGACGTCGACCGCATCCACGCCGGCGCGACTGGCCGCCAGCAGCGTCGCGAGCTGACCGCCCGCGGTGTCGTGCGTGTGCAGGTGCACCGGCAGGTCGAACCGCTCGCGGAGCGCCGCGACGAGCTTCTCGGCCGCGGCCGGGCGGAGCAGGCCGGCCATGTCCTTGATCGCGAGCACGTGGGCCCCGGCGTCGACGATCTCGTCGGCGAGGCGGAGGTAGTAGTCGAGCGTGTAGAGGTCCTCGGCCGGGTCGAGCAGGTCGCCGGTGTAGCAGAGCGCGACCTCGGCGATCGGGGTGCCGGCCGCGAGGACGGCCTCGATCGCCGGGCGCATCTGGGCGATGTCGTTCAGCGCGTCGAAGATGCGGAAGATGTCGACGCCCGTCGCCGCCGCCTCCTGGACGAACGCGTCCGTGACCTCGGTCGGGTACGGCGTGTAACCGACGGTGTTGCGCCCTCGCAGGAGCATCTGGATGTTGATGTTCGGCAGTGCCTCGCGCAGCGCGGCGAGCCGCTCCCACGGGTCCTCGCCGAGGAAGCGCAGGGCGACGTCGTACGTCGCACCGCCCCAGGCCTCGACCGACAGCAGCTGCGGTGTCATGCGAGCGACGTACGGCGCGACTGCGACCAGGTCCTTCGTGCGGACGCGCGTGGCGAGGAGCGACTGGTGGGCGTCGCGGAAGGTCGTCTCGGTGACGGCGAGCGGCGTCTGGGCGCGGAGCGCCGCCGCGAACCCCGTCGGTCCGAGCTCGAGCAGTCGCTGACGCGAGCCGGCGGGTGCCGGCGCCGACAGGTCGATCTCGGGCAGCTTCTCGGCCGGTGAGACGGCCGTCGGGGCGGCGCCGTTCGGCTGGTTCACCGTGACATCGGCCAGCCAGTTCAGGATCTTCGTCCCACGGTCCTTCGAGACGCGCCCGCGGACGAGCTGAGGCCGCTCGTCGATGAATGAGGTGCTGAGGTCGCCGCTCATGAAGTGCGGGTCGTCCATGACCGCCTGCAGGAACGGGATGTTGGTGGACACGCCGCGGATCCGGAACTCTGCGAGGGCGCGCTTCGTGCGCGTGACCGCCTGCTGGTAGTCGCGCCCGCGGCAGATGAGCTTGGCGAGCATCGAGTCGAAGTGCGGGCTGATCTGCGCACCCGGGTTCACAGTGCCGCCGTCGAGTCGGATGCCCGCGCCGCCGGGCGAGCGGTAGGTCGTGATCTTCCCCGTGTCAGGGCGGAAGTTCGCGGTCGGGTCCTCCGTCGTGATGCGGCACTGCAGGGCCGCGCCGCGCAGGTGGATGCGATCCTGCGTCAGGCCGAGGTCCTCGAGCCGCTCCCCCGCCGCGATGCGCATCTGCGCGACGACGAGGTCGACATCGGTGACCTCCTCGGTCACGGTGTGCTCCACCTGGATACGCGGGTTCATCTCGATGAAGACGTGCTGCCCCGCTCGATCTCCCGCGGTGTCGAGCAGGAACTCGACCGTCCCGGCGTTGACGTACCCGATCGACTTGGCGAACGCGACCGCATCGCGGTAGAGCGCCTGGCGGATGTCGTCGGACAGGTTCGGCGCCGGTGCGATCTCGACGACCTTCTGGTGGCGCCGCTGGACCGAGCAGTCGCGCTCGAAGAGGTGCACGGTCTCGCCGGTGGCATCCGCCAGCACCTGCACCTCGATGTGACGGGGACGGAGGACGGCCTGCTCGAGGAACATGGTCGGGTCGCCGAAGGCGCTGTCGGCCTCGCGCATCGCCTCCTCGAGGGAACGGCGCAGGTCCTCCTTGCGGTCCACCCGGCGCATGCCGCGGCCGCCGCCGCCGGCGACGGCCTTCGCGAAGATGGGGAAGCCGATGTCGTCGGCCTGGGCCAGGAGCGCCTCGACGTCCGTCGACGGTTCGGTCGACTTCAGCACCGGGACGCCCGCGGCGATCGCCTGCTGCTTCGCGGTCACCTTGTTGCCCGCCATCTCGAGCACGCGCGTGGGCGGCCCGATGAAGGTGATGCCGGCGTCGGCCGCGGCCTGCGCCAGCTCGGGGTTCTCCGACAGGAAGCCGTAGCCCGGGTAGATCGCGTCGGCCCCGGATTCCTTCGCGACGCGGATGATCTCCGACACGTCGAGGTAGGCGCGAACCGGATGCCCCTGCTCGCCGATCTGGTACGCCTCGTCGGCCTTCAGCCGGTGGAGCGAGTTGCGGTCTTCATAGGGAAAGACGGCGACGGTCTTCGCACCGAGCTCGACGGCGGCTCGGAACGCGCGGATGGCGATCTCACCGCGATTGGCGACCAGGATCTTCGAGAACATGCAGGCCTTTCCGATGGGGGTCTTCCGCTCAGCGAACATTTAGGTATCGCTCTGCGAGTAACGGTAACGTATTCGCTCGTGCACGTTCTCTCGGTCAGTTCACTGAAGGGCGGGGTCGGCAAGACCACCGTCACCCTCGGGCTGGCGTCGGCTGCCTTCGCGCGAGGCGTGCGAACACTGGTGGTCGACCTGGACCCGCAGTCCGACGTCTCGACGGGGATGGACATCCAGGTGTCCGGTCATCTCAACGTCGCCGACGTCCTGGCATCGCCGAAGGAGAAGATCGTCCGCTCGGCGATCGCTCCGAGCGGGTGGACGAGGTCCAACCCGCAGTCGACCATCGACGTGATGATCGGGAGTCCGTCTGCGATCAACTACGACGGACCGCACCCGTCGATCCGCGACATCTGGAAGCTCGAGGAGGCGCTCGCCAACGTCGAGTCCGACTACGAGCTGGTCCTCATCGACTGCGCGCCGTCGCTGAACGCGCTGACCCGCACCGCCTGGGCTGCGAGCGACCGCGTCGCGGTGGTGACCGAGCCGGGCCTGTTCTCCGTCGCGGCGGCCGATCGCGCGCTCCGCGCCATCGAGGAGATCCGGCGCGGGCTCTCACCGCGGCTGCAGCCGCTCGGCATCATCGTGAACCGGGCGCGAGTGCAGTCGCTCGAGCACCAGTTCCGCATCAAGGAGCTGCGCGACATGTTCGGCCCGCTCGTCCTCAGCCCGCAGCTGCCCGAGCGCACCTCGCTGCAGCAGGCGCAGGGCGCGGCCAAGCCGCTGCACATGTGGCCGGGCGAGAGCGCGGAGGAGATGTCGAGCCACTTCGACCAGCTGCTCGAGCGCGTGCTGCGCGCGGCTCGGATCGGCGACTACGGTCCCGCCGGCGCCGCGCAGATGGAGCTCGACGCGCCGAAGCGCTGAGCCTCGCAGGCGACGTCACATGGCGTCATGCGCAGCTCGAGGGACTCCGTCGAGGACTCGGGAGCGGGTGCGTCGCGCGTTGAACGGGTCGCTTCTCAGGAGATCCGGCGTGATGCGCGCGCCCGGCGCGCGGCGAGTTCGTCGACGTGGTCGGACGACTGCGTATCGAGTTCCACGAGCGTCGATTCGACCTCCCGCAGCACCTTGCCGACCGCGATGCCGAACACGCCCTGCCCACGGTTCACGAGGTCGATGACCTCATCGTCAGAGGTGCACAGGTAGACGCTCGCGCCGTCGCTCATGAGGGTCGTCTGGGCGAGGTCGTCGATTCCCGCCTCGCGCAGCTGGGTCACGGCGACCCGGATCTGCTGCAGCGAGATCCCCGTGTCGAGCAGTCGCTTCACCAGCTTGAGCACGAGGATGTCGCGGAAGCCGTACAACCGCTGGGAACCTGAGCCCGCTGCGCCGCGCACGGTGGGTTCGACCAACTGCGTGCGAGCCCAGTAGTCGAGCTGACGGTAGCTGATGCCCGCGGCCCGGGCGGCGACCGCCCCGCGATACCCGGCAGCGTCGTCGTGCTCCGGAAGGCCGTCGGTGAAGAGCAGTCCGAGGTCGTAGCGTGTTCGTTCGCTCCGATCGAGCTCGCTCATCCGATCGCCCCTCTACTCTCGTCGTCGCCGCGGCGGCGCGGACTCAACGCTACCCACGCCGACCACCGGAGTCGAGGACATCGGGCCGAACGTCACGGCGTGTCGTCCGGTCAGTGCGCGTGGCGGTCGAGCGTGTCGCGAAGCACTGCGGCGTGCACGACGGCGAGCCGATCGCCCAGTTCCCTGGCGCGCTCGGCACTCCGGGCCCGACCGGCCGGGTCCGAACGCCGCTCGGGGGCGATCGCGCGCTCGACGAGCTCGACCTGGCGCTCCACCGACGCCCTCAGCCCGCGAAGGTGACGCGGCTCGATCCCGCTGGCGCGCAACGCCGCCAACGCGGCCAGCAGGTCCCGCGTCTCCGTGCCGTAGACCTCTGCGGGACGGATGAGCGAGGCGCCGATGGCCTCATCGAGCAACGCCGCGCCCGCACCGGCGGCACGAAGCAGCTCCTCACGGGAGTACCGGGTCGCCGTCGCACGGAACGCCGCCGCATCGACGACACCCGGCAACGCGGGGGTGCGGCCCGCGTCGATCTCGTCCAGGTGGGCCCTGATGACCTTCAACGGCAGGTAGTGGTCGCGCTGCATCGAGAGCACGACCGTGATCCGCTCGATGTCGGAGGGCGAGAACTTGCGGTATCCCGCCGCAGTGCGCGCAGGCGCCACCAGGCCCTGTTCCTCGAGGAAGCGCAGCTTCGACGGCGTCAGTTCCGGGAACTCCGGTTGGAGCTTCGCCAGGACCTGGCCGATGCCGAGCAGCGGCGGGGCGTGAGCCGGACGCCGCGCCGCGGCGCCCTCGCTCACCCGGTGCCCGTCGGGGCGAGGTCGTGTCGTGATGCGTAGAACGTGAGGCGGTACTTGCCGATCTGGACCTCGGCGCCGTCGCTGAGCAGCGCCGTCTCGATCCGGATGCCGTCGAAGTAGGTGCCGTTCAGCGAGTTGAGGTCGCGGACTTCGAACGCGGTGCCGTGGCGCACGAACTCGGCGTGCTTCCGTGAGACCGTGACGTCGTCGAGGAAGATGTCGGCGTCGGGGTGCCGGCCGACCGAGGTCACCTCGGTGTCGAGGAGAAACCGGGCGCCGACGTTCGGACCGCGGCGCACGATGAGCAACGCGGACGCCGACGGCAATGCCGCGATCGCCTCCTGCTCGGCCGCGCTCACGTCGGCGTCGAGTGCGCTCAATTGCGCCGCAGCCTCGCGGCTGAACCCCATCGTCGTGTCGTTCGGCTGGTCGACGCGATGCGCCGACGTCTCAGCCGCCGGCTCGCGCTCCTCGCCGTTCGCGCCGGTCTGGGTCATGTCGGAATCCGCCACCGCTAACCTCCCGGCTCAAGCGTATCGGATGCCGGTGGCCCGGAGGCACGCGTCTCGCGGACGACACGCGCGGTCTCGATCGCGTAGATGACGCCGGCCCACCAGTAGAGGAACGCGCCCCAGATCGTGATGGCCCATCCCAAGGGTTCGCTGATCGGCAGGAGGACCGGGAAGGCCAGCCCGAGCATGATGACGGGGATGCCGGTGAAGAGCGCGAAGGTCGCCGCCTTGCCGAGCTGGTGGACGGGCAGCGGCCCGTACCCGTGGTTGGCGAGCACGACTCCGAGGACCAGCAGGAAGACGTCGCGGGCGACGATGACGACGACGATCCACCACGGGACCAGGTCGTTCGCGGCCAGGCCGATGAGCGCGGCGAAGATGTAGAGGCGGTCGGCGGCGGGGTCGAGGAGCTGTCCGAGCCGGGTGACCTGGTCGAGCCGGCGGGCGAGGAACCCGTCGAGCAGGTCGCTGAGGCTCGCCACGACGAGCACCACGAGTGCCGGGATGTACTCGCCGAGGATCACGAGGACGAGGAAGACCGGAACGAGCAGGAGCCGGAGCATGCTCAGCAGGTTGGGCAGCGTCCAGATCCGATCCGACACCCCCGTGCTCTTCTCGGCCACGTCTCGATCCTATCGAGCGGAGGCGTCCTGCAGCCGGGCACGCAACGCGGGCCATGCCTCCGCGAATCGAGGATGCAGCGGGAGCCCCTCGACCGCCCCGAGCGCCGTCCAACGAAGCGCGATGCTCTCGGGGTCGGCCAGGTGGGGCTCGAACCGCTCCGCGGCGTCGGCCACGACCGTCGTGTACGACCAGAACCCGAGGTCGAGCACGCTCTCGAACCGTGCGGTCGCGATGCCCTCGGGCATCCCGGTCTCCTCGGTCGCCTCGCGAACGGCGGCGTCGAGAGCGGATTCGCCGCGATGGCGCGCTCCACCGGGAATCCCCCACGTGCCGCCGAAGTGGCTCCACGCCGCCCGGTGCTGCAGCAGGATCGACCCGCTCGGTTCGACGAGCAGCAGGCCGGCCGCACCGTACCGACCCCAGTACCGGGCGCCGCCGGGGCCTTCGGCCCAGCCGTCCCCGCTCTCGCCAGTCACCCGTCAAGCATGACGCACGATCCGCCCTGCGCGACATCCGTCGGCCGCCGCGCGGTCCCGGTCCAACTTTCGGTTGTTCCGCCGCGGTGGGGCCCGCTGCTAGCTTCGGGGACACGAACCCCGGTTCGTCGCATCGCCCAACGGACGAGGAGGCCGCCATGCACCGTACGACCGAGACCGTAGAGGACGAGGTGGTCCTGCTCGACGAGTCGGGCACGCCCATCGGCCGAGCCCCGAAGAGCGCGGCCCACGGACCCGACACGGCGCTGCACCTCGCCTTCTCGTGCCACATCGTCAACCCGATCGGCGAGGTGCTCATCACGCGCCGCGCCGTCACGAAGCAGACCTGGGCGGGTGTGTGGACGAATTCGTTCTGCGGCCACCCCAAGCCGGCCGAGCCGCTGCTGCACGCCGTGCGTCGTCGCGCCGACTTCGAGCTCGGGCTCGAACTCGACACCGTCGAGCTGGCGCTGCCCCTCTTCCGGTACCGGGCGACGGACGCCAACGGCATCGTCGAGAACGAGGTGTGCCCGGTCTACGTCGCGACCGCGGCCGGCGAGCCCGACCCGAATCCGCGCGAGGTCGCGGAGTACCGCTGGGTCGACCCGCGGGCCCTCGCCACCGCCGCCGATGCAGCGCCGTGGGCGTTCAGCCCGTGGCTCGTGCTCCAGGCGAAGGAACTGGAGCTCTTCCGTGCCTGAACTGCTCGACTCCGCGATCGACGAGGAGCTCCGCCGGTTCTTCGCCGACGCGCGGGACCGGGCGGGCGCGTACGGCAGCCACTACACGGCGCTGTGGGAGTCGATCGAGCAGCAGAGCTCCGGCGGCAAGCGCGTCCGCCCGCGGCTGGTGTGGTCGGCGTACCACGGATTCGGCGGGTCGGAACGAGCGCTCGCCACTCGCGTGGCCCTCGCCTTCGAGCTGCTGCACACGGCGTTCCTGATCCACGACGACCTGATCGATCGCGACACGGTCCGGCGCGGTATGCCGAACGTGGCGGGGCGGTTCGCGGCCCGCGCGCAGGCGCACGGCGGCGACGAACGCGCGGGCGAGGTCTGGGCGTCGACCGCCTCCGTGCTCGCGGGCGACCTGGCCCTCAGCCGTGCGCACCGCGAGCTCGCGATGCTCCCGGTCGATCGGGCCTGCCGCGAGTCGCTCCTGGACATCCTCGACCATGCGGTGTTCGTCTCGGCGGCCGGCGAGCTCGCCGACGTGGTCTCGACGCTCGACGGATCGACGCCGGCGCTCGAGGGCGTGCTCGCGACGCTCGAGCAGAAGACCGCGGTCTACTCGTTCGAGGCGCCGCTCGCGGCCGGCGCCGTGCTCGCGAGCGCGCCGGAGCCCGCGGTGGCGGCACTCTGCCGGTTCGGCCGCCTCGCCGGAGTCGCCTTCCAGATCGTCGACGACGTCCTCGGGGTGTTCGGTGATCCCTCGGTGACGGGCAAGTCGGCATCGGCCGACCTCCGCGAGGGCAAGCGCACCGCGCTCATCGCGCATGCCGCGACGACGTCCTCGTGGCCGAGCATCCGGCAGCGGCTGGGCGACCCGTCGCTCGACGACGAGTCGGCCGCCGGACTCCGCGAGGAGCTCCGGGCCTGCGGCGCGCTGGATGCAGCGCTGGCCCTCGCCCACGAGCACGTCACGCTCGCCCGATACGAGCTCGACGCCGCCGAACTGCCGCAGGCCCTCCGCGCGGAGCTCGGCGAGTTCGCGCAGCGCGCGACGGAGCGGGTGCGATGAATCGACGGCACGACCCCACCCTCCTGGAGCGGTACTCGGAGGCCGCCGAGGCGAGTTCGGCCACGGTGATCGCCCGGTACTCGACCTCGTTCGGCGCGGCGGCCCGGCTCCTCGACGCGGAGTCCCGTCGCCGGATCAGGTCGGTGTACGCACTCGTCCGCATCGCGGACGAAGTCGTCGACGGCGCCGCGGCCGAGGCCGGGCTGACGCTCGACGAGCAACTCGAGGTCCTCGACGGGCTCGAGGCCGAGACGGAGCGGGCGATGGCGTGCGGGTATTCCGCGAACCTCGTCGTGCACGCGTTCGCGGGCGTCGCCCGCGGGACCGGGTTCGGCACGGAGCTCACGAGGCCCTTCTTCGCCTCGATGCGGCGCGACCTCGATCCGGCACCGTTCGCGCCGGAGGAGATCGGTCCGTACATCCACGGGTCTGCCGAGGTCGTCGGCCTGATGTGCCTGCAGACCTTCCTCGCTGCCGACGTCCCTGGAGCCGACAGCGCCGTCGATCCCGAACGGCGTACGCGCCTCGAGCGCGGCGCGGTCCACCTCGGCGCGGCGTTCCAGAAGATCAACTTCCTCCGCGACCTGGCGATGGATTGGCGGACGCTCGGGCGCAACTACTTCCCCGGCGTCGACCCCGACGCGTTCACCGAGGCCGACAAGACCGCGATCCTCGACGACATCGACCACGACCTCGCGATCGCGGGCGACGTGCTCCACGAGCTCCCGCGCCGAGCGCGGACCGCGGTCGCCGCGGCGCACGGCCTGTTCGCGAGCCTGTCGGCACGATGCCGCGCCACGCCGGCCTCCGAGATCATCGCGACGCGGATCCGCGTCCCGGACGGCGAGAAGCTGGCGATCGCCGTCCGATCAGCACTCATCACTGGAGGGAATCGACGATGATCGGGTCGTCCGAACGGATCGTGGTGATCGGCGGCGGGATCGCAGGGCTCGCGGCCTCGGCGCTCCTCGCGCGCGACGGCCACCGCGTCACCCTCCTGGAGGCACGCGACGAACTCGGGGGCCGGGCGGGGAGCTGGTCGAGCCACGGGTTCCGGTTCGACACCGGACCGTCGTGGTTCCTGATGCCGGAGGTCTTCGACCACTTCTTCCGCCTGTTCGGCAGCAGCGCCGCGGACGAGCTCGATCTCGTGCAGCTCGATCCCGGCTACCGCGTGTGGGCCGACGGCCACGACCGGCCGCTCGACGTGCAGCCGACACGAGCAGGGAACGTCGCGCTGTTCGAGTCGATCGAGCCGGGAGCCGGCGCCGCCCTCGAGCGCTACCTCGACTCCGCGGCGTCCGCGTACGACGTCGCCCGCCGGCGGTTCCTCTACACGAACTTCGACGATCCCCGTTCGCTGCTCTCCGGCGAGGTCCTCCGGCAGGCGGGGCGCTTCGCGACGCTCCTCACGACGCCGCTCGAGCGGTTCGCCGCCCGCGCCGTCAACGATCGTCGTCTGCGGCAGGTGCTCGGCTATCCGGCCGTGTTCCTCGGTTCCTCGCCGGATGCGACGCCCGCCATGTACCACCTGATGAGCCACATGGACCTGGAGCAGGGCGTGTTCTACCCGCGCGGAGGGTTCGCCGAGCTCATCGACCGCGTCGCCGCGCTCGCGGTCGCGGCAGGCGTCGACGTCGTCACCGGTGCGCGCGTCGAGGCGATCGAGTTGTCCTCGAGCGGTGCCCGGCCGGCCGTCGCCGGAGCTCGTTTCAGGTCGGCATCGGGCCGGAGCGTCGTCGCCCCGGCGCATCGGGTCGTGTCCGCCGCCGACCTGCACCACACCGAGACCGAACTGCTCCCGCGGCACGCTCAGACGTATCCGGAGGCCTGGTGGCGCCGCCGCAACCCCGGCCCGGGCGCGGTGCTGGCCATGCTCGGCATCCGCGGGACGGTGCCGGGCCTCGCGCACCACACCCTCTTCTTCACCGAGGACTGGCATGAGAACTTCGGTGCCATCTTCGGCGGTGACCCGCACGTGCCCGATCCCGCATCCTTCTACGCGTGCATGCCGAGCGCGACGGATGCCTCGGTGGCACCCGCCGGCGACACCAACCTGTTCCTCCTGGTGCCGGTGCCGGCCGACCCGGCGATCGGACGGGGCGGGGAGGACGGCACGGGCGACCGCCTCGTCGAGGAGACCGCCGACCGCGCCATCCGCCGGATCGCCGAGGTCTCGGGCCTCGACGACCTGCAGGAGCGCATCGTGGTGCGCCGGACGGTGGGCCCTGCCGACTTCGCCGCCGACCTCAACTCGTGGCAGGGCGGTGCGCTCGGCCCGGCGCACACGCTCCGGCAATCGGCGATGCTCCGCGGAACGAATCGGTCGCGGCGCGTCGACGGCCTGTATTACGCGGGCGGGTCGACCGTTCCGGGCATCGGCCTGCCGATGTGCCTGATCAGCGCCGAGAACGTCCTGAAGCGCGTGCGCGGCGACCGGTCGCCCGGCCCACTCGCGGAGCCCGTCGGCACGGGCGCTCACGAGCCGGCCGACCCGACCACGACCGTCGCATGACGGCGTTCGCCTACCTCTCCGGCCTGCTCGTCGTCATCGGATGCATGGCGCTCATCGACGCCCGCTGGCGCCTCGTGTTCTGGCGGGCACCGCTGGCCGCGGCGGTCGCCGTCGTCGTGGGCGTCGCGTTCTTCCTCGTGTGGGACGCGGCGGGCATCGTCACCGGGGTCTTCTTCCGCGGCACGTCGGAGATCGTGACCGGGATCGAGCTCGCACCGGAGCTTCCGCTCGAGGAGCCGGTCTTCCTCCTCTTCCTGTGCTACCTCACGCTCGTCCTCGTGCTCGGCGGCGAGCGCGCCCTCGCCGTGCTCGACCGTCGTGGCGCCGCAACGGAGCGGGAGGAGCGTCGGTGACGTACCTGCTGATCAGCCTCCCGTTCCTCGCCGTCGCCGTGTTCGCCGCGTGGGCGGCGCGACCTCGGGAACGTGCGGCGCTCCGGCGGCGGGTGATCGCGACCTCGATCGCCGCCGCGGTCCTCCTGGTCCTCACGGCCGTCTTCGACTCGATCATCGTCGGCACCGGGATCGTCGCGTACGACGACGCGCACCGGTCGGGCTGGACGATCGGGCTCGCGCCGATCGAGGACTTCCTGTATCCGCTCGCCGGCGTGCTGCTGCTTCCCGCCGTCTGGGGCATCGGCACTCGAGCGCGTGCGGGCCGCACCGAGGGGGTCGACCGATGAGCGCGGCGGAGACCCGCGGGGGGATCGCGCACCGGGCCGGCCAGGTGCTGCTGTCGTCTCGGCCGGTCAGCTGGATCAACACGGCGTTCCCGTTCGCCGCCGCGTACGCGCTCACGACCGGCCGGGTCGACGCCCTGCTCGTCGTGGGCACGCTGTTCTTCCTCGTGCCCTACAACCTGCTGATGTACGGCGTGAACGACGTGTTCGACTACGAATCCGACCTGCGGAACCCGAGGAAGGGCGGCGCCGAGGGGGCCCTGCTCGATCCGAGCCTGCACCGCACCGTCGTCTGGTCCGGCATCGTGACCGCCGCACCGCTCGTGGCGGTCATGCTCTGGCTCGGCGGGGCCGACGAACCCTGGTCGTGGCTCGTGCTGGCGATCAGCCTGTTCGCGGTCTTCGCCTACTCGGTGCCCGGCCTGCGCTTCAAGGAGCGCCCGGTGCTCGATTCGGTCACGTCGAGCACGCACTTCGTCAGTCCGGCGGTCTACGGCCTCGCGGTCGCCGGCGCCGACTTCACGTGGTCGCTCGTCGCACTGCTCATCGCCTTCTTCTCGTGGGGCATGGCGAGCCACGCGTTCGGCGCCGTCCAGGACGTCGTTCCCGATCGCGAGGCGGGGATCTCCTCGATCGCCACGGCGTTCGGCGCCGCGACGACGGTACGGATCGCGCTCGGGCTGTGGGCGGTCGCGGGACTCCTGATGCTCGCGACCGAATGGCCGGGGCCGCTGGCCTCGTTGCTCGTGCTCCCCTACCTCTGGGCCGCGTGGCCGTACCGCTCGGTGACGGATGCCGACTCCGGCGCCTCGAACCGCGGCTGGCGCCACTTCATCCTGATCAACTACGTCGTCGGCTTCCTCGTGACGATGCTGATGATCTGGTGGGCGCTCCTGGGCTGACGGGGCGCGTGCGACCTCCACCGCGGCCGTAGGCTGGCGGAGTGGCGGAACTCGACTCGGCCCGCGTGGATGCGTGGCTCTGGGCGGTCCGGGTGTGCAAGACGCGCTCGGCGGCGACCGCGGCCTGCCGGGCCGGCCACGTGCGGGTGAACGGCGAGCGCGCCAAGGCCGCGCAGCCCGTCCGACCCGGAGACGAGGTACGCGTCCGGCTGCACGGTTTCGACCGGATCCTGATCGTGCGACGCCCGATCGTGAAGCGCGTGTCGGCCGAGCTCGCGGCGGCGGCGGCCGACGACCGGACGCCCGCGCCCCCACCGCGCGAGTCCGTGGCATCCGCTCCGCTGCGCGACCGCGGCACCGGGCGACCGACCAAGCGCGAACGACGCGACCTCGATCGCCTCCGCGGTCGCTGAGCGATGATGCGCCCCGCCGGGCGTAGCCTTGGGCGGGTGAAGGCTGTGGTGCACGAACCCGAACTCCGGCGGTACCTGATCCGCATCGACGGGCAGGTCGCGAGCGTGCTCGACTACCGTGAGCTCGGCGACACGGTGGCGTTCGTGCGGACGTTCACCAACCCGCCGTACCGTGGATGCGGCCTCGCGGCGGAACTCGTGCGGTTCGCGGTCGACGACGTCGAGGCGCGGTCGAAGCTGCGGATCGTCCCGAGCTGCTGGTACGTGGAGCAGTGGTTCGACCGGCACCCCGATCGACGCGCGCTGCTGGATCCGAGGACGACGTGAGCCGCCGACCCCGCGGGTCGACGGCTCACTCGAAGTGCTCGGCGCTCAGTACCAGTTGACGGACTGCGAGTGCCCCCAGGCGGAGCACGGCGTGCCGTAGCCGCGGGCGATGTAGTCGAGGCCCCACTTGATCTGCGTGGCGGCGTTCGTGCGCCAGTCGGCACCGGCGGTCGCGAGCTTCTCGGCCGGAAGGGCCTGCACGATGCCGAACGCGCCGCTGGAGGCGTTCTCGGCCTGGTAGTTCCAGCCGGACTCCTTGGTCCACAGCTGCACGAGGCACTGGAACTCGCCCTCGCCCCAGCCGTACTGGGATGCGGCCATGGCCCGGGCGGTCTGCTTGGCGCCCTCCGGGGTGTTGGCGCGCGCCAGCGCTTCTGCGGCCTCGCGCGCGGCGACCTCCTGGTCGTGGGCCTTCGCCGCCTCCTCGGCCTTCTGGATCTCGGCGCGGGTCGATCGCGTGAGATCGCGGACCTCGTCGATCGGCAGCACCTCGTAGTCGCCGAGGGTGGCGACCGACGACGCGAGCGGCTCGGCGTCGATCTTGCCCTCGACGGCCGAGAGCGTGTCCGCGGCGAGCGTGAGCGTGTCCTCGGCCTCGGCGTGGACCTTGGCCTCGGCGACGCCGGCGTACGCGCCGAGCTGCTCGGCGGCGAGCCCGGTGGACTGGGTGAGGGCGTCGGTCTCCGCGACGCGCTGCGCCGCGAGCGACGAGTTGACGGTGAGCCCGGTGCCGGCGATCGCGCCGACGGCGACGAGCGCACCGGCGAGGATGAGGCGACGACGTCGGACGAGACGGTTCCGTCGCGTCGCACGACGGGTCGCGGCCTCGGTGCGGAACGGCGTGGTCTCGGTGATCCCGGTGGTCCCGGCGGTGCCGGTCGTACCGGTGGTCTCGGTGGGGGCAGGCGTGATCGGATTGGAAGACTGCATAGGCGTTGGGGGCTCGGATCCTGGGGGTCGGTGGCCCTCCGAGCTGGGGCATGGACGGGCGCGAGCCGAGGGCCCGGGCGCACGAGTCCCCTACTCTGCACGGTCTTTCTGAACGAAACCTCGACTTCTGCTGGGCAGACCATGACCGTGCCTGCGTGAGACTGGACCCATGGATCCCGACCGGACGTTCATGACTCCGACCGACGACGCCCGCTGTCCCTGCGGAAGCGGGAACGCGTACGGCGAATGCTGCGGGCCCCTGCTCGCCGGCGGCGCCGCACCGACGGCGGTGCAGTTGATCCGCTCCCGCTACACGGCGTTCGTGGTCGGGGACCGCGCGTACCTGCTCGCCACGTGGCATCCGTCGACCCGACCCGAGCACCTCGAACTCGACCCGGAACTCCGCTGGCGCTCGCTCGAGATCGTGCGCACCGAACGCGGCGGCCCGCTCGATCGCGACGGCATCGTCGAGTTCGCCGCGCGGTACGTGCACGACGGCCAACGCGGGGTGCAGCGGGAGACGAGCCGATTCGTCCGCGAGGACCGCTGGCGCTACCTCGACGCCCACCGTTGAATCTCGCCCGCTCCCCAGCGCTCATCGGCGACGCATCGCGCCCGCAGAGGGAACACCGAGGTTCGCGCCGTAGCGTTGCGGGCGTGACGCCGCTCGACGGAACTCCGCCAGCCCGCCCCGCTCCGCAGCCGATGCTGACCGACCGGGCGCAGCGCACCCTCGACACGATCGACGGGCAGACGCTCGATGAGATGCGCGCCCTCCGCGACGAGACCGAGCGGTTCATGCAGCGCTACAAGTTCGGCATGGACGAGGTGATCACCAAGCTCTCGATCCTGCGGGAGGAGTTCAGCCAGGCGCACTCGTACAACCCGATCGAGCACATCTCGAGCCGCCTGAAGAGCCTCGACAGCGTCATCGACAAGATGCGCCGGAAGGGCATCGCACCGTCGTTCGAGGCGATCCGGTCGACGATCACCGACATCGCCGGCGTCCGCGTCACGTGCAGCTTCGTGTCGGACGCGTACCGGATCGCGGAACTCCTCACCGCACAGGAGGACGTGCGCGTCGTCAAGGTGAAGGACTACATCGCGGAGCCCAAGGCGAACGGGTACCAGAGCCTCCACCTCATCGTCGAGGTCCCGGTGTTCCTCTCGACCGGCGCGCATCCCGTCGCCGTCGAGGTGCAGATCCGCACGATCGCGATGGACTTCTGGGCCAGCCTCGAGCACAAGATCTACTACAAGTTCGACCGCATGGTTCCCGACGAACTCCTCGACCAGCTCACCGACGCCGCGCGCACCGCGGCCGAGCTCGACGCCAGGATGGAACGCCTGCATCGCCAGGTGCACGGCCAGCCGCCGCCCGCGCGCCGCGCGCTCACCGAGGTCTGAGACTCAGTCGGCGTCGGGCCGGCGCGCCCGACTCGGCTGCACGCGCGTCGGCTCGCCGGGCATCTTCGGGAAGTCGGGCGGGAACGGCAGTTCGGCGAGCCCGTCGTCGAGGTCGCGCCGCCACCAGTCGAGCAGGGCGTCGATCCGACCCGGCGCGGCGTGCATGCGGGCCCACGGGTCGCCGCGCTCGGCGAGGCGCTCCGGCACCGAGCGGACCGTGAACATCGCCGGGTCCGCCCCCTCCAGTTCCTCCCACTCGAGCGGGCACGAGACGGCGGCCGTGGGCAGCGCCCGCGGGCTGTAGGCGCCGGCCATCGTGCGGTCGCGGTTGGCCTGGTTGAAGTCCACGAAGATGCGCTCGCCCCGCTCCTCCTTCCACCACGCCGTCGTGACGCGGTCGGGCATGCGACGCTCGAGCTCGCGCCCGAGTGCGATGACCGCATGCCGGACGTCGAGGAACTCGTGCACGGGTTCGATCGGCGCGAAGACGTGGATGCCGCGATTGCCGGAGGTCTTGACGAAACCGGTGAGCCCGACCTCTGCGAGCAGCTCCCGCAGGGCGAACGCGGCCGGCACCGCATCGTCGAACCCGGTGCCGGGCTGCGGATCGAGGTCGACGCGAAGCTGGTCGGGCAGGTCCGGTGCGCTCGCCCGCGAGGCCCACGGGTGGAAGACGATGGTGTTCATCTGGGCGGCCCAGACCGCGCCGGCCGGCTCGTCGATGACGAGCTGCGGATGGCTGCGACCGCTCGGGTAGGTGACCATCACGTCCCGCATCCACGCCGGCGCGCCCTTCGGCGGATTCTTCGAGAAGAACGATTCGCCGCCGATGCCGTCGCGGAAGCGTTCGAGCGAGACGGGGCGATCGCCGTTGGCCGCCACGAACGCCCCGTCGACCGCGACGAAGTACTGCGCGAGCTCGAGCTTGGTGATGCCGACCTCGGGCCAGACGACGCGGTCGGGGCTGGAGACCCGCACGACGCGCACGCCGTCGGGTCCGTCGATCTCGAGGGTCGTCGCGTCGCGGGCCATGTCGGCGACGCTACCGCGCTCCCCCGACGTCGGCGATCACGCGCTCGCCGTGGCGTAGCGCTGCGCGGCTCGCGCTCGCGCCTTCGCGGCCTCGACCTCGCGGTCCTTCGGCGGCGCAGAGGTCACCAGGTGGTCGAGGAGGTGCTGCGTGAGGTGCGCGATCTCCTCGACCGCCTCGTCGAATGCCGCCTGGTTCGCCTTCGAAGGATGCGTGGAACCGCTCACCTTCCGGACGTACTGGAGTGCGGCCGCCCGGACCTCGTCGCTCGTCGCCGCCGGTTCGAAGTTGTGGAGGGTTCGGATGTTCCTGCACATGCGGTGCAGCCTAATCTGCAGCGGATGACGCGTCGAGGGAACCGCCGGCGACCGAGCTGCCGTCCTGAGGGCCGGCGAGCTCCGCGACCGGTCGGAGGAGGAACAGCCGCACGATGCGCCCCGAGTCGCGCTCGTATCCGCGGTAGCCGGGCCATTGCGCCTCGATGCGAGCCCACGCCGCCTCACGACCCGTCGGCGGGATCGGGCTGGCACGGACGCGGAGGGTACGGTCGCGGACCGTGATCGATGCGTCGGGGTTCGCCAGGAGGTTGTAGGTCCACCCCGGGTGCCGGTCCCGCGCGAAGCTGGTGCCCGCGACGATCGCCCGACCCCGGCCGTCGGGCGTGTACATGAGGTGCACGTCCCGCGCGACGCCCGTGCGGGCGCCGACGGTGTGCAGGACGAGCGAGGGCACGAGCAGCGATGCCAGCTGCAGCCGTCCGCCGCTCAGCGTGCCGAGGACGGCCTCCACCGGCGGGAGCAGGACGGGAGCGATCCGCCGGAACAGCCCGGTCCGGGTGATCGGGGCGACGATGGAGCGCGTGAGCTGGAGCACGGTCGGCACGCCACCAGTGTGCCGGGCCGGGTGCGTCGATCGCGAGCCCGGCCGCACCGCAGCGCACCCGACGACGTCGACGGAACCGCTCAGCGCCGGTCGCGCGCGGCCGGGTCGTGGACCCCGGGCAGTGCGTCGCGCGCCGCAGCGACCTCCGCCGCGGCATCCGCTGCCCGCCGCTCGGCGCGCTTCAGCCGGCGCAACGCCATCGAGGTCGCGCCGTAGCGGACGGCGACGCGATCACGTTCCTCCTCGACGCCGGTCACGACGTACGCGCTGGCGATGAGCACGACCTGGCTCGACAGGTTCAGCCAGATGAGCAGGGCGATGAGCGAGCCGAACGACGCGAGCAGCGGGTTGCTCGTCGCGCCGCCGACGAAGAGTCCCGAGAGCACCTGCAGCACGGTCAGTCCCGCGCCGCCGAGGAGGGCCCCCGACCAGAGGGCACGCGCGCTCGGGCGCAATCCGGCGAGCAAACGGAAGAGGCCCGCGATGACGACGGTGTCGATCGCGAACGCGACGAGCACCGAGAGCGCGCGCGACCCGGTGTCGAAGAGGACGCCGCCGAAGGGGCGTCCGAGCCAGTCGACGAGCGCGTCGAGCGCACCCGTGCCGACGACCGTCACGACGGCCCCCGCCGTCAGCAGACCGCCGAAGCCGATCGCGATCGCGAGGTCGCGAAGCAGCTGCCAGAGGAAGAAGCTGTCGTCGTCGGGGCGTCCGGCCAACTGCCGGAGCGCGATCCGGAGCGATCGGATCGCGCCGATCGCGGCGCCGACGAGTCCGATGAGCGCGAGCGTTCCCGCGATGCTCAGGGTGATGGGCTGGATCAGCGCCTCCGGGTCGATGACCGCCCCGTCGCCGATGAGACCGGGGATGACCCCTCCCACCGTGGCGGCGATCGCGTCGATCGCGTCGGGATTGCCGGCCAGCCAGATCCCCGCGACGGCGAACCCGAGGAAGGTGCCGGCGAACACCGAGAAGAGCGTGCGGTAGGTCACGCTGTCGGCGAGCATCGCCCCGTGCTGCTCCTGGTAGAGCAGGAACGCGCGCGCGGGCTTCGTGCTGAGCGCCCATTGCACGAGCCGCGTCATCCGTTCGCGAAGTCCGCCAACGGCGGCCTGCTCCCCCGCCTGATCGTCGCTCGTCTGCTCGGTCATCACGTCAGGCTAGCGAGCGAGCCGCGGCCGATCACGGCCTTGACGCGCGAGCCGCCCACGAGATCCGGGCGCTCGACGGCACGTCGGGATGCGATTCCGCCTCGGACGTCGACGCGTGCCTGCGGGGCCACCACACGAGCGGCATGCTCTCCCCGAACCGGGCGAGCGATCGCTGGAGCGCCGGCTGCCCGAGCACGATCCCGAGGAGCACGACGGCCAGGCCGACCAGTTGCCAGCCCTCGAGCCGCTCGCCCGCGACCAGCACGCCGAGCAGCACGCCGGCGACCGGGTTCAGCAACCCGACGAGGCCGACGGTGCCGGCCGGGAGGCGCGCGAGTCCCGCGAACCAGGCGGCGAAGGCCACGGCGGTGGCGATCACGCTGACGTAGGCGAATGCGGCGAGGCCGGGGCCGTCCGGCATCGGAGGCGCCCCCTCGACGACGAACGCGGTGGGAAGGAGCAGGAGGCCGCCGGCGAGCAGCTGCCACGACGTGATCGAGAGGATGTCGGTGCCCCCGCGCCAGCGCTTGGCGAGGATGTACCCGAGCGAGGAGAGCAGCATCGCCAGCACGGACGCGCCGATGCCGAGGGGGGCCGCCCTGCCGCCGCCGCCGGCGAGCAGGAGCGCGACGCCGGCGATGCCGAGCCCGGCGCCGAGGAGCGGGACGAGCCTCAACCGTTCACCGGCGAACAGCCTGGCGAGGACCATCATGGCCGCGGGCGAGGTCGCCATGATCGTCGTGGCGATACTCGTGGGAAGCAGTTGGGCCACGAGGTAGATGAGCGCGAAGAAGACCCCGACGTTGAGGGCGCCGAGGACGCCGGCCCGCCACCACCATGCTCCGCGGGGGCGCCGCGGCCTGAGTGCGAACAGCAGCAGGCCCGCCGGGAGTGCGCGGAAGACGGACCCCCACAGCGGGGCGTCCGGCGGGAGGAATTCGCGGGTGACCCAGTACGTGCTGCCCCACGCGATCGGGGCGATCGCGGTCACGACCACCGGACGCCATATAGTTTCCATGGAAGACAGTATAGCTTCCATGGAAGATACAATGGCCCACATGACGACGGATGCCACCGACGACCGGGTCGCCCGCATCATGCGGGAATGGCGCCGCGAGCGCCCCGACCTCGACGTCTCCCCCCAGGGGGTCATCGGCCGCCTGCACCGGTTGGCGAACGCGCTCACCGACGAGCTGGTCGCCGTCTACGACCGGTTCGGGCTCTCCGAGGGCGAGTTCGACGTGCTCGCCACGCTCCGCCGGGCCGGCACGCCCTTCGAACGCACGCCGGGCGATCTCGCGGCCTCGACGATGGTGACGAGCGGTGCCGTCACCAAGCGCGTCGACCGGCTGGTCGCGCGCCGACTCGTCACGCGACGCACGAGCGACATCGACGGGCGCGGTCGGGTCATCGCGCTGACGCCGAGCGGCCGGGAGCTCATCGACGAGGTCGTGACGGCGCACATGGCGAACGAGCACCGCCTGCTCGCGGCGATCGACGCCGACGAACGAGCGGTGCTCGAACGGGTGCTCACCCGGTGGCTGTCGGCGTTCGAGACGCCGTCGGCCACCGGGTGAGCGGGGGTCCGATCGGACCCGGGGTCAGTACCAGCCGACCGACACCGAGTGCGACCACGCGCCGCACGGGGTGCCGTAGCGACCGGCGATGTAGCCGAGGCCCCACTTGATCTGCGTGGCGGCGTTCGTCGCCCAGTCGGCACCGGCGGTCGCCATCTTGTCGCCGGGCAGCGCCTGCGGGATGCCGTATGCGCCGCTCGAGGGGTTCTGGGCGTAGACGTTCCAGCCCGACTCCTTGTTCCAGAGGTCGACGAGGCAGCCGAACTGGTCGCCGCCCCAGCCGTACATCGAGGCCATGAGGTCGCGGGCGGTCGCCTGCGCACCGCTCGGGTTGGCGGGGCCGCTCGGGTACGACGGCGTGGCGGCAGCCGACTGCTCCGCGGCCGCGGCGGCGGCCTCGGCAGCGGCCTTCTCGGCGGCGGCCTTCTCGGCAGCGGCCTTCTCGGCGGCCTTCTTGTCGAACTCGGCGACCTTCGCCGTCACGTCGTCGACCTTCGCGGACGTGAGGCTCGCGAGCTCGAAGACGCGCTCCGGCGCCAGGTAGCTGTAGTCGGAGAGGCTCGCGACGGAGGAGGCGAGGTCGGTGGCATCCGCCTTGCCCTTCGCCTTCGCGATCGTGACGTCGGCGGCCTTCAGCGTGTCCTCGGCCGTCTTGACGGCGTGGGCCTCGAGCAGCCCGCCGGCCGCGTCGAGCTGGTCGATGCCGCGGTCGGCGCCCTCGGCGATCGCCGCGGTCTCGGCGATGCGACGCTCCTGGTCGGCGACGGCCGACTGGACCGCGAAGCCGGAGCCGACGATCGCGCCGATCGCGACGACGGCGCCGGAGGCGATCCACGCGGCACGCCGGTTGCGACGGGTCCGACGGACCCGGGCGCGCGTGGCGTCGACGGTCTCGTCGTGGGTGGTCGGGGTGGTGCTGGGGGAACTGTTCTGGTTGCGCATGAAATCTCGTGGCGACGCCCGAGGTGCTGTCCTCGCGCGTCGCGGTTCTCGTCTCGGTGCTGGAAATGGGGGTCGCCGCGGCGAAGTCGCCAGTCTGCACACCCTTTCTCCACGAGTCGTGCCCATTCCCTGTGAAAGTCATCCGAACAGTCGACGGATGCTCACCTCCGTGAGAGGGGGATCCTCATGGTTCGGCACGCGAGAAATCGGGGTACCCCTGCCACTCCCCGGGGCCGTGCGAGCGCACGAACGCCAGGTGCACGCGCTCGCAGGCGCCGCGCAGCGTCGTGCCCCATCCGAGGAGTCGCCCCTCGAACTCGGCGCGGTAGCGCACGTCGCCGCCGAGGCGCACGATGTCGACACGGCCGTACTCGCGGCCGAGCGAGTCGACGAGCCGCCACCGCCCCGGTTCGGGTTCGTCGGCGGCGAGGATCGGATGCCAGGTGGCCAGTGGTGCTCCCTCCCGAGCGCCCCGGCCGGCGTGCCTCGATCGTACGTCGGACCGACCCCGATCGTCACATCGCCGCTGACGCCCGGCGGACGTGGCTGCGCGCGTGCGCGACCGCGCTCGCGAGGTCGTCGAACAGGTGGTTCCGGTGCCGGAGCGAGTCGATGACGCCCACCCGGCGGGCGAGCTCGAGGTGCCGGGCCTGGATCCCCTTCACGAGCACGGTCACGCCGCGTCGCTCGAGCGCCTGGACCAGCTCGGTGATCACCTGCGCCCCGGTCGCATCGAGGATCTGGAGCTGCGACATCCGGATGATGACGACGTCGACGTCGCGCATCGCCCCGACGCGCTCGAGCATGCGCTCGGCCGCGCCGAAGAAGAGGGCGCCCTCGAGCCGGAACAGCCCGACGCGTTCGTCGCCGGCCTCCGCCGGTCCCGGCAGTTCCTCCCGATGCACGCCGCTCGACCGGGCGAGCGCGCGCAGCGCGAGGAACGCCGCCACCGCGATGCCCGCGAGCACCGCGGTGATGAGGTCGACGCTGACCGTGATGACAGCCGTCGCGACGAACACGACTGCGTCGGCCCGGGTCGAACCGAGGACCGATCGCACGGTCGCGATGGAGATCATGCGCGCAGCGGTGACCATCAGGACGCCGGCGAGCGCGGCGAGCGGGACGGAGGCGACGAGCGAGGCCCCCGCGGCGACGATGACGGCGAGGAGCACCGCGTGCACGATCGCCGCGAGCCTCGTGCGTCCGCCGGTGCGCACGTTCACGGCCGTTCGCGCGATGGCACCGGTCGCCGGCATGCCGCCGAACAGAGCCGAGGCGATCGAGGCGAGCCCCTGGCCGACGAGCTCGCGGTCGGCGTCGTACGGGCCGGTGTCGGAGATGGATGCGGCGACCCGCGCAGAGAGCAGGGACTCGATCGCGGCCAGGGCGGCGACCGTCGCCGCGGGCAGCAGGAGCGCGAGGATCGTCGCGGGGTCGAACGCGGGCAGCGTCGGCGCCGGGAGGCCGCTCGGCAGCGCCCCGATCGTGGCGACCGGCGCTCCGGCGAGTGCGACGACCGCGGTGACGACGACGATGGCGACGATCGAGCCCGGCACGAGCCGATGGATGCGGGGCGCCACGAGCATGATCGCGGCGACCGCGGCGACGACCGCGATCGACCACGCCGAGTCGGGCCAGGATGCGCCGAGCAGCGCGTTCACGGCGCCGGCCACGGCATTCGCGCCCGCCGTCGCGGGGACTCCGACGGCGGCGGGCACCTGCTGCAGGAAGATGATCACCGCGATGCCGAGCGTGAACCCCTCGATCACGGGCCACGGGATGAACGTCACGGCGCGCCCGAGCCGCAGCGCGCCGGCCACGAGGACCATCGCGCCGGCCAGGAGTCCGATGACCGCCAGCGCGCCCGGGCCGTGCTCGGCGATGATCGGCGCCAGCACGACGACCATCGCGCCGGTCGGCCCGGAGACCTGCACGTTCGAACCGCCGAACTCCGCGGCGACGACCCCTGCGACGATCGCCGTCACGAGCCCGCTCGCCGCACCGGCCCCGGAGCTCACGCCGAACGCGAGCGCGAGCGGCAGCGCCACGATCCCCACGGTGACGCCGGCGACGAGGTCGCCCTTCCACGTGCGGCGGAGGCCGCGGTAGTCGGCGACGCCGGGCAGCAGCGATCGGATGCCTCGTGCGCCGCGGTGCACGGTCGCCGCGGTCATGACCCGGCCGCCGGCGCCGTCGCGTCTTCGGCGATCGGGGCGGCCGCGGCATCCGTCGCCGTCGCCCGCGCGGGGATGTCGGGCAGGCCCGCCTGCTCGACGAGCTGACGCTCGGTGGCCTGCAGGATCTCGCCGAGCAGTGCCCGGGCCACGCGGAGGAGATCGGCGACCTGCGGGTAGGCGAGTCGGTAGGAGACCTGGTTGCCGCGGCGCTCCGCGGTCACGAGCCGGTTGTTGCGGAGCACGGCGAGGTGCTGGGAGAGGTGGGAGGCCTCGAGCCCCGTCGCTTCGAGGAGCACGGCCACCGGCGTGTCCGCGTCGGGCGCCGCGGCGAGCACCTCGAGCACGCGGACGCGCAGCGGGTGCGCGAGGCCCTTGAACAGGTTGGCCTTGACCTCGTAGAGCGGCCTGCTGGCGTCGGTGAACATGCTGACTCCTCCATGGATTGATGAATCCATCAATCCATTATGCGCTCATCCGCGATCGGTGCGACGCGCGAAGACGAGGTCCGTCGTCGACACGGCCGAGCGTCAGCCGCTCGCCGGCGGTGCGGCGATGACGCCGGCGGCGAGCGCGGGCTCGCCGTACGCCCGTGCGAGGTCCGCGACGGTCGCATGGGCGTTCAGCCCGCTCGGGTTGGGCACGACCCAGAGCTCGGCACCCGCGATCCGCTCGTCCTGTCGCCCGACGCGGGCCCTCGGACGGTCGAATCCCTGCCGGTACGCCGTGACGCCGACGATGGCGACGACGAGCGGACGCCACGCCGCGACATCGTGCTCGAGGCGCGCGGCTCCCTTGCGGAGCTCGCTCCGGTCGAGCTCGTCCGCGCGGGCCGTGGCGCGGTGCACGAGGTTCGTGATGCCGATGCCGGCGTCGAGGAGCATCCGGCGGTCGTCGTCGCTCATGCCGTTCGCCACGTGCGGTAGCCGCGGGAGGATGCCGGCGGCGAGCAGCGCCGGATAGAAGCGATTGCCAGGGTGGGCGAAGTGGGTGCCGGTCGCGGCGGTCCAGAGCCCCGGGTTGATGCCGACGAAGACGAGCCGCGGGTGCTCCGGCATGAGATCGTCGACGCTCGCGTCGCGGTACGACTCGAGTTCGGCGCGCGTGAAGCCCACGGCGGAACCTCCTCCCACGCACGGATGCACGCGCAGCCTACTGCGCGGGCGTGCGCACCCGATGCGGGACCTTCGCCCCGCACGCGCGCGCCCGCCGGGTGCAGCGTGGAGAACATGGACACGGTCGTCAGGACCGACCAGGGCGCGGTGCGGGGCAGGGTCGTCGACGGGGTGCACGCCTTCCTCGGGGTGCCGTACGCGGCTCCGCCGTTCGGCGCGAACCGCCTGCTCCCGCCACGACCGGTCGAACCGTGGGACGGCGTCCGCGACGCCGGTGCGCTCGGGCCGGAGCCGCCGCAGGTCGCTCCCCCGCCGACGGGCGGCGCGGCGGCAGGAGCGTCGGAGGACTGGCGCGGGGTCGACGAGGCGTTCGCCGGCCTCGAGCACGCGGCGCCCGCGGAGGACGTGCTGAACCTGAACGTCTGGACGCCTGATCCGGGCGCGGTGCGGCTGCCGGTGATGGTGTGGATCCAGGGCGGCATGTTCGAGCTCAGTTCGACGGCCGCCTACGACGGGAGCCGGTTCGCCCGCGACGGCGTGGTGTGCGTCGTCATCAACTGGCGACCGGGCGCCGAGGGCTTCCTCGCCTTCGACGACGGGAATGCGAACCGCGGGCTCCTCGACCAGGTGGCGGCTCTCGAGTGGGTCCGCGACCGGATCGCCTCGTTCGGCGGCGACCCGGGGAACGTGACCGTGTTCGGCGAGTCGGCGGGGGCGATGAGCATCGGCATGCTGCTGGCGATGCCGGCCGCGGCCGGACTGTTCCGGCGGGCGATCCTGCAGAGCGGTGCCGCGCACCACGCGATCTCCCGGGCCGATGCGTCGCGGGTGGCGGAGCGCCTCGCCGAGCGACTGGGCGTCCCCGCGACCCGTGAGGGGATCGCGTCGGTCGGCGTGCCGCGCCTGCTCGCGGCGCAGGCCGACCTGAAGGCCGACGTGATGGCGCACCCCGATCCCGATCGGTGGGGGATGCCGGTCGTGGCGACGACCATGCCGTGGCAGCCCGTCGTCGACGGCGACGTGATCCCCGGTGCGCCGATCGAGCGCATCGCGGCGGGCTCGGCGAGCGAGGTCGACGTGATCGTGGGCACGAACGTCGACGATTGGCGCCTGTGGCTCATGGTGAGCGGCGCGTTCGGGCGGATCACGGACGAGATCCTCACCGGAGCGGTGTCCCGGTACGGCTCGCAATCCCTGGCGGCGTACGACCTGCCGGTCGAGACCTCGCTCGCGGCGTACCGGGATCGGCATGGTCCCGCCGCGCCGGGCGACGTGCTCGCCTCGGTCCAGACCGACTGGTGGATGCGGATCCCCGCCATCCGCCTCGCCGACGCCCACCTGCCCGGGAGCGGACGCACCTACATGTACGAGTTCGCCTGGCCCTCGCCCGGGCTCGGCGCGGTGCACGCGCTCGAGATCCCCTTCGTGTTCGACACGCTCTCCCCCGACACGCCGCTGTTCGGCCCCATGCTCGGCCCGAATCCTCCCCGAGCGCTCGCCGATGCGATGCACGGCGCATGGGTCGCGTTCGCCACCTCCGGCGACCCCGGCGAGCACTGGCCCCGGTACGACGCGGAACTGCGCGCGACGATGCGGTTCGACGTCGAGTCGCGCGTCGTGGTCGACCCGCGAGCGTGGGAGCGCGACCTCTGGGCGGGCGTGCGGTGAGAGGCGGCGTGCGGTGAGCACGGCCCCGACCCGAGGCGGCGTGCCGGACCCGCCCCGAACCGAGGGCCGGGAGCGCCGGGGCTACTCCCTCCGGCCGATCCCCCGCGAGCGCCGCCCGGTGCTCGACCGCCTCGCGAGCGCGCATCGGCGCTTCCAGGTGCACGCGCTCGTCGAGCTCGATGTCGGCGAGGCCGCCGCCCGGCTCGCGGTCGCCGACCCGCACGTGTCGTGGACGGGCTTCGTGGTCGCCTCGCTCGCCCGGGCGGTCGCGGCGCATCCGGACGTGAACGTGCGCCGGACGGGCGGGCGGATCCTCGCCTTCGACCACGTCGACATCGGTGCGACGGTCGAGCGTCGCACCTCCGGTCGCGCCGTGCTCGACGTCGTCACGGTCCACGATGCCGACCTGATGACGCCGGCCGCGATCACCGCGCTGCTGCGGGAGGTGAAGCTCGGACCCGGCACCGATCATCGCGCACGGGGTCCGATCCGCGCGATCCTGGCGCTTCCGGGGCCGCTCCGGCGCACCGCCATCCGCGTCGCCGGAACCGTTCCGGGCATCGCCGCCGCGTTCGGTCCGGCCATCGGGGTGACCTCGATCGGCATGTTCTCGCGTGGTTGGGGCTGGGCCGTTCCGCTCGCACCGCTGACCGTGATCGTCACCGTGGGAGGCGTCGCCGATCGTGCGGTCGTCCGCGACGGCCGCATCGTCGCACGCCGCATGCTGCCGATCACGCTGAGCTTCGACCACGCCCTGATCGACGGCGCCCCCGCCTCGCGGTTCACGGAGACGCTGCGCCGGCTCGTGGAGACCGCGTCCGTCCTCGACTGACGCCATCCGCGGGGCGCCTCAGGTCGTGCGGGCGGAAGCCTCGGCGCGTCGGCGCACGGCACGGAGCATCCGTCGCGTCGCCGCCCGGTGCAGGCCGAGCCCCATCAGCACGGCGCGATACACGGTGCCGCGCCGGCCCGGGAAGATCGCCCTGGTCTCCGCGCGGAGGAGGCTCCGGCCGGGCCCGAGCGCATCGACCCGGAAGCTCAGCTCGTAGTCGGAGTACCGGTGCCGCCCCGCGAGCGACAGCCGCTGCGGCGGCTCGGCGACGACGACGTGGAAGCCCGGAACGGTCGCCCCGACGGCCGGCACGGCCGGGCCGTCGCGCGTGACGTCCTCCGCACCCAGCATGCGGGCGAACCGAGCGGATGCCGCCCGCGACACGACCTCGACGAGCGCCGTCCACACGAGCTCGCGGCCGGCCGCCACCTCGTCGACGTGCTCGTCGACGTGCGGCAGCGGGGCGACCACGCCGGCCCGCCTGAGGTACTCGACGAGGTGCGTCGTCACGCGCAGCCGGTGCACCTCGTCGGGCGCGAACCAGCGCGCGTCCGCGGCGTCGTCGCCCGCGGCGAGCGCACCGCCGACGACGGTCGCCGCGAAGTCGTGGACGTCGAACTCCCGCGCGTCCCCGGCCGGGAGTCGGAGGCGCCAGAGCTCGCGTCCGACCGCCACGCGCAGCCCGGTCTCCTCGAGCACCTCGCGCGCGGCGGCATCCGCGAACGACTCCCCCGGTTCGAGACGGCCGCCCGGTACCGACCAGCGGCCGCGCTGCGGCGGCGCACCGCGCCTGACGAGCAGCACGCGACCGTCGTCGTCGGTGATCACGGCGCCGGCCGCCGGGACGATCTCCATGGCCTCACCATACGGGGGCGCGCGGTGGTCGGGATCACGGCCGGAACGCAGAAGTCCCGGCGGATTCGATCCGCCGGGACTTCCATTCGGTCGGGCTGACAGGATTTGAACCTGCGACCCCTTGACCCCCAGTCAAGTGCGCTACCAAGCTGCGCCACAGCCCGATGCCCTCAGCGTCTCCGTCGAAGGCAACTCGACCATCATAGCGGCATCCGGAGGGGTGCTCGTGCACGCGGGCGGGCACACCGGCGCACCGGCGAGCGCCCGCCCAGACGCGCCGACCGAAGCCGAGCGCGCCTCAGATGTGCTGCCGAACGGCGGCCATGAATCCGTCGACGTCGTCCACCCAGATGCGCACCTCGTCGACGAGCTGCTCGCCGCCCTTCGGCGCCGCGACCGGCAGTCGAACGAGGGTCGGCCGCTCGAGTTCGATGGCGACGGCGGTCTCGTGCTGCATCCGGAGCGACAGCGTGCGCGAGCCATCCACTTCTGTGATCTTCGGCGACTTCGGCTCGTCGATCCGCTTCACGCGAGCGACCGAGGCGACGTCGTCCCAGGTGAGCAGCACGTCGGTCTCGAGGCCCTCGCGCACCCGGATGCCCTCGGGGCCGACCGTGTGCGGGCGCATGAGGTAGGCGGCGAGCAGGCCGAACATCCACGTGAGGCCCCAGATGCCCACGACGAGCACGACGATCCTGACGACGGGCCAGCGGTGCACGATCAGGTCGAGCACGGGGATCTCGACGGCCGAGAGCACGATGAAGATCCACAGGATCGTGACGACCGGGGCGTGGTAGCCGAACCCGGCGGCGCCGGGCGCGATCGCCGGCCGCCGGGCGACGAGGCGCCCGATGCTCGCGTAGATGCGCAATTCGAGCTTCAGGGCTCGTACAGCGACGCCGCCGACACGGCGGGCGACGGATGCCGCGGGGGCGCGATCGACGTCGGCGGTCACCGTTCGACTCCCGCGCGGGCCGCGGTCCGGCCGGCCTCCGCCGTCTCGACGAGGTCGCGCAGCCGGTCGGCGACGGCGCCGACGCCGCGCTGGAATGCGTCGCGGTCGGCCGGCGCGACGGCGCCGAGCAGCGTGTCGGAGAGCTCGGCGTGGTCGCGCTGCATCTCGTGCATCAGTTCGGCGGCCGACGGCGTGAGCGAGACGAGGACGGCACGGCGGTCGCCGGGGTGCGGTTCGCGCCGGACGTAGCCGGACGCCTCCAGCGCGTCGACGAGGCCCGTGATGTTGCGCGGGCTCACCTCGAGTCGGGTGGCGAGGGCGTGCTGTGAGGAGGGGCCGGAGTGGACGAGGTCCCAGAGCACGCGCGTCCGCGCCGGGGTGAGCGACGTGCCGGCGAACTCGCGGGCGAGGTCGCGCTGGAAGAGATCGCTGATCTGGAGGAGTCGATCGAGTACGGTCAGCGGGACGTCCATATCGTGATGGTACTTCACTATCACCTTGATGCACGATCTCTCGGGTCGCGCAGCAGCAGCGTGCCGTCGTCGGGTCTGCGGGGCGCCACGCCCTACTGTGGCGGGATGGCGATGTCCAAGCCCGGTCCCCTGCTCGCCTGGTTCTACCGCGCGCCGTCGGCGCTGTATCGAGCGCACCTGGGCTGGCTCATGGGCGGCCGGTTCCTCATGCTGACCGCGGTCGGACGCACGAGCGGGATCCCACGACGCACCGTGCTCGAGGTCGTCAGGCGCGAGGCCGCGGCCGGGGCATCCGGTCCGCCGACCCTCTGGGTGGTCGCGAGCCGCGGGGCGAAGACCGATTGGTGGCGCAACGCGACCGCGCGCCCGGAGGTGCGCGTCGACTGGCGATCGCGGCGGTTCGAGGCGTTGGCGGTCGACCTCGACGAGGACGCCCGTGTCGTGCTGCTCGCCGACTACCAGCGCCGATACCCGCGCGCCGCCGCCATGCTCGGGAAGGCGGCGCTCGGCGAGGCGTTCACCGCGGACCCCGACGACCTGCGCGTCCTCGCGCAGGACCTCAGGGCGCTGCGCCTCGATCCACGACGGGTGTGACGGATGTCGCCGGCTCGCGTTAGCGTCGCCCCATGAGCGATGCCGCCACTCCTGCCGACCCTGCCGCCGCAGCCGACGATTCCGCCGCGAACCTGCGGGTGGTCTCGGCATCGACGGTGCCGTTCGCCGATGTCGAAGCGGTGTTCGGCACCCGCGGCGATCCCGCGACCTGCTGGTGCCAGTGGTACAAGCTGCGTGGTTCGCGGTGGGAGTCCGCGACCCGTGACGAACTCCGAGGCCGCCTCGAGGAGCAGCTGTCCGCGCCCGGCACCGGGCCGGGCCTCATCGCCTACGACGGCGAGACGCCCGTCGGGTGGTGCGCGGTCGAGCCGCGCAGCGCGCTCGAGCGACTCCCTCACAGCCAGGTCGCATCGGCCTCGCCCGACGACGACTTCGACGACCCGTCGATCTGGGCGGTCACCTGCTTCGTCGTACCGCGTGCCCACCGGCGTCGCGGCGTCGGTCGCGCGCTCGCGGCTGCGGCGGTCGAGGCCGCTCGCCAGCACGGCGCGACCCTGCTCGAGGCGTACGCGGTCGACCCGACGGCGCGCACCAAGCCGCCGGCGGCCGACCTGTTCCCGGGCACCGTGTCGATGTTCGAGGCCGCGGGCTTCAGCGAGGTGGCGCGGCCGAAGCCGCACCGGGTGGTCATGCAGCATCCGCTCGGCTGAGCATCACCTGCACGAGGCTGCGCTCCGGGGCTCAGTGCGGGCGGTGCGCGTGCCACGCGCCCGCGGCCCTCGTGAGCTCGCGCGCCGTGTCGGGGAGCTTCGCGAGGTGTGCGGCGGCGCGGGCATCGGCGTCGTCGGCGAGGCGACGGAGCACGTCGGCCGGGTCGCCCGCGTGCGCCGCGTGAGCGGCCGCGCGCCGCAGGTGCTCGGCGAACAGCAGCTCATCGCGATGGTCGCCGAGCACGTCGTGGATGTCGTCGCCCGCGTCTGCGAGCGCACGCGCTCGCGCACCGAACACCTCCGACGGAGGCTGGGTCACCGCCTCCGCTGCGTAGCGGAGCCGGCGCGAGGCCTTCCGGAGGTCGTGCAGCTCGTCGAGCGAGGGCTCCGTCGGCAGGTGGCGCGCCCGTCGCGCGGCGCGCGTCGCCTCGCGGTCGAGAAGCTTACCGAGCTCGGCGGTCGCGTCGCGCGCCGCACGCTCTGTGAACGGCGGCGCTGCGAGCACCCGATCCAGCTCCTCGAGCCGCTCGACGGCCCGCGGCAGGGCCTGGCGCTCGACGAACCGGGCGTGCGCGCGGCCGTGGGCGGCGCGCTCCTCGTCGATCAGGGTCCCGCGGATCCGTTCGCGTTCCGTCGCGGAGGCGAACCTGCCCGCCTCGTCGGCCTCGAGGAGCGCCGCTTCCGCGACCTGCACGCGCACCTCGAGGTCGCGCACCGTGCCGAGTTCCTGGCCGAGCTCGCGCCACCGTCGACGCAGGCCGGTGACGACGGCCTCGTCGAGCACCGCACCGTACGCGGCGAGGACGCTGCGCAGTCGCCGCACGTTCGTCCGCAACTGGTGCAGCGCATCGTGCTCATCGGCGAGCGCCGCGGGGAGGAACCCGTGGAACCGGTCGCGGACCGCGAGGAGCGCGGCGACGACCGCCGTGCCCGCGTCGGCACGTGCGTCGGCCGCCTCGGGCGCGTCCTCTCCAGGATCCACGCGACCATCGTCGGGCCGGCGCCCTCGTGCGTCAACGGCACAACGGCCCTTCCGACCGCACCGCCGCGCGCGCGATGATGGCCGCATGCAGGGACTGCCGTCCGCGAGCCCGCCGTTGCCCGGCCGCGTGGTCGTCGAGCAGCGCTGGCGCGACCTCGTCTTCCTGCACTGGCGCGTGGACCCCGCGCTCGTCGAGCCACACCTCCCGCCGGGTACGCGGCCCGACGTCCTCGACGGCGCGACCTGGGTCGGCCTCATCCCATTCGTCCTCGCCGACACCCGCTTCCCGCCGCTGCCGCCGATGCATCGCCTCGGCACGTTCGTCGAGGTGAACGTGCGGCTCTACTCGGTCGACCATGACGGCAACCGCGGGGTGGTCTTCCGCACCCTCGAAGCGGGTCGCCTCCTCCCGGTCATCGCGGCCCGGGTCGCCTTCGGGCTGCCGTACCACTGGGCGAGTTCGCGCGTCGTCCACCGGGTGGATGCCTCCGGCCACGAGCTCGACTTCCGAAGCCGTCGTCACGGCCCCGGCGGCCCGTCGACCCGCATCCGCGCCCGCCTCGGCGAGCCCCTCCGCGCCGACGCGCCCGATGCGGACCTCGCGGGGTTCCTCACCGCCCGCTGGGGCTTCCACGAGCAGCACCTCGGCCGCACCGTCTGGGCGCGGAACACGCACGAACCCTGGCCGCTGCTGCGCGCCGAGCTCCTCGAGATCGAGGACGACCTGCTCGCGGCGTCGGGCTTCGACGACCTCGCGGCGCGCCCGCCCGACTCGGTGCTCGCTTCGACGGGCGTCGTGACGGCCTTCAGCCGTCCGCGAGCGATCGAGGCGCCGGCGTGGCGCCTCCAGCCGGTCGCACGCCGTCGACCCGCACCCGCTTGATCCGCGCGGTGTGCCCGCGCAAGATCTCGACGTCGCCCCGGCGCACCCCGAAGTGCGCGGCGAGCGCGGCGACGACGCCCGCGTTGGCGGCTCCGTCGACGGCGCGCTCGCGGACGTGCACGGTGACGGATGCCGCGGGGTCGTCCGGCGTCGGCACGACGAGCGGCCCCCGACGGCTGCCCGGCTTCACGCGCACGGTCAGCTCCATCGCGCTCGTGTTCGTCGGGACATCCGCTCGGCAGGTCGTCAGGCGGGGCTACGCCCGCTGGCGCTTCTCGCGGACGCGCATGTTCGTCACGATGGGCGTGCCGACGAAGCCGTAGATCTCTCGCAGGCGCCGCTGGATGAACCGGCGGTAGCCGGGGTCGAGGAACCCGGTCGTGAACAGCACGAAGGTCGGCGGCCGCGTCGACGCCTGCGTGCCGAACAGGATGCGCGGCTGCTTGCCGCCGCGCAGCGGGTGCGGGTGGGCCTGGACGAGCTCGGTGAGGAACGCGTTGAACTTGCCGGTCGGGATGCGCGTGTCCCACGACTCGAGCGCGGTCTCCAGTGCGGGCACGAGCTTCTCGAGGTGCCGACCGGTCTTCGCGGAGATGTTCACGCGCGGCGCCCACTGCACGTGGTGCAGGTCCTGCTCGATCTCTCGCTCGAGGTAGCGGCGACGGTCGTCGTCGAGGAGGTCCCACTTGTTGTACGCGAGCACGAGCGCGCGGCCCGACTCGAGCACGAGGTCGATGATGCGGACGTCCTGTTCGGAGATCGGCTGCGAGACGTCGAGGAGCACGACCGCGACCTCGGCCTTCTCGAGCGCGGCCTGCGTGCGCAGCGACGCGTAGAAGTCGGCGCCCTGCTGCAGGTGCACGCGGCGGCGGATTCCGGCGGTGTCGACGAAGCGCCACACCTTGCCGCCGAGCTCGATCTGCTCGTCGACCGGGTCGCGGGTGGTGCCGGCGAGGTCGTTGACGACGACGCGCTCCTCGCGGGCGGCCTTGTTGAGCAGGCTCGACTTGCCCACGTTCGGACGGCCGAGGATCGCGACCCGGCGGGGGCCGCCGAATTCGTCCTTCGCGACGGCCGAGACCTGCGGGAGGACCTTGAACACCTCTTCGAGCATGTCGGCCACCCCGCGCCCGTGCAGTGCGGAGACCGGGTACGGCTCGCCGAGGCCGAGGTTCCAGAGCGCGGCGGCCTCGGGCTCCTGGCGGGCGTCGTCGACCTTGTTCGCGACGAGGAAGACGGGCTTCTTCGTCTTGCGGAGGAGCCGGACGACGTGCTCGTCGGTCGCGGTCGCGCCGACCGTGGCATCCACCACGAAGAGCACCACGTCGGAGAGGTCGATCGCGACCTCGGCCTGCGCGGCCACCGAGGCGTCGATGCCCTTCGCGTCGGGCTCCCAACCGCCCGTGTCGACGAGGGTGAAGCGGCGGTCGAGCCACTCGCCCTTGTACGACACGCGGTCGCGGGTCACGCCGGGCGTGTCCTCGACGACGGCCTCGCGGCGGCCGAGGATGCGGTTGACGAGCGCCGACTTGCCCACGTTGGGACGTCCGACGATCGCGATGACCGGCAGCGCCGGGAGGTAGCGGATGCCCTCCACGCCCTCCTCGGAGTGCTCGAGCAGGTCGAGGTCCTCGTCCTCGAGGTCGTAGTCGTCGAGGCCCGACCGGAGTGCGGCGGCGCGCTGCTCGGCGAGCTCGTCGTCGACGCCGGCGAGGCGCTCGGCGAGGTCGTCCTCGGGGGCGTCGAACTCGTCGTCGCGATCGGTCATTCCAACTCCTGGGTGTCTCGGGGTCGCGCGCGAGCGCACAACCTGTCTATTCAACCAGTTCGAACCTGAGCATCTCGGATGACGGCGAGCACCGCCTCGACGGTCTCGTCGAAGTCGAGGTCGGTCGAGTCGACCGTGACGACGCCGTCGGCGGCGTTCATGAAGTCGACGACCTTCGAGTCGGCCGCGTCGCGCGCGCGCAGCTGTTGGCCCGTGGCGGCGGCTGAGTGACCGACGAGCTCCGCCGAGCGCCGCGCCATTCGGACCTCCTCCGACGCGGTGAGCAGGATGCGGGCGGGCGCGTCGGGCGCGACCACGGTCGTGATGTCGCGTCCCTCGACGACGATCCCACCGCGCCGCTCGGCGGCCATGATCGCCCGGAACAGCTCGATGAGGTGCGCACGCACCTCCGGCACCCGCGCCACCCGGCTCACGACGCCCGAGATGCCCGGCTCGCGGATCGCCTGCGTGACATCGGTCGAGCCGACGTGCACCGCGTAGCCGGTCGGATCGGTGCCGATGCGGTAGTCGAACGAATCGAGGCACGAGACGACGGATGCCGCGTCCGCCGTGTCCACGCCGCAGGCGATCGCGTGCCAGGCGAGCGCCCGGTACGCGGCCCCCGTGTCGAGGAAGCCCCAGCCGAGTTGCCGTGCGGCCTCCTTCGACACGCTCGACTTGCCGCTTCCGGCGGGGCCGTCGACCGCGACGACGAACGGGTGGACGGGGTCGTGCTGCATGGTCATCCTGCGATCCGCCAGCCGCGGGCGGCCAGCTCGGTGGTCAGTCGGTCGGCTGCCTCGGGCACGACCTGCACTTCGGCGAGGCCGACCTGGCGGCCGGGCGAGTGCTCGAGGCGGAGGTCTTCGAGGTTCACGCCGATCTCGCCGATCTCGGCGAGGAGGCGAGCGAGCTGCCCCGGGCGGTCGTCGATCATCACGACGATCGTCGTGAAGCGCTTGTCGGTCCCGTGCTTGCCTGGCAGGCGCGCGACCCCGGTGTTGCCACCGGTGAGTTCCTCGGCGACCCGTCGGCGAGCGCCGGGCGCGGCGGGGTCCTCGAGCGCATCGATGAATCGGTCGAGGTCCTCGCGGTAGGCCACGAGGATGTCGCGCACCGGAGACGCGTTGGCGCCGAGGATCTGCACCCACAGGTCGGGGTCGCTCGCCGCGACCCGGGTGACGTCCCGAACGCCCTGCCCGGCGAGGCCGAGTGCCGCATTCGGCGCGTCGAGGAACCGCCGCGCCATGATGCTCGAGACGACCTGCGGCACGTGCGAGATGAGCGCGACGCCGGCGTCGTGCTCCTCCGGCGTCATCTCGACGAGGGTCGCGCCGAGGTCGAGGATGAGGTCGTCGATCGCGCTCGCCCGCCGGTAGCTGATCTCGTCGTGCGCGGCGACGACCCAGGGGCGGCCGACGAAGAGGTCGGCGCGTGCGGCGAGCGGTCCCCCGCGCTCGCGGCCCGCGAGCGGGTGCGAGCCGATGTACCGGGAGACGTCGGCGCCCACGGCCTCGAGCTCGGCGAGGATGCCGGACTTCACGCTCGCGACATCGGTCACGATCGCCCCCGGGAAGGCGGCGAGCTCGGCCGCGACGACGTTCGCCGTGACGTCCGGCGGCACGGCGACGACGATGAGCTGCGGCGCGTCGTCGGCCTGCGCGAGCCGGCCGGCACCGAGGTCGACGGCGATCGCGACGTGCGTCGGGGACGCGTCGGCGAGGATCACGTCGATGCCTCGCGTGCGGAGCCCGAGCGCCACGCTCGTTCCGAGGAGCCCGGCACCGACGACGCGGACCGGTCCGATGAGCCGTGACTCGACCACCTACCCGTTCCCCTTCCGATCGGCGTCCGCCGCGCGCACGATGGTGAGCAGCTGGCCGAGTTCGACTCTAGTCAACTCGCGCACCGCGCCCGACTTCAGCGTGCCGAGGTGCAGCGGGCCGAACTGGCGGCGCACGAGCTCGACGACCGGGTGGCCGACCGCGTCGAGCATGCGCCTGACGATCCGGTTGCGGCCCGAGTGCAGCGTGACCTCGACCATGGTGTGCCGCTGGTCGCCCTGCGCCTGCAGGATCTTCGCGCGGTCCGCGCGGATCGGGCCGTCGTCGAGGTCGACGCCGCGCTTCAGCCGCTGCAGCGTCTGCGGAGTCATCCGCCCGGCCACCTTCGCGATGTACGTCTTCTCGACGCCGAACGACGGGTGCGCGAGCACGTGCGCGAGCTCGCCGTCGTTCGTGAGCAGCAGCAGGCCGCTCGTGTCGCCGTCGAGGCGCCCCACGTTGAAGACCCGTACGTCGAGTGGGTCGGTGAAGCGGCGCAGGTCGGGCCGGCCCTGCTCGTCGCGCATCGTCGAGACGACGCCGCGCGGCTTGTTCAGCATGAAGTAGCGCTTCTCCTGGTCGAGCTGCACCGCGACGCCGTCGACCGAGACGCGATCGGCGAGCGGGTCGATGCGGGTGCCGAGCTCGGTCACGACCCGGCCGTTCACCTCGATGCGTCCCTCGACGATGAGGTTCTCCACGACGCGGCGGCTCGCGACCCCGGCCGCGGCGAGCGCCTTCTGCAGCCGGACGCCCTCGGGCGAGCCGTCCTGGCCGCCGGGTCGTTCAGACGAGGTCACGTTCGAATCCCTCCTGGCCGCCGTCGAGCAGCGGCGAGATCGGCGGCAGGTCGTCGAGCGACGCGATGCCGAGGTTCGTCAGCAGCAGGTCGGTCGTGCCGTACAGGATCGCGCCGGTCTCCTCGTCGGTGTCGACCTCGGTGATGAGGCCGCGACCGTACAGCGTGCGCACGACCGAGTCGACGTTCACGGCGCGGATGGACGCGATCGATGAGCGCGAGATCGGCTGCTTGTACGCGATCACGGCGAGCGTCTCGAGCGCCGCCTGCGAGAGCTTGGTCGAGGTCTGTGCGAGCACCGCGTCGGTGATGAGCGCGTCGTACTCGGTGCGTGCGTAGAAGCGCCAGCCGCCGCCGACCTCGCGCAGTTCGAAGGCCCGACGGATGCCTCCGGCCTCGCGCTGCTCGCCGGCCGCGTCGGTGCGCGGCTCGCCCGACGGCGCCCCGCCGTCGTAGTCCGCGACGAGGCGGCCGATCGACGCCTTCACCTCGGCGATGGGACGCGCGACCGCCGCGGCGAGGTGCACGAGGCCCTGCGGCTCGTCGGCGATGAAGAGCAGCGCCTCGAGGGCGCGGTCGAGGTCGAGCCGGGGCTGGCCGGGCACGTCGAGCGGGGTCGCCACCGAGACCTCGGGGCGGTCGCCGGCGGCCGACCCGGCATCGGTGCGCGCCGTGCCGTCGCTCGGCATCGCGGCATCCGTCTCATTCGTCATAGTCGGCTCCCAGGCTGTCCAGTCGATCGTCGGACCAGTTCTCGTTCGCGGCCCATCGCAGCGTCAACTCCCCCAGCGGTTCGAGCTGCTCGAATCCGATCGCGTTGTGCCGGTAGAGCTCGAGGACCGCGAGGAACCGAGCGACGACCACCCCGGGCCGATCCACGCCCGCGATGAGCCGACGGAACGTGACCGGTTCGCCACGGCGCAGCACCGCGACCACGTGCGCGGCCTGCTCGCGGATCGACACGAGCGGTGCGTGCAGGTGGTCCAGGCCCACGGTCGGCAGCTCGCGCGGCGTGAGCGCGAGCTTGGCCAGCGCTGCGAAGTCGGCGGGCCCGAGGGTCCAGCGCAGCTCGGGCGTGCGCTGGCGGAACCGCTCCTCGAGCTTCACCGTGCGCGCGTGGCGCGACGACTCCACCTCGATGCGGCCGCCGAACCACCGTGCCGCCTCCTTGAACGCCCGGTACTGCAGCAGCCGGGCGAACAACAGGTCGCGCGCCTCGAGGAGCGCGACGTCTTCAGCGTCGACGAGCTCGCCCTGCGGCAGGAGTCCGGCGACCTTGAGGTCGAGCAGCGTGGCCGCGACGACGAGGAACTCGCTCGCCCGGTCGAGGTCCTCGTCGGTCTCGATGCCGCGGAGGTAGGCGATGAACTCGTCGGTCACCGCCGAGAGCGAGACCTCCGTGATGTCGAGTTCGTGCTTGGCGATGAGGGAGAGCAGCAGGTCGAACGGGCCCTCGAAGTTCGTCAGGGCGACCCGGAACCGGGGTTCGGACGCAGGCTCGATCGGTGCGGCGGGGCCGGCGGCAGCAGTCGGTTCGGGCGCATCGGGTGCGTCGCCCGCCTCGCCCGCCGGACCGATCGTCTCCGCCGCCCTCGGCTCAGGCGACCGCGCCACGGTCGACCAGCTCCCTCGCGAGCTGACGGTACGCCCGGGAGGCGGGGTGCTCGGGCGCGAACTCGGTGATCGGCGTCGCGGCGACGGTGGCATCCGGGAACTTCACGGTGCGCGTGATGACGGTCTCGAGCACCTTGTCGTCGAACGCGTCGACGACCCGCTCGAGCACCTCGCGCGAGTGCAGCGTCCGCGCGTCGTACATCGTCGCGAGGATGCCGTCGAGCGTGATCGCCGGGTTCAGTCGATCACGCACCTTGTCGATCGTCTCGATGAGCAGCGCCACGCCGCGCAGGGCGAAGTACTCGCATTCCAGCGGGATCACCACGCCGTGGCTCGCGGTGAGCGCGTTCACGGTCAGCAGGCCGAGCGATGGCTGGCAGTCGATGAGGACCACGTCGTAGTCGGCCGAGACCTTGCGCAGCACCCCGGCGAGGATCTGCTCGCGCGCGACCTCGGTCACCAGGTGCACCTCGGCGGCCGAGAGGTCGATGTTGGCGGGGATCACGTCGAGGCCCTCGACGCCGGTGCGCTGGATGGCATCGGCCGGCGCCACGTTCCGCGAGAGCAGCAGGTCGTAGATGGTCGGGACGTCGTGCGTCTGCACGCCGAGCCCGGCGGAGAGCGCCCCCTGCGGGTCGAAGTCGACCGCGAGCACGCGGCGACCGTACTCGGCGAGCGCCGCGCCCAGGTTGATCGTCGTCGTGGTCTTGCCGACGCCGCCCTTCTGGTTGCAGAGGGCGATGATCCGGGCCGGTCCGTGCGAGGCCAGCCGGGGCGGTTCGGGGAACTCGCGCGCGGGGCGACCGGTGGGACCCAGATCCGACGACTCCAGCGTGGCGGTGCCGTCCGCCGGGTCGTGTTCATAGGTCACGGTGCGGCTCTCTCTCCCCGTCGATTCCGGATTGCTTGGTCGATTCTAGCGAGCGCGTGGGTGGGCGACCGTGTACATCTCACGGAGTGTGTCCGCTGTGACCAGCGTGTAGATCTGCGTCGTGGCGACGGATGCATGGCCGAGCAGCTCCTGCACGACGCGGACGTCGGCACCGCCGGCGAGCAGGTGCGTCGCGAACGAGTGCCGCAGCGTGTGAGGCGAGACGGATGCCGCGACCCCGGCCCGCTCCGCGGCATCCTGCAGCGCCTGCCAGACGGCCTGACGGGACATGCGCCTGCCGCGCACGCCGAGGAAGAGCGCCGGCGTCGCGCTCCCCCGCGACGAGAGCACCGGCCGGGATCGGACGAGGTACGCGTCGAGGGCGGCCCTGGCGTAGCTGCCGACGGGCACGATCCGCTCGGTGCCGCCCTTGCCGAAGAGCCGGACGACGTCCTCGTCGACCAGGTCGTCGACGTTCAGCGCAGTGGCCTCGGAGACGCGCGCGCCGGTCGCGTAGAGGAGTTCGAGCAGCGCGACGTCCCGCAGCGCCGTGACCTCCTCGCCGACGCGGGCTGCATCGATGATCGCGGCGACGTCCTCGACCGGGATCGCCTTCGGCAGTCGCATCGGGAGCTTCGGCGGCCGGAGGTCCTTGGCCGGGTCGGTCGGCGTGCGCCCTTCCTCGGCGAGGAAGCGGTGCAGGCCCCGCACCGCGGAGAGCACCCGGGCGATCGACGCGACGGCGAGCGTGGGCTCGCGCTCGGCGCCGAGGTAGCGCACGAACGCCGACAGGTCGGCCGCTGCGGCGTGCTCGGGTCCGGCGATGCCCGCCCCGTCCAGCCAGTCGGTGTAGATGGCGAGGTCTCGACGGTACGAGGCGAGGCTGTTCCGCGCGAGGCCCCGTTCCACGGTGAGGTGCCGCAGGTAGTCGTCGACCGCGCGCGGACTCACCCGGCGGCCGGCCTCTGGCTCGGGTGCGCGGGCCACGCTGCGTCGGCGCGGCCGAGCGTCGACCACCCTCGGGCGCGGGCCGCGACGGCGGCGAGTACGCCGACGGTCAGCGACGGGTTGCCGACCTGCCGTGCGAGGACCGCATCGGCGCAGTCGTCGAGCGCAACCCAGCGCAGTTCCATGTCGGCCTCCTCGTCCTCACGGGCGTACGCCTCCGGCGCCGCGGCGAGCCCGCGGGCGAGGAAGATGCGGATCGCCTCGTCGCTGCCGCCCGGCGTCGTGAAGTAGTCGGCGAGAACGGCCCAGTCGGATGCCACGAGGTCGGCCTCCTCGGCGAGTTCGCGCTTTGCCGCCTCGACGGGCGGTTCGTGCGCGACGTCGAGCAGGCCCGCCGGGATCTCCCAGTCGCGGGCGCGCACCGGCTGCCGGTACTGCTTGATGAGCAGCACCCGCTCGTCCTCGTCGAGCGCGAGGATCGCGACCGCACCGGGGTGCGCGACGTACTCGCGGACGATGCGGGTCCGATCCGGGCCGTACTCGAGCGTGTCGCGGCGAACGTCCCAGATGCGGCCCTCGAACACGGTCTCGCGGTGGAGCACCGGCAGGTCGACGTAGTCGTCGGCGGGCAGGCCGGCGGGCGCCTTCGCCCGCCCGCCGACCTCACGCGTCACGTCAGGCGTCCTCGACGTCGTCGAAGAGCAGGCTCGCCTTCCGGCGCTCGAGTGCCGCGCCGACGAGACCACGGAACAGCGGGTGCGCATCGTTCGGCCGGCTGCGGAGCTCGGGGTGCGCCTGCGTGGCGACGTAGAACGGGTGCACGTCGCGCGGGAGCTCGACGAATTCGACGAGGTGGCGACTCGGCGACATGCCCGAGAAGACCAGGCCGGCCTCGGCGATGCGGTCGCGGTAGGCGTTGTTGACCTCGTACCGGTGGCGGTGCCGCTCGGAGACCTCGGTCGCGCCGTAGAGCTCGGCGACGATCGAGCCCTCGTCGAGTGCAGCCGGGTAGAGGCCGAGGCGCATGGTTCCGCCGAGGTCGCCGCCGGCGATGATCTCGACCTGCTCCTCCATGGTCGCGATGACCGGGAACTCGGTGTCGGGGTCGAATTCGCTGGAAGATGCCCCCGGGAGCCCGGCCACGTTCCGCGAGTACTCGATCACCATGCACTGCAGGCCGAGGCAGAGTCCGAGCGTCGGGATGCCGTTCTCACGCGCGAAGTGCAGCGCACCGAGCTTGCCCTCGATGCCGCGCACGCCGAACCCGCCGGGCACGCAGATGCCGTCGAGGTGCGACAGCTTCTCCTTCGCCCCCTCCGGGGTGCGGCACTCGTCCGACGGGATCCACTCGATGTTGACCTTGGCCTCGTTGGCGAACCCGCCCGCGCGGAGCGCCTCGGTGACCGAGAGGTACGCGTCGGGCAGGTCGATGTACTTGCCGACGAGGCCGACCGTCACCTCGTGTGCGGGGTCGTGCACGACGCGCAGCAGGTCGGCCCACGCCGACCAGTCGACGTCGGCGGCCTTGTCGTCGAGACCGAGTGCCTCGATCAGGTAGGCGTCGAGGCCCTGCTCGTGCAGCATCGTCGGGATGTCGTAGATGGAGGGCACGTCGACCGCGTTGACGACGGCTGCCTCGTCGACGTCGCACATGAGCGCGATCTTGCGCTTGTTCGCCTCGGTGACCGGACGGTCGCTGCGCAGCACGAGGGCATCGGGCTGGATGCCGATCGAGCGGAGGGCCGCCACGGAGTGCTGCGTCGGCTTGGTCTTCTGCTCGCCCGACGCGCCCATGAACGGCACCAGTGAGACGTGGACGAAGAAGACGTTCTTGCGACCGAGCTCGTGGCGCACCTGGCGCGCGGACTCGATGAACGGTTGCGACTCGATGTCGCCGACCGTGCCGCCGATCTCGGTGATGATGACGTCGGGCTTCGGCGTCTCGGTCGCCTGGAGGCGCATGCGGCGCTTGATCTCGTCGGTGATGTGCGGGATCACCTGGACCGTGTCGCCGAGGTACTCGCCGCGCCGCTCCTTGGCGATGACGGTCGAGTAGATCTGCCCCGTCGTGACGTTCGCCGCCTGCGACAGGTCGATGTCGAGGAACCGTTCGTAGTGCCCGATGTCGAGGTCGGTCTCGGCCCCGTCGTCGGTCACGAAGACCTCGCCGTGCTGGAACGGGTTCATGGTTCCCGGATCGACGTTGAGGTAGGGGTCGAGCTTCTGCATCACCACCCGCAGGCCCCGCGCCGTGAGCAGGTTGCCGAGGCTTGCCGCCGTCAGGCCCTTGCCCAAAGAGGAAACGACACCACCAGTCACGAAGATGTGCTTGGTCGTGCCGTTCGAAATGTCTGCGCCGCGATCATCCACCACGGGCTTGTAGTCTATCCGACTCCCGGCTGGGAATGGCCCGAACCTCTCCCGTGTGCGGGGGTCGGATGCCGCGTCCGCCGGATTCTCGGGCGAATTCCCCACGGATCCCGACCCGGAACCGGGCATCGCCGGGCGTGTCGCCGACCGGCCGCGCAACGTCAGGCCGCGTCGCCGTCGGCGATCTCGAGCAGCTCGCGCGCGTGCGCGAGCCCGGACTCGGAGTCGGCGAGTCCCGAGAGCAGGCGCGCCATCTCGGCCTCGCGCTCGACGCCCTCGAGCTGGCGGACGCTGGACGCCGTGACACGACCGTCGGTGCCCTTCACGACGCTGAGGTGGTTCGACGCGAACGCCGCGACCTGGGCGAGGTGGGTGACCACGATCACCTGGGAGCGCTCGGCCAGCCGCGCGAGGCGTCGGCCGATCTCGATCGCGGCGGCGCCGCCGACGCCCGCGTCGACCTCGTCGAACACGAACGTCGGCACGGGATCGGCACCCGCGATGACGACCTCGATGGCGAGCATCACGCGCGAGAGCTCGCCTCCCGAGGCACCCTTCGCAACCGGTCGCGGCTCGGTGCCGGGGTGCGGGCGAAGCAGGATCGAGACCTGGTCTCGACCGTGCGAGGTCGGCTCCGCGAGGGGCTCGACCTCCACGGTGAGCTCGGCGTCGGGCATCGCGAGGGCGGTGAGCTCGCCGGTGACCGCGGCGGCCAGACGGGATGCCGCGTCGGTCCGGAGCGCACTGAGCTCGACGGCGAGTTCGTCCACCTCCTCGGCGCGGCGCTCGACGGCGCGCTCGAGGAGCTCGATCCGGTCGTCGTCGCCGTCGAGCTCGACGAGGCGGAGTCCGCCGTCGTGTCGGAATGCGATCGCGGCGTCGAGCGTGCCGTGCCGGCGGATCAGGCTCGCGAGGACCGCTCGGCGCTCCTGCACCGCCTCGAGCTCCGCTGCCCCGTCGGCGTCGAGGCCGGCGAGGTACCCGGAGAGCTCCGCGGCCGCATCGGCGAGGGCGAACCCGGCGCTCGCGACCGCCTCCGCGATCGGGGCGAGCGCGGGATCGTGTGCCACGACGCGGTCGACGTGGCGCCGAGCGGACTCGACGAGCGTGATGGCGTCCGGCGTGTCGTCGCCGGCCACCTCGGCCGAGATGAGCTCCCTGGCCTGGGCCGCGGCCAGGCGCAGGTCTTCGAGGTTCGTGAGCCGGTCGGCGCGTTCCTGCAGCGCCTCGTCCTCGCCGACCTGCGGGTCGGCGCTCTCGAGTTCGTCGAGCGCGATGCGCAACTCCTCGGCCTCGCGGAGCCGCTCCTCGTGGTGCTCTCGAAGCGAGCGGAGCTCGTCGCCTTCGGCGCGCCATGCGCGATACGCATCGCGGTAGGCGCCGAGCACGTCGGCGAGACCCGGCCCCGCGAACCGATCGAGCGCCTCGCGCTGCGCGGTCGCCGACCGGAGCCGCTGCTGGTCGGCCTGGCCGTGCACGACGACCAGGTGATCGGCGAGCTCGGCGAGCACACCGACCGGGGCGCTCCGACCTCCGACGATCGCACGGCTGCGCCCCTCGGCGGACACCGAGCGGCCGAGGAGCAGCTCCCCCGCATCGATCTCGCCGCCCGCGTCGGCGACGCGCTCGGCCACGGCCGAGGGATCGGCCAGCAGCCAACGCCCCTCGACCCACGCCTGCTTCGCGCCGGAGCGCACGGTGCCCGCGTCGGACCGAGCCCCGAGCAGGAGCCCGAGCGCCGTGACGACCATCGTCTTGCCGGCGCCGGTCTCGCCGGTGACTGCGGTGAAGCCCGGTCCGAGCGGCAGCGTGGCGTCGGCGATGACCCCGAGGTCGCGGATTCCGAGTTCCTCAATCACCGGCGACCGGCCCCTTCCAACCCGTGACGGGCAGCTGGAACTTGTTCACGAGCCGATCGGTGAACGGCGCCTGGTGCAGCCGGGCGAGGCGCACGGGTACCGTCGAACGGCGGACGATCACCCGCGCGCCGGGTGGGAGTTCGAACATCCGCCGGCCGTCGCACCAGATCACGGCCGTCGCCTCGGTCCGCTGCAGCACCTCGACGGCGAGCGACGAGTCCGGACCGATGACGAGCGGCCGCGCGAACAGCGCGTGAGCGCTGAGCGGCACGAGCAGGAGCGCCTCGACGGCCGGCCAGACGACCGGTCCGCCCGCCGAGAACGAGTACGCCGTCGAGCCGGTCGGCGTCGACATCACCACCCCGTCGCACCCGAACGAGGACAACGGCCGGCGGTCCACCTCGATCACCACTTCGAGCATGCGCTCGCGTTCGGCCTTCTCGACGGTCGCCTCGTTCAGCGCCCACCCCTCGTACACGACCTCCTCGCCGACCTTGGCCCGCACGGACAACGTCATGCGTTCTTCGACCGTGTAGTCGCGCGCCAGCGCGCGGCCGACGGTGTAGCCGAGGTCGTCGCGCTCGCTCTCGGCGAGGAAGCCCACGTGACCGAGGTTCACGCCGAGCAGTGGGACCGGGTGATCCCGCGTCAACTCCGCCGCGCGCAGGATCGTGCCGTCGCCCCCGAGGACGATGACGAGCTCGATGCGCTTCGGGGAGACCTCCTCGAAGCGCATGACCATGCCCTCGAGTTCGGGGAGGGCGGTCATGACGTCGTGCCATTGCTCCGCAGCCACGACCGGCACCGCGCCTGCGGCCACGAGCTGCCCGCAGACGTCGGCGGTGGCTTCGAGCGCCGACGACCGACCGGTGTGGGAGACCACCAGGAAATGCCGTGCATCGCTCACGCCGTGACGCCTCCCGTCGCTTCTCCGACCTGACTGGACCATTCTGACGGATCCGCGCCGCGCGTCGGACTGAGCAGGACGAGGACCTCGCGGTTCCCATGGGTTCCGGCGATCGGGGAGGACAGGACGCCCGCCGTGCGGAGACCGAGATCATGAGCGGCCCACAGCACGTTCACGACCGCATCGCCCCGGGCCGCGGGATCACGCACGACGCCCTCGCGCGTGCCGCTGCGCCCGACCTCGAACTGCGGCTTCACGAGCAGCACGAACTCGGCGTCGGGTGCCGCCGACACGCGTAGCGCCGGCAGCACGGTCGTCAGCGAGATGAAGGACAGGTCGGCCGTGACGAGCGAGGGCGGATCGTCGACGCCGGTGAGCCGGGCGAGCGCAGCCGCGTCGAGGTGTCGCACGTTGCAGCCCTCGACCAGGACCAGACCGGGCCGTCCGTGGAGTTCGGGCGCGAGTTGACCGTGCCCGACGTCGACCGCGAGCACCGTCGCCGCACCGCGCTCGAGCAGCACCTGCGTGAAGCCGCCGGTGGAGGCTCCCGCATCCAGCACGATGCGGCCGGCGGGGTCCACGCCGAAGGCGTCGAGGGCCGCGACGAGCTTGTGCGCGGCGCGGCTGACGTAGTGGTCGGCGGCGGTGACCTCGATCACCGCGTCGTCGGCTACTCGGTGCGAGGCCTTCGTGACCGGATCCCCGTCGACGTGCACCGCTCCGTCGGCGATCAACGCCGCCGCGTGCGTGCGCGACCGCGCGAGCCCCCGCGCCGCCATCGCCGCGTCGAGTCGCTGGATGGCCACCGATCAGCTCGCGGAACGGGTGGGATCGGAACGCTCGAGCTCACGCCGGAGCTGATCCGCCATCGCGTCGAACCCGGCCGCGCGCTCGTCGAGCGGTGAGGCCTCGATGGAGGAGAGCGCGTCGGCGGCGGCCGCCGCGAGATCCTCCGGTGCCCGCACCGTCTCTCCGGCGTCGAAATCTCCAGTGCTCACACGTCAACGCTACCCGGTGCCGCCGTCATCACGACTCGACCCGCGCCGTGCCGGCGCCGCCCGGGCGATCACCCGGACGCCGTCGCGATCAGCGGTACAGGCGCTCCGGCACGTCGAGCGCGTGGATCGCCGTCCCGCACTCCCAGATCGCCGCGCATGCGGCTCGCAGCAGGTCGAGCGCGTCGTCACCGTCGCGTTCGATCACGACGCGACGCCCGTTCACGCGAACCTCCGCACCGCGGACGCGCACGCTGTCACGGCGCCGCTCCACCTCGGGATACGGCTCGTGGAGCCCGCGGAGGTCGGAGAGGATGAAGTCCGGCCGGCTCGAGGCATCCGCGGCGAGGACCTGCTTCGCGCGGTCGATACCCGTGAGTACGACGAGCGAGGCGATGCCGGCACGGTTGGCGCCGCGGATGTCGGTGTCCAGCCGGTCGCCGATCATGAGCGGACGCTCCGCGCCGAAGCGCTCGCGGGCCTCGTCGAAGATCGGCGTCTCCGGCTTGCCGGCGACCTCGGGGAAGCGTCCCGCGGCGGTGTGGACCGCGGAGACGAGCGTGCCGTTGCCGGGCGCGATCCCGCGCTCGACCGGGATCGTCCAGTCCATGTTCGTCGCGATCCACGGGATGCCGCCGGGCTCCCCCGGCCCGCCGTGCGCGTTCAGCGCGAACGCGGCCTCGGCGAGCTGGCGCCATCCGACATCGGGGTGGAACCCCTGCATGACGGCGTCGGGTGCGTCGTCTGCGGAGCGGGTGACCCGGTACCCGCCTCGCTCGAGCTCGCTGACGATCCCGTCCCCGCCAACGACGAGCACGAGCGCGCCGGGGGCCACGGATGCCGCGAGCAGCCGCATCGCCGCCTGGGGCGAGGTCACGACATCGCGGGGCGTGGGCGACAATCCGAGCGAGCTGAGATGCGCCGCGACCTGCTCGTCGCTGCGCGAGGCGTTGTTCGTGATGTACGCGACCGGGATCGACTCGGCGGCACGGTTCAGGCTGTCGACGGCGTGCGGGATGGCGTGGGGTCCGGCGTAGACGACGCCGTCGAGGTCGGCGAAGACCGCATCCACCCCGTCGAGTGGCGTCGGCGCCGCGCGGCGCCCGGCGAAGAGTGGACTCATGCCTGGTCGAGGCGGGCGTCTGGGTCGCGTTCGCCATCCAGGTCCGCGGTCTCAGCCAGGATCGCCGCGACCTCGGGTTCGATCGCATCAGACGGGTCGCCGTCGGTGTCGCCGACCGCGTCAGCTCGAAGCGGAGCTGCATCGGCGTCCGCATCGGTCGAGCCCTCGGGCCCGGCCGATGCGGCGCGGTCGTCGATGGCGACCGGTTCCTCGTCGACCTCCAGTTCGTAGACCTCGATGAAATCGGGTCGCGCGCCCTCGAGTGCCGCTTCGGCGCGGTCCGACAGCGCACGCCAGTGCGCGGCATCCGCAGAACGGCCGAGCTCGTCGAGCACCTCCGCGTACGCGGAGAACAGCGCCGGGCTGTACGAGAACGCTCGCCCCGGATCGAGCTGCGGCACCTCGAGCTCCGCGAGCGCCAGCTCGGGCTGTTCGAGGTCGAGGCGGGCGCCGGACATGGCGATCGCGAGTGCGGCCTGCACCGCCGCCGGAAGCGTCGCGCGGTCGACGGAGCGGCCGAGTTCGAGGGCGCGGTCCGGGCGTCCGACGCCTCGTTCGCTGTCGACCATGAGCGCGATCTGGTCGTCGTTGCCCGAGATCCGGCGGTACGTGCGCAATTCGCGGAGCGCGAGGGCGAAGTCGCCGGTCGCGTACGCGGTGATCGCGAGCGTCTCGCGCACGACGGCGACCCGGCCCGCCCGCCGGGAAGCGGACAGCGCGTGGCGATGCGCCAGCTCGGGGTCGTCTTCGAGGGCCTCTGCCGCGGCGACGAGGTGCCGCGCGACCCACTCCGCGTTCTCCTTGGAGAGGGTCTTCAGCTCGGCGCGAGCGGCCGAGTCGAGATCCTTCGGCGTGATGCGATCGGCGATCGGCGGGTCGTCATGGCGCGGACGGACGGAGAGCTCGGCGGCGCCGTGCAGAGCCTGACGCGGAGCGCGCTCGCGATCCGAGGAACGCTGGGCGGGTCGGCCCGCCACACGTCCGTGCGAACGATGCTCGCGCGAACCGCCGGGTCGATCCGGGCGTCGTTCCTCGCGGCCGGCGCGATCGTCGCGCGAACCGTACCGGCGATCCCCGGTGCCGCGCGGCGTGAACTTCCGCTCACCACCACGATCGTCACGCGAACCATACGAACGCTGACCACCACGGTCATCACGCGAACCATACGAACGCTGACCACCACGGTCATCACGCGAACCATACGAACGCTGACCACCACGGTCATCACGCGAACCATACGAACGCTGACCACCACGGTCATCACGCGAACCATACGAAC
>NZ_JBPSLA010000013.1:0-140305 GCF_051715505.1 Agromyces excoecariae | reverse complement strand
GCCGCGGCCGACGCCCCGTCGCGGAGCTCGCCGGCGCCGGCGGCGAGGGCCTCCGCGCCGTCGGCGAGTTCGGCCGCACCGGCGTCGGCCCGTCCGGCGCCGTCGGAGAGCCGCGTGGCTCCCGCCGAGATCGTGTCGGTGGTGAGCAGGAAGAACGCCGCGAGGGCGATCAGGGCGATGGTCGTCGCAGCGGCGGCGATCCGCACGCCGAGGCCGTGGCGGTGCACGGCGGGGTCGGTTCTCGTCATCGAGTCTCCTGGGTTTCCGGCGCGCCGAAGGCGCCCGTGTGCGTGGGTGCAGGACCGACGGCGCCGGGGTGCCGGGGCGCCGCCACTCGTGTCCGCGCGGGGCCCTCGGCCGAGACGTCCGGCCGACGGTCGCTCCGTCGCGGCCGAAAGTGGCATGAATCTGGCAGAGCGCCCGTGCGCCCGTCAATGAACGTGCGAGAACTTCAGCCGGATCCGCCAATCGGCCCGCGGTGCACGCCCGAACCGTTGTGTCGGACCCACAGCGGATGCCGCGGCATCCGTCGCCTCAGACGTCGAACGAGTCGCCCGGCTCGAGGGGCAGGTACTCGCCGCCGCCCTGCTCGGTCGCCCACGCGAGGCGGAGATTCGAGAGCTCCTTGCCGGCACGCGAGAGCACCATCTCATGCGTCGGGAACGCGCGCTTCGGGTGGACCGCCATGACGTAGTCCATGGCCTCCGAGATCTTCATCCACGGCGCACCCGCGGGCGCTGCGAGGGCGTCCACCGCCACGCCCTCGGGCACGGCGAACGAGTCGCCCGCGTAATAGAGCGCGTCGTTCACGAGCACGCCGACGTTGTCGATGACCGGGATCGACGGATGGATCACGGCGTGCCGTCCGCCGAAGAAGCGGAGCCGGAACGGTCCGACCTCGACCTCGTCGCCGGGGGCGACGCGCCCGACCTCGATGCCGGCCTCGGCGGCCGCGGCGACGACGCCCTCGGGCCCGAAGACGCGGACGCCGGGGCTCCGATCGCGGATCCGCCCGAGCTGCTCGGGAGTCCAGTGATCGTCGTGCAGGTGCGTGATCACGACCGCGAGCGCGCCGGCGGCTTCCGTGATCGGGGTGGTGAACTTGCCCGGGTCGATGAAGAGCCGGTCGCCGGAGTGCTCGACGACGAGGGCGGCATGCTCGAGCTTCGTGACGCGCATGTTCCGAGCCAACACCGTGCGTGTCGTGCGCGCAACCGGGTTGCCCTGCCATGATCGCTGCATGTCGCGTGGCCCCCGTCGCCTCCTGCTCGCGGTGAACCCGAGCGCCTCGTTCGGTCGCAACCGGTCCATCGGTCCTGCCACCGCACGGCGGCTCGAGGCCGAGGGCTACGAGGTGACCGAGCTGCGCGCCGACAACTTCGAGCTCCTTCGACGGGAGGTGCAGGCGGCGTTCGAGGCGGGGACCGACGGGCTCGTCGTCGTCGGCGGCGACGGCATGGTCTCGCTCGGCGTCAACGTGCTCGCCGGGTCCCAGGTGCCGATGGGGCTCGTCGCCGCGGGGACGGGCAACGACCTCGCCCGAGCCCTCGGGCTGCCGCACGACGATCCCGAGGCCGGGATCGAGGCGCTCGTCGAGGCGCTCCGGCGGCCGTCGCAGTCGATCGACCTCGGGCTGATGCTGCACGGCGAGCTTCGCACGTGGTTCGCCTGCGTACTCTCGGCGGGCTTCGATGCCGTCGTCAACGAACGGGCGAACCGGATGACCCGTCCGCGCGGTCCGAGCCGGTACACGATCGCGCTCCTGCGCGAACTCGCGACCTTCACCCCCCGCCGATACGCGATCACGATCGACGGCGTCCGGCGCGAGCAGGCCGCGATGCTCGTCTCAGTGGCCAACACGCCGTCGCTCGGCGGCGGGATGCGGATCGTCCCGCACGCCGACCTCGCCGACGGCGTGCTCGACGTGTTCATCGTGCATCCCCTGTCGCGCATCGGCCTGCTCGGCGTGTTCCCGCGAGTGTTCGCGGGGGAGCATGTCGATCACCCGGCCGTCGAGTTCGTGCGCGCGCACCGGGTCCGCGTGGAGGCCGACGACATCATCGCCTACGCCGACGGCGAGCGCGTGGGGCCGCTCCCCGTCGAGGTCGAAGTCGTCCCGGGAGCGCTCCGGGTGTTCGCCTGACCGGGTACTCGGGCGCGGCCGGCCGCTCGATTTGGAATGGGCCGGAGCTGTATGCCATACTCGAACACGTCGCAGCGAGGCCCCATCGTTTAGCGGCCTAGGACGCCGCCCTCTCACGGCGGTAGCGCGGGTTCAAATCCCGCTGGGGTCACCAATGACAGGCGAACGCCCCCGCATCATGATGCGGGGGCGTTCGTCGTTTCCGCGGGCGGGTCGCTAGACTCGTCCGAGCGAAGGGGAGTATCCCGCCGGGCCGTTCGGTCCGGGCCACGATCGTCAGTACGAGCGCCGTCGAAGCCGCTCCGGGCGTGGCGGCGCATCCGATGCGCGGGGAGAGACTTTCGGCCCTTGCCGCACCCTCCGAAAGGCTCTCCGTGACCGCATTGCCCGTCTGGTTCGAAGTCGGTTCGCTCGTCGTCCTGACGCTGATCCTCGTCGCCGACCTGCTGATGGTGATCAAGCGCCCGCACGTCCCGTCATTCCGGGAGTCGACCCTGTGGGTCGTGTTCTACATCGCGCTGGCGCTCGTGTTCGCCGGTCTGATGTTCGTCATCGGCGACGCCGAGCACGGCGCCCAGTTCCTCGCGGGCTGGCTCACCGAGTACAGCCTCTCGATCGACAACCTGTTCGTCTTCGTCATCATCATGGCCAGGTTCGCGGTGCCGAGGAAGTACCAGCAGGAGGTGCTCATGGTGGGCATCATCCTCGCCCTCATCCTCCGCGGCATCTTCATCCTGCTCGGCGCCCAGCTGATCGAGAACTTCAGCTGGATCTTCTACATCTTCGGCGCCTTCCTGCTCTACACCGCGGCGCAGCAGGCGTTCGGCGACCACGAGGACGAGGGCCGTGATTCGGCGCTCATCCGGATGCTGCGACGCCGGCTGCCGATCACGAACGACTACGACGGCGTCAAGCTCCGCACGATGATCGACGGCCGCCGCTTCTTCACGCCGATGCTGATCGTGTTCGTCGCGATCGGCACCACCGACCTGATCTTCGCGCTGGACTCGATCCCCGCGATCTTCGGCATCACCCAGAGCCCCTTCATCGTGTTCACGGCGAACGTCTTCGCGCTCATGGGGCTCCGCCAGCTCTACTTCCTGCTCGGCGGCCTGCTCGAACGCCTCGAGTACCTGAAGTACGGCATCGCGTTCATCCTCGCGTTCATCGGCGTGAAGCTCGTGCTGCACGCGATGCACGAGAACGAGCTGCCGTTCATCAACGGCGGCCAGCACATCGAGTGGGCGCCCGACATCTCGACCTGGACCTCGCTCGCCGTGATCATCGGCGCGATGGCGGTCGCGACCGTGGCGAGCCTCGTGAAGGCGAACCTCGACGCCCGCCGTCGCGGCCACACGCTCGGCGAGGAGATCCCGCACTTCACCGAGGAGGGCGGCGAGGCCGAGCGGGATCGCGACGCCGACAGCTCGTCGGTCGAGCGTTGAGGGCCGCCTCCCCGGGACGAGGGTGACGCGAGCGCGGCGAGCGCTTGCTAGCGTGGAGCGACTGCGCCCCACGGCGTGAACTCTGCCCTGCCCAGAGAGGACCCGATCACGTGACGTCTGACGGCAGCGGTGTCGTGCCCATCCCCACGGGATCGGCCCGGATCGCCCACAGCGCCCGCACCCACGTCGGCAACGTCCGCACGGTGAACGAGGATTCGCTGCTCGCGCAGCCGCCCGTGTACCTCGTCGCGGACGGCATGGGGGGCCACGCTCGCGGCGACGCCGCGAGCCGCGCCGTGGTTGACACCTTCCGGCGGCACCTCGAGGCGGGCGCCCCGTCGACGCCCGAGCGGGTGCTCGACGCGATCCACAGCTCGAACGACGTGGTCCGTGCGCTCTCCGACGAGGGCGACGAGGGCACGGCCGTGGCCGGGACGACGGTCTCGGGAATCGCCCTGGTCGACGCGGGAGACGATCGCGGCGTGCACTGGATGGTGTTCAACGTCGGCGACTCGCGGGTCTACGCCTGGGACGGCCGGCGGCTCGAGCAGGTGACGGTCGACCACTCGGCCGTGCAGGAGATGGTCGACGCGGGCCTGCTGCGCGCGGAGGACGCGGAGCGGCATCCGGACCGGAACGTCATCACGCGCGCGATGGGCGCCGACGCCCACGTCGAACCCGACGTGTGGCTGATCCCCGCGACCGGACGCCAGGTGTTCCTCCTGTGCTCCGACGGACTGTCGAAGGAGATCGGCGATGCCGAGATCGGGCGGATCCTGGCGGGGCACTCGATGCACGCGGCGGGTCTCGCGGGCGAACTGGTGGATGCCGCGCTCGCGGCCGGCGCACGCGACAACGTGAGCGCGATCGTGGTGGAGTCCGATCTCGGCGGCGCCGCCGACGAGGACGGCACGACGCGCGACCGGGAAGTCGGCGTGGCGGCCGTGGTCGAGGAGACCACGCCGCGCGGGAACGGGGGATGACGTGGCGGAGTACGTGCCCGACCACGGCGGTCGCTGGCTGACCGCGGTGCGCGACGAGGCGCTGCTGGTGCTGCCCGCCGAACGGGCGGACGACCTGCTCGCGCTCTGGCCCCGCCTCGACGGTGCCGCCGCCGCGCACGTCATCGACCGCCTGGCGGGTGCGGGCATCACGGCCGCGCCGAGTTTCGCCCTCGTGGTGCGCGAGGGCGCGACGGGAACGGCGCGCGTGCTCGTGCGCGGCGAGCTCCGTGTGGAACTCGGCGAGGTCGAGGTGACCGGGGCGGGCGTCTCCACCTGGCAGGAGCGGGCCGTCGACGGGTACCCGGACGTCCGAGTGGCTGCCGGGGGCGCCGCGGAGGGGACCCGCCTGCCCATCGTCGAGGGCGTGGTGGCGGCATCCGTCGTCGAATGGGGCGTGGGAGCCGGAACCGAGCGGCCAGCTCGGGCGGTCGCGCCCGCCGAACCGGCCGCCGCGGCGGCCGTCAAGGACGTCGTGGCACTCGAGCCGCCTGCCGCCGTCGAGCCCGCCTCCGAGACCGTCGTGCCCGACGAGCGCACCATGGTCCCCGAGGACACGGTCGTCGGGGTCTCGCGGACCGAGCGGCCGACGTTCGATCGGCCGGCGCAGATCGTGCCACCCGACTTCGGTTCCGCGCCGTCCGCGTTGCCGGAGCCTGCGGTGCGCGGTGCCTCCGCGCTCGAGCACGGCGCGGCCGCGACCGCGACCGCGGCAGCGGCCGCGACGGTGACGCCCACGGCCCCGGCGGGGGCGCCCGAACTCGGCGACCACGACGGGCTGACGGTGGCCGCAGCCGACATCCGCCGCCTCCGCGACCAGCGCGACGCCGATGCGGCACGCGAGCCTGCGGCATCCGCCCCCGCGTCGCCGCCGCTCGCACTGCGCATGCCCGACGGGTCGATCGAACCGATCGTCGGCGAGATCGTGCTCGGGCGCGCGCCCGCGATCGGACGCGTGGCGGGCACCCGCGTGCCGCGGCCCGTCGTCATCGGCGCCGGCGACCCGGACATCTCGCGCACGCACCTGCGCGTCGCCGTCGAGGGCGGCACCGTCGTCGTCACCGACCTCGATTCGCGCAACGGCACCCAGGTCGTCGCGCCGGGACAGCCCCCGCTGCGGCTCCGCCCGTCGGAGGCGACCCCCGTGCTGCCCGACACCGTGATCGACCTCGGCGGCGGCTGGAGCGTCCAGGTGGTGACGCGCTGATGCGGCGCCCGCCCGCCGCGCCGCCCGAGCTGCCCGGTCACACGCACCTCGGCCTCCTCGGATCCGGCGGCTTCGCCGACGTGTACCTCTACGAGCAGCGCCTGCCGCGCCGCAAGGTCGCCGTGAAGGTGCTCCTCGCGGACGACATCGACGCCTCGACGCGCGCCCAGTTCGTCGCCGAGGCGAACCTCATGGCGCGGCTGTCGGCGCACCCCTTCATCGTCACGATCTTCCACGCCGACGTCTCGGCCGACGGCCGCCCGTACTTCGTCATGGAGTACTGCTCGGGACCGAGCCTGTCCGAGCGGTACAAGCGGCAGCCGCTCTCGGTCGAGGACGCGCTGCGGACCGGCATCCGCCTCTCGGGTGCCGTCGCGACGGCGCACGCCGCCGGCATCCTGCACCGCGACATCAAGCCCGCGAACGTGCTGACCAACGACTACGGATGGCCCGCCCTCAGCGACTTCGGCATCTCCTCCGACCTCGAGGGCGACCTGCCCGTCCACACGATGAGCTTCACGGGGGATGCCGCGGCCACCGGCTCCGGGACGGGCTCGGATCGCGCGGCCGTGGGCATGAGCGTGCCGTGGTCGCCGCCCGAGATGTTCGAGGACGACCCGCGACCCGACACGCGCAGCGACGTGTTCGCGCTCGCCGCGACCGTGCACACGCTGCTCGCGGGGCGGACGCCGTTCGAGGTCCCGGGCCGCTCGAACGGCCCGCTCGACCTCATCGGGCGCATCGAACGCGGCCGGATCACGCCGATCGGCCGCGACGACGTGCCGGCGAGCCTCGAGTCGGTGCTCGCGACCGGCATGGCCGTGCGGCGCGAGGACCGGTTCCGGAGCGCCGTCGAACTCGGTCGGGCGCTGCAGCGCATCGAACTGGAGCTCGGATACTCGGTGACCGGGATCGAGGTGCCCAACCTCGTCGAGTCGTCGGGCTCGGGTGACGGGCCGGACGGATCAACGCCGGCATCCGACGACGAGCCCGCGACCCGCGCCCGGTCGGTGCGGGTCGTCGAGGCCGGCATCCCCGCGCCCGGGCCCTGGGCGGCCTCTGCAACGGCGTCGGACGAGGCCGCGGCGATGGCGGACCGCGGGGCCGGCGCGCCTCGAACCGCGGTCGCCGCGGTCGGCGCGGTCGCCGACGACGCGACGCACGTCCGGGGCGTGCGCGAGGTCGCGGCTCAAGCGCCTCCGACGCTCGGGTCGGCGCCGGTGGAGGACGGCACGGTGATCCGCCCGGCGCTGAGTCCCACGCCGGCGAGCGAGCCCGTGGAGGGCGCGACGACCGCGGCGCCCGGACGACGCGGGAGCGACGGCGCGCGGCAGGCCGGCGACGCCCCGACGGGCGGCCGACGCGCGATCGCCGGGATCATCACGGCCGTCGCGGGCATCGCGGTCATCGTCGCGGTGAGCGCGGCGCTCCTGCTCGGCGGTGCGCTCGGCGGCCCGGGCGGGGAGTCGGATGACGACTCGCCGACGACGGCGGAGGACGCGGTGGTCGCCGCGACCGTGCCGGCACCAGTGGTCGAGCCCGGCGCGATCGCCGATGGGAGGGCGGTCTTCGCCGTGAGCCACGTCGGCGCGGAGGACGGCGATCGCTACCGGTGGCAGCGATCCGACGGTTCGGGTTCGACCGCCGTCGCCGACGGGCCCGAGATCGTCGTCGACGGCGTCGCGGCCGGGCAGACGGTGTGCATCGAGGTGCAGGTGCAGCGCGGTAGCAAGACCTCGGAGCCGGTCACGGGGTGCATCCCGTGAGGCCGCTCCGGGTCGAGTACTGCGGCGAGTGGTACACCGTCGAGGCGGGGAGCACGTTCACGATCGGGCGCGAGTCCGACCTGACGATCGACGACAACCCGTACCTGCACCGCACCTTCCTGACGCTCTCGAGCGAGTTCGGCCTGTGGTGGCTCTCGAACGTCGGCCAGCTGCTCTCCGCGACGGTGTCGGATGCCACGGGCAGCGTGCAGTCCTGGGTGGCGCCGGGTGCGAAGCTGCCGCTCGTGTTCAAGTCGGTCCACGTCATGTTCAGCGCGGGCGCCACGACGTACGACTTCACGGTGCACGCCGAGGAGGACTTCTACAACACCTCGCTCACCGCCGCACCCGCCGACGGCGGCACGACGATCCTGCCGGTGACGCTCACCACGAGCCAGCGGCAGCTGATCGTCGCGCTCGCCGAGCACGTGCTCTCGCAGCCGAGCGCGGGGCGCGCGACCGTGCCCTCCTCGGCCGAGGCGGCGGCGCGGCTCGGCTGGAGCATGACGACGTTCAACCGGAAGCTCGACAACGTGTGCGAGAAGCTCGACAAGGTCGGCGTCGACGGCCTGCGCGGCGGTCGGGGCCGGCTCGCCGTGAACCGACGGGCCCGGCTGGTGGAGTACGCGGTGGCGACGCGCCTCGTGAGCGCGGAGGACCTGGAGCTGCTCGACGCGGACGGCGGCAGGGGCGCGGCGCGCGACGCCTGATCGCGGGCGTCCGATCGCCGGAGGCCGATCTCCGGTTCGCGCTGCACGCTGCGGGGGATCCTCTCCGGATCCGTCGCCGGGTGGGGACCGCTCCCCATTTCGGGGGCCCCGAATCGGCGTGTTAGCGTATGCGCGACCCGCCGGTCTCTTCGGCGGTGATATCCGACGCCCTACCGACGGAACGCACCGGGGGAGACGAATCTGTGGTCACGTTGAGATCATGGGCGCGGTCGCGCCGCAACGTCGCCTCGGCCGCCGCGCTCGCCGTGCTCGCAGGCGTGCCCGTCGGCCTCGCCGTGGCGCACCAGGGATTCCCCGTCACCGACCCGGACCTGCGAGCGCGCGAGGTGTGGGTCACGAACGCCGAGGAGCTGCTCGCCGGCCGCCTCAACCGTCAGATCGAGGAGCTCGATGCGGCCGTCGCGACGGCGACGAACGAGATCGACGTCTTCCAGGACGGCGACGACGCCTTCCTCTTCGACCCGGGCGTCGGCTCGCTCGAGCGCATCGACCCGTCCTTCACGACGCTCGTGCAGCGCATCGACGTGCCGCCGGCGTCCGAGATCGCGTACGCCGGCGGCGTGCTGGCGGTGCTCTCGCCCGAGGGCGAGCTCTGGCGCGTGCACGCCGACGGCGACCTCGCGTTCGACTACCGCGGCACCGACCCGATCGCGGAGCCGGGCGTCGGCGCGCACGTGGCCGTCACGCGCGAGGGCACGATCCTCGCCACGGCGCCCGGCGACGGCGAGCTCGTCTCGTTGGCGCGCGAGGCGGCGGAGCCGACGATCGTCGAGCTCCCCGCCGTCGGCGAGCACCAGCTCGCGGCCGTCGGCGAGCGCGCCGTCGTCTTCGACGAGGAATCCGATCGCGTGGTCGTCGACGGGCGCGAGATCGCGCTGCCCGAGCCGGCCCTCCGCCTCCAGCAGTCCGGGCCCGAGCACGAGAGCGTCGTGCTCGCGACCGCGACGGGCCTCCTCGAGGTGCCGCTCGGCGGCGGTGCGGTGCGTGCCGTCCCGAACGGCGGCGACGTCGCGGCGGCGGGCGCCGGAGAGGTCGCCGCGCCCGTGCGCCTCGGCGAGTGCGCGCACGGCGCCTGGGGCGGCGCCGTCGGCCGGTACCTGCTCGCGTGCGCCGACGCCGACCCGCAGTCGACGGCGATCCAGCAGCCGACCGCCGGATCTCGGCTCGAGTTCCGCGTGAACCGCGACGTGATCGTGCTGAACGACCTCGCCAACGGCAATGCCTGGCTCGTCGACTCCGACCTGCGACTCGTCGACAACTGGGAGGAGGTCACGCCGCCCGAGGAGAGCGATGAGCTCGAGGGCGACGAGAAGTCGGCCCAGCAGACGTTCGAGGACACGCTCGCCGAGCGGACCGACGTGAACCGTCCACCCGTGGCACGCGACGACGAGTACGGCGTGCGGCCCGAGCGCACGACGGTCCTCGAGGTGCTCGAGAACGACACCGATCCCGACGGCGACGTGCTCACGATCGCCAGCACCTCGGAGGTCTCGGAGGCCGCGGGTCGGCTCGAGCTCATCGACGGCGGGCGCGCCCTCCAGTTCACCCCGGCGATCGGGGCCGCGGGCAGCGTGTCGTTCCGGTACGGCGTCGACGACGGCCGCGGCGGCGTCGCCGAGGCATCCGTCGACGTGCGCATCGTGCCGGAGAGCGAGAACGCCGCGCCCGCCGCGCTCCGCCAGGCCGCGATCAGCGTCGAGCAGGGCCAGCAGCTCTCGTACAACCTGCTCGCCGACTGGAACGACCCCGACGGCGACGACCTGTACCTCGTCAACGCCTCGCCGACGGGCGGCGACACGGTGCGATCAAGCCCCGACGGGACGATCACGTTCGAGCACCGCTCCGCCGAGCTCGGCACCAAGGAGGTGCAGTACACGGTCTCCGACGGGCAGACGACGGCCGCCGGCACCCTGACCGTCGAGGTGAGGCCCACCGGCACCCTGAACCCCATCGGCACGCCCGACTTCGCGCAGGCCTTCGCCGGCGAGACGACGCTCATCGAACCCCTCGCGAACGACCTGTCGCCGTCCGGGGCGGGGCTCGAGCTGCTCGGGCTCGAGGAGGCGCCGGAGGGCCCGTCGATCACGCCCAACATCGAGCGCGGCACCATCGCGTTCTCCAGCACCGAGCCGGGGGAGTACGTCTTCCTGTACACGCTCGGGGCCGGCGCCGCCACGAGCAAGGGGCTCGTGCGCGTGCAGGTCGTCGAGGCCCCGACCGAGGTGCTGCCCCCGATCGCGGTCAAGGACACCGCGTACCTGCGCGCCGCCGAGCCGCTGACCGTGCCGGTGCTCGCGAACGACGTCTCGCCCTCCGGCCGCGTGCTCGCCGTGCAGTCGATCGACGACTCCGCCGCCGACGGGCTGGTCTCGGTCGAGATCCTCACCAACACCGTGCTCCGCGTGACCGCGTCGCAGGCGCTCGATGCGCAGCTGCAGGTGTCGTACACCGTCTCCGACGGCGTGAACTCGTCGACCGCGAGTGTCACGATCGTGCCCGTTCCGCCGCTCGTCAAGCACCAGCCGCCGATCGCGGGAGACGACGGCGCCATCGTGCGCGCGGGCGACATCGTCACGGTCGACGTGCTCGAGAACGACACCCATCCGGATGCCGCGACGATGCACCTCCTGCCCGACCTCGTCGAGGTCGACGCTCCCGAGGGGCTGGCGTTCACCGACGGCGACCGCGTCCGCTTCCAGGCGCCCGAGGAGCCCGGCGTCTACGGCGCCGTCTACACGGTCGGCGACGAGTCCGAGCAGACCGCCCGGGCGACCGTGCGGTTCACGGTCGTCGGGCGCGATGCCGGCGAGAACCGAGCCCCGCTGCCGACGCCGCTGACCTCGCGGACGTTCGCGGGGTCTGCGGTCAAGGTCGACGTACCGCTCGACCAGCTCGATCCCGACGGCGACTCGGTGACCCTGACGGGGATCACCGTCGCGCCCGAGCTCGGCCGGGTCGTCGAGCGCACGAGCACGTCGTTCACCTACGAGGCGTTCAGCGGTTCGGCCGGCACCGACGCATTCCGCTACGAGGTCCGCGACACCTTCGGCGCGACCGCCGAGGGCACGATCCGCATCGGCGTGATCCCGCGGCCCGAGGTGCAGCTGCCGCCGAAGGCGGTCGACGACGCCATCGAGATGAAGCCGGGCCGCACCGCGTCGGTCGAGGTGCTCCTGAACGACTCCGACCCGAGCGGCTACCAGCTGCACGTCGCCGGCCTGCCCGAGGTCGACGACGACATCGACGCCGAGATCCGGGACCGCCGCCGGATCGTGGTGACCGCCCCGCAGCAGGAGGCCGCGTACACGATCCGCTACGAGATCTCGAACGGCCATGGCGGCGCCGACACGGCCTTCCTCCAGATCGCGGTCACAGAAGACGCCGTGATCGATCCGCCCACGGCGGAGGACCAGGTGATCGAGCCGGAGGACGTCGTCGACGGCGAGGTCGTCACGGTCGACCCGCTGGCGGATGCCACGAACCCGGGCGGCCTCGTGGAGGACCTCGCCGTCTCGCTCGAGGGGCCGAACGCCGGGCGAGCCGTGGTCGCCGCCGACGGCACGATCGACGTGACGCCCGGACGCCAGCGCTACGCGGTCGCCTACCGCCTGACGAACCAGCTCGACGACCTCTCGGCGATGGCGTTCGTGATCGTGCCGCCCGTGCCGTCCGGCGACGACACCGTCGAGGAGACGCAGCGACCCAAGACGCCGGAGGAACTGATCGCCGAGGAGAAGGCGAAGTTCCCCGCGCCCCACCTGAAGGACCTCGGCGAGGTCATCGTGCCGATGAACGGCCGCATCAGCTGGAACGTCGACGACCTCGTCGTCGTGCCCTCCGGGAACCCGGCGCTCATCCTGTCGGCGACCTCGACGAACGCGGGCGAGCCCGCGTTCGTCAGCGGCACCGCCGTGCAGTACGTGCCGGCGGCCGACTACCGCGGCGCCGCGTCGCTGACCTTCGAGGTGACGGACGGCGCGGGCGCCGACGATCCCGTCGGGCGCACCGCCATCCTGACCGTCCCCATCACCGTCGGCGACCCGGACTTCAACGACACCCCGCCGACGTTCACGCCGCGCAGCGAGACCATCGAGGCGGGCGAGGCGCCGCTCGACGTCGACCTCCGCTCGTCGACCGACCAGCCGAACCCCGACAACATCCAGCGCGTGGAGTACCGCAACCTGCAGGGCGCGAACGCCGACATCGCCGCGAGCATCGTGGAGGGCTCGATCCTCCGGCTGTCCTCGCCGCTCGGCGTGCAGCCGGGCACCGAGGCGCGGATCTCGTTCGACGTGGTCTTCAACGAGTTCACGGTGCCGGGGTACGTCGACGTGAAGGTGGTCTCGTCGACGAGGGCGCTGCCGAAGGCGAACGACGACGGGCCCGTCGAGATGGTCCGTGGAGGCACCGCGACCGTCGACGTGCTCGCCAACGACTTCAATCCGTTCGCGCCCGACGCGCCCCTCACCGTGGTGAGCGCCCAGATCGACCAGGCGGATGTCGGCGCCGGCGCATCCGTCTCGTACACCGCGTCGACCGTGACGGTCAACGCGGGCGCGGCGTTCACGGGCACGCTGAGCGTCGTGTACCGCATCCAGGACGGCACGAAGGACCCGGCACGCGAGGTGCAGGGCCGCGTCATCGTCGTCGTCCGCGACGTTCCGGACCGTCCGGCGGCGCCGTCGATCCAGAACTCCGGTGATCGATCCGTCACCATCCGCTGGGCGGCACCGGCCAACAACAACTCGCCGATCACGGACTACGAGGTCCGGTACAACGGCCAGACGAAGTCCTTCGGCGCCGGCGCCGCGGGCGTGAACCAGCAGTTCACCGGGCTCACCAACGGCACGGCGTACACCTTCCAGGTCAGGGCGAAGAACGCCATCGGCTGGGGCCAATGGTCGCCGCAGTCGGCGTCGGCGACGCCGTACGGCACGCCGGGCGCACCGACCGGCGTCAACGCGCAGGTCAACGGATACGCCCCGACGAGCGTCGACGTGAGTTGGAATGCGCCCTCGAACACCGGCGGCGGCGCGGTCCGCTACGACGTCCGGATCGACGGCGGCTCGTGGCAGAACTCCGGGCAGGACCGCACCCACCGGTTCACGGGCGTCGGCGCGGGATCGCACACCGTCTCGGTCCGCGCCGTGAACCTCGGCAGCGGCAGCGCGGGCACCGCGTCATCCGATTCCTTCTCCGTGCAGAACGAACCGAAGGTCGTCGCCCTCAGCAAGGGCGCCCGGGTCGGGTACTACAGCGGCCCCTACGGCTACTGCGGCGGCGACTGCTGGCACTACAACGTGAGCGTGTCGGGCTTCCCCGACGGCCAGACCTCCGGCTACGCGTGGTGCAACGGCACCCGCCTGAACACCAACATCCGCATCGACGTCTCGAACGGTCGCGGGAGCTACACGGGCTCCTTCCCCGACTCCTGGTGCGGCCACGCGAACGCGTACGTGATCATCGGCGGCGTCCAGAGCAACACCTGGTGACCCCGGCGACGGCGAGAACGACAGGAAGAGACACCGCATGACCGTGACCCAAGACCAGGCCAGCTGGTTCCAGGACGCCTTCTCGAAGCTCGTCGACAACGTCGACCGGGCGATCCTCGGCAAGCGCGACATCATCGAACTCGTCGTGACCGCGATGCTCTCCGAGGGGCACGTGCTGCTCGAGGACTACCCGGGCACGGGAAAGACGGTCCTCGCGAAGGCGCTCGCGAACACGCTCGACGGCACGCACTCGCGCATCCAGTTCACGCCCGACCTGCTGCCCTCGGATGTCACGGGCGTCACGATCTACGACCAGGGCAAGGGCGCGTTCGAGTTCCACCGCGGCCCGATCTTCGCATCGGTCGTGCTCGCCGACGAGATCAACCGCGCGAGCCCGAAGACGCAGTCGGCCCTCCTCGAGGTCATGGAGGAGGGGCGGGTCACGGTCGACGGCGTCGGCTACGAGGTCGGCAGTCCCTTCATGGTCATCGCCACCCAGAATCCCGTGGAGCAGGCCGGCACCTACTCGCTGCCGGAGGCCCAGCTCGACCGCTTCCTCGTCAAGACCTCGCTCGGCTACCCCGACCACGACACCGCGGTCACGCTGCTGCTCGACTCGGCGAACCGCGCGCGCGCATCGAAGGTATCGCCGATCATCGCGTCGAGCTCGGTGACGACCATGGCGCGGCTCGCCGCCGACGTGCACGTCGACGCGGCCGTGCTGTCGTACCTCAACCAGATCGTCTCGGCCACGCGCGACCACCGCGACTCGGCGCTCGGCGTCAGCATGCGCGGCGCGCTCGCGCTCGCGCGCGCGGCGAAGACCTGGGCGATCTCGCGCGGACGCACCTACGTCACGCCCGACGACGTGCGCGAACTCGCCGTGCCGGTGCTCGCGCACCGCATCATCGTCGACCCCGAGGCGGAGTTCGCCGGCGCGACGGCCGAGGAGATCGTGCGCACGGTGCTCGTCGAGATCGCGCCCCCGGCGTATCGCGCGGCATGACGACCGGCATCGACGCGCCCGCGTCGACGCCGCCCGAGCCGGCGGCGCCGGCGCCCCATGCCGGCGCCCCGGCGGCACGCGCAGCGGCGCCCTCGCAGTCGCGCATCGCGCTCCGCTCCGCCGGGCGCTCGCTCGCGGCATCCGCTCGCTCGCTCGCCGACGGCCTGCGCCGCGCCGGCCTGGCCGCGGGCGCGTTCGCCGCGCCGGTCACGGGCGTGATCTCACCGGTCGGATGGCTCGTGCTCGCCGCGAGCGTCGTCGCGTTCGCGCTCGCGTGGCCGCTCGGCTGGATCGAGCTCGCCTTCGTGGGGGCGACGCTGCTCGCCGCACTCCTCATCGCCGTTCCGTTCACGTTCGGCCGGATGGCGTACCGCGTCGGGATCGAACTGCAGCCGCGGCGCGTGGTCGCCGGCGAGCGCGCGCTCGGCCGGCTCGTCGTGCAGAACAGCGGTGACGCGGCATCCGTGCCCTCGCAGCTCGAGCTGCCCGTCGGCAGCGGCCTCGCCGAGTTCCTGATCCCGACGATCGCGGCGGGCGGCGAGCACGAGGAGCTGTTCGCCGTGCCGACCGAGCGTCGTGCCGTGATCGTCGCCGGCCCAGCGGCATCCGTTCGCGGCGACCAGCTCGGCCTGCTCCGGCGCGAGGTGCGCTGGACCGACCCCGTCGAGCTGTTCGTGCATCCCGTGACGGCACGCCTGCAGCCCTCCGCAGCGGGCCTCGTGCGCGACCTCGAGGGGGAGGTCACCAAGACCATCACCGACAACGACATCTCCTTCCACGCGCTGCGCGCGTACGAGCCCGGCGACGCGCTGCGGAACGTCCACTGGCGTACGTCGGCGCGCACCGGCCAGCTCATGGTCCGCCAGTACGAGGAGACCCGGCGGTCGCAACTGCTGCTCGTGCAGCCGACGAGCGCCGACCACTACGCCTCCGAGGCGGAGTTCGAGCTCGCGGTGTCGGTGCTCGCGTCGCTCGGCGTGCAGGTCATCCGCGACGCCACGCGGCTCGCGGTCGCCACCGACCGCCTGCGGCTCGGCACGGCGACGCCCACCGCCCTCCTCGACGACACGTGCCGGATCGCCCCGATCGACGAGGGCGCAGCGCCCGTGCGCGACGTCGTCCGGGAGGCGGGCCGCCGCATCCCGGCGCCGAGCGTGCTCATCGTCGTCGGCGGGTCGCGTGCGCCGCTCGCGGAGTTCCGCGCCGCCGAGACCGTGTTCGGGTCGGACACCCAGGTGATCGTCTTCCGAACCGAGGCGGGCGCCGCGTCGCGCATCACGCGACTGGGGGAGTCGACGATCGTCACCGTCGGCTCGCTCGACGAACTGTCGCGCCTCGTGAGGAGGGTGCGCCCGTGAGCAGGATCCCGCGCAGCGGCATCGTCGACCTCGGCGTGCTCTCGGTACTGTCGCTCCTCGCGATCGCCGGGTACGAGACGAGCTTCGGCGGCCTCGACTTCCTCGCGGCCGCGCTGGCCGGCATCGTCGTCGGCACGCTCGCCGCGGTGCTCGGCTCGATGCTGCGGCTGAACGTCCTCGTCACGGTGCTCCTCTGCATCGTGCTGTACTTCGCCGTGGGCACGCCCTTCGTGATGCCGGGCGACGCGTTCCTCGTCGTCCTGCCCACGCTCACCTCGCTCGCAGGGCTCGCGGTCGGCGCCGTGCACGGCTGGGCCGACATCGTCACGATCGCCGCTCCGGTCGAAGCGCCCGACTACGTCGCCGCGGTCCCGTACGCCGCGGCCGCGGTCGTCTCGCTCGTCGGCGGGATGCTCGTGCTGCGATGGCTCCCCGGCCGGCGCACGCCGCTCCGCGCGGCCGTCGTGCTCATCGGGCCGGTGCTGCTCTTCCTCTCGGGCATCCTGCTCGGCACCGACGAGGCGTTCCTCGCGCCGGTTCGCGGCGTCGCGTTCGCGGCGCTCGCGCTGACCTGGCTCGCGTGGCGCCGTGGCACCGGCATCGCGACCGGCGACGACGGCGCCGCGCGCCTGCGTCGCCGGAAGCTCACGGGCTCCGCGATCGTCGTCGCGGGCGCCGTGACCATCGGGGCGATCGCCGGCATCGCGGTGGCCCCGGTCGCTCCCGACCGCTTCGTCCTGCGCGACCGGGTGGTTCCGCCGTTCGACCCGCTGGAGTTCCCGAGCCCGCTCGCCGGGTACCGGGAGTACACCAAGGAACTCGCCGAGTCGCCCGTCTTCATCGTCGAGGGGCTCGAACCCGGCGACACGCTCCGGCTCGCGGCGATGGACTCGTACACCGGCCGCCTCTGGAACGTCGCAGGTCCGGAGGAGGCGGCCGCCGACGGCGGCTACTCGATCGTCGGCTCGACGCTGCCCGCGCCCGACCTCGCCGAGCTCGGAAGCGCCCGGTCGATCGAGGTCGAGGTCGAGGCGTACTCGGACGTGTGGCTTCCGACCGTGGGCTACGGCTCCACGCTCGAGCTGCTCGACCCGGGGTCGCTCGAGCAGGCGGGCGACCTCCGCTACAACGCCGAAGCGGGCACCGCGGTGCTCACGAGCGGCGCCGCGGAGGGCACGCGCTACCGCCTCCACGCGCGCGTGCAGGTCGAACCGGACGACACCGAGCTCGTCGACGTCCCGGTGGCCCGGCTCGCGCTGCCGCCGGTCGAGAACCTGCCCGACGTCGTCGCGGCGAAGGCCGAGGAGTACGCGGGCGACGCACCGAGCCCGATCGAGCAGCTCCGCAACCTCGAGCGTGCGCTGAAGACGAACGGGTTCCTGAGCCACGGGCTCGCGAGCGACGCGGTCGCCTCACGCGCGGGGCACGGAGCCGATCGGCTCATCGAGCTCTTCACGCGCAGCCGGATGGTCGGCGACGAGGAGCAGTACGCGGCGGCCATGGCGCTCATGGCCCGTCACCTCGGCTACCCGTCGCGCGTGGTCATGGGGTACGCACCCGAGATCGCCGAGGGCGGCGGCGCGGTCGAGGTGCTCGGCGCGGACGTCACGGCGTGGGTCGAGGTGCCCTTCGAGGGCGTCGGCTGGATCGCGTTCCGACCCACCCCCGACAACGTCGACGTGCCGCAGGAGCAGACGCCGAAGCCGAAGGCCGAGCCGCAGCCGCAGGTGCGCCAGCCCCCGCGCGCCGAACACGCCGACGACGAGCTGCTCACGACGACCGAGATCGACGACACCGACGAGGACGACCGCGACCGGCCGTTCCAACTGCCGGCGTGGGCGTGGGCGATCATCGGCGCGATCGGCATCCCGGCCGCGATCGTGCTGCTGCCCATGCTCGTCGTCGCGATCGCGAAGCGCCGACGGCGCGCCATCCGCCACCGCGGCCCGGCGGACCGACAGGTCGCGGGTGCCTGGGCGGAGCTGGTCGACCGCTACGCCGAACTCGGCTTCGACCCGCCGGAGCGGTCGTCGCGACTGCAGACCGCGCGGGCCCTCGAACGACAGCTCGACGAGCAGGGCCTCCGCGACGTGCGCCTCGCCGGTCGCGCTCCACTCTCGACGCTCGCGGCCACGGTGGACCGCGACGTATTCGGCGGCGACGAGGTCGGGTCGGCGACCATCGAGCGCCGATGGACCGAAGCGGATGCCGCGGCCGCGGCGGTCGCGGCGGCGGCCGGCCGGATGCGACGGTTCGTCGCCAGGTACCGGCTCCGTCGTCGCGGATGACGCCGGGTGACGACGACGGCGCGGGTTAAGGTGGGGGCGTGAGCGACCCGGACTTCATCGTGCCCCCGCCGGGGCTCGTGCCGGACGCGCCCGAGGCGGATCGAGGGGACGGGCCCGAGGGCACCGTGCGGGCCGAGCGCGCGCTCCCCGGATTCCGCCCGCCGCCCGGCATCCGCCCGCCGTCGGCGCTGCCGATCGCGCCATCCGGCGTCGCGCCATCCGGCGCTGCGCCGTCCGGCGCTGCGCCGTCCGTCGCCGGGCGATCCGCCGCCGTTCCCGCCGCGCCGGCCGAGCCCTCGGCCCCGCACGCGCCGACCGGCTCGTGGCGGCTCCGGAGCGCCGACGGCATCGCGTTCCAGGTGATCGACCGCGTCGTCGCCGGTCGCGACCCGAGCCCGCCGGCCTGGCTCCATGGCGCCGTCCTCATGGCGATCCCCGACCACACGCGATCGATGTCGAAGACCCATGCGCTCCTCGAGTCGAGCGGTGGCCGCCTGCTCGTCACCGACCTCGACTCGACGAACGGCGTCCGCGTGTGGCCGGACGGCGAGGAGCCGGTCGACCTGGAGCCCGGCGTGCCGGCCGAAGCGCCGCTCGACGCGGTGATCCTGCTCGGCGACGTCGCCTTCCTCGTGGAACGGGCTCCCGCGCAGTCGGTGTAACCTGTGGGCATGCGTGCTCGGCGACTTCTCCTTCGGTGCCGCGGCGGGGCCCAGTCCTGAGGCCTTCCCCGCCGCGGAGTCCGTCGACGGCCGATCACCCTCCCGAAGGAAGACGAACCGCATGAACGACAGCACCCCGAACCCGTCGCGTCCGCGCACCCTGGCCGAGAAGGTCTGGGACGCGCACCTGGTGAAGAAGGGCGAGGACGGCACCCCCGACCTCATCTACATAGACCTGCACCTCGTGCACGAGGTCACGAGCCCGCAGGCGTTCGACGGGCTGCGCATGGCCGGGCGCCCGGTCCGCCGTCCCGACCTCACGATCGCGACCGAGGACCACAACACCCCGACGCTCGACATCGACAAGCCGATCGCCGATCCGACCAGCCGCACGCAGATCGAGACGCTCCGCCGCAACGCCGCCGAGTTCGGCATCCGCCTGCACTCGCTGGGCGACAAGGAGCAGGGCATCGTCCACGTCGTGGGCCCCCAGCTCGGCCTCACGCAGCCCGGCATCACGGTCGTCTGCGGCGACAGCCACACCTCGACGCACGGCGCCTTCGGCGCGATGGCGTTCGGCATCGGCACGAGCGAGGTCGAGCACGTGCTCGCCACGCAGACGCTCCCGTTGAAGCCCTTCAAGACCATGGCCATCACGGTCGAGGGCGAACTGCGCCCCGGCGTGACGGCGAAGGACATCATTCTCGCGGTGATCGCGAAGATCGGCACGGGCGGCGGCCAGGGCTACGTGCTCGAGTACCGCGGCAGCGCCATCCGCGCGCTGTCGATGGACGGCCGCATGACGATCTGCAACATGTCGATCGAGGCGGGTGCGCGCGCCGGCATGGTCGCGCCCGACGAGACGACGTTCGAGTACCTGAAGGGCCGTGCGCACGCGCCGCAGGGCGAGGACTGGGACGCCGCGGTCGAGTACTGGAAGACGCTGCCGACCGACGAGGGCGCGGTTTTTGACGCCGAGGTGTTCATCGACGCCGATGAGCTCGAGCCCTTCGTCACCTGGGGAACGAACCCCGGGCAGGGCGTCTCGCTCAGCGAGTCCGTGCCCGACCCGGCCGCGATCGAGGACCAGCACGAGCGCGCCGCCGCCGAGCGCGCGCTCGAGTACATGGACCTCGAGCCCGGCACGCCGCTGAAGGAGATCCCGGTCGACGCGGTCTTCATGGGCTCGTGCACGAACAGCCGCATCGAGGACCTCCGCGCGTTCGCATCGATCATCAAGGGCCGCACCAAGGCCGAGGGCGTGCGCGTCATGGTCGTGCCCGGCTCGGCACGCGTGCGCCTCGAGGCCGAGGCCGAGGGCCTCGACAAGGTGTTCGAGGAGTTCGGCGCCGAGTGGCGCTTCGCCGGCTGCTCGATGTGCCTCGGCATGAATCCCGACCAGCTCGCGCCGGGGGAGCGCTGCGCGTCGACCTCCAACCGCAACTTCGAGGGGCGGCAGGGCAAGGGCGGCCGCACGCACCTGGTCTCGCCGCTCGTCGCGGCCGCGACCGCGGTGCGAGGCACGCTCTCGAGCCCGTGGGACCTGGAACAGGATGCCGCGGCCGAACCGGTCGGCGCCGGCGCGAAGGGCGGCAACTGACCATGGAGAAGTTCAGCACCGTCACCGGCGTCGCCGCCCCGCTTCGTCGCTCGAACGTCGACACCGACCAGATCATCCCCGCCGTGTTCCTGAAGCGCGTGACCAAGACCGGGTTCGAGGACGCCCTGTTCTCCGCATGGCGTCAGGACCCGGAGTTCGTGCTCAACCAGCCGGCCTTCGCGGGCGCCGAGATCCTGATCGCCGGCCCGGACTTCGGCACCGGTTCGAGCCGCGAGCACGCGGTGTGGGCGCTGCGCGACTACGGATTCAAGGTCGTGGTCTCGAGCCGGTTCGGCGACATCTTCCGCGGGAACGCGGGCAAGCAGGGCCTCCTCGCCGCCGAGGTCGCCTACGAGGACATCGAGCGGCTGTGGGAGGAGATCGAGGCGGAGCCGGGAATAGCCGCGACCGTCGATCTGGTTGAGCGTACGGTGAGCATCGGCAGCCTCACAGTCGCCTTCGATATCGATGACTACACTCGGTGGAGGCTGCTCGAGGGGCTCGACGACATCGGGCTCACCCTCCGGGACGAGCAGGCCATCTCCGACTTCGAGGCGACTCGGGCGGGGTGGCGGCCGACGACGCTCCCCATCAGGGAGCCGGCAGAGACAGGGAACTGAGTGAACACACTCGTGGATGACGCGAAGCAGCACGGCACGGCGGTCGGCCTTCCGGTCGACCGCATCACGATCAACGGTGGCAAGCCGCTTCGTGGTCGGATCGAGCTGAAGGGGGCCAAGAACCTCGTCACCAAGGCGATGGTCGCGGCGATCCTCGGCGACACGCCGAGCGTCCTGAAGGACGTCCCGAACATCAGCGACGTGCGCATCGTGCGCGGGCTCCTCGAGGTCCACGGCGTGACCGTGACCGAGGGTCCCGAGCCGGGCGACCTCATCCTCGACCCGGCGGCGGTCGAGTCGGCGCACATGGCCGACATCGACGCGCACGCGGGCTCGAGCCGCATCCCGATCCTCTTCTGCGGGCCGCTGCTGCACCGCCTCGGCGAGGCGTTCATCCCCGACCTCGGCGGCTGCCGCATCGGCGACCGACCGATCGACTACCACCTCGAGGTGCTGCGCAATTTCGGCGCGATCGTCGAGAAGCTGCCGAGCGGCATCCGCATGTCGGCGCCCACCGGTCTCAGGGGCGCGAAGGTGTCGCTGCCCTACCCGAGCGTCGGCGCGACCGAGCAGGTGCTGCTCACCGCCGTGCTCGCCGAGGGCATCACCGAGCTCACGGGCGCGGCGATCGAGCCCGAGATCATGGACCTCATCAACATCCTGCAGAAGATGGGCGCCATCATCACGGTCGACACCGACCGGGTGATCCGCATCGAGGGCGTCGACCGGCTGCAGGGCTACACGCACCGGGCGCTGTTCGACCGCAACGAGGCCGCCAGCTGGGCGGCCGCGGCGCTCGCGACCGAGGGCGACATCTTCGTGGGCGGCGCCCGCCAGCCCGAGATGCTGACCTTCCTCAACATCTTCCGCAAGGTCGGCGGCGCGTTCGAGATCGAAGACGACGGGATCCGCTTCTTCCACCCCGGTGGCGAGCTCAAGCCCGTCATCATCGAGACCGACGTGCACCCCGGGTTCATGACCGACTGGCAGCAGCCGCTCGTCGTGGCGCTGACGAAGGCCAAGGGCGTCTCGATCGTGCACGAGACCGTGTACGAGCAGCGCTTCGGCTTCGTCGACGCGCTCGTCGAGATGGGCGCGTCGATCGACGTGCACAAGGAGTGCCTGGGCGGGCGGCCGTGCCGATTCGGCCAGCGCAACTTCAAGCACTCCGCGGTGATCTCGGGCCCGTCGCAGCTGCATGGCGCCGACATCGAGGTGCCCGACCTGCGCGGAGGGTTCAGCCACCTGATCGCGGCGCTCACCGCCGAGGGGCGCTCGACCGTGTCGAACGTCGGGATCATCGCGCGCGGCTACGAGAACTTCATCACCAAGCTGGAGCTGCTCGGAGCGGACTTCGCGCTCGAAGGATAATGGGTCAGTGCCCCATCGTGATCCCTCCGTCGTGCCCGCAGTGAAGCCCGGCGCGGAGAAACGCCGTCCGTCGTTCTTCTGGGTGCTGGCCGCGCTGGTCCTCCCGCTGTGGAGCCTCGGCGTGAAGTACCGCTTCCACCACCCCGAGCGGATGCCGCAGGCCGGCGCCTTCGTGCTCTCGCCCAATCACTACAGCGAGATCGACCCGCTCGTCATGGGCGTCGCCTCATGGCACCTCGGGCGGCTGCCGCGGTTCATGGCCAAGGCGTCGCTGTTCAAGAATCCGGTGCTCGGATGGTTCCTCCGCACGTCGGGCCAGATCCCGGTCGAGCGCGCCGGCAGCAGCAGCCATGCCGCGATCCGTGCCGCCGAGGAGCTCGTCGAGAAGGGCCGCATGGTCATCGTCTACCCCGAGGGGTCTCTGACGCGCGACCCCGACCTCTGGCCGATGCGCGGCAAGACCGGCGCCGTGCGGATCGCGCTCGAGCGCGGCATCCCCGTCGTGCCGGCGGCCCACTGGGGCACGCAGCAGATCATGCCCCGCTACGCGAAGAAGGTCAGCTTCTTCCCGCGCAAGACCGTCGACGTGATCGTCGGCGAGCCGCTCGACCTGTCGGCGTACGAGGGCAGGCCGCTCGACCAGGCGACGCTGCTCGCCGCGACGAACGACCTGATGAACGCGATCGCCGCACTCGTCGGCGAGCTGCGCGACGAACGGCCGCCGGCCGAGCGGTGGGACCCGGCCAAGCACGGGCAGAAGGAGACGGGACGCCTCGATGGCTAGGGCCGCGCGCCGCGCGCCCGGCAAGCGCGTCGCCGTGCTCGGCGCGGGCAGCTGGGGCACGACGTTCGCGAAGATCCTCGCCGACGGCGGCGCCGACGTCATGCTGTGGGCGCGCCGACCCGAGCTCGCTCGCGAGATCCAGGAGGCCAAGCGCAACAGCGACTACCTCCCGGGCGTCAACCTGCCGATCGGGCTGCGGGCCACGAGCCGGCTCGACCTGGCGCTCGCGGGCGCCGAGCAGGTCTACATCAGCGTGCCCAGCCAGACCCTGCGCCAGAACCTGATCGCCGCCGAACCGCACCTGCACGCCGAGGCGACGATCGTCTCGCTCATGAAGGGCGTCGAGAAGTCGACGGGCCATCGCATGAGCGAGGTCATCGCCGAGGTGCTGCCGATCGCCGAGTCGAAGATCGCGGTGATCTCGGGGCCGAACCTCGCGCTCGAGATCGCGAAGGAGCAGCCCACGGCGGCCGTGGTCTCGTCGTCGAGCCTCGAAACCGCGCAGTCGGTGGCCTCCGTCTCGCGCAACCGGTACTTCCACTCGTTCGTGAACACCGACGTCATCGGCACCGAGTTCGGCGGCGTCCTGAAGAACCTCATCGCGGTCGCGATCGGCATCGTCGACGGCGCCGGGTACGGCGAGAACACGAAGGCGTCCATCATCACGCGAGGCCTCGTGGAGATGACCGACTTCGCGGTCGCCTACGGTGCGCACCGCGACACGCTCTCCGGGCTCGCCGGCCTGGGCGACCTCATCGCGACGTGCCAGTCGCCGCTGTCGCGCAACAACACGGCCGGGCGCCTGCTCGGCCAGGGCTACAAGCTGCCCGAGGTCGTCAACCAGATGCAGCAGACCACCGAGGGACTCGCGTCCGTCGGCCCGATCCTCGAACTGGCGCGCGCCAAGGGCGTCGAGATGCCCATCGTCGAGCAGGTCCGGCAGGTGCTCGCCGGAACCCTCGCACCGAAGGACATCGCGCCGCACCTCACGACCGACGACGAGCCGCAGGGCGAAAGGACATTGGATGGACAAGCTCAGGGTGGTTCTGCTCTTCGGAGGGCGCTCCAGCGAGCATTCGATCAGCTGCGCCACGGCGGCGGGAGTGCTCAGGGCGATCGACCGTGAGCGCTACGAGCTGATCCCGGTCGGCATCACGCGCGACGGCGCGTTCGTGCTCGAGGCCGATGATCCCGACCGATTCCGACTCGATCCGGAGCACCTGCCCGAGGTCCACGACAACGGCACGCGCGTGCGCTGGCCGCAGTCGGCCGCCTCACGTGAGTTGCACGTGGTGACCGCGAGCGGCGAGGAGTCCTCGCTCGGCGAGGTCGACCTCGTCTTCCCGATCCTGCACGGCCCGTTCGGCGAGGACGGCACGATCCAGGGGGTCTTCGAGCTCGTCGGCCTGCCCTACGTCGGGTCGGGGGTGCTCGCGAGCGCGCTCGGCATGCACAAGCACTTCACCAAGACGGCGCTCGCCGCGGCCGGGATCCCGGTGGCGCCGTGGCGCACGGTGACGGCGCGGCAGTGGGCGGACGACCCGGAGGGAGTGCGCGCGGACGCGGCATCCCTGGGCCTGCCCCAGTTCGTGAAGCCGGCCCGCGCCGGGTCGAGCGTCGGCGTGAGCAAGGTGGCGGATGCCGACCAGCTCGACGCGGCCCTCGAGGTCGCGTTCGCCGAGGACGACACCGTGCTCGTCGAGTCGGCCGTGATCGGGCGCGAGGTCGAGATCGGCGTGCTGGGCGGCGCTCCCGGCGAGCGCCCTCGCGCCTCGGTCGCCGGCGAGATCGTGCTCACCGGCGACGGGTTCTACGACTTCGCGGCGAAGTACCTCGACGCGCCCGGCGTCGACCTCGTGTGCCCCGCCGAGCTCGGCGACGGGCGACTGGAGGAGATGCGCGACCTCGCGATCCGCGCGTTCGACGCGATCGGCGCCGAGGGCCTCGCGCGCGTGGACTTCTTCCTCACCGACGAGGGCTTCGTCGTGAACGAGCTCAACACGATGCCGGGCTTCACGCCGATCTCGATGTTCCCGCGCTGCTGGCAGGAGTCGGGCGTGAGCTATCCCGAGCTGATCGACGAGCTCATCCGGGTCGGTCTGGCGCGAGGCGTCCGCGTCGGCTGACGACTGCGGGGGGCGGACGGGGTGTCGGGCTCGCGCGCCGTGGGCTCAGCCGGCGTCCGTCGCCTCGTCCGACGTCGGCGCGAGCTCCTCGAGGTCGGTGCATCCGCCGTCGGCGGGGATCGCCGCGACCGCACCGGACAGGTCGGCGATCGCGGTCGAGCCGGCGACCGCGTCGTTGTCGACCACGACCTCGACGGCCGGCGTGCGACCGTAGGTGACGAAGCGGTAGGTCGGCGCGTCGGACTCGTCGATGATCCAGTCGACGTCGTCGACGCTCACGCAGCGCAGCGTCGTGGGCCCGGGCGGTTCGACCCCGCAACGCAGCAGCACGGCGGTTGGCGAGCCCCACGCCCCCGTTCCCTGCGCGGTCGTCTCGCGGGCGTCGAGCCCGGCGACCTGGTCGGGCAGTCGAACGACGACCGCGGCGCAGTCGGCGTCGGCCGCATCGGCCGCGGGGTCGAAGGGGACCGGCTGGCTGCAGGCGGCGAGGAGGGGCACGGCCGAGGCGGCGACGGCGGCGGCGGCGACGAGGCGCATGCGGCGGCGCCGGGGGCGGCCTGACGGGGGAGTCGACATCGTCGATCAGGCTACCGTGGGAGCCATGGAGCAGCCTGCACGCGAGTCGTCGCCCACGATCGGCGAACTCGGCGAGACCGCGGTGCTGGGCCGCATCCTGCCCCGGCTCGAGCCGGGTGATGCCGCGCTCCTCGGGGCGGGCGACGATGCGGCGGTCGTGGCCGCCCCCGACGGCCGGTTCGTCGTCACGACCGACCTCATGGTGCACGGTCCCGACTTCCGTCTCGCGTGGTCGCGCCCGCACGACCTCGGCTGGAAGGCGGCCGCGACGAACCTCACCGACGTCGCGGCGATGGGCGCCAGGCCGACGGCACTCGTCGTCTCGATCGCCGCGCCGCCGACGACGCGCGTCGCGCTGCTCGAGGGCATCGCCGATGGGTTGCGCGATGCGCTCGCCGCCCTCGCCCCGGGAGCCGGCGTGGTCGGCGGCGACCTGTCGGCGTCGTCGGTGCTCACGATCGCCGTGACCGCGTTCGGCGACCTGGAGGGGCGGCTGCCGGTGCTGCGCTCCGGCGCGCGCCCGGGCGACGTGCTCGCGCACGCGGGCGCCCGGGGTGACGCGGCACGGGGTCTGAAGCTCCTGTTCGCCGAGGCGCGCGGTTCCGACGGCGAGCCCGACGCGGGCCTCGCCGACGCGGCCCGGGCGCGGCATCCGCACCTCGTGGGCGCGCAGCTGGCCCCATCGCCGCCGGTGTCGGCCGGCGTGGTCGCCGCCGCGGCGGGCACGACCGCGATGCTCGACGTGAGCGACGGGCTCGCGCGCGACGCGCGACGCCTCGCCGAGGCCAGCGGGGTCGGCCTCGAGTTCTTCGCCGATGCGCTGGGCGCCGACCCGCTCACGGCGCTCGCCGGCGCGGAGGACCATGGCCTGCTCGCGACGTTCCCGCCGGGGACCGTGCCGCCGATGCCGTTCGAGGTGATCGGCCTCGTGAACGACGAGACGGGGCGACTCACGCTCGACGGGGCGCCCGTGGACACCAGCGGATGGGACCCCTACTCGGGCTGGGACGGCGCGGCGGGCTGATCGGTGTCGGCCGCCGATGCGTCGGTCGACGACGCCCACCACAACGTGGTCTCGCCGTAGTCGCGGCGCCGCTCGGCCGCGATCCCGGCCGGCCAGGCGGGTTCGGGCGAACGGCTGCTGCGTTCGACGACGACCGTCGCCGACTCCGCGAGGAGCGGGGCGAGCAGGGCCAGGTCGCGCGCGAGTTCGGGCTCGCCGAGGTCGTACGGCGGATCGACGAAGGCGAGGTCGACGCCGTCGGGCGCCGACTCGAGGTAGGACGCGACGCTGCGCGCCTCGACGCGCACCCGCGGCGCCGGCCCGCCGTGCGCCGCCTTCGCGAGCGCCGCGGCATTCCGACGGCAGACCTCGACCGCGGGCCTGGCCTTCTCGACGAGCACGACCTCCGCGGCCCCGCGGCTCGCCGCCTCCAGCCCGAGCGCCCCCGACCCGGCGTAGAGGTCGAGCACCGAGGCATCCGCCACGGCATCGCGCGCCTCGAGCGCGGAGAAGATGGCCTCGCGCACGCGGTCGCTCGTGGGACGCGTGCCCGAGCGGGGCACGGCGAGGGTGAGCGAGCCGGCGAAGCCGGCGATGATGCGCGTCATGTCTCGGGAGCATAACGGCCCCTCCTCCGGCGCTGCCATGATGGTGAGGTGGATGACTCGACCGACGCCCTGCCCGCCGATCCGTCCCATCATCGGGGACACGAGCAGCAGGCCATCGACCGGATGTGGGACTTCGCCGACCCCGCCGCGAGCGAGGAGCGCTTCCGGGCGGCTGCCGCCGACGAGACCCTGAGCAATCACGGCCGGGCCGTGATGGCCACGCAGTTGGCCCGCGCGATGGGCATCCAGCACCGCGAGGACGAGGCGCTCGCCGTGCTCGCCGAACTCGAGGCGGCCGACCCGGGCGACTCCGACGAGGAGGACGCGGAGCTTCGCGCGCGCATCTTCCTCGAGCGCGGTCGCATGGCCGCCGCCGGGGAGCGCGTCGACGACGCGGTGCCCGAGTTCACCCGCGCCGTCCGCGAAGCCGCGCTCGGCGGTTCCACGTTCGTGGTCCTCGACGCACTGCACATGCTCGCGCTGAACGACGCAGGCCACGAGGAGGAGTGGGCGGCCGAGGGCTTCGACCTCCTCGAGGGCGTCCGCGACCCGCGCCTCAAGCGCTGGGGTGTCGCCCTCCACAACAACCTCGGCTGGACCAAGCACGACGGCGGTGACGCGCAGGCGGCGCTCCACCACTTCCAGCAGGCCGTCGACGCCGCCGACCGCTACGGCACCTCCGGACAGCAGCACGTCGCGCGCTGGTCGGTCGGACGCGCCCTGCGCACGCTCGGTCGCACCGACGAGGCGCTCGAGATCCAGCGCGAGCTGGCGCTCGCCCGACCCGACGACCCTTACGTGCGCGCCGAGATCGAGGCGCTCGCGCCCGCGCCGACGGAGGCGGAGCCTACGATCGAGCCATGACGGCCGATCGCGTGGCGGAGGGGGTGCTGACCCTCGACAGCCGCCTGACGGGCGCGCTCGGCGGTCGCACCGCGCAGGCGCTGCAGCGCGCGTTCGGCTACACGACGGTCGGCGACCTGCTCGCGCACTACCCGCGCCGCTACGCCGCGCGCGGCGAGTTGACGGCGCTCGCCGAGCTCCCGCTCGACGAGAACGTCACGATCGTCGCCGAGGTGCTGGAGGTGCGCGAGCGCACCATGCGATCGCGCCGCGGCTCGATCCTCGAGGCGAAGATCTCCGACGGCACTGGCATCCTCACGCTGACGTTCTTCAACCAGAAGTGGCGCGCGAACGAGCTGAAGCCCGGCGTGCGCGGCATGTTCGCGGGCAAGGTGTCCGATTACCGCGGCGCCCGCCAGCTCGCCCACCCCGATTACCAGCTCTTCGACGACGCGGTGGCGACGACCGGGGCGGATGCCGCGGCCGTGCGCTGGGCGACCGCGCCGATCCCCATCTACCCGGCCACCGGCACGCTCTCGAGCTGGCAGCTGCAGACCGCCGTGGGCGTGCTGCTCGACGGGCTCGGCCCGGTCCCGGATCCGATCCCGGAGGTGCTGCGCCGCTCGCGCGGCATCCGCTCGCACCGCGACGCCCTCGAGGGCGTGCACCGGCCCGAGCGCGACGACGACTGGAAGGCCGCGCGCCGCACGCTGCGCTTCACCGAGGCGTTCGTGCTGCAGACCGCGCTGCTCGAGCGCCGCGCCGCAGCCCGCGCGCACGAGGCCGTGCCCCGCGAACCGCGGCCGGGCGGGCTCCTCGAGCGGTTCGAGGCGTCGCTGCCGTTCTCGCTCACCGACGACCAGGTCGAGGTCGGCGGAGAGATCCTCGCCGACCTGTCCGCGCCGGTGCCCATGAACCGCCTCGTGCAGGGCGAGGTCGGCTCGGGCAAGACCGTCGTGGCGCTGCGCGCCATGCTCGCCGTCGCCGAATCCGGCGGCCAGTCGGCGCTCCTCGCCCCGACGGAGGTGCTCGCCGCGCAGCACCTCCGCTCGATCGCGAAGATGCTCGGCCCGGAGCTCTCCGCCGAGCTCATGCCCACGCTCGTCACCGGCCAGCTGCCCGCCGCCGAGCGACGCAAGGCCGCGCTGCGCGTCGCGGCCGGGCAGTCGCGGATCGTCGTGGGCACCCACGCCCTCCTCGGCGACACCACCACGTTCGCCGACCTCGGCCTCGTCGTCGTCGACGAGCAGCACCGCTTCGGCGTCGAGCAGCGCGAGGCGCTGCGCCTCAAGGGCCGTCACCCCCACGTGCTCGTGCTCACGGCGACGCCGATCCCGCGCACGGTCGCGATGACGGTGTTCGGCGACCTCGACGTGAGCACGATCCGACAGCTGCCCGCGGGACGCGCCGGCATCGAGACGCACCTCGTGCCGCTCGCGGAACGTCCGGCGTGGCGCGCCCGGGTGTGGGAGCGGCTCGCCGAGGAGCTCGCCGAGGGGCGGCAGGGGTTCGTCGTGTGCCCGGCCATCGAGCCCAAGGTGGCGGAGGAGGACGGCGACCCGGCCGAGGGCGAGCCCGCCACTGGCGCCGGCCCGGTGGCATCCGTCGCGTCGGTACTGGCCGAGCTGCGAGCGCTGCCGGCACTGGCAGGTGCGCGCATCGCGCCGCTGCACGGCCGGATGTCGGCCGACGAGAAGGACGCCACCATGCGCGCCTTCGCCGCGAACGAGGTCGACGTGCTCGTCGCGACGACCGTGATCGAGGTCGGCGTCGACGTGCCGAACGCGAGCACGATGGTCGTCGTCGACGCCGATCGATTCGGCGTCTCGCAGCTGCACCAGCTGCGCGGCCGCGTGGGCCGGGGGAGCGTGCCCGGCCTGTGCCTGCTCGTCTCGCACACCGAGGCCGGGAGCCTCGCGCGGGATCGCCTCGAGGCCGTCGCCGCCACGCTCGACGGGTTCGAGCTCGCCCGTGTCGACCTCGAACTCCGGCAGGAGGGCGACGTGCTCGGCGCGGTGCAGTCGGGCGGGCGCTCCTCGCTCAAGCTGCTCCGCGTCGCACGCGACGGCGACCTCATCGCCGACGCGCGCGAGGCCGCCGCCGAGCTCCTCTCAGAGGACCCCGAGCTCGCCGGTCACGCCGCGCTCGCGGCCGCCGTCCGGCGTCGCCTCGACGACGAGGCGAGCGAGTACCTGAGCAGGGGCTGAGACTCTCCACGACCCCGCCCGCGGCGTCGTACGCGCACTACGCTGGCACGTATGCAGCGGATCGCCGTCGTCCCCGGATCATTCGACCCAGTCACGCGCGGACACCTCGACGTCATCGAACGGGCCGCCGGCCTGTACGACCAGCTGCACGTCGTCGTCGTGCACAATCCCGACAAGTCGGCGCTCCTGCCCATCGCCCAGCGCGTGGCGCTCATCGAGCAGTCGATCGTCGACGCGCACATCGCCGGTGACATCGTCGTCGCGTCGTGGAGCATGGGCCTCCTCGTCGACTACTGCACCGACGTCGGTGCCTCGGTGCTCGTCAAGGGCATCCGCTCGCAGGTCGACGTCGGCTACGAGACGCCGATGGCGATCGTGAACCGCCACCTCGCCGGCGTCGAGACGGTCTTCCTCCTCCCCGACCCGGCCAACGCGCACGTGTCGAGTTCGCTCGTGCGGCAGGTCTCGGCACTCGGCGGCGACGTGGCGCCGTACGTCCCTCGATCCGTGGCCGAGTACCTCCAGGGGGCGATGCGACCGTGACCGACACCGAGGGCGCCGTCGACGTCGCCCCCGCGATGGGCATCGACGAGGTCGGCGAACGAGCCGCGGCGATCGTCCGCAACGTCGAGACGGTCATCAGCGGCAAGCGCGAGGCCGTGACGGCGGCGCTCACGGTGCTCCTCGCCGAAGGGCACCTCCTCATCGAGGACGTGCCGGGCGTCGGCAAGACGATGCTCGCCAAGGCGCTCGCCCGCTCCGTCGACTGCACGGTGAGCCGCATCCAGTTCACGCCCGACCTCCTGCCGAGCGACGTGACCGGCGTCTCGGTCTTCGACCAGGTGTCGCGCGGGTTCGAGTTCAAGCCCGGCCCGGTGTTCGCGAACATCGTGATCGGCGACGAGATCAACCGGGCGAGCCCGAAGACGCAGTCGGCCCTCCTGGAGTGCATGGAGGAGCGCCAGGTCACCGCCGACGGCACGACCTACCGACTCGAGCAGCCGTTCACGGTCGTCGCCACGCAGAACCCGGTCGAGATGGAGGGCACGTACCCGCTGCCCGAGGCGCAGCGCGACCGGTTCATGGCGCGCATCTCGATGGGGTACCCGGCCACCGCCGACGAGCTCGCGATGCTCGTCCAGCGCGAGACGGCGAGCCCGCTCGACTCGCTCGAGCCCGTGGTCTCGCTCGCCGAGCTCCGCGCGATGATCGAGACGGTGCAGCGCGTCTTCACGTCCGAGCCCGTCAAGGAGTACGCCGTCGAACTCGCCCGTGCCACGCGCGAGGACCGCCAGCTGCGCCTCGGGGCGAGCCCGCGCGCGACGCTGCAGCTCATCCGGGCCGCGAAGGCCCACGCCGCCATGCACGGCCGAGACTTCGTGCTGCCCGACGACGTCGACGCGCTCGCCGTGCCCGTGCTGGCGCATCGCCTCGTGCCGACGAGCCGCGCGGTCGGCGGGCACGACCACGACGGCGGGCCGCTCATCGACCAGATCGTGCGACGCATCGTCGGCGAGACGCCCGTCCCGGTCGGCAGCGCGCGGAGGGAGTGATCGCGATGTCGCGGGTCGGCCGGGCACGGCACCAGGCGCGTCCTCGCCTGACCGCTCGCGGGATCGCGCTCATGGTCGTCGGCGGCATCCTCTTCGCGGTGGCGCTGTGGTTCGACCTCCGCGACATCCTCCTCCTCGCCGCCGTCGGCATCGCGATGCCGCTCGCGGCACTGGGCTTCCTGGCGGTGCGGCCCCCGCGGCTCGCCGTCCACCGCACCTTCGAGCCGCCGGTCGTCGCGGCGGGGCACTCGACGACCGTCCGGCTGCGCGTGCACAACCGCAGCCGTCGGGCCTTCGACGGCGCGCACTGGCGCGACCTCGCCTCGCCCGCGCTCCGACCGCCGCCCGAGGCGATCCTGCCGGCACTCGGACGCACGGAGGGCGTGCTGCCGTCGGGCGACGACACGGTCGGCCTGGAGTACCGGATGCGGACGCCGCGCCGTGGCGTGTTCGACGTGGGACCACTGCGGGTGTCCGTGACCGACCCCTTCGGGCTCGCGAGGATCGATCGCGTCGCCGGCGGCGCGAGGGACCTGGTGGTGACGCCGAGGGTCACGCCGCTCGAGCCCGCGGTCGGGCTGCTCGCGAGCGTCGACGGCACCGTGCACGCACTGCAGCGCCGCACTCGGCCGAACAGCGACGAGCTCATCGCGCGCGAGTACCGCTACGGCGATCCGCTCCGGCGGGTGCACTGGGCCGCGACGGCACGTCGGGGCGAACTCATGGTGCGCGACGAGGAGCAGCGCGGCGACCCCGAGCTGCGCATCCTGCTCGACACGGTGCTCGGAGGCCGGGCCTCGCACCCCGCGTCGGGTGCACGCGACGGCGCGGGCACGCTCGACCCCGCGTTCGAGCTCGGCGTCGAACTGGCCGCATCGCTCGGCGTGCACCTGCTCGCCCGCGGCTTCCGCGTCCGCCTGGACCCGGTCGAGGACCCCGCGGCGCACCTCGCGCCGATCGCGCCGGAGGCCGGCGGATATCGGTCGCCCGGCGGCGACCTGGCCCTCCTCGAGGACCTCGCCCGGCTCGACCCGCCGCGCCGGGACGCGCCCCGCGGCGACCCGCGCGAGCAACGGCGGCGTCAGACGGCCCCGACGACTCCGGTGCGCCGCGACATGCGGATGCCGGCGATCGCCGTGCTCGTCGACCCGTCGGGCGATGCGGCCGAGGCGCTCGTCGCACTGCGCACCTCCGTCGAGCCCGCGATCGCATTCGCCGCCGAGAGCGTCTCCCCCCGGATCGTCGACCGGCTCGAGGAGGCCGATTGGCGCGTCGTCCGGGTCCGACGGGCGGCCGACCTGCCGGCCGCGTGGCAGGAGGCCTGGCGGTCGGCACGCGAAGCGGTGCGCTCGGGAGGCCGCCGTGGGCTCTGAACGCTATCCGTTGACGCGCGTGCAGTCGATCGCGCTGTCGGGGGCGAGCCTGCTGCTGATCCTCGTCGCGACCACCGCGCTCGGGCCGTTGATCGCGGGCAGCGGATGGTGGTGGGCCGGCGCCGTCGTCGCGGTCGCCGTGATCGCCGGCGGGGCGGGGCTCCGTGCGCTGCGGACCCCGCCGTCGCTGGTGCCCCCGCTCGAGCTCGTCGTCATGCTGCTCGCGCTCACGCTGCTCTTCGGCGGCGCGACGAGCATCGCGCTGGTGATCCCCACGCCAGACACGTTCGCGGTCTTCGGCGAGCTCGCCGAGGGCGCGCGCCGCACCATCGAGCAGCAGTCGGTGCCGGCGATCCCCGTGCCCGCGCTGGTCTTCGCGATCGCGGTCGGCGTGGGCCTCATCGCCGTGTTCCTCGACCTGCTCGTGCAGACCGTGCGCGTGCCGGCCCTCGCCGCCATCCCCATGCTCGTCCCAGTGCTCGTGCCGGGCCTGTTCGTCGCGGAGGGTGCCGAGGTCCCGGCCCTCGTGCTCACCGCCGCGACCTACCTCCTTCTCCTGCGCGTCGACGTCCGGGTGCGGCGGGCGGCCGAGCTGGTCCAGGAGGACGATCGCGACGACGCGCCCGTCGTCAGCGCACCCAGGCGCGCGCCCATCGTCTCGACCATGGGCGCCTCGCTCGGGCTCGCCGCGGTCGGCCTCGTCGCGGCATCCGTCATCGCCGCCGCCACCCCGAGCGTCAGCACCAGCTTCCTCGTCGGCACGGGCGGCCCGGCGACGCTCTTCGCCCGCGGCGTGAGCCCGTACGTCGACCTCGGCCGCGACCTCCGCAGGCCGGAGCCGGTGCCGGCCTTCTCGTACATCTCGCCCGAGGGCGAGCGACCGTACTTCACGCTGCTCACCGTCGAGCGGCTCGAGGGGCAGGTGTGGTCCGCGACCGATCGCGCGGTCGACGGGGAGCACACCCTCGGGACCCTCCCCGGCCCCGACGGACTCGACGACGACGTGCCGGTCGAGCCGCGCCCGATCGCCGTGCAGGTCGACCAGGTGCGCACCGCGTGGCTGCCCGTGCCCTACCCGACGACGGAGGTCAGCGGAGTCAGCGGATCGTGGTTCTGGGACCAGGGCACGCTCAACGTCCGGAGCGTCGACTCGACCACGCTGGGGCAGCAGTACCGGCTGACGCACCTCGACGTGCAACCCGACGTCGCGCAGCTGCGCTCCGCGCCCGCCGCGCCGTCCGACGCGGTCGCCGAGTCGACGCGACAACTGCCCGACGACCTGCCGCCGATCATCGCCGAGACCGCCCGGTCGGTGACGGCGTCGGCCGCGACCCGCTACGACGCGGCCGTCGCGATCCAGGCGTTCCTGCGCGGCTCCGACTTCGAGTACTCGGAGAGCGCACCGGTCGCCGACGGCTACGACGGCGCCGGATTCGACGCGATCGCCGCGTTCCTCGAGCAGCGCGCCGGCTACTGCGTGCACTTCGCCTCGACGATGGCGGTGCTCGCGCGCGAGGTCGGCATCCCCTCGCGGATCTCCATCGGGTACACGTCCGGCACGCCCGGTGACGGGCGCGTCGACGGCGAGGTCGTCATCGAGGTCGACTCGCACGACCTCCACGCATGGCCCGAGCTCTACTTCGAGGGCGTCGGGTGGGTGCCCTTCGAACCCACTCCGGGGCGGGGGAGCGTACCCGACTACTCCCGGCCGAACGCCGGGCAGGACGCGCCGGGGATCGTCCCCACCGGCCCCGCGGCGACGCCGGGAGCGACCGGCCGGCCCGAGGGCGATCCGGACCGGGCGCTCGGCGGGCCCGGCGGTGCGCAGTCGGCCGGCGCCCAGGCCGCGCAGCTGGCGATGATCGGGCTCGCCCTGGCGTTCGTCCTGCTGCTCCCGGCGATGATCCGCGCCGGCATCCGCGTGGCACGTCGTCGTCGGATCCGGTCGGGAGAGCGACCCGCGGAAGCCGCGTGGCGCGAACTCCTCGCCACCGCGGTGGACCTGGGGCTGCCGGTCGATCCGAGGCGCACGGTGCGCGGAATCGCGGCCGAGCTCGCCGAGCGAGCGGCGTTCCGTCCGGAATCGGGAGCGCCCCCCGGCGAGCGTGTCGAGGCGCGCGCCGCGCTCGAGCGCGTCCGCGACGCGGTCGAGCGCGAGCGGTACGGTCGCGTGCGTGGAGACGCGGGATCCGCGGCGGACGCCGCCGACGGTCAAGGGGCGGTCACGGGTGACGGGTTGCCGGCCGTACGGCTCCCCGGGGCCGGCGAACGCGACGCGCGCGAGCGCGAGCACGCCCACCGCGCCGCGCTGGTCGCCGATCTCGCATCGGCGTCCGACGCGCTCCGCGCCGATGCGCCGGGTGCCCGCCGCATCGCCGCGATCCTCCTGCCGGGGTCGCTCCGACCGTCGGCGCGCATCGCGCTCGGACGCCCGGTGCCGCCCGGCGAGTAGGATCGTCCTTCGTGGCCGTTCAGCATTCCCCTTTCAGCATCAACGTGCGCGACCTCGTCAACCGACCGGGTGAGATGCGCGAGCAGCAGTTCGACGTGCCCGCGCCCGAGCAGCTGGGCGAGGGGCTCGTCTCGGTCCGGCAGGGTTCCGAGCTTGCCGTCGACGTGCGTCTCGAGTCCGTCCACGAGGGCATCCTCGCGACCGCGGAGGTCGACGCGACGGCCGACGGCGAGTGCGGCCGATGCCTCATCGACATCGCGCTGCCCGTCCGAGTCGAGTTCCAAGAGCTTTTCGCGTATCATTCTGGGGAAGCTTTCGAGTATGAGGTTCAAGACGACCACGTGGATCTTGAACCGCTCATCCGAGATGCGGTAGTGCTGGCACTGCCCTTCCAGCCGGTGTGCCGGCCTGACTGCCCGGGTCTCGACCCCGAGACCGGACAGCGTCTGGCCGATCATCCGGAACTCGTCACCCCTGAAGAGAACGACCCGCGTTGGGCTGCGCTCGCAGGGTTCACGGCTTCCGAAGACGAGGGCGCGGATGCTGCATCCGACGCCGACCAGCAGAGAGATTGAGAGAGAGTCATGGCTGTTCCCAAGCGGAAGAAGTCACGCGCCAACACCCACGCGCGCCGTTCGCAGTGGAAGGCCGAGGCCCCCACGCTCGTCAAGACCGTCGAGAACGGCAAGGTCACCTACAGCCTTCCCCACCGTGCACGCGTGGTCGAGGACTCGGCGGGCACCCCGCTCTTCCTCGAGTACAAGGGCCGCAAGGTCGCCGACGTCTAGTCGGCCCGTGAACGACGAACGACCGGTCGTGAGGCGCGCGGAGCGCACGGACACCGGGGCCGACGAGCTCGTCGAGCTGCAGCGCACGCTGCGGGTCGAGCTCGACCCCGAACTCCTGCTCCTGGCGCTCACGCACCGGTCGTTCGCGTACGAGAACGGCGGCATCCCGACCAACGAACGCCTGGAGTTCCTCGGCGATTCCATCCTCGGGCAGGCCGTCACGGTGAAGCTGTTCACCGATCACCCCGAACTCGACGAGGGCGAACTGGCCAAGCGTCGGGCGAGCCTCGTCTCGAGCGTCGCGCTCGCCGAGGTCGCCCGCACCATCGGGCTCGGCCCGTACATCCGCCTCGGCCGCGGCGAGACGATGACGGGCGGCGCCGACAAGCCGTCCATCCTCGCCGATACGGTCGAGGCCATCATCGGCGCGGTCTACCTCTCGCGCGGCGGCGAGGTCGCGACCGATCTCGTGCTGCGCCTCGTCACGCCGCTCATGCGCGACCCCGACCGGTTCGGCGCCGCCATGGACCCGAAGACGAGCCTGCAGGAGATCGCCGCTCGTCGGGGTTCGACGGCGCCGTCGTACACGGTCAGCGAGAGCGGGCCCGATCACAACAAGCACTTCGTCGCGACCGTCACCGTCGGCGACCTGGTGTCGGCGTCGGGCGAGGGCTCCAGCAAGAAGCAGGCCGAGATGGCGGCGGCGCTCGAGGCCTGGACCACCCTGAACGCCGGCTGACGTGCCCGAGCTGCCCGAGGTCGAGGTCGTCCGGGCCGGGCTCGCGCCCGCCGTCACCGGCGCGCGCGTCGCCGGGGTCGAGGTGCTCGACACCCGTTCGCTGAAGCGCCACGAAGCGGCGTCCGGCGACTTCGAGACGCTGCTCACGGGTGAGCGCATCGAGGCCGCCGTCCGGCGCGGCAAGTTCCTCTGGATGCCGCTCGCCGGCGGCGGCGCACTCGTCGGCCACCTCGGCATGAGCGGGCAGCTCCTGCTGCGCACTCCCGATCACCCCGGCGACGACCGGCACGCCCGGATCCGGCTCCACCTCGAGCACCCGGAGCACGGCGAGCTGCGAGTCGACTTCGTCGACCAGCGCATCTTCGGCTCGATGGCGATCGACCGCATGGTGCCGACCGTGGACGGTCGGGTCGCGGGCTTCTCGGCGGATGTCACGGGACCGTGGGCGGGCTCGATCCCGTCGCAGGTCGCACACATCGCCCGCGACCCCCTCGACCCGGCCTTCGACGATGCGGCGTTCGTCGCCGCGCTCGCCCGGCGCGCCACCGGCGTCAAGCGCGTGCTGCTCGACCAGGGCGTCGTCTCGGGCATCGGCAACATCTACGCCGACGAGGCGCTCTGGGCGGTGCGCATGCACGGCGAGCAGCCCGCGTCGAGCCTCAGCCGGCGTCGGGTCCGCGAGTTGCTCGCGGCGGTGCGCGCCGTGCTGCAGAAGGCGCTCGCCGAGGGCGGCACGAGCTTCGATGCGCAGTACGTCAACGTCAACGGGGCATCGGGGTACTTCGCGCACTCGCTGAACGCCTACGGCCGCACGGGTCGGCCGTGCCCGCGGTGCGGAACGCCGATCGTGCGCGAGGCGTTCATGAACCGGTCGTCGCACCGCTGCCCGCGCTGCCAGCGGCTTCGGGCCGGCTCGCATGTCGGCACCGCGGGGTCGGCGGCGGCGGCGACCCGGGGCCGGCCGGCCGTGGTGCGGGTCATCCCCGCTGCCACGTCGCCTGGATCGAGTGCGGGCGGAACCCGAGCTCGCGGTTGATCGCGAGCATGGGCCCGTTCTCGTCGGCGTTCCAGGTGTAGACGACCGATCGGTCGGGCGCGGCCTCCGTCAGCGCGACGAGGTTCGCGAGCTTCATCCGCATGCCGAGGCCGTGGCCGCGGTGCGGGCCGAGCACCAGCGTGTCGTCCTGGTAGGCGCCGCGCTTGCCGGGTGCGAGCGCGAGGATCGTGAAGCCGGCGACCTCGCCGTCTGCGGCGATCGCGGCGACGGTGAGGTGCGTGCGCCCGGCGTCGACGGCCCGCGCCTCCTCGTCGAGGATGCGTGCCGCGTCCCAGTGCTCGTCGGGGAAGTCGACGGCGCCGCTCGGCGCCTCCGCGACCATCTGCGAGCGAGCCGCCGCGAATGCGTCGAGGTGCTCCTCGGGCGTGTGGTCGCGCCAGTGCTCGAGGCGGTAGCCGTCGGATCGAGCGGCCTGCTCCGCCGACCGGCGGAACTCCGCGCCGCGGCCGTCGACCTCGAGGGCGCTCGCGACCAGGAGCTGGCCGAGCTCGTAGCCGCGCGATCGCGCGAAACGGACCGACGGGGCGCCGGCGGGGAGGGACGCGCCACCCTGCGGTGCGTGGAGGCGTTCGCCGGTGCCGTCGTCGGTCCGGTGCTCCGAGATCAGGATGGTCGACTCGCGCCCCGCATCACGGGCGGATGCCTCGATCGCATCGAGCACGCGGCCGCCGAGTCCGCGCCGCCGGTGGGCCGGGTCGACGCCGACCATGGTGATCATGGGCGCGCCGCCCACGTCGGCGCGTTCCCACCACGCCGCGGCCGCGGCGACGAGCCGGTCGGCGTCGAAGATCCCGAACCGGCGTCGCTCGAGGTACGGATTGCCGCCGAGCACGGCGAGCTCGGCGGCCGAGTAGCTGAACTCATCGGTCCCGACGGTCTCGAGCTGGATGCGGCGCGCGAAGTCGGCGTACGCCTCCAGGTCGGCGGACTCCGGAATGCCGACACGATCGGGAGCGGGGATCGGGCGGAGGACGCCCGGGCCGCCGGTCGGCGCAGCGCCGTCCTCCCGGGCGTCGCTCACGGGCGCTGCCAGACCGACTCGAAGGCGAACGGCCGGAATCCGAGGTCGGTGTTGATGGCGAGCATGTGCTCGTTCTCGTCGGCGTTCCAGGTGACGATGCGATTCCGGGACGGCTCGGCCTCGGCGAGGGCGACCAGGTTGGCGAGCTTCATCCGCATGCCGAGCCGGTGCCCGCGATGCGGGCCGAGCACGATGGTGTCCCACTGCTCCACGGCCTGCGAGTCGGGCAGCAGCGACAGCTCCGTGAAGCCGGCGACCTCGCCGTCCGGGGCCACGGCCGCCACCGTGAGGCGGACGCGGCCGACGTCGATCGAACGGCGCTCGCCGTCGCGGATGCGCTCGGCGTTCCAGTGCTCGAGACCCCAGGCGATCGCGCCGGCCGGAGGGTCGGTCGACATTCGCTCGTGCGCGATCGCGAGCGAGTCGACGAGCTCGTCGGGTGCGCGGTCCTGCCAGGCGACCAGGCGGTAGTCGTCGGTGGACCGCTCGAACTCGGCGGCGAGGCGGCGTCGGAACTCGTCTCCGCGGCCGCCCGCGTCCATGGCGCTCACCCGGTAGACCTGGCCGAGCGCGAACCCTCGCGCCAGCGCGAAGCGCGCGGACGGAGCATCCGCCGGGATCTCGCCGTCGCCCTGGGGCGCACGGAGCCGACCACCGGCCGCGTCGGCGGCGTCGATCCGGTGCTCGGCGGAGAGCACCACGGTGGGCCGCCCGGCCGCCCGTGCCGACTCCTCTGCGGCGGCCAGCAGGAGCGAGCCGATGCCCTCGCGACGTCGCTCGGGGGCGACGCCGAGCATCTCGACGTACGCGGTCGTCTCCGCGTCATCGAGTTCCCACTGCGCCTCGACGAGGCCGACGAGCCGCCCGCCGTCGAACGCACCGGTCGCGGTGCGCTCGGTGAAGCGGTCAGGGCGCAGGTCCCGCAGGACCTCGCGCGGCCGACGGGTCAGGTCGGTCGTGCCGAGCGCCTCGTGGTCCAGGCGACGCAGGAGGTCCGCGTACTGGACGAGCTCGTCGGCGTCGGGTCCATCCGCATCGTCGGGCAGCCGGATCGGGCGGATCTCGAGCGCCATCGCATCCTCCCTCGCGTGGGCAGCGTGTCAGCCTAGCCGCCGCCGATGGCGGCGGCAACGGCGGGGGAGCGGGGCCCGCGGCATCCGCTCGGGTACGCTCATCCGAGGCATTCCGCACCATCACGCCGCGACACCGGGGGGACATGTACCTCAAGAGCCTCACCCTGAAGGGCTTCAAGTCCTTCGCGCAGCCGACCACCTTCGCGTTCGAGCCGGGTGTCACGTGCATCGTCGGCCCCAACGGCTCCGGCAAGTCGAACGTCGTCGACGCGCTCGCCTGGGTGATGGGGGAGCAGGGCGCCAAGACCCTCCGCGGCGGCAAGATGGAGGACGTCATCTTCGCGGGCACCTCCACGCGGGGCCCGCTCGGCCGCGCCGAGGTCAGCCTGACCATCGACAACACGGATGGCGCGCTGCCGATCGAGTACACCGAGGTCACGATCTCGCGGACGCTGTTCCGCAACGGCGGCAGCGAGTACGCCATCAACGGCGAGCAGTGCCGACTGCTCGACGTGCAGGAGCTGCTCAGCGACTCCGGCCTCGGCCGCGAGATGCACGTCATCGTCGGGCAGGGCCAGCTCGACCAGGTGCTGCACGCGAGCCCGGAGGACCGGCGCGGGTTCATCGAGGAGGCCGCGGGCATCCTCAAGCACCGCCGGCGCAAGGAGAAGACGCTCCGCAAGCTCGACGCCATGCAGGCGAACCTCACGCGCCTGACCGACCTCGCCGCCGAGCTCCGCCGGCAGCTGAAGCCGCTCGGCCGCCAGGCCGAGGTCGCCCGCGAGGCCGCGGGCATCGCCGCCGTGGTGCGCGACGCGAAGGCGCGGCTCGTGGCCGACGAGGTCGTCGAGCTGCGGCGCGCGCTCGAGGCGGCCGGGCGGACCGAGCACGAGCGGCACGCCGAGCGACTCGTGCTGCAGCAGGAGCTCGAGCGCCACCAGGCCCACATCGACCGGCTCGAGCAGGCGCAGGGCGGCGACGACGTCGATCGGGCCCGTGCCGTGAGCTTCGCGCTCGAGCAGTCCGAGGCCAGGCTCCGCTCCCTCGATTCGCTCGCCCGGCAGCGCATCGCGCTGCTCTCCGCGGCCGACGAGGGAACGGATGCGGCGCCCACGGTCACCCGTGCCGACATCGATGCGGCGCGCGCCGAGCTCGACGGGATCCGCAGCGGCGTGGGCGACGCGGCATCCGCGCTCGAGCAGGCCGCCGCGGCGACCCGGGAGTCGCGGACCGCGCTCGACGCGGTCGACGAGGAGATCGCCGCGCAGGCGGCGCGCGTGAGCGCGTACGACCTGCGCGCGTCGCAGCTCTCCGGGCGGGCGGATGCCGCGGCCTCGAAGCTCGCGGCGGTGCGCGGCGAGGTGCTGCGGCACCGGAACGCGCTCGACGCGGCGCTGGCGCGGCGGGAGACGGCCGCCGCCGACCTCGCGCGTGTCGAGGCGGAATCCGACGCCGACCCCGTGTCGGCGACCGATCTCGACGAGGCGTACGAGCTTGCGCAGGCCGCGGTCTTCGAGGCCGAGGCCGAGATCGAGAGGCTCCGCGAGGCGCTGCACGACCGCGAACGCGAACGCGATGCGCTCGGGGCTCGAGTGGGCGCGCTCTCGCTCGCGCTCGACCAGAAGGACGGGTCGGCCGCGCTCGCCGCATCCGGCACCGCGGGCGTGCGCGGCCTCCTCGCCGAGCACCTGCGCGTCGAGCCCGGCTACGAGGCCGCGATCGCCGCGGCGCTCGGCCCGCTGGCCGAGTCGGTGCTCGTCGACGACCGGGAGGCGGCGCTCGAGGCCGTCGCCCTCGCGACCGACGAGGACCTCGGACGCGTCGCGCTCGCCATCGCCGAGCCCGGCCCCGATCGCCGTGCCGCCGAACGAGCCCTCGCCGTCGACGGGCTCACCGCCGCGGCCGATGTCGTCGTCGCGCCCGCCGGCATCCTCGCACTCCTCTCCGAGGTGCTCGTCGCCGACGACCTCGACGCGGTGCGCGCCGCCGAGTCGGCGCTCGCCGCCCTCGATCGGCCCGCGACCGTGATCACGCGCGACGGCACCGTCGTCGGTCGTTACGTCGTGCACGGCGGCTCGGGCCGCACGCAGAGCCGCATCGAGCTGTTCGCCGAGCGCGATCGAGCCCAGGCCCGGCTCGACGAGGTCCGATCCGACATCGAGCGCGCCCGCGTCGACCTCGACGAGCAGCGCGGCAACGCCGAGCACGCCAAGGAGCAGTCGAAGCTCGCGCTCGCGGCGCTCCGCGAGTTCGACGCGCAGCTCGCCCAGCGCACCGAGGCGCTGAACCGCGCCCGCGTGCAGGCCGAGGCCGCCGCCGCCGAGACCGACCGCCTCGCCGATGCGCTCCGGACCGCCGAGGAGCGCATCGCCGAGGCCGAGCAGGCCGCCACCGCGGCGAAGGACGACGTCGAGGCCGCACGCGCCGAACCGCGTCCCGTGCTCGAGGCCGACCGCCGCGACGGCGCGCTCGCCTCGCTGGAGCGCGCGCGGGAGGGCGAGGTCGAGGCGCGACTGCGGCTCGAGACCGCACGCGAGCGGGTGCGCGCCGAGGAGGCGCGCATCGTCGCGATGGAGCGCCAGCACGACGCGGAGCGACGCGCGGCCGACGAGGCCGCGCGGCGCGCGGTCATCCGCCGTGCCCAGCTCGAGGCGGCGTCACGTGTCGCCGACGCCCTTCCGCCGGTCCTCGCCGCGGTCGGTCGCTCGGTCGCCGAGGCGCGCGTCGCGCTCGCGTCAGCGGAGGCCGAGCGGGCGAGCCGCAACGAGGAGGTCCAAGCCGCACGACGCGCCGAGGCATCCGCTCGCGAACGCCTGCAGTCGGTCACGGAGGACGTGCACGGCCTCGAGCTGCGCATCTACGAGAAGAAGCTCCACGTCGGTTCGCTCGTCGAACGCGCTGAGAGCGAGCTCGGACTCGGCGAGGGCGTGCTCGTCGCCGAATACGGTCCCGACCAACCGGTTCCCGACGACGCCGATGCCGACGCCGAGCCGCGGCCGTTCGTGCGCGCCGAACAGCAGAAGCGGCTGCAGGCCGCCGAGCGCAAGCTCGCCCAGCTCGGCCGGGTCAACCCGCTCGCGCTCGAGGAGTTCGCGGCGCTCGAGCAGCGCCACCAGTTCCTGACCGAGCAGCTCACCGACCTGGCCAACACCCGCAAGGACCTCCTCACGATCATCGAGGAGATCGACGGGCGCATGGAGTCGATCTTCCGCTCGGCCTTCGAGGACACGCGCGAGGCCTTCGCCGAGGTGTTCCCCGTCCTGTTCCCGGGCGGCGAGGGGCGCATCTCGCTCACGAACCCCGACGACCTGCTCACGACCGGGATCGAGGTGAGCGTGAAGCCCGCCGGCAAGAAGATCGAACGACTCTCGCTGCTCTCGGGAGGCGAGCGCTCGCTCGCGGCGGTGGCGCTGCTCATGGCGATCTTCAAGGCGCGCCCGAGCCCGTTCTACATCATGGACGAGGTCGAGGCCGCGCTCGACGACGCCAACCTCGGGCGCCTGCTCACGACCTTCGAGAGCCTCCGCGAGGAGAGCCAGCTGATCGTCATCACGCACCAGAAGCGCACGATGGAGATCGCCGACGCGCTCTACGGCGTCTCGATGCGACAGGACGGCGTGTCGGCGGTGGTCGGCCAGCGCGTGCGCGAGGAGTTCGGCGCGAAGGCCAGCTGAGACGACGGATGCCGCGGCCCGCGGCGTTCGACCACTCCGCGGCATCCGCTCACGTCAACCGACGGTCGCCCGGCGCGAGCACGCGGAACCAGCGGTAGCCGTACGCGTCGAGCTCGACGTCGACCCGGCCGCGCTCGTCGATCGGGTCCGCGTCGACGGCGAACAGGTCGGAGAGCAGCGATTCGTCGGGGAGCTCGCCGAGCTCGAGCGTCACGCGAACGGGCCGCGGCGCGAAGTTGTGCAGCGCGACGAATCGAAGGTCGTCCTCGGTGATGCGGTGGGCGAGCACCGCGGGATCGCCGACGTCGAGCAGCTCGAACGCGCCCCACCCGATCTCGGGCGAGCTGCGGTACCTCGTCACGAAGCCGCGGATCGTCGAGAGCAGCGAATCGGGATCGTGCATCTGCGCCTCGACGCTGACGTGCTCGGGCGCGTACCCGTCTGCGGGCGGGGATGCAGCGAGCCGACCCGGCGCGGCCCGAGAGAAGCCGCCGTTGCGACCGCCCGTCCACTGCATCGGCGTGCGCACGGCCTGGCGCTTGTCCTGCTCGCCGTTCTCGCCCATGCCGATCTCCTCGCCGTAGAACAGCACGGGCGTGCCGGGCAGCGCGAACAGCAGGCTGTAGGCCATGCGGATGCGGCGCGGATCGCCCTCGAGCATCGGCGGCAGCCGTCGGACGATGCCGCGGCCGTACACGCGCATCCAGTCCTCGGGGGCGAACGCGTCGAAGACCTCCTGGCGCTCGGCGTCGGAGAGCTTGTCGAGCGTGAGCTCGTCGTGGTTGCGCACGAAGTTCGCCCACTGCTTCTCGGGCTCGAGCTGCGGACGTCGCGCGAGCGTCTCGCGGAGCGCCGTGGCATCGTGCCGGGCGAGCGAGAGGTACAGCCGCTGCATGGCCTCGAAGTCGAACTGCAGCGTGAGCTCGGGCGGATCGCCCTCGGCGCCGAAGTACTCGAGCTGCTCGTCGTACGGCAGGTTGACCTCGCCGAGCAGGATCGCCTCGCTCGCCCGCCGCTGCAGGTAGCGGCGCAGGTCGCGCATGAGCTCGTGCGGGTCGCCGATGTCCTCGCCCTCGGGCGGCTCGATGAGGAAGGGCACGGCGTCGACGCGGAATCCGGAGAATCCGAGCTCCAGCCAGAACCCGACGGTCTTCGCGATCTCGTCGCGCACCTCCGGGTTGGCGATGTTCAGGTCCGGCTGGTGCCGGTAGAACGAGTGCAGGTAGTACTGGCCGGTGCCCTCGTGCCACTCCCACACGCCGTCCTCCTCGCCCGGGAAGACGCTCTCGGGCGGGTTCGGCGGGATCTCGTCGCGCCAGACGTAGAAGTCGCGGTAGGGGGAGTTGCGCCCGCGCTTGGCCGACGTGAACCACGGATGCCGGTCGGACGTGTGGTTCATGACGAGGTCCATGATCACGCGGATGCCGCGGTCCCTCGCGGCACGTGTGAACGCGACGACGTCGCCGAGCGACCCGAGGCGCGGGTCGACGCCGAGGAAGTCGACGATGTCGTACCCGTCGTCCTGGTCGGGCGAGGGCTGGAACGGCATCAGCCAGATGCAGGTGACGCCGAGCTCCGCGAGGTGGTCGAGTCGGTTCGCGAGCCCCTCGAAGTCGCCGGTGCCATCGTCGTTCCAGTCCATGTACGTCTCGACGTCGAGGCAGTAGACGACGGCGGTCTTCCACCACAGGTCGCCGCGGTCGGTCGCTCGCATCGGCTCAGCCCTCGATCCCGGCCGACGGCCCCGCGGAGCGCAGGGCGGGCAGCACGTCGGCGCCGAAGGCGTCGATGAACCCGCGCTGCTCCTGCCCGACGTGGTGGAGGTAGATGCGGTCGACGCCGAGGTCGGCGAGCTCGAGCAGGGCGTCGAGATGGCGCTGCGTGTCCGAGGAGGCGAGCAGCGTGTCGGCGACCTCCGACGGTGCCGCGTCGGCCGTCCGCGCGTCGAACTCCTCGGGGGTCGCGAGCTCCCACGCCAGGTTCGGCGGGACGAGGCTCTGCCGCCACTGGTCATGGGCGATGGCGACGGCCTCGTCGTCGGTCGGCGCCCAGCTGAGGTGCACCTGGACGCAGATCGGCCCGCGACCGCCGGCGCCACGGTACGCGTCGATGAAGTCGCCGAGCGCTTCGCGCTCCTGGTCGACCGTGATCACCCCGTCGGCCCACTCGGCGGTCTCGGCCGCGGTCTCGGTGCTCACCGCTGCGGCGATGAGGGGCGGGGTCTCGTCGGGTCGCGTCCAGAGCCGCGCCTCGTGCACGCTGAACGTGCCCTCGTGGGTGACGGTCTCACCGGCGAGGAGGCGGCGCATGACGTCGATCGCCTCGGTCAGCCGCCGGTCGCGGTGGTCCTTCTCCGGCCAGGGTTCGCCCGTGATGTGCTCGTTGACGGCCTCGCCACTGCCGATGGCCGCCCAGAACCGGCCGGGGAACATCTCTCCGAGCGTCGCGATCTTCTGCGCCGCGACGGCCGGGTGGTACCGCTGGCCGGGAGCGGTCACGACGCCGAGCGAGAGCGAGGTCGCCTGCAGCGCCGCGCCGAGCCACGACCAGGCGTAGCCCGAATGGCCCTGACGCACGCTCCAGGGCGCCCAGTGGTCACTGCACATGGCTGCGTCGAAGCCGGCCTGCTCCGCGTGCACGACGGCGTCGAGGAGCGCGCTCGGTGGGAGCTGCTCGTGCGACGCGTGGAATCCGACGAGGGGCATGGTGGTCTCCTTCCGCCCGGCCCGATGCTTCCGCGCGAGGCGTGGACGGGCAAGGCCTTGCCGTCACGGCGCGCGGCCGGTAGCGCGGGCGCGGGCGAGCGGCATCGGGCCCTCGGGTGCGGCGGGCCGGAGGCATCCGCCCCCGTAGGCTTGGGGGCATGGCAGAACGCGCATCCTGGTCGCTCGGGTCGGCCCTCCGCAACGTGTTCGGCGCGAGGACGATCGACGAGGACACCTGGGACGACCTCGAGTCCGCGCTCATCCGCGCCGACTTCGGGCCGGCGGTGACCGAGGAGATCGTCGAGTCGATCAAGGCGCAGGTCGAGCGGTACAAGACCACCGACCCTCGTGACGTGCAGCGGATGCTCCGCGAGACCCTCGAGGAGCGGCTCGCCAAGTACGACCCGACGCTCAAGCTCACCGAGCGCCCCGCGGTCGTGCTCGTCGTCGGCGTGAACGGCGTCGGCAAGACGACCACGATCGGCAAGTTCGCCAAGTTCCTCGGCAACTACGGCCGGAGCGTCGTCGTCGGCGCGGCCGACACCTTCCGTGCGGCCGCGGTCGACCAGCTCGCGACGTGGGCGGAGCGCGCGGGCGCTCAGGTGGTCCGGCCCGAGCGCGAGGGCCAGGACCCGGCCTCCGTCGCCTTCCAGACGGTCGACTACGCCAAGCGCACCGGCACCGAGATGGTCATCATCGACACCGCGGGCCGCCTGCACACCAAGGGCGGGCTCATGGACGAGCTCGGCAAGATCCGGCGCGTCGTCGAGAAGCAGGCGCCGATCAGCGAGGTCCTCCTCGTGCTCGACGCGACCACCGGGCAGAACGGGCTCGCGCAGGCCGAGGCGTTCATCCAGCACGGCGGCGTCACGGGCCTCGTGCTGACCAAGCTCGACGGCTCCGCCAAGGGCGGGTTCGTCATCGCGGTGCAGGAGAAGACCGGGCTGCCGATCAAGCTCATCGGGCAGGGCGAGGGCATCGGCGACCTCACGGGCTTCACGCCGCACGTGTTCGCGCAACAGCTCGTCGGCTGAGGAGGGAGAGCGCGCATGTCCATGGAGCACGACTACTTCGGACTCGTCGGCGACTACTGGTCGGAGGAGGTCGAGTACGGCGACCAGCGCGTCGAGGTCGTCCTCGACGCCGATGCCGACACCGTGGCGCTCGCGGCGCTGGATGTCGCGGCGACCCTCGTCGGCGAGCTCGAGCTCGTCGACGACGAACTCCGGTCGGCGTTCGTGACGCAGCTCGACTCGGGCTCGTCGCCCGTGGCGCGATTCCTGGCGGCGGTGCTCGACCCCGACCTGGAGCAGGCCGAGGAGGTCGAGGCCGCGATCGGCCGCGACTCGGGCGACCGCCAGATCGACGCGTTGCGGTCGATGTCCCTCATCCGGGTCGACCTCCGCCCCGACGCCGATGAGCCCGGCGATGCGTTCGCCGAGTTCGAGTTCGGCCTCGCGCCCGAGGACACCGACGAGCGGCTCGTCGCGTCGATCGACCTCGAGCGCGAGATCGTCGACGTCCGCTTCGAAGGCTGAGCCGGTCCCGGCGCCCGACCGGGGCTGAGCGGATGCCGCGGCGCCGCCCTCTACACTTGAGGGCATCATGGCTACGTTCGGCACCCTCTCCGACCGTCTCACCGAGACGTTCAAGAACCTCCGCACCAAGGGCAAGCTCTCCGCCTCAGACGTCGACGGCACCGTCCGCGAGATCCGGCGCGCGCTGCTCGACGCCGACGTCTCGCTCGACGTCGTGAAGACGTTCACCGCGACGGTGCGCGAGCGCGCGCTCGGCGACGAGGTCAACCGGGCGCTGAACCCCGCGCAGCAGGTCGTGCAGATCGTCAACGAGGAGCTCGTCGGCATCCTCGGCGGGCAGCAGCGCCGGCTGCAGTTCGCGAAGACCCCGCCGACCGTCATCATGCTCGCGGGCCTCCAGGGCGCGGGCAAGACGACGCTCGCGGGAAAGCTCGCGAAGTGGTTGAAGAAGGACGGCCACACGCCCATGCTCGTGGCCGCCGACCTCCAGCGACCGAACGCCGTGAACCAGCTCCAGGTCGTCGGCGAGCAGGCGGGCGTCACCGTCTTCGCGCCCGAGCCCGGCAACGGCGTGGGCGACCCCGTCCGCGTCGCGAAGGACGCGATCGCGCAGGCGCAGCGTGCCCAGCACGACGTGGTCGTCATCGACACCGCGGGCCGTCTCGGCGTCGACGCCGAGATGATGAAGCAGGCCGCCGACATCCGGAAGGCCACGAACCCCGACGAGGTCCTCTTCGTCATCGACGCCATGATCGGCCAGGACGCCGTCACGACCGCGAAGGCCTTCCAGGACGGGGTCGACTTCACGGGCGTCGTGCTCTCCAAGCTCGACGGCGACGCGCGCGGCGGTGCCGCGCTCTCCGTGGCATCCGTCACCGGCCGCCCGATCATCTTCGCGTCGACCGGTGAGACGCTCGACGACTTCGAGCCCTTCCACCCCGACCGCATGGCGAGCCGCATCCTCGACCTCGGCGACATCCTCACCCTCATCGAGCAGGCCCAGCAGGCCTTCGACGAGGAGGAGGCGCTCAAGGTCGCCGAGAAGATCGCGACCGAGCAGTTCACGCTCGACGACTTCCTGGCGCAGATGCAGCAGCTGCGCGGTGCGGGCTCGATCAAGAAGATGCTCGGCATGCTCCCCGGCGCGGGTGGCATGAAGCAGCAGCTCGAGAACTTCGACGAGCGCGAGATCGTGCGCACCGAGGCGATCATCCAGTCGATGACGCCCGCCGAGCGCAAGAACACCAAGCTCCTGAACGGCTCGCGCCGCCTCCGCATCGCGAAGGGCTCCGGCATGACCGTCACCGACGTCAACCAGCTCGTGCAGCGCTTCGAGCAGGCCGCGAAGATGATGAAGACCGTCGCGCGCGGGGGCACGCCGCAGATCCCCGGCATGGGCCCGATCCCCGGCGCCGGCGGGTACGGCGGCGGCAAGCGCCAGGCTGCGAAGAACAAGAAGAAGTCCGGCGGCGGGTCACGCTCGGGCAACCCCGCGAAGCGCGCCGCGGAGAACGCGGCGATCGCGTCGGGCCAGGCGCCCGGTGGGCCCTCGAACGCCCCCGCCGGCTCGGGCTTCGGCGTCGGCGGCGCCGCGGGCGCCAAGGGCGCCCCGTCCGAGGAGGAGATGGCCGCGCTGCAGAAGCTGCTCGGCCGCTGACCTCTCGTCATCGGCATGCCGAGGGGGAGCGCCCCGGCGTAGTGTTGGACCCGCGGCTCGCGCCGCGGACGAGGACGGAGCGACGATGACGACCGGCGACCCCGACTACCGCGACTCGGGCCTCGAGTTCGCACCCGACTTCCTGCTCGGTTCGGCGACTGCGTCGTACCAGATCGAGGGCGCCGCGACGGAGGACGGCCGGGGTCCCTCCATCTGGGACACGTTCAGTCACACGCCCGGCAAGGTCTGGAACGGCGACACCGGCGATGTCGCGTGCGACCACTACCACCGTTGGGAGTCCGACCTCGACCTCATGGCCGAGCTCGGCCTCGAGGCGTACCGGTTCTCGATCGCGTGGCCGCGCATCCAGCCGACCGGGCGCGGCCCGGCGAACGAGGCCGGGCTGGCGTTCTACGAGCGACTCGTCGACGGACTGATCGCACGCGGCATCCGCCCCATCGCGACGCTCTACCACTGGGACCTGCCGCAGGCGCTCGAGGACGAGGGCGGCTGGACCAACCGCGCGACCGCCGAGGCGTTCGCCGACTACGCGCGGATCATGGGGGAGCGGCTCGGCGACCGCGTCGCCGTGTGGACGACCCTCAACGAACCGTGGTGCTCCGCGTACCTCGGCTACGGCTCCGGTGCGCATGCGCCCGGGCTCATGGAGGGCGCGAAGGCGCTCGCCGCAGTGCACCACCTGAACCTCGCGCACGGCCTCGCGGTCGCCGCGCTCCGCGAGGTCGTGACGAACGACCCGGGTTTCTCGATCACGCTCAACCTGCACGTCATCCGCCCCTCCGGTGAGACGGGGCACGAGGCGGCGCGCCGCATCGACGGGCTGGCGAACCGCGTCTTCCTGGGCCCGCTGTTCGGCGACGGCTATCCGTCCGACGTGATCGAGGACACCGCCGAGGTCACGGACTGGTCGTTCGTGAAGCCCGGCGACACCGAGCTCATCGCGCAGCCGATCGACCTGCTCGGGGTGAACTACTACTCGACGGTGACCGTGCGGATGTGGGACGGCGTCTCGCCGCGCGTGAACGCCGACGGCCACAAGGACATGGGCGGCACCCCGTGGCCCGGCTCGCAGCACGTCGAGTTCCTCGAGCAGCCGGGGCCGTACACCGCGATGGGCTGGAACATCGACCCGTCCGGGCTCGAGGACCTGCTGATCGCCCTCCACGGCGCGTACCCCGAGGTGCCGCTCATGATCACCGAGAACGGCGCCGCCTTCGACGACGTCGTGACCGAGGGGGTCGACGGCCCCGAGGTCCGCGACCTCGACCGAATCGACTACCTGCGCCGGCACTTCACGGCCGCGCACCGCGCGATGGCCCGCGGCGTCGATCTCCGCGGGTTCCAGGTGTGGTCGCTCATGGACAACTTCGAGTGGGGCTACGGCTACTCCAAGCGGTTCGGCATCGTGCGGGTCGACTACGACACGCTCGAGCGGCTGCCGAAGGCGAGCGCCCGCTGGTTCGCCGAGCTCATCCGCACGCGGCGGATCCCCGAGTAGCCGGCCTCAGCCGTCCGAGGCGGCGCCGTCGCCCGTGCGCGGTAGCGTGCCCTCGCGGAGTTCGCGTGCGAGGTGCGCGACGACCGCGGTCAGGTCGCCGTCGTGCTGCTCGGCGACCTTCAACTGGCGCTGGTACCCGGCGCCCTCGTCGAGGGTGCGGCGGATGCGCTGCAGCTCGACCGCGCAGCCGAGGCGTTCGGCCACGGGGGCGAGCGTCACGAGCAGGTCGCGGAGCGCGTCGGTGACCGGACGCTGGTTGCCCGCGGCATCCGTGATGATCTCGGCGTGCATGCCGTAGCGGGCCGCGCGCCACTTGTTCTCGCGCACGTACCAGGGCTGCATGACCGGGAGGGTCTCGCCGTCGTCGAGCCGCGTCGACATCCACTCGACCAGGCACTGGATGAGCGCGGCGATCGCGCCGATCTCGTCGGCCGACGACACGCCGTCGCAGACGCGCACCTCGACCGTGCCCCACCGGGGCGAGGGGCGGATGTCCCAGCGCACCTCGGTGTGGTCCTCGATGACGCCCGTTCGGACGAGGTCGTCGACGTAGCGCTCGTACGCGCCCCAGTCGGGCAGCTGGTACGGGAGCCCGGCGGTGGGCAGCTGCTGGAACATCAGCGCCCGGTTCGAGGCGTAGCCCGTCTCGACGCCCGCCCAGAACGGGCTGGAGGCGGACAGGGCCTGCAGGTGCGGGACGTACGCGAGCAGGCCATCGAGGATCGGCAGCGCCTTGTCGCGCTCCTCGATGCCGACGTGCACGTGGATGCCCCAGATCATCATGTTGCGGCCCCACCAGCGCGTGCGCTCGATGAGCTTGCGGTAGCGCGGCTTGTCGGTGAGGCGCTGGTCGTACCACCGACTGAACGGGTGCGATCCGCTGCACATCAACTCGTACTCGCCGAGCTGGTCGAGCACGGCGCGCACCTCGCCCACCTGTCCGGTGAGGTCGTCGACGGCCCCGGCGACGTCGGTGTGGACCCCGCTGACGAGTTCGACCGTGTTGGTCAGCAATTCGGAGGTGATGAACGGATGCGGCGTCCCGTCGGTGCCGTCGAGCTCGGCGAGCACGCGGTCACCCACCGAGGCCAGTTCGCCGGTCGACCGGTCGACGATCGCGAGCTCCCACTCGATGCCCACGGTGGATCGTTCGGATCTCGCGAACTCGATCGCCATGCGGCACCCCCGTCCCCGCGCCCGTGGGCGCAGGGCAATCATGACATGCGGCGTCGGGTGCGGGAGGCGTCGATGACGCGGGAATCGCGCTGTCGTCGCGGGCACCCGACCGGCTAGCCTGTAATGCATGACACAGTACTGGGCGCGTCATGGCTGAGCCGGCTCGACTGCGCGAGGCCGCGAGCCTGCGCGAGCAGGTCGAGCGCGCGATCTCCTCGCGGATCGTCTCGGGCGAGGCCGCACCGGGCGACGTGCTCACCGTGCCGACCATGGCGACCGCGTTCGGCGTCAGCGCCACGCCCGTGCGCGAGGCGATGCTCGACCTCGCCCGCCGAGGCTTCCTCGCGCCGATGCGCAATCGCGGATTCCGGGTGACGGAGGTCTCGCTCGACGAGGTCCGCCAGCTCCGCGAGGTGCGTCGCCTGCTCGAGGTGCCGCCGATGCACTCGCTCGCCGGGCGCGTGCCCGAGGAGACCGCGTCGCGGCTCCTGGAGCTCGCCGCCGAGATCGTCCGCGCGGGCGAGGAGGGCCGGTTCCAGGACTACCTCGAGGCCGACACGAGATTCCACCTGACCCTGCTCGAGCTCACGGGCAACCGATTCCTGGTCGACGTCGTGGGCGAGCTGCGCCGCCAGACGCGCCTGACCGGCCTCGTCGAACTCGCCGAGTCGGGCGCGCTGACCGAGTCGGCACTCGAGCACGCCGAGCTCGTGCGGCTGCTCGTCGACGGTCGCGGCGATGCCGCCGCCGACCTGATGTCGCGCCACATCGGCCATGTGGGCGGCATCTGGAGCGGCGAGCGCGAGGAGTGAGGCGCAGCGTGCGGGTGGTGGTGATCGGAGCCGGCATCGTGGGTGCCGCCTGCGCGCTCGCCCTCGTCGAGCGCGGTGCGGAGGTCGTGGTCGTCGATCGGGTCGGCGTCGCCGGCGAGACGTCGAGCCGCTGCGAGGGGAACCTCCTGGTGAGCGACAAGGCGCCCGGCGCCGAGGCCGACCTCGCGACGGCCTCGAACGCGATGTGGCGCGACCTCGCCGAGCGACTCGACGCCGACCGGCGAGACGGGCAGCCCGCGACCGAGTTCGAGGCCAAGGGCGGCATCGTCGTCGCGTTCGCCGGGGGCGAGGCCGCGCTCGACGGCTTCGCCGACGCGCAGCGGGCGACCGGCATCCGGGCCGAGTCGATGGATGCCGCCGCGCTCGCGGCCGCCGAGCCGTTCCTGTCGCCCGAGGTCGCCCGTGCCGTCCACTACCCCGACGACGCGCAGGTGCAGCCGTCGAACGCGACGCAGGCGCTCGCCGCCGCGGCGCTCCGCGGCGGTGCGCGGCTCGTGGTCGCCGAGGTCACGGGCGGGCTCGGGCCGCCCGGCCGGCTCGCCGGCGTGAACACGACGGCGGGCCCGTTCGCCGCCGACGTGGTGGTGAACTGCGCCGGGCCCTGGTCGGGCGAGGTCGCGGCGCGCCTCGGCGCCCGCCTCGACATCCGGCCGCGGCGCGGCGTGATCCTCGTCACGACGCCGATGCGGCAGCGCGTGTTCCACAAGGTGTACGACAGCGACTACGTGGGTGCCGTCGGGTCGGGTGACGCCGCCCTGCAGACCTCCACCGTCGTCGAGTCCACGCCCGGCGGGACGGTGCTGATCGGCTCCAGCCGCGAACGCGTCGGCTTCGACGAGCGGTCCGGCGTCGCGCCGGCGGCGGCGATCGCGGCCAAGGCCGTCCGCCTCTTCCCGTTCCTCGAGCACACCACCCTGCTGCGCAGCTACGTCGGCTTCCGTCCGTACGCGCCCGACCACCTTCCCGTCATCGGCGCCGATCCGGATCTCGCGGGGCTCGTGCACGCGACCGGCCACGAGGGCGCGGGCATCGGGCTCGCCCCGGCCACCGCCGAACTCGTCGCCCACGCCGTGCTCGGCGCACCCACCGCCCTCGATCCGACGCCGTTCCTGCCGAGCCGGCGCAGCCTCCGGGAGACCGCATGATCCGCATCACCGTCGATGGCGAGCCCGTCCGGGGTCGGCAGGGCCAGACCATCGCCGGCGTACTCATCGGTGCCGGCCGCACCGCATGGCGCACGTCGCCGACGGGGGGCCGGGGAGTGTTCTGCGGCATCGGCGTCTGCCACGACTGCCTCGTGACCGTCAACGACGTCGAAGGGGTGCGCGCGTGCCGGCGCGAGGCCGTCGACGGCGATCGCGTCGAACGGGAGGTGCGCGAATGAGGCACGTCGCGATCCTCGGCGGCGGACCGGCCGGCCTCGCGGCCGCGCAGGGCGCCCTCGCCGCCGGCGCACGGGTCAGCCTCCTCGACGAGGGCGACCGGCTCGGAGGCCAGTTCTGGCGACATCACGAGCGGCTCACCGACCCCCGTCTCCAGCACGGATGGCACCGGTTCGAGCGACTCCGCGGCGCGCTGGCCGCCGGCGAAGCGCAGGTGCTCGTCGGCACGAGCGTATGGTCGGCCGAGGCATCCGCCGACGGGATCCGGCTGCGGGCCGTGGTCGGCGACGCCGACGGCGACCGCCGGACCCCGCTCGCGATCGACGCCGACGCGATCGTCGTCGCCACGGGCGCGCACGACCTCGCGCTCCCCGTCCCCGGCTGGACCCTGCCCGGTGTCACCACGGCCGGCGCGGCCCAGGCGCTCGCGAAGCGCGACGGCGTCGCCGTCGGGCGTCGCACGATCGTGAGCGGTTCGGGACCGTTCCTGCTGCCCGTCGCGCAGTCGCTCGCGCTCGTCGGGTCGCAGGTGGTCGGCGTGCACGAGGCGTCCCGCGTGCCCGCGCTCGCCGACGGGTGGCTCACGCGCGCCTGGGAGCTCTCGGGGAAGGCGGGCGAGTTCGCCGGATACGTCGGCGCGCTCGTCCGTCGCCGGATCCCGTACCGGACCGGCAGCGCGGTGGTGCGCGTGGTCGGGCGCGACCGGGTGGAGGGCGCCGTCGTGGCCCGGCTCGACGCGGACTGGCGCCCGATCCCGGGAACCGAGCGCGAGGTCGCGTGCGATGCCGTCGCCCTCGGCCACGGGTTCACGCCCCGACTCGAGGCCGCCATCGCACTGGGGTGCGCGCTCGAGGGCGACCGCAGCGGGCGCATCGTCGCGGTGGACCCGGCGCAGCGGACGAGCGTCGCGCACGTGTTCGCCGCGGGCGAGGTCACCGGGGTCGGCGGTGCCGACGCCGCGCTCGCCGAGGGCGCCGTCGCCGGGTTCGTCGCCGCGGGCGGCGCGCTCGACGACCCGCGGATCCGGGGGCCGTTGACCGCGAGACGGCGCACCGGGGCGTTCGCGCTCCGCCTCGAGCGGGCGCACGCGATCCGCCCCGGATGGACGTCGTGGCTCGACGACGACACGATCGTGTGCCGCTGCGAGGCCGTCACCCGGCGGGCGGTCGTGGAGCGCGCCGACGTGCCGCTCCGCGCGATGCGGCTCGCGACGCGTGCGGGGCTCGGCCCCTGCCAGGGGCGCACGTGCGGCCGGGCCGTCGAGGCGATCGTCGCCGAGTCCGGGGGCGCCGCGGCATCCGTCGGGTTCGACCGCCGGCCCGTGCTCGCGCCGGTGCGGATCGGCGAGCTGGCGGCGCTTGCCGAGCCCGATCAGCAAACGTAGTATGTGACATATTACTTATCGATTCCGGAGGACGGACGACGCATGACCGGCACCATGGACCTGGGCGGCGTGATCGTCGCGACGACCCTCGCCTTCCGCGAGGACGACTCGGCGCCCGCCGGGCTCGCCGTCGACTACGACCGGTTCGCCGAGCACGTCGACTTCCTCATGCGCAACGGATGCCGCGGCGTCGGGCCGAACGGATCGCTCGGCGAGTACTCGTCCCTGACCGACGACGAGCGCCGACGGGTCATCCAGGTCGCCGTCGAGGCGGTGGACGGGCGCGGCATCGTCGTCGCCGGCGCGCACGGCGTGGGCAGCCACCAGGCGAGGAGATGGGCGGAGTTCGCCCGCGAGGACGGCGCCGACGGGGTGCTGCTCCTGCCGCCCACGCTATACCGCGCGAACGAGGCCGAGGTGATCGCCCACTACGAGGAGGTCGCGAAGGCGGGCCTGCCGATCATGGCCTACAACAACCCGTTCGACACCAAGGTCGACCTCGTGCCGTCGCTCGTCGCGAAGCTCGCCGAGATCCCCGAGGTCGTCGCGATCAAGGAGTTCTCGGGCGACGTCCGTCGCGTGTACGAGATCCGGGAGCTCTGCGACATCGACGTCATCGCCGGCGCCGACGACGTGCTGTTCGAGCTCATGGTCAACGGCGCGGTCGGGTGGTTCGCCGGTTACCCGAACGCCTTCCCGAAGGAGGCGGTCGAGCTGTACGACCTGTGCGCCCGGGGCGACTGGCACGAGGCGAAGGCGCTCTACGAGCAGCTCGTCGCGGTCTTCCGCTGGGACTCGCGCACCGAGTTCGTGCAGGCCATCAAGCTCTCCATGGACCTCTGCGGGAACTCCTACGGCGGGCCGACCCGCCCGCCGCGCGGCCCGCTCTCCGCTGAGCAGCGCGCGCAGATCACCGCAGACACCGAGCGGGCCCTGGCGGCCCTGGCGGCCCGCTGATGCGAGCGCGCCGGGTGATCACCGCGGTCGACTCGCACACCGAGGGGATGCCGACCCGCGTCGTCACGGGCGGCGTCGGCCCGATCCCCGGCGCGACCATGAACGAGCGGCGTCTCCATGCGATCGAGCACCTCGACGGGCTTCGCGGCTTCCTCATGAACGAGCCGCGCGGCCACGCGTCGATGTCGGGGGCGCTGCTGCAGCCGCCCGCGCGGGACGACGCCGACTGGGGCGTCGTGTTCATCGAGGCGAGCGGGTTCCTGCCGATGTGCGGGCACGGCACGATCGGCGTCGCGACGGTCCTCGTCGAGACCGGCATGGTCGAGGTGACCGAGCCGGTCACCGAGATCCGGCTCGACGTGCCGGCCGGCCTCGTGGTCGCGCACGTCGACGTCGAGGGCGGCCGCGCGAGGCGCGTGACGCTCGAGAACGTGGCGAGCTTCGTCGAGCGGCTGGACGCCTCCATCGAGGTGCCCGGGTACGGGACCGTGCCGTACACCATCGCCTTCGGCGGCAACTTCTACGCCCTCGTCGAGCTCGACGCGCTCGGGTTGCCGTTCGACCGCGACCGCCAGGGCGAGATCCTCGCGGCCGGGCTCGCGATCATGGACGCGATCAACGAGCAGGCGCCGCCGCGGCACCCCGAGCTCGAGGGCGCGGACCACGTGCACCACGTCGAGTTCATCGCCCCCGGCTCCGACGCGGTGCGGTCTCGGCACGCGATGGCGATCCATCCGGGCTGGTTCGACCGGTCGCCCTGCGGCACCGGGACCTGCGCCCGGATGGCGGAGCTGCACGCGCGCGGCGAGCTCGCCCTCGAGGCCGACTTCGTCAACGAGTCGTTCATCGGCAGCGAGTTCACCGGGCGGCTGCTTCGCGAGACGGCCGTCGGCGGGGTGAGCGCCGTCGTGCCGACGATCAGCGGACGCGCGTGGGTGACCGGGTTCGCGCAGTACGTGCTCGATCCCGACGACCCGTTCCCCGAGGGCTTCGTCTTCTGAACCGCACCCGGCTCGGCCGATCCGGACCCGGAGCGGTCGAGGTCGGGGTCGGCGGTCAGCGCAGGCTGAAGCCCGCCGCCAGCGGGTCGTCCGGGTCGAGCTCGAACTCGCACGTGCCGATGCGATACACCTGCCCGGTGACCTCGGGCACCACGCCCTCGGCGGTGCGCTCCGCCACGCGCGCGTGGAACCTCGTGCCGATGATCGAGTCGTGCGCGAGCACCTCGCCGTCGGCGAGCTCGCCACGGTGCGCGAGGAGCGCCACGCGTGCCGCGGTGCCGGAGCCGCACGGGCTCCGGTCGACCTCGCCGTCGGCGAAGACGGTGACGTTCCGCTGCCAGGGTCCCTCGTCGGTGCGCCCGAGGTCGTCGACGAGGATGGTGCCGTAGACGCCGGAGAGGCGGTCGTCGGCGAGTTGCGCGTCGGGGTGGCCGTTCAGGGCCCACTTGATCTCGCGGCCCAGGCGGATGAGCTCGGACGACTGCGCGGGCGTCACCTCGAGGCCGAGCGCGGCGGCGGGGAGCGTCGCGTACACCGCGCCGCCGAAGACCAGGTCGACCTCGACGGCTCCACGACTGGTCTCGAGGCGGAGGCCGGTCGCGAGCACGCGCGACGGGACGTTCCGGAAGACGACGGCGCTCGTGCGGCCGCCGGTGCGTTGCACGCGCGCCTGCACGCGACCGCTCGGCACGTCGATCGTGACGACCGCCTCGCCGTCGTCCGGCGCGGCCACGCGACCCGTGCGCACGGCCCACGCGCCGAGCGCCATGGTGCCGTGGCCGCACGCGGTCGAGAAGCCGTCCTTGTGCCAGAACAGCACCCCGAAGTCCGCGCCGTCGTCGTCGGGAGGCGTGATGAACCCGCCGTACATGTCGTCGTGCCCGCGCGGCTCGAGGCAGAGGAACCGGCGCAGGTCGTCGGCGGGCCCCGCCATCGCCGCGACCCGGCGGTCCGCGACCGTCGCGCCCTCGACGGGCGCGTCGAGCACGATCCGGAACGGCTCGCCCGCCGTGTGCCAGTCCTCGGTCCGCCACCGGGCCATCAGCGCGAACCGTCCGGGAGGGCGAGCGGGGCGACCGCCAGGTCCTGCCATCCCATGCCGCAGGTCTTGACGACGACGGGGCGGCCGGATGGCGCGGGCGAGCCGTCGAAGAGCGTGGACATCGGGATCAACCCGTCGGCCGTGAGCCGGCCCTCGCCGATCGCAAGGATCACGTCGCCCGCCTCGCGGAGCGCGACGCGCGTCGACTCGACGACGACGTGGGCGCGGCCGAGGAGCTCGCCCGGGAGCTCGCGGGCGGTGGGCTCGTGCGAGCCGACGGCGACGACCGCCGCGTGCTCCGCAACGAGGGCGCCCTCGAACAGGGGCTCGCGCGCGGTCGTCGCGCACACGACGAGGTCGGCGTCGGCGACGTCCGCCGCGGTGCCGACCGCGACGTCGAGCCCCGGGCGCGCGACGCTCGCCACCGCCCGTCGCGCCCGCTCCGGATCCCGCCCGACGAACCTGACCCGCGAGATCGGGCGGATCGCCCGCATCGCCTCGACGTGCCGGACACCCTGCGGGCCGGTGCCGAACACGACGAGCGAGGCGGCCTCGGGTGCGGCGACGACCTCGAGCACGGCGGCCGACACCGCCGGCGTGCGGAGGCTCGTGAGCTCGGTGCCGTCGAGCAGGGCGACCGGGGTGAGGGTCTCGGCGTCGATGAGGACGTAGAGGGCCTGGATCCGGTCGAGGCCGTGCGCGGGGTTGCCCGGTGCGACGGTGGCGAGCTTCTGGCCGACCCATCCGCCGAGTTCGGACGGCATCAGCAGCAGCTGGCCGTGGCGCACGTCGACGATGCTCCGCGGTGGATCGGCATCGGGATCGTGCCCGTCGCGCAGCACCCGCGCGATCGCGTCGACGGCCGACCGCATCGACGCGCGCTCGGCGATCGCGGGCCCGTCGATGAGGGAGAGGGAATCGAGGGTGCCGCGCATGCGCCCATCGTATTCAGGCGTGAGACCGCGAGGATTCTCGTTTCGGCGCGGAATCTGCAAGAATGGTCAGTCGAGTTCTGTACCGCCCGACCCTCTATCCGGCGCGCAGAGCACCCATTGAGCTTCCGCCGAGTGTGCACCCCACGCTCACGGCTGTCAGTTCGCCTACCTCACAACACATCCAGGAGAATCGTGGCTGTCAAGATCCGCCTCAAGCGGCTCGGCAAGATCCGTGCCCCGTACTACCGCATCGTCGTCGCCGACTCGCGCACCAAGCGCGACGGTCGCGTGATCGAGGAGATCGGCAAGTACCACCCGACCGAGAACCCGTCGTTCATCCAGGTCGACTCGGAGCGGGCGCAGTACTGGCTCGGCGTCGGCGCGCAGCCGACCCAGCAGGTCCTCGCCATCCTCAAGCTGACCGGCGACTGGGGCACGTTCAAGGGCGACAAGAACGCCAAGAACACCGTCCAGACCGCCGCGCCGAAGGCCGAGTACTCGGTCGACACGGCAAAGAAGTCGGTCGTGAAGCCCAAGGCCGAGAAGCCGGCCAAGGCCGAGGAGCCCGCCGAGGCCCCCGCCGCCGACGAGACCGCGTCGGACGAGGCGTAAGCCTTGCTCTCTTCCGCGCTCGAGCACCTCGTCAAGGGGATCGTCGATCACCCCGACGAGGTGAAGGTCGTCTCCGCGTCGAGCGCACGCGGCGAGGTCCTCGAGGTGCACGTGCACCCCGAGGACCTCGGCCGCGTCATCGGGCGGTCCGGTCGCACCGCGAAGGCGCTGCGCACGCTCGTCGCCGCCCTCGCCGACGGCCGCCGGGTCCGGGTCGACGTCGTCGACACCGACGACTGACGTGGCCGCGGCAACCCGTCCCCAGCAGCTCCGCGTCGGCCGGCTGACGAAGGCGCACGGCCTGAAGGGCGCCCTCAAGCTCGAGCTGTACACCGACGACCCCGAGCGGCGCTTCGTTCCCGGTGCGGTGTTCTCCCTGCAGGTGCCCGAGGAGTCGCCGTGGCACGGCCGGACCCTCGAGTTCCGCGAACTGCGCTGGTACAACGGCCAGCCGGTCGGGTTCTTCGAGGGCGTCGACGACCGCACCGCGGCCGAGGGCCTCGTCAAGGCCATCCTCTGGGTCGACCAGCCCGTCGACGAGGAGCCCGAACCCGACGCCTGGTACGACCACCAGCTCATCGGCCTCGCCGTCCTCCGCGACGGCGAGCGCATCGGCCAGGTGGCGCATGTCGATCACCTGCCTGCCCAGGACCTCCTCATCGTCAAGACGGCGCGCGGCGACGTGATGGTGCCGTTCGTCTCGGCGTTCGTCCCCGAGGTCGATGTCGAGGCCGGAACGCTCACCGTCACGCCGCCGCCGGGGCTGTTCGAGGAGCTTCCCGAGGAGCTCATCGAGGAGACCGCGAGCCCCGAGGCATCCGTCGCCGATGCCGCGGCCGACGGCGCGCAGGCGCCCGACGAGAACCCCGACGCCTAGGCCCCGACGATGCGCATCGACATCGTCACGATCTTCCCGTCGTTCTTCGACGTGCTCGACCTGTCGCTGCTCGGCAAGGCGCGCCAGTCGGGCCTGATCGACGTCGCCGCGCACGACCTCCGCGACTTCACCCACGATCGTCACCGCACGGTCGACGACACCCCGTACGGCGGTGGCGCCGGCATGGTCATGAAGCCCGAGCCGTGGGGCGAGGCGCTCGACTCCATCGTCGGCGACGGCGACTCCGATGCGCTGCTCGTCGTGCCGTCGCCGGCCGGCGAGCCGTTCACGCAGGCGACCGCTCGAGAGCTCGCGGCGGAGCAGCACCTCGTGTTCGCCTGCGGCCGCTACGAGGGCATCGACCAGCGCGTCGTCGACCACTACGCGACCCGCATGCGGGTGCGCCTTATCAGCCTCGGCGACTACGTGCTGAACGGCGGCGAGGTCGCCGTGATGGCGATGATCGAGGCGGCGGGCCGGCTCGTTCCCGGCGTCGTCGGCAACCCCGAGAGCCTCGTCGAGGAGTCGCACGAGGACGGACTGCTCGAGTACCCGAGCTACACCAAGCCCGCCGTCTGGCGTGGCCTCGAGGTGCCGCCCGTGCTGCTCTCCGGGCACCACGGCAGGGTCGCCGAGTGGAGGCACGAGCAGCAGGTCGAACGCACCCGGCGCGTGCGGCCCGAGCTGCTCGGCGAGGACCGTCCCGACGCCGGCTGACCCGCATCGGCGCCGCCCGCCGCGTGAGGCACTCTTCACGCGCCGGAAACACGCGGGTCCGCTCCGCGAAACACGCCCTGAATACCGTCGGATCGGCGGGTGAGACCGGATTCCGCCGGAAAGCGCGGGCGTGAGATGGGTCGGACGAGCGATGCCGGGAACATGTCGGATCCGGCCCGTCGCCCGCCGCTCCGGCTCGTCGCCGTCACCCACGGAACCCCGTCGACCGCCAACCGCGAGGCGGTCATCCGCCTCATCGACGGCGTCGCGTCGGCCCGCCCCGACCTCGACGTCTCGATCACCTTCGTCGACGCCAGCAACGCCGACATCGGCGCCGCCCTCGAAGCCGCCGCCGAGCCCGACGCGGTCATCGTGCCGCTCGTGCTCTCGGCGGGCTTCCACGTGAGGACCGGACTCTCGCTCGGACTCGACCGCATCGGCGGGTCCGCGCGCCTGGCCGCGGAGCTCGGCCCCGACGAGCGCCTCGTCGAGGTGCTCGCCGAGCGCCTGCTCGCCGCGGGGCTCGCCGACGGCGACACCGTCCTCCTCGCCGCGGCGGGTTCGAACGATCCGCGCGCCGTGCGCGAGTGCTTCGAGACTGCCCGGAGGCTCGGCCAGCGGCTCGGGCGGTCGGTCACGGTCGGATTCATCGCGGCGGCGATCCCGCGGTTGCCCGACGCGATCGAGATGATCCGCGAGGTGCACCCCGGGTCGAGGATCGTCGTCGGACCGTACCTGCTCGCGCCCGGCACCTTCTACGACCAGGCGGTCGCCGCCGGTGCCGACGCCATCGCCGATCCGCTGCTCGTGCCGGCCGCGGCTCCGCCGCCCGCGCTCGTCGAGCTGGTCCTCGACCGGTACTCCGCCGTCGAGCAGGATCAGCGCGAGCACGCCTGACCGCCTCACGGTCGACGCCACGGAGGCGTCGATCGCGGAGCGGCAGAGGCCGCGCCTCGCGCGTCGAGGAGCGGTCGGCGCGGATGCCGCCGCCCGCGCGCTCGACGCCCATCAGGTGGTGAGGCTCTCCGCCCCGTCGGCCTCAGCGGCGCGCGCCAGGACCTCGGCGATGCGCCCGCGGCATCCGCCGCAGCCGGTACCGGCTCTGGTGTCGCGCCCGACGCACTCGACCGTCGCGTTGCCGCACGCCGCCGACTCCTGGATGCGCCCCACGGTGACGCCATTGCACCAGCAGACGGTCGCCTCGGGCGCGAACGCGTCGGCGTTCGCCGACGGATCGTCGTCTGGCCCGTCGAAGCGCAGCAGCAGCGACCGGTCCGCGGGCAGCTCGGCACGTCGCTCGAACAGCAGGGTGAGCTCGGCCGCCGTCCGGGGCATCCCCACGCTCGCGAAGCCCGTCAGGATCCCGTCCTCCGTCACCATCTTCACGTAGCGGAGGTGCTCCGGATCGGCCCATTGGGCGATACGACGTCGCGGCGAGAGCGCGTCGTCCTCCCACGGGTCGGCGGTGAGGTCGCCGACCGCGACGACGTCGACGTGCTCGGCCTTGAGCATGACGATCGCGTCGCGTTCGGGCGGCAGCGGTGCGACGGCCGATCCCATCGCGGGGTCGGCCGCTTCCGCGGCGAAGCGGCCCGCGAGGTGCTCGGCCTGACGCCATCCCGGCCCGATGAGCCCGGACGGGGCTCCGGGCAGGATCCGGCGGCCGGCGGTCTCCTCGGTGCGTTCGACGACTTGGGCGCAGTCGCCGATGGCGAACACGTCCGGGTCGCTCCAGCTGCGCAGGTCGGGGCCGACGACGACGCCGACGGCCGTGCGGAGTCCGGCGAGCGTGGCCAGCTCGTTCCGCGGGCTCACCCCGCACGAGAGCACGAGCAGGTCGCCTCGCACCTGCTTGCCGTCGGCCGTGACGAGCATGTCGAAGCGCCGCGTGTCGTCGGCGTCGGTGCGGAATCCGATCGCCTCGGCGCGGCTGTGCGCGATGACGGTGATGCCCGTGCGGCGCAGCGCCGAGCGCAGCACGTGGCCGCCGCCGCGGTCGAGGTTGCGCGGCATCGGGTGCGGCCCATGGTGCACGACGCAGACCTGGGCGCCCGCATGCGCGGCGGCGAGCGCCAGCTCGAGGCCGAGCACGCCCGCGCCGAGCACGACGATCCGGCGTCGGCCGCGGACCGCGTCGCGCACGCGTTCGGCGTCGTCGAGGTCGCGGAGCGCCGTCACGCCGGCGGGCAGGTCGTCATCGCGCGCGACGAGGCGGGCGGGGTGTCGCTCGAGGTCGGCGAGGTCGCGCCGCGGACGCTCGACGCCGTCGAGCGTCGGCACGTTCGCGCGGGAGCCGGTGGCGAGCACGAGCCGGTCGTACGGGAGCGCGTCGCCCGTCGAGAGCCGGACCAGGTGCGCGTCGCGGTCGATGCGCGTCGCCCGCACGCCGAGGAGGATCCTCGCGCCGGCCGCCTCGGCGGCGTCGCGGTCGCCGATGAGCATCGCGTCGAGGTCGGCGTTGCCGACGGCGTACTCCGCGACGAGGACCCGGTTGTAGGCCTCGACCGGCTCGCCCGCGACGACCGTGAGCGCGACCGCGCCGGTGCGCACGGCGGGCAGCAGGTCCTCGACGAAGCGCGCGCCGACCGGGCCGTAGCCGATGAGGACGATCCGGAGAGGGCTCATGATTCGACTCCCGCTTCGACGAGGCGCGTCACGCGCACGAGGTTGGCCTTGAACTCGGGCATCGACGAGATCGGGTCGACCGCGTCCGAGGTCAGGAGGTTGGCGGCCTGCTCGTCGCCGTAGTGGAACGGCAGGAACACCGAGTCGGGGCGGATGTCGGTGGTCAGCCGTGCGCGGCAGCGCACCGTGCCGCGCTCGTTCGCGACCTCGACGGGCTCGTCGTCGGCGATGCCCAGCCGGGCCGCCGTGGCGGGATGGATGGCGGCTCGCGCATCGGGCTGGGCGCCGAGCAGCTCGGGTACCCGGCGCGTCTGCGCGCCGCTCTGGTAGTGCTCGAGGAGTCGGCCGGTCACGAGCGTCAGCTGGTCCGGCGACTGTGTGGGGCGGGCACCGGCGCGGGGTGCGACGGCGACGAGGCGGGCGAGCCCGTCGTCGTGGTGGAAGCGTTCCGCGAAGAGCCGGGGCGTGCCCTCGCCGCCGCGCGGGAACGGCCAGAAGGCCTCGGCGCCGGAGTCGAGCAGCGCGTAGTCGATGCCCGAGTAGTCCGCGATTCCGCCCTCGGAGGCGAGGCGCAGTTCCTCGAAGACCGCCTCGGGCTCGGTGTCGAATCGCGCGGTCGACCCGAGCCGCTTCGCCAACTCGTGCAGGATCCGGAGCTCGTCGCGCGCACCGGGCGGCGGCGCGAGCGCGGGGCGGCGACGGATGACGCGTCCCTCGAGGTTCGTCATCGTGCCCTCCTCCTCGGCCCACTGCGGGACGGGGAGCACCACGTCGGCCAGGGCCGCCGTCTCGGAGAGCACGAAGTCGCACACGACGAGGAGGTCGAGGCGGTCGACGCCCCGGCGGACCTCCGCGACGTTGGGGGAGGACACCACGAGGTTCGAGCCGTGCACGAGCAGCGCCCGCACGCCGTCGGGCCGCCCGAGCGAGCCGAGCAGCTCGATCGCGGGCAGTCCGGGACCGGGGATCTCCGACGCGTCCACGCCCCAGACCCGGGCGACGTGTTCGCGCGCGGCGGGATCGGTGATCCTGCGGTACCCGGGAAGCTGGTCGCACTTCTGCCCGTGCTCGCGGCCGCCCTGGCCGTTGCCCTGGCCGGTCAGCGTGCCGTACCCGCTGCCGGGGCGACCGGGCAGCCCGAGCAGCAGCGCGAGGTTGATCGCGGCGGTCGCGGTGTCGGTGCCGTCGACGTGCTGCTCGACGCCCCGGCCGGTGAGGATGTACGTGCGATCGCCGGACGCGAGACGACGGGCGATGGCTCGGACCGTCGCGGCCGGCACGCCAGTGACCGACTGCACGCGCTCGGGCCACCACTGGGCGACGCTCCGCCTGACCGCGGCGTAGCCGGTCGTGCGAGCGCCCACGTACGCGTCGTCGACGAGGCGCTCGGCGATCACGACGTGCCCGAGGCCGAGCAGCAGCATCAGGTCGGTGCCGGGTGCCGGCTGGACGTGCAGGCCCTGTCCGTCGTCGGCGAGCCGTGCGGTCGCCGTGCGTCGTGGATCGACGACGATGAGCCCGCCCGCCGCCTGCGCGCCGGCGAGGTGGCCCATGAAGGGCGGCATGGTCTCGGCGACGTTCGTTCCGAGCAGGAGGACCGTCGAGGCCTCGTCGAGGTCGGAGAGCGGGAACGGCAGGCCCCGGTCGATGCCGAACGCGCGGTTTCCCGCGGCCGCCGCCGACGACATGCAGTATCGGCCGTTGTAGTCGATCCGGCTCGTGCCGAGCGCGAGCCGGGCGAACTTGCCGAGCAGGTACGCCTTCTCGTTCGTCAGCCCGCCGCCGCCGAAGACGCCGACGGCATCGGCGCCGTGCTGCGAGCGGATGGCGCGGAGCCGGTCGGCGACGAACTCGAGGGCCGTGTCCCACGTCGTCTCGCGCAGCACGCCGTCGGCATCGCGCACGAGCGGCGCGGTCAGCCGGGACGGGGAGGCGAGGAGCTCCGCCGAGGTCCAGCCCTTCTTGCAGAGTCCGCCGCGATTGGTGGGGAAGTCGCGGCCGGCGACCGTCACGGGCGCCGTCGCGGCATCCCCCGTGAGGCGCGCGGCCGGGGCATCCGTCGCCGTCAACGTCATCGCGCACTGGAGGGCGCAGTACGGGCAGTGGGTGTCGGCTGCCATGTCGTCCTCCGGGATCCGTCGTCGGCTGGGGTTGAGGCGGGCCGGGCGGTGAGGTCGCCCGGCCCGCCCCGGTCAGATCCGGTGTCCGGACCGCTTCGAGAGCGTCAGGTAGACGCCCGCGGTGATCAGGAGCATCACAGCGTACGCCCACACGAACCAACCGAGACCCGTCGTGTAGTCGCCGAACGTGGTCTTGGAGTAGCCGAGCAGCTGCGGGATCACGAACCCTCCGTACGCGCCGACCGCGGAGATGATGCCGAGCGCGGCCGCGGCCTTGCGCTGCGAGCTCACGTCGCCCGCCGACTCGTGCGCGTTGCGCGCCCCCGCACGGAGGGCGAACACCGTCGGGATCATCCGGTAGGTCGAGCCGTTGCCGACGCCCGAGGCGGTGAAGAGCACCAGGAACAGGCCGAGGAAGAGCCAGAAGTTCCCGAGCGGGAGCGTCCAGACCACCGCCAGCGCCCCGAGCGCCATCACGGCGAAGGCCCCGATCGTGATCTGCGTCCCGCCGAACCGGTCGGCCAGCCGACCGCCGTACGGACGGGCGAGCGAGCCGACGAGCGCGCCCATGAATGCCAGCGAGAGCGTCGCCGTGCCGACGTGGAACGCGGAGAAGTCGGGGAATTGGTCGGCGATGAGCTTCGGGAAGACGCCGGCGAACCCGATGAACGAGCCGAACGTGCCGATGTAGAGCACGGCGAGGATCCAGAGGTGCGGCTCCTTCAGCGCCGCGAGGGATGCCGCGACATCCGCCTTCGCGTTCGAGAGGTTGTCCATGCGGAACGCCGCGCCGACCATCGCGATGACGATGAACGGCACCCAGATCCATCCCGCGAGCGGGAGGTTCAGCGTGACGGCCGCACCGATCGTGATCGCGATCGGCACGACGAACTGCGCCACCGACGCCCCGAGGTTGCCGCCCGCGGCGTTCAGCCCCAGTGCCCAGCCCTTCTCCCGCTGGGGGTAGAAGTACGTGATGTTCGACATCGAGCTCGCGAAGTTGCCGCCGCCGAATCCGGCGAGCGCCGCGATCGCGAGCATGACGCCGAACGGCGTCTCGGGGTTCGACACCGCGACCGCGAGGCCGATCGCCGGGATGAGCAGCAGGCCGGCCGAGACGATCGTCCAGTTGCGGCCGCCGAAGCGGGGGACCATGAAGGTGTACGGGATGCGCAGCGTCGCGCCGACGAGCGCCGGGATCGAGATCAGCCAGAAGACCTGGCCCGTGTCGAACGTGAAGCCCGCGGCGGGAAGCGCGACCACCACGATCGACCACAGCTGCCACACGACGAAGCCGAGGAACTCGGCGAAGATCGACCAGCGGAGGTTGCGGGCGGCGATGCGCCGGCCCTCGCCCTCCCACTGGACGTGGTTCTCCGGGTCCCAGCCGTCGATCCAACGGCCGGGTCGGTGGGTGAGTGGGCCGCTGGGCGGCGCGAGCGTGGCAGGGGCCGCGGGGGCCGCTGCCGTGGCGGCGGACAGGGTCTCGGTCATCGTTGCCTCCGGTGGAAGTCGGGCTCTCGTCGAGCTGGTGAGGCGACGCTATCCACGCCGTGTTTCCCCGACCGGCGCGGGCGGTGAACTTCGTGTTCCCACCTGCTCACCCCTGCCGAAGGCCGATGTGAGGTCATGGTCGGACGTCGATCCGGTAGCCGCGCTTGACCACGGTCGAGATGAGCCCGGGCACTCCGAGGGTCTGCCGGAGGCGGCTCAGGGCGACCTCGAGCGCATGCTCGTCGGCGGTGCCCGGCATGCCCGCAGCGAGGCGATCGCGTGCGACCACCGATCCCCGGGCGTGGACGAGGGGCCGGAGGATGGAGAGCGCGACGGGCGGCAGCGCCACGCGGCGTCCGCGGACCTCGACGACCGAGCCGCGCAGGGCGAGGGGGCCGTACTGCGTCTCGAGGCGGATCACGCGCGTGTCCTCGAGGTGCTCGCACACCTGGCGGATCATGGCGCCCATGCGGAACCGGTCGGGCTGGAGCGGGTGGATCCCCGCCGCGACGAGCGGCGCTGACGTCACCGGCCCGACGGTCGCGGCGACCACCGGTCCGCGCATCGCATCGACGAGGTCGTCGTACCGGCCGCGGGCCTCGGCGGCCATGAGGAGCGCATGCACGGCGGGCGCGCTCGTGAACGTGATGCAGTCGAGGCCGCCCGTGCAGGCGGCCTCGATCAGGCGGTCGACGCGCTCGTCCGTGAGATCCGGGTCGATCCAGCGGTACGGCTCGACGGTCAGGACGCGACCGTGCGCGTCGCGGAGGCGATCGAGGGCCTCGGAGGGCAGGTAGCCGTGCAGCTGGACCGCGACCGTCAGGCCCGGGGGATGCGTCGCGAGGACCTCGTCGATGAGCGACTCGGTGGTCTCCTCGGCGCTCATGCCGACGTCGTCGAGACCGGCCGCGCGGATGCCGCCGCGCGCCTTCGGGCCGCGGACCAGGATGGCGGTGCGCCCGAGCGCGCACACGAGCTCGTCGCCGAGCCCCGCGGCATCCGCCACCTCGAACCAGCGACGCACGCCGTAGGCCGTGGTCGCGAGGAGCACGTCGGGCCGGGCCTCGATGATCGCGCGCGTGTCGGCGATCACGGGCTCGTCGGAGCTCGCGTTCGCCATGCGGATGGTCGGCGCGTGCACGACCTGGGCGCCGCGTCGAACGAACGCATCGATGAGGTCCGCGGATCGGCGGTCGCTCGTCACGCCGATCCGGAACCCCTCGAGCTGGTCGGGACGGAATCCGATCGTCGCCTCGACCTGGTCGGTCACGGAGCCACCGCCGCGAAGCCCGCCGCGCGCTCCATGAGCTCGGCCGCGGTGCGATCGCCGTCGTGCGCGAGGCGGACGACCTCGCCGACGACGATCACCGCGGGGGAGGCGACGCGAGCCAGTCCCGCCGCGGAGACGATGCCCGAGAGTTCGGCGACCGTGGTGCGCTGGTCGCAGCCGAAGCCGCGCTCGATGATCGCGACCGGCATCGAACCGGTCATGCCGTGCCGGGCGAGTCCGGCGGCCAGCTGGGGCAGCGTGCCCACGCCCATGAGCACGACGATCGTGCCGCCGAGGCCCGCGAGGTGGCGGAGCTCGTCGTCGCTGAGCGGCGCGTGCCCGGAGACGACGGTGAAGAGGCGGCTGATGCCGCGATGGGTGAGCGGGATGCCGGCGGCGCCGGGCACGGAGACCGCACTCGTGACCCCGGGGACCACCTCGACCGGCACTCCGGCCCGGTGGCACGCGAGCACCTCCTCGCCCCCGCGGCCGAACACGTACGGGTCGCCGCCCTTCAGGCGGACGGCGTGGCGGCCCGCGACCGCGTGCGCGACGAGGAGCGCCTCGATCTCCTCCTGCGGCAGCGCGTGGTGGCCGGGCCGCTTGCCGACGTCGACGAGCTCGGCGTCGGGTGCGAGCTCGGCCAGGCGCGCGTGCGGCGCGAGGCGGTCGTACAGCACGACGTCGGCCGTGCCGAGCGCCCGGACGGCCGCGACGGTGAGGAACTCCTCGCGCCCGGGGCCGCCGCCCACGAGCGTCACGCGCCCGGTCACGCGTCGGCCCCCCTGACCGGGATCACGGGTCCGGCGACGAGCACGGCCTCGCCGCGGGCGATCTCGTCGGGTCGGGCCGGCCGGAGCTGGCCGCGCTCCTCGACGCGCGCGAGCGCCGCGACCGACGCCGCCTCGGGGTCGTCGGGGTCGGGGGCGTTCACGAACGGACGGAAGCGGCGCAGCCGCTCGGGATCGGCGAGGGTCGCCGCCCACTCGTCCTCGTACGTGTCGACGTGCGTCGCCATCGCCGCCTCGAGTTCGTCGGCGAGGCCCAGCGAGTCGTGCACGACGACGTCGCGGACGTGGTCGAGCCCGCCCTCGAGGTCCTCGATCCACCGGGCCGTCCGCTGCAGCCGGTCGGCGGTGCGGATGTAGTACATCATGTAGCGGTCGATGTACCGGATGAGCGTCTCGTCGTCGAGGTCGCTCGCGAGCAGTTGCGCGTGCGTCGGCTGGAACCCGCCGTTGCCACCGACGTAGAGGTTCCACCCCTGCTCGGTCGCGATCACGCCGACGTCCTTGCCCCGCGCCTCGGCGCATTCGCGCGCGCAGCCCGAGACGCCGAACTTCAGCTTGTGCGGCGACCGGAGCCCTCGGTAGCGGAGCTCGAGGCGGATCGCCATCGCGACCGAGTCCTGCACGCCGTACCGGCACCAGGTCGAGCCGACGCAGCTCTTGACGTTGCGCAGCGCCTTGCCGTAGGCCTGCCCCGACTCGAAGCCGGCATCGATGAGCCGCTTCCAGATGTCGGGGAGCTGGTCGAGCCTGGCGCCGAACAGGTCGATCCGCTGGCCGCCGGTGATCTTCGTGTACAGCCCGTAGTCGGTGGCGACCTGGGCGATCACGGCGAGCTTCTGCGGCGTGATCTCGCCGGCCGGGATGCGCGGCACGACCGAGTACGTGCCGTCCTTCTGCATGTTCGCCATCGCCCGGTCGTTCGTGTCCTGCAGGCCGCCGCGGCCGCCGTCGAGGATGTACGAGCCGTGCTGGGCGGCGAGCACCGAGGCGACCACGGGCTTGCACACGTCGCAGCCGCGCCCCGTGCCCAGCCGGCCGATGATCTCCTCGAACGCGGTCAGCTCCAGCACCCTGACGGACTCGAAGATCTCCTGTCGCGAGATCGGGAAGTGCTCGCACAGCGCGCGCGAGACCGTCTGGCCCGACTTCTCCAGCTCGGCCTCGAGCAGCTTCTTCACGAGCGGCACGCACGATCCGCACTGGGTGCCCGCGCGCGTGCAGGCCTTGAGCGGACCGAGCTCGGCGCAGCCCTCGGCGTGCTCGCCGTGCGGCCCGTTCACCGCGTCGCGGATCGTGCCGGCCGCGACGGTGTTGCAGGCGCAGACCAGGGCGGATGCCGGGAGCTCGTCGCCCGCGGGCGCCTCCATGCCCGACGCCGACAGGTAGGCCGCAGGCTCGCCGGACAGCTCGGTGCCGAGGAGCGGCCGGAGCGACGCGTACGGCGAGGCATCGCCGACGAAGACACCGCCGAGCAGGGTCTTCGCGTCGTCGGTCATGACGAGCTTCTGGTACATGCCGCGCGCCGGGTCGGCGTAGACGATCTCGAGCGCCTGGTCGGTCCGCGCGAGCGCGTCGCCGAAGCTGGCGACGTCGACGCCCGCGAGCTTCAGCTTCGTCGCGTCGTCGACCGTCGTGAACCGGGCCGCGCCGCCCAGCAGGCGGTCGGCGACCACTTCGGCCATCGCGTTCGCCGGGGCGACGAGGCCGGTGCAGCGGCCCTCGAAGCTCGCGACCTCGCCGATCGCCCAGACATGGGGTGCGGATGCCGCGCACGCCGTGTCGATCGCGACGCCACCGCGCGGGCCGAGCTCGAGCCCCATCGCCCGAGCCAGCTCGTCGCGCGGCGTGATCCCGATCGCGAACACGACGAGGTCGGCGTCGACGCGGCGGTCGTCGGTGAGCTCCACCCCCACGACGCCGCCGCTGCCCGTGAGCACCTTGGCGGGGCGGACCCCGAGGTGCAGGTCGATGCCCTGGCCGGCGATGATGCGCCCGAGCGCGCGCCCGGCGCCCTCGTCGAGCTGCGCCGACATCAGCCAGGATCCGGAATGCACGATCGCGGCCTTCGCGCCGAGCTTCGCGAGGCCGCCCGCGGCCTCGAGGCCGAGCAGCCCGCCGCCGGCGACGACGACGCGAGGAGCGCGGCCGAGGCGCCGGGCGAGGCCCCGGGTCTCGCCGACGAGCGCGTCGACGTCGTCGATCGTGCGGTAGACGCGGATGTGCTCGTTGCCCGGGATCGGCGGCACCGGTGCGCTCGAGCCGGTCGCGAGCACGAGCTCGTCGAAGGGCAACTCGAGGCCGTTCGCCGTCGTGGCCATGCCGGCCGCGGCATCCACCCCGGTCACTCGCTCGCCGGTGATCAGTCGCACCGCCCCGACCGTCCACGGCGTCGGGGGCAGGGCGAGGTCGGCGTCGGAGTCGGCGAGCCGGTTGCTCAGCGCGACCCGGTCGTACGGCGCGTAGGGCTCGTCTGCGACGACGGTCACGCGGAGCGTGCGGCCGCCGTCGCGGGCGTGGAGGCTGTCGGCGAGTCGGTGGGCGGCGGGCCCGCCGCCGACGACGAGGACGTCCCGCGGGGCGACGGCATCGATCTCGGTGTCGTTCATGGCTCCTCCGGTCCTGGGTTGCCGGCGAGCGTACGGCTGCGCGGTTTCGCCCCTGTTTCGGAGCCGTAACACAAGCGCTCGGAGACCTCGCATGACGCCGCGTGTCGTGTGAGGGGGGTTTCACCCGCGCGAAACACCGGTGGGGCGACCGGTGAAACATGCGCCCCGTAGCGTCGCCGTCACCGACGAGAGGAAGCCGCACATGACGTCGACCATCGAACTCACGACCGGCTGGGTCCCTGCGTGCGGCGTCGCCGACCTCGAACCGGGGTGGGGCGAGGTCGCACTTGTCGGAGCACGCATGGTCGCCCTGGTGCGCGTCGACGGCGACGAGGTGTACGCGGTGGACCACCACGACCCGCACACGGGCGCACCCGTCATGGCGCGCGGCATCGTCGGGTCGCGCGGCGACCGGCCGACGATCGCCTCGCCGCTGCACAAGGAGGTCTACGACCTCGGCACGGGGGAGTGCTTCACCGATCCGTCGATGGGGCTCCGCACCTATCGAACGCGGGTCGTCGGCGGGATGATCCAGGTGGAGTTCGACGCCTGAAGCGGTCGGTCACGAAGCTGAGATCGCCGGCCGTGGCGCCGGCACCCGTCAGCCGCGCTGCGTCAGCACGATCGGGTCGCCGTCGGTGATCGCGACCGTGTGCTCGGAGTGCGCACCTCGCGAGCCGTCGACGCTCCTCAGCGTCCAGCCGTCGGGGTCGGTGAAGATGCGGTCGGTCCGGTGCAGGAACCACGGCTCGATCGCGACGACCAGGCCCGGCTTCAGCGGGAGGCCGCGACCCGGGCGGCCGTTGTTCGGGATGTGCGGGTCGCCATGCATCGTGCGGCCGACGCCGTGGCCGCCGAAGTCGGTGTTGATCGAGAGGCCCTCGGCCTTCGCCACGTCGGCGATCGCGCGCGAGATGTCGCCGATGCGGTTGCCCGCGCGTGCGGCCGCGATGCCGGCGTCGAGCGCGCGCTGCGTCGTGTCGATGAGCCGAAGGTCCTCCTCGCGGGGCGTGCCGACGACGATGGAGACGGCGGAATCGGCCACCCAGCCGTCGACCGATGCGGCGAAGTCGAGGCTCAGCAGGTCGCCGTCCTTCAGGCGGTAGTCGTGCGGCAGGCCGTGCAGCACGGCGTCGTTCACCGACGTGCAGATCACCTTGCCGAACGGGCTCGCGCCGAACGAGGGGTGGTAGTCGATGTAGCAGCTCTCGGCGCCGGCCTTCCGGATCATCTCGTGCGCGAGCGCATCGAGCTCGAGCAGGTTCACGCCGACGGCCGCGGCCTTCGACGTCGCCTCGAGCACGCTGGCCACGAAGCGGCCCGCGGGACGCATCTCCTCGATCTCGGCGGGGGTCCTCAGTTCGATCACGAACCCATTCTGTCTGCTCCGCCCTGAGTGAACACCCTGCCGACCTCCAGCCGCCGGAAGTACGCTGGGCGCATGGTCATCCGTCGCGGGTTCTACCGGTGGCAGTTCGCCGCCGCGATCGTGCTCCCGGTGTGGCTGCTCGTCGGCTACGCGATCTTCGGCTCGAGCGGCTGGGGCGTGCTCGGCCTCATGTTCGCCACGCCCGTCGCGTTCGTCACCCTGGGTGTCGTCGCGCTGCTGGTCGCGGCGCGACCCGACGTCCGCCGGCTCAAGGCCGTCGCCTGGTCGGATGTCGCCGTGCTCGGCGCCTGGCACCTGCTCATCGTCGCCGCGGGGTTCTACGGGCCCACCGGCATCACGTTCGCCGTCCTGGCGATGGTCGGCGCGATCGCCGCGTTCTGGTACGCGGTCTGGCGGCTCCTCAGCGACGGCGCACGCCGCGTGCGGGCGACGATGGACGAGTACGAGCGGCTGGTCGCCGAGGGCGCTCCGGCGCAGGGGCTCGGCGGCGACGCGCGGCGCGCACCCGCAGACGACGCCGGCGAGGTCATCGTGATCCGCGAGGAGCGGAGCTGGGAGGAGCGCCGCGGCTGACGTCGTGCGCTCGCGCAGGTCGCGCCGGGGCATCCGCTCGAGCGCTTTTGGCCGGGAGCCCATCGATCTGGCAGAATGGTTGTTTGTGCCGTCGCATGGCTCTGCCTCCGGGGAGCCCGCACGTCGCGAGTGATCGCGCGAACGGCGCCGAACTCTTCTTCCATTCAGATCCGCGTTCGACCGGTGGCGGGCGCAGAGAGCGAACCATCATGCACATCCTCGACCACGTCGACGCCGCGAGCCTCCGCTCGGACATCCCGGACTTCCGTCCGGGCGACACCGTCAAGGTGCACGTCAACATCATCGAAGGCACCCGCTCGCGCATCCAGGTCTTCCAGGGCGTCGTCATCGGCCGCTCGGGCGAGGGCGTGCGCGAGACCTTCACCGTCCGGAAGATCAGCTTCCAGGTGGGCGTCGAGCGCAAGTTCCCGGTCCACTCGCCGGTGATCGACCACATCGAGGTCGTCACCCGCGGTGACGTCCGTCGCGCCAAGCTCTACTACCTGCGCGAGCTCCGCGGCAAGAAGGCGAAGATCAAGGAGAAGCGCGAGAACTGATCGGCCGCGCGCCGTTCCGAACGCGTCATCCGCTCGAGCTCCTCACCCCTAGACTGGGGCGGGGAGCTCGAGCCGTTTCATGACTGAAGACACACGTACGCAGCGCGACGAACGCGCCACCTCCGGAGCGTCGTCACGCCGCCGGAGCACACTGCTGTTCCTCCGCGACCTGGTGGTGATCTTCCTCGTCGCCGTGCTCGTCTCGTTCCTCATCAAGACGTTCCTGATCCGGTCGTTCTTCATCCCGTCGCAGTCGATGGAGGAGACGCTGATGCAGGACGACCGCATCATCGTCAACCAGCTCGTCCCCGAGGTCACGCCCATCGAGCACGGCGACGTGGTCGTGTTCAAGGACCCGGGCGGATGGCTGCCGGCCCGTGCCGAAGAGGCGCGACCGCCGCTCGTGGCGGTCGTCGACGGGTTCCTCGCGTTCGTCGGCCTGTCGGCGCCCGACTCGAACGACCACCTCGTCAAGCGCGTCATCGGCCTGCCCGGCGACCACGTCGCGTGCTGCAACGCACTCGGTCAGATGACGGTCAACGGCGTCCCGCTCGACGAGCCGTACGTCGCGCTGCCGCCGGGCGAGACCAAGGTGTCCCGCGACGACTTCGACGTCACGATCCCCGACGACTCGCTCTGGGTCATGGGCGACAACCGCTACAACTCGAAGGATTCCCGCTACAACACCGAGACCCCGCTCGAGGGCTTCGTGCCGATCGAGAACGTCGTCGGGCGAGCCGTGGTGGTGAGCTGGCCGATCTCGAACTGGGCCTGGCTCGACAACTACCCCGAGGTCTTCGCCGGCGTCGACGAGGCGGCTGGCTGACGTGCCTCCCGCCGGGGTGCCGACGCTGCGGTACGAGCGCGACCTGCTGGCCGGAGGGGCACCCGTGGTGCTCGCGTGCGACGAGGTCGGGCGCGGGGCCCTCGCCGGTCCCGTGACCGTCGGCATCGTCGTCATCGACGCGACGGTGAAGCGGATGCCGGCGGGCCTGCGCGACTCGAAGCTCCTGCCCGAGCCGAAGCGCGAACTGCTCGCGCCGCGTGCGGCGTCGTGGGTGCTCGCATCAGCCGTCGGCGAGGCGAGCGCCGACGAGATCGATCGCCTCGGCATCATGGCGTGCCTCGGGCTCGCCGGCGCCCGGGCGTTCGCCGCGCTCGGCGTCGACCGCGGGCTCGTCGCCGGCGCACCGCTGGTGCTCGACGGCAACTACGACTGGCTCAGCCAGTCCATCGAGCACCGGGCGCAGGTCATCACGCGCATCAAGGCCGACCGCGACTGCGCGTCCGTCTCCGCGGCATCCGTCATCGCCAAGGTGCACCGCGATCGGGGCATGCGTCGGGCGCACGACGAGACGCCGCTCTACCACTGGCATGAGAACAAGGGCTACTCGAGCGCCGCGCACTTCGCCGCGATCGCCGAGCACGGGCCGAGTGCGCTGCATCGGCGCACCTGGCTGCACGACCGGTCGCCCGAACCGGCGCCGTCGCTGTTCGACCTCGAAGTAGGATGATCCACGATGGATGAGGACGAGTTCGACGACTACGACCGTGAAGTGGAGCTCGCGCTGTACCGCGAGTACCGCGACATCGTGACCCAGTTCAAGTACGTGGTCGAGACCGAGCGGCGCTTCTACCTCGCGAACGAGGTCGAACTGGTGCGCCGCGACACCGAGCACGATTTCTACTTCGAGCTCACGATGAAGGACGTCTGGGTCTGGGACGTCTACCGCGCCGACCGCTTCGTGAAGTCGGTCCGCGTGCTGACCTTCAAGGACGTCAACGTGGAGGAGCTCGCCACCCGCGAGTTCGAGCTCCCGAAGGACCTCGCGCTCGAGGAGTAGCGGGCTCGCAAGCCGTCCTCCACCGCGGGGGAACGGGCGGAACCCGTCACGGGTTCGACACGGGCGCCGGCCCGGGGCGCGGCAGGCCGCGACGCTGGACCCATGGCCCACAACATCGAACTCGGACGACGCGGCGAACTCGTCGCGTCCGAGCACCTCGAGGCGCGCGGCATGCGTGTCGTCGACCGCAACTGGCGCTGCCCGCACGGCGAGATCGACCTCGTGCTGCGCGACGGCGACGGCACCGTCTTCGTCGAGGTGAAGACCCGGACCGGCCCGGCGTTCGGTCACCCGTTCGAGGCGATCACCGCGCAGAAGCTGGCGCGGCTCCGCCGCCTCGCACTCGCGTGGTGCGAGGCGCACGACCACCCGACCGCGCGGATCCGCATCGACGCCGTCGCGGTGCTCGCACCGGCGGAGGCGCCCGCGGTCGTGGAGCACCTCGAGGGCATCGGCTGATGCCCGTCGCACGGACCCGGGCCGTCGCGCTCGTCGGACTCGCGGGCTCGGTCGTCGAGGTCGAGGCCGACCTCTCCAGCCAGCTCCCCGCCTTCGTCATCATCGGATTGCCCGATGCGGCACTCGGCGAGGCCCGCGAGCGCGTGCGCTCCGCGGCGACGAATGCGGGGTGCGCACTTCCGGCACGTCGCCTCACGGTGAACCTCTCGCCGGCCGCACTGCCCAAGCACGGTTCGGCCTTCGACCTCGCGATCGCCCTCGCGTGCCTCGCTGCGGCGGGCACGGTCGACGCGGACTCCGTGGCACGGTTCGTGCACCTCGGCGAACTCGGCCTCGATGGTCGGCTCCGCCCGACGCACGGCATCCTCCCGGCCGTGCATGCCGCGGTGCGGGCCGGCCGCGAGCGGGTCATGGTTCCCGTCGCGAACGCGGCCGAGGCTCGACTCGTGCCCGGCGCCGACGTGGTCCCCGTGGCGTCGCTCCGCGAAGCGGTCGAGCAGCACGGCGGGCGGCCCGGGCCCGAACCGATCCGGCTGGGAGAGGCGGTCGTCCCTGCCGACGCCGTCGATACCGAGGTCGCCGCACCGCAGTCCGAGGGCGACCTCGCCGACGTCGTCGGCGGCGAGGAGGCGATCCAGGCCCTCCTCGTCGCCGCGGCCGGCGGCCATCACCTGCTCCTCACCGGCCCTCCCGGTGCCGGCAAGACCATGCTCGCGTCGCGGCTGCCGGGCATCCTCCCCGACCTTCCCGCCGAGGCGGCGCTCGAGGTCGCCTCACTGCGTTCCCTCGCCGGGCACCCCGTGGGCGAGAGGCTGTCGGTGCGACCGCCGTTCGAGGCACCGCACCACACGGCGAGTTCCGCGGCGATGGTCGGCGGCGGGAGCCGGTTCATCCGTCCCGGAGCCGCGGCCCGCGCGTCGCACGGCGTGCTCTTCCTCGATGAGGCACCCGAATTCCAGGCCAGGGTGCTCGATGCGCTCCGTCAACCGCTCGAGTCGGGCCGCATCAGCATCCACCGGGCGAACTCCGTCGCAACGTTCCCCGCCCGGTTCCAGCTCGTGCTCGCGGCCAATCCGTGTCCGTGCGGGGGCGGCGATTCGCCCGACGAGGGGTGCGCGTGCCCGCCAGCGGCCAAGCGCCGGTACTTCGCCCGCATCTCTGGACCGCTGCTCGATCGGGTCGACCTGCGGTTGTGGGTCCACCGCGTCACGCCGACGAGGCTGATGATGGAACGCGATCGCGTGCGCGACCCCGGGGCGGGCCCCGCCATGACCTCGCCCGTCGCGCGCGAGGAGGTCGTGCGAGCGCGCGAGGCCGCAGCCCGACGACTGGTGGGCACCCCGTGGCGCACGAACGCCGAGATGCCCGGCCCCTGGCTCCGCGGCGAGGGCGGCCTGCATCCCGGCTCGGCCGCGACGCGCGCGCTCGACCTCGCGTTGGAGCGGGGAGGTGTCACGATGCGCGGCTACGACCGCGTGCTGAAGGTCGCGTGGACGATCGCCGACCTCGACGGCGCCGACCGGCCGACCGGCGAGCACGTCGGTCGCGCGCTCGCGATGCGCATGGGTGCGGCCGCATGAGCGCCGAGGTGCTCGGCGGCCTCGCGGAGCGGGTGGGCGACGGGCTCGTCGCCGTCAGGCCGGCCGCGGCGAGCGCGGATTCCGCGTCGACCGATCTCGTCGATGCGGTCGCCACGGCGTTGCTCGGCTTCGTCTCCGAGCCCGGCGACGGCGTACTCGGCAGGCTCGTCGGGGCTCTCGGCGCCGATGGCGTGGCGAACGGGTTGCTCGGCGGTCGCACGGGGAGCGACATCGCCGCGCAGGCCGCGGACGCGCTCGGTCCATCCGATGCCCCGAGCGGGCGGGAGGTCGCCGCCGGGCTCGCGCGCTGGAGCCCGCGACTCGACGCGGATGCGTTCGCGCGCGCGATCGCACAAGCGGCGCGGGTCGGTGCTCGGCTGCTCCTCCCCGGTGACGCCGACTGGCCGGGCGGCGTCGACGACCTCGGCGCGCACGCCCCCCTCGCGCTCTGGGTGCGCGGCCGACCCGCCGCCCTCAGCGAGCGGTCCTCCCTCGCACTCGTCGGCGCCCGGGCCGCGACGGGGTACGGCGAGCACATCGCCGTCGAGGCGGCCGCCGGCCTCGTCGACCGCGGGCTCGCCGTCGTCTCGGGTGGCGCGTACGGGATCGACGGCACCGCACATCGGGCGTCGCTCGCCGCCGGGGGAACCACCGTGGCCTTCCTCGCCGGCGGGGTCGACCGCTTCTATCCGGCCGGGCACGAGACGCTCCTCGGTCGGATCGTCGAGACCGGCGCGGTCGTCTCCGAACTCGCGTGCGGTGCGGCGCCCACGCGCTGGCGCTTCCTCCAGCGGAAACCGCAACAAGTACATGTGCTGCCTGGTTGCGGTGTGACTCGCGAGGTGCGGATCCTGCGCGGTAGACCCTCAGGGCTCTACGGTGGGGGCATGGGCTGTGACGTAACTGGGTTGTCCATCCGGGAGTCAATCGAGATGCTCGCCAGTTGCGTTTCTCGGATCGCCGACGCTGAAGCTCCATGGGCGTGGAGTCTGGCGCTCGTCGTTCCCATAGGCGTTGCGCTTATCGCTCTCGGTGGCGTGGGTTTCACTGTCTGGCAATCCCACCGGATTGCCCGACGAGACCAACTTTGGCAGCGGATGCAGTGGGCCATTGACTCGGCCTTCAGCGCCGACGACGACCTACGGATGGCGGGGCTACTCGCTCTGGAGCGGCTGGCTGACGAGGACGAAGCTCGTCGATCAGGGTTCCGGCCGACTGAGCTTGACCTGAGCATCATGGACGATGTGTCGAGTGCCGCCCTACCATAGAGAGAGAGGTGATTCGGTTGAAGCGCTCAGAGATCGCGGCTGCGAGGGTCCAAGTTGCCCTCGCTCGACGCCGCGGAACAGAGGTCCCAGATGACGTTCGTCGCCTCGCTGAGACCCCGATGACGGCTGCCGACCCGAAGAAGCCCCTGGTTGACCCAGAGCCAGAGGTCGTCGCTGTCGTGCAGCCGCCGGAGGAGCGACGCCCAAGCAAGAAGCTCGCTGGGCGATCCAGCTCCGGTCACCCCCGCAGTAGCCACGAGCGAGTGGTCTTCGTAGACCGGGTTCCGCACGTTTCAACTGAGCCGCCCTGGCAGAGCGTCCAGAGTTCCCCGAAGGTCGAATACCTATCCGACGAGATTGTTTCCGCGATGAAAACGGAGCTCGTAAGTCGCTTCGGTGAACGCTCCAAGACGGACATCGACAAGGCGGTTGTCGAGGCGTATCTTGCGGTCACCGCGGCGGAGGATGCAGCCAGGCGTGGAAGTCAGACCCAAGGTAGCTAACCGGAGCGGTTGGCGACCGGTCGTGGCTCCTGTGTGAGGTCGCCCGGGATCGCCTCCGAGCTTGGGACGAGCGTCGGCTATCTCGTCGGCGAGCGGGGTCAACGCCTCCGCAGGTCCATCGGCAGGGGACTGGCTCAGCGTCTGGTGGGCAGCCTCTGCGGGCCCACGCTGGGTATGGACCTTCAGCAGCGACGAACGGCCGCGAGCTGCGCGCGTGCGATTTGTCAGCGCTGCGGGCGGCCCGTCGGGCGGGCCGGTGCGCGCCGGGTCGGACGCCGGGCTGGGGTCGATCGGGCGAGGGTGAAGAGTTGGCGTACAGGGTGACTGATTCGTCACTCTCCATTCCGTGCTAGATAGAACTCTCTCTCTAGTCCGGAATAGGAAGTGACGCTTCCACCACCACGGACGCCAACTGTTCACATTCCAGCGGGACGCTGTCCGGGCGCGGCGCTCGCCCGGCGTCTCCCGCTCCAGGCCCTAGGCTCCGGGGCGTCACGGACGAGAGCGCACAGAAGGAGTGCGAGGGCGCGTGACCCACGGGATCGCGATCGCGTCTCCGGTCAGAGCGGCACCAGGAATCGCGAGAGGATCAGCAGGACCGCCCCAACGATCACGGGCGCTACAAAGGCAGTGGCAAGAAATCTAGCGCGCACAACTCGAGGGGCCAATCTCCTATTGTTCTCGTCTCCCAGGGAACTCATGTCCCTTACGTCGATATCAATCAGCGGCGAATCTACGCGCACGCGCGGACTCCCGCTCGCGACGAACGCGATGCTGCCAGTCGATCGTTTCCGGATGAGGGCGGGTTGGATGCGGAATTCGGCCAGATCCAGCCCCTCGTCGCTCCCGCCCTCGATTGCGATCGAACCCGTACCCGTCTCCGAGTTCGTGAGGATTGCCCCTCCTGGCTCTACGCGGATCACGATCGGTTTACCAGCATCGAAGGCAGTAGAGGGGATGTCTGCACGACTGTTCGAGTAGAAGAGGACCCTCACGAGGTGGGGATCATCGACAACCATTCCTTGAACAGTGACGACTAGGTCGTCAACGCGGTGGCCGCTCGCAACCAGCGGCCGCTGCCACACGATGTATTCCAGCCGACGCCGCGGGAACTGCCGATAGAACGAGACAGCCGTGTATGCAGCGCCGATTAGCGCCAGAACGGCGGCGACACCGCCGACGATTCCCCACACCAAGGCCGGATCCATCCGCCTACAGTAGCGACGCTGGGTTACGCATGCGCCAATCAACGCGCGAGTTACTTCGACGCGTGAAGAATCCGGGAGCGATACGTAAGGGTGGCGACACGCTATGCCCCTCCGACAGGGGAGCGACGGCGCTACCGGGGCCCCTCCCCACCCCTCTGCGTACAGAGGCGTGGATATTGTAAGTGAATGAGCTACACGATCGAACGACTCCGCAGCCTGTCCGACGACGAGCTCATCAGTGAGCATGACAGCATGGCGCGATCGACAGTCGTGGGGGTGGAGTACTTCCTGGAGGAGCTCGATCGGCGCTCTCGCGAGCGATCGACCGTCGCGGCGAATCGGCTCGCGCGCAACTCATTCTGGCTCTCGGTCATCAGCACGGCGATTGCGATCGCCGCTCTTGTCGTGGCAATCGCGAAGGTCTGAGCCTGTCGGCGCTTGTCGATAGATTCGGCGCATGGACTACGAGTGGGCCGAGGGTGTTCTCGATGACTGGTTGAGTGGCATCGCAGCGCTACCGAAGGGTGGATCCGAACTTCTCTATGCTCGGTCTCCCGAGGTCGACTATCTCGTCGAGAGACACGACCAGACTCGACGAGTGGTCGCACGGATCCGCGGACTGACGACTCTCCCCGAACTGATCTCGCGGCACACCGAGTACTACATCTTCACAGCTGGGGAGGAAGCCGTCCGCTACGCCCTGGGCCGCCTAAAGACGAAGGCGGAGACGGAAGCGAAGCTCGGCTCGTCTGCACCACGGATGGCCGCCGACGCAATGCATCCGCTTGTCTGGGAAAGCGCGTCGACGCTCTGGGGGAACGAGCACTACTCAGAGGCGGTACAGCGAGCCGCCACGTTCCTCAACGCACACGTCCAGTCCCTGCTCGGAAGGACCGATGTATCGGACGCCGTGCTTATGCAAGAGGCGTTCAGCAGTGCGCCCCCAGCGGTCGATAAGCCTCGGTTGCGGTGGCCGGGACGAGACTCGGATCTCACCGTCAAGTCGATGCGCGACGCGATAAGGGGCTACAGCGTCGGGTGCTTTCAAGGCATCCGCAATCCAGCCACTCACTCCACCGAGGCCGCCGAGCGACAGGAGTGCCTAGAGCAGCTCGCCGCGCTGAGCTTGCTTGCTCGCTGGATCGACCGTTGTGAGGTGACGCGCGCATGATGGCTCCGGACGAGATTCGGCGGGCGATCGTCGCGAAGGAGACGCCCCGCGGGACGCTGAAGAGCTCCGCCGCCTATGCCCTGCTCGACGCGCTCAGCGACGCGCGAGCGGCTGGGGTCCTCGCCGAGGAGGCGAACGATCTCGTGCTCGGGTTTCATCGGATCTGGAAGGAGTTGGAGGCCGCCGTCGACGAGCTCGGGCGGCCCCCGGCGTCGGCCTAGTTCGCGCGTGCGCGTCGAGCGATCGCGGCGAAGTCGGGACCAGCCTCCGCCACGCCGCCATGGCCCGGCAAGAGCGCCGCGCGAGGCTTCGCGGGGAGCTCGGTGGACGGCTTCGCGAGCTCGCCGGTCCCGGCCCTCGCGAGTCGCTCCGCCTTGGCGAGGATCTCCTCCTCGGTCTCGCCGGTCAGGAAGTCTGCGAGATCCCCAGCGGCCGGGAAGCGCCGGAGCGCGCGCTCGACATAGAGCTCCCGACGGAGCTCGGCGACCGGGTCGACGTCGCCCTTTGGCGTCTGCGCGATTGACGCTTCCAGCTCGTCCAGACGGGCTTGCTTCGCGGCCTTGTCGGCGCGGAGGCGCTGGATCAGGTTCCACGCCTTCGCCGCGTCGAAGTCGTCGCCCCACGGGGGTGTAGAGGCGTCAGTCGGCTGGGTGGCAGGGGTCGGGGTCGTGGGCTCGGTGGGCATGTGTAAACGTCCTCCTAGACGCTGTGAAGGGCCCCGGCCGGGGTTCCGGTCGGGGAGTTGAGGGCGGGTCGCCCGACGATCACCGGGCGACCCATGGGATCTAGTAGTCGATCGGCTTCCGGCGCTTCGGCGGCTCCGGGCGGTGGCCCGGCGAGTAGGCGACGACGGGGCGCGGGCCGTTGGCGGGGAGCATCGTGCCGCAGCCGTCGGCGCACGAGACGCGCCAGCGGCGCAAGCTCTCACGCGGAGCGGCGACGGGCTCGGCCGGAGACTCCGGCGCTGGCGGAGCGGAGGCGATCGCGGCGACCATCCGGAGGAGTCCGGCGCGCTTGTCAGCCTCGGCCTGCTCGCGGCGGGCGCGCTTCTCGTCGAGCTCCGCGACGGCGAGCTCGCGGGCCCTCTCGCGAAGGTGGGCCTTACGCTCGTCGACGGTCAGCGCGAGGAAGGCCTCGCGGGACAGGCGATGACGCACGGACGCCGGGACTGCCTTCGCCTTCTCCTCCGACGCGAAGGGCATGAGCGCGCGCGTCCGCTCAGTAATCCGACGGCGCTCGCCTCGGGTCAGGGCACGATTCGGGGTGGGCATTGTGTTCCTCTCGGGACGGTCAGGCGGACGCCGAGGAGAGCCCTCGGCAGGCAGGCGGACAGCGGCCGTCTCGACGGCGGGCGGGACGGACAGCGGCCGGACGGCGGCGTCCCGACGGCTAGCGCGAGCGGCGGCCCGATCCGCCGCCCTGCGAGCGGCGCGGGACGACGGGACGGGGTCGGACAGCTCCAGGACAGGCGCGCCGAAGGGGACCGGCGGACGGAGGCGCTCGTCGCCGTGCTGACGGAGTGTGCGCCGCTTCAGGTTGTTCTTACCCACGGCGCGCCTTCGTCGACGCGAGAGCCGAGGAGACGGCGGCCTCGACGGCCGGGTCGACCGGGGCCGACGAACCGACGAAGCCGAGACGGCGGTCGCGGATCGAGGCCTCGACTGCGGCGTCGACGCGGCTCTGAGCTCGGAGTTCAGTTCGGGCCGCGAGCTGTGCGCCGCGCACGACGGAGAGGGCGGCGGCGAGCGTCAGACCCTCTAACTTCGCGAACCGGCGGAGGCGGTCGAGGGTCTCGGTGTCGACGCCGTCGAGCGACCGCGGGAGGAGCGGCTCGGCGGTCGCGATGCGGGCGAGCTCGGTTGAGCGGAGAGTCATTCGGGGGTCCCTTCGGAGTTGGCGGAGAGGTAGCGGCGCACCCATTCGGGCGCGTCGTCGGGGCGGTCGTCGACCGGATTCGGCGGCGTCGAGGGACGCTGCTCGGCGTCGGCGGCGAGCCGCTCGCGCTGGAGGCGGAGCGCGCCGAGCTTGTCGCCGGAGTCGAGTCGGGAGCGGATCTCGGTGAGGACGCTCACGGACTGCTCGGCGATCACGAGCACGCGACGGCGAGCCCCGGCGGAGCGGACGTCGCCGAGCTCGGAGACGATCGCGAAGAAGGCCGTTCGGCCGACGCGGCCGAGCTTCCGCCGGGTCTCGACGTCCGGGAGCTGGCTGACTTTGCCCCGCCATGCGTTCCAGACGTCGCCGAGGGCGTGGCGTCCCGTCGGCCAGCGCGGGAGCCATTGCGCGAGGATCCCGCGCACGTAGTCGCGTTCACGTTCGCGCCGGGCGGCGTCGAGTGCGTTCCGTTGCTCGCGGTCCTCAGCGGTCCGCTCCGGGCGCACGACCCGGGACGCGGCGAGCTCGTCCTCGGTCAGCTCGGGGAGGTAGTCCTTCGCCGACCGGGTCACCTTCCGGACGTAGCCGTCGGCCTGCCTTGCTCGGATGAGCCGGGCGCTATCGGTCAGGCGTCGCCGAGGGGTGTAGTCGTGGACGAGCTCGGCGGCGGCGTCCAGCGTCGGCGGGAGGAGCTCGGCGACGAGCTCGGCGAGATCGGCGGCCGGGATTCGCCGGGTCGTCTCGCTCTCGACGAGGTAGACGGCGACGCCTGTGTCGAGGTCGCGCAGGCGGTAGCCGCGGGCGGCGAGCTCGGCGACGATGACACGGGCGGCGCGGTCGGGGCTGACGGCGCGGGCTTCGCCGATCCTCTCGTCGGAGTAGCGGGCGAGCCGCTCGGCCTGTTCGGAGGTGATCTTCATCGGGGGTCCCTTCGGGGGTGGCGGGTGCGGATGCGTGGCGGTATGCGAGCCGCCCCTCGGCCTCGCCGAGGATCAAGCCGGAGAGAGCGCCGAGGAGCGGCTCGGGGCCCCGCCACAGGGCCCCTCCGCCCGGCGTGCGGGCGGAAGTCGTGAGGGCTCGCTACGCGAGCTCGAAGAAGGCGGACGCGGCGGCCATGCGGGCGCGCCGCTTGCGGCGGCGGAAGAGCCGCACGCGGCAGACGCCCCCGCAGACAGCGGCGGTGTGATTCGTCGCCGTGAAGGCCGCGCCGCAGTAAAGGCAGACGAAGCGATAGCTCGGCATTCGATTCCAATCTGTAACGGCGTGCTGGCGCATTAATCGGCCGGCCGCCGCTCCGGTGAAGGAGAGGCGACCGGCCGAGGAGAGGCCGAGGCCTAGACGGTCACGACCCGGACGGCTCCGGCATTGGCCTGGAGGGTCACGGTCCCGTCCTCGTTGTCGATCGCGAGGGGCATCGGCTGGACCGCGACGAGGGCCTCGACGATGCTCCGGTCGGAGGCCGTCGCGGCGTCGAAGGCGCGGATCGCGGTGAGCGCGAACTCGCCACCCTCGGAGCGGACCGAGGCGGACGCCGGAGCGCCTGCCGGGGCCTGCGGCGCACGCACCACGAGGGCGAAGGCGTCGCGAACGAAGGCGACGATCTCATCGGCCGGGATGCGCGTCATTTCGTGGATCTCCACGCCGCGGACGCGGCCGTCGACAATCGCGTCGGCGTCGAGAAGGTCGGCGTAGACCTGCGAGCCTGCGACAGCGATGATCGACGTCTCGCCGCTCACGCCGTTGTCGCGGAGCTGCTTCCGCATCGCGGTGACGAGCTTCGCAGGGTTCGCGGCATCGTAGGTCAGCACCGATGCCGGAGTCGCGAGGAGCGCGGTCGCGGCCTCCTGCTCGATCTTGCGGGAGATGGCGCGGGTCTGGGGCGCGATCACCTGCGAGGCCATGTCCTGAAGATTCAGCTCCAGATCCGCGACCGAGAGGGCCACGTTGCTGTAGGCGAGCGTCGAGAGGGTCACCGGGATCGACTGCTCGGAGAGCGAGTCCACGGTGAGGGCCGTCGACGAGTCGGACGCCGAACGCTCGCGCGAGGGAAGCGCCGAAGGCACCCGGACGCGGATGGTGTCGCCGGTGCCGCCGCCCCAGCTCGACTCGATATCGCGGCTGAAGTGCCGAGCGAGGCCGAGGTCGGTGCCGACGAGCTCCGCGGCAACCTTGGCGACGTCGTCGACGGTAACGATGGTGTTAGTCATTTGGACTCCTAGGTAGAGGTTGAGAGGAGTCCCCAGACACAGACTTGCGGGTTGGTCCATCCGCGCCGAGACACTGCACGGCGGCGGCGGCCTTCCAATTGGGGAGGGTTGGCGCGTCGAGGAGCTCGCGAGCGCTGCACGCGAGCGCCCCGGCGACGCCGGAGCGGGACCCGGTAGCGGATCCCTGGGGTCGGCGCATGAGCGCCGGACCGGGAGGCCGTGGGGCCTTCCGGAAGTCGAGGGGTGGGGCGGAGCTCGACGAACCTCTTCAGGAGTGAGGATCGGAGCTCCGCCCCGGCTGCGGCATCCCGTCCAGGAGGGGCCGCCGCGATGCGATGCCAGCTCGGGAACCAACCGAGCCCCATCGCCGGGATTCGCTCACGCGCGCCCGATAGAAACAAACAACGCGCGTGAGCGGATGCGGCAGCGTCGCCGCGACCGAGACGGCAAGACGTCTCGGGGCCATCGCGCCGAGGCGCGTGAGAGAGAACTGTTTGAAGTAAGAGAGGGCCAGCGGGCCCCTGGCTGCTCACGATTCGTCGCAGAAGTTCAATCGGGCGTGTCGATAACGCCGACGGCCGCCCACGGCGCGTGTGTAAACGCGGCTGGGGCGGCCGAGGGATGCGTTAGGCGGCGTCGTCGAACTCGTCCTGGATGCCGAGCGCGTGCGCCGAGACGGCGTCCTCGTGAGGGTTGAGCCACGTCGCGACGGCATGCTCGATCGAGACCCTGCCGGGCCCACGGCCGGGATACACGCTGACGTGAAGTAGAGCGCGGACGGCGGCCCGCTGCCGGTCGATATCGAGCGCCGCGAAGCGCTCCGCGATCGCCGCGACCATCCCGTCGTACTCGTCGCGGGAGAAGCTCGACGGGGCCGCGCCGATCAGCTCGCGGGCCACGTCGCCGAGCGCGAGCGTCTCCGAGCCACGGACGCGCGCCGCGTCGATGCGCTGCTCGATCTCGACGCGCTCGGCCCGGAGCTCGACAAGCCGGGCACGAGCCGAAGCCGGGGAGAGGAGGCCCTCGTCGCGGTCGGCTGCCGTTGCGGCGGCGGCTTCGTCATTCCGAGTCAGCTTGTCGACGAGCGGGGCGATCGACGCGGCCTCGGAGCCGTAGAGGATCGCGTCGTGCGCGTGGAGGAAGGCGCGAGCGACCTCGGTCCGGATCCGCTCGTCCAGGATGCTCATTTTGATGCACGGGTGCTGCGCGTCGGGGCAACGGTAGGTCCCTGCGAGGCTCCGCATCGCGCCGCCGCACACGCCGCAGGACGAGCCGGATCCGAGGTGTCTCGGCGTCGGGCCGGGCGTCGTCCTGCGGGCCTCATCGGCGAGGATCGCGCGGACCTCGGCGGCGAGCTCCGGGTCGACGGCGGGCGTGATGACCTCCGACGGAATAACCTGGCCGCGGTGGCGCATCGCGCCGCCGTAGTGGGGGTTCGATGCAATCTCACGGATCCGGCCGGTCCGCCACGTCCGAGCCGTGCCGGGGTCGACGCCCTCGGCGGTCAGAGCCTGCGCGATCGAGCGGATCGAGCCACCGGAGGCGACGTGCTCAAAAATCCGCGCCACGACTGCGGCCTCCGCCGGGCGGAGCGTCCGGCCGTCGATCTCGTAGCCGAAGCGGCGTCGACCCGGGTTCGGCTCGCCTCGGCTCGCACGGTCGGCGTTCGCGGCACGCTGGCGCGAGGCCTTCCGTCGAGACTCCATGCGCCCCATCGCGGCGCGCATCGTCGAGAAGAACTCGCCCGCCTCGGTTGCGGGGTCGACGAAGCCGTCGCGCTCGGTCTCCCAGACGACGCCCGCCTCGCGACACGTTTCTTCGAGCTCGGCTTTCTCGGCAACGTTCCGGGCGAGGCGCTCCTCCTCGGTCGCGACGATCACGTCGAAGTCACCTTGCATCGCGGCGTCGAGGAGGGCGACGAAGCCGGGCCGCTCTTTCCCTCCGAGGGCTGAGATTCCGTCATCCTCGAACGCGGCGACTACGATCCATCCTCGGCGCTCGGCGAGGCGGCGGGAGGCGGCGAGCTGATCGGCGACCTTGTCCCGGTGAGCTACCGTCTCGCTGATTCGTGCGTAAAGCGCGGCTCGCTTGGGGGAAGTCGTCATGTACCTAGCGTAGGTTCCTCCAGCGGAACCGCTTGATCGCGGCCGCATCCCAGGCGACCGTCGTGCTCGAGGCGGGGATGCGATCGGGTTCGCTGAACACGGCCGGTCACGCGGCGGCGCTCGGGCGTCCGCTCGGGGCGGTGCCCGGACCGGTCACGAGCCCCGCCTCAGCCGGATGCCATCGCCTGTTGCGAGAGTTCGACGCCGTGTGCGTGACGGACGCCGCGCAGATGGCCGAGCTCGTGGCGACGGCGGGCGGGGGCGCAGATCCACTCGGCGGCCCTGGCGACGCACCGACCGGGGCGTCGCCGCCGCGCGCGCTCGAAGTGCTGACCTCGGCCGAGCGGCGGGTGCTCGACGCGCTCGGCATCAGGCGACGACGCGGCATCGGCGAGCTCGTCCGGGAGACGGGCCTGGCACCAGGGGCGGTCATGGGGGCACTGGGAGCGCTCGACGCCACGAGTCTCGCAGCCCGCTCCGGCGAGGGCTGGGTTCGACGACCCCCCGATTGAGGCTCGGCTTCACGTGGACGGTGGTTCTAGGCTGGCCGCGGAGGTACACATGGATCACCCTCGACTCGGCAGGTACCCCGCGGCACGTCACGTGATCGCGCACCTCAGCGACACGCACCTCCTCGAGGGCGGCGCGCCGCTCGGCGGACGCGCGGACACCGTCACCAACCTCGACCGCGCGGCCCACCAGCTCTCCCGGATGGTCGGCGGTCTCGACGCGATCCTCGTCAGCGGCGACGTCGCCGACCTCGGCGAGGAGGACGCGTATCGCCGCGTCCGCAGCACGCTCGAGCCCGTCGCCGAGGTGACGGGTGCGCGGCTGATCTGGGTCATGGGCAATCACGACGAGCGCGAGCCGTTCCGCCGAGTGCTGCTCGACGACGACAGCGGCGACGAGGGCCCCGTGAACCAGGTGATCGACCTCGGCGGACTCCGCATCGTCACCGTCGACTCGAGCGTGCCCGGCTACCACCACGGCATCCTCGAGTCGGAGACCCTCGACTGGCTCGACGCGGTGCTCTCGGAGCCGGCTCCGAACGGCACGATCCTCGCGCTGCACCACGCACCGATCGCCACGCCGCTGGCGTTGATGGACGTGCTCGAACTCCGCAGGCAGGACGAGCTCGCCGAGGTGCTCCGCGACCGCGACGTCCGCGCCATCCTCGGCGGCCACCTCCACTACCCGACGCAGGGTTCCTTCGCAGGGGTCCCCGTCTCCGTCGCCGGCTCGCTGGCGTACACGATGGACCTCTCCGCGCCGGCTCGGCACCTCGTCGGCATCGACGGCGGGAGGTCGTTCTCCCTCGTGCACTGCTTCGACGACGCGGTCGTGACCTCGGTGGTCCCGGTCGGAGCGTTCGGCGAGATCACCAGCTTCGGCGAGCAGTTCCTGGCCGAGGTCGAGGCGCTCGACGAGGAGGGACGCCTCGATCGCTTCTCGCGCAAGCGCGAGTGGGTGACAGATGGTTGAACCCGCACGGATCGGTTCGTCCACCACCCCGTCGGCCGTCGCCGGCCGGTCGACCGGCATGGATGCCGCCGTGGGCGCCTACCTCGAGCACGTCCGCCTCGAGCGCGGCTATTCGGAGCACACCGCCACGGCCTACGCGTCCGACCTGGCCGACCTGACGCGGTTCGCGGAGGAGCGAGCCGTGACGCGCGTCGACGAAGTCGACCTCGACCTGCTCCGGGATTGGCTCTGGGCGGCGACCGAACGCGGGCTCGAACGCACGACCCTCGCTCGGCGTGCGGCTTCCGCCCGGGGATTCTGCGCCTGGCTCGAACGCACCGGCGTGCTTCCTGCAGATCCGGCCGCGCGGCTGCGCGCGCCGCGAGCCAAGCGCACGCTGCCCCGCGTCGTCGGTGCACCAGCCGTCGCGACCCTGCTCGACGGCATGCAGCTTCGAGCGGCGACGGGCGAACCGGTGCCGGTCCGCGATCTCGCCGTGGTCGAACTGCTCTACGCCTGCGGGCTCCGCGTCTCCGAGCTCGTCGGGCTCGACGTCGACGACGTGGATCGCGGCAACCGGACGGTCCGCGTCACCGGCAAGGGGTCGAAGGAGCGTGTGGTGCCGTACGGCGCACCCGCCGCCGCCGCGGTCGAGCGGTACCTCGCGACGGCACGGCCGGCGCTGCTCCGTGCTTCGTCCGGTGACGGCGCTCCGGCCGCCGCGCCCGAGGGACGGGCGCTCTTCGTGGGCGTCCGCGGGGCGCGCCTCGGCGTCCGGGGCGTGCACCGCCTCGTCGCCGGGCTCCTCGCCGAACTGCCGGGATCCGGTCCGGTCGGGCCGCACGCCTTCCGGCACAGCGCGGCGACCCACCTGCTCGACGGCGGTGCCGACCTGCGTGCCGTGCAGGAGTTCCTCGGGCATGCGAGCCTCGGCACGACGCAGATCTACACGCACGTCTCGGCCGAGCGCCTCAAGCAGACCTACCGGACCGCGCACCCGCGGGCCTGACGGGGTTCATCCCGTCGTCGGGAGGAGCACGGCGCGAGGCACGCCGCCGAACCACCGCAGGGGCGACACGTACTCGCCGTGCACCCGGACGCCGAGGTGGACGCACCGGTCCGCGCAGTGACCGCCGGTCGCGACGGTCGCGACCGTCTCGCCCGCCCCCACCCGAACGCCGGTCGTCACGACGGCGTCGACCGGCTCGATCGAGCTGACGACGCCGTCGCCGTGGTCGATCGAGAGCACCCCGCGGCCGGCGACGGGGCCGGCGAACGAGACCGTGCCCGGTGCCGCCGCCACGACCGCGGTGCCCGGCACGACGGCGAGGTCGATCCCGCGGTGCCCCGCCGAGTACGGCGTCGGCGGGGCGCGGAACGGCGCGACGACGAGGACGGGCGGGCCGACCGGCCAGACCCAGCGATCCGCGGGCCCCTCGACCCGCGTGGCGGCGTGCGCGCTCGGTGTCGCCTCGGCGACGGTCGACGCCGCGGCCGATCCGGGCGAGGCGAGGACCACGACGAGGGCGGCGAGCATGCCGGCGACGCCCGCAGCGACGGCCGGGCCGGGGACGGGGGAGCGGCGCATGCATCGAGCGTGCCGCCGTGGCATCCGCTCATCGGCGGCTCGGTCGAGTGAGTGCGTATCGCCCGCTCGGCCGACGCTGGTGAGGAAGGGTCGCGCACCCGCCGCGTGATAGCATGGCCGGAGCGCCCCGCCTGTCGGGGCGACTACGCGTGCCCATTCGGCCACCGACTCCTTTCAGTCCCGCTCGCAGCGCGAGCCGGCGGAGCCGTGCCGGGCACCAGGGCTTCCGACCGCCGGTCGGGGCATCAACTGAGAACAGAAGGAGTACGGCCATGGCCGTCGTCACCATTCGCCAGCTGCTCGACAGCGGCGTGCACTTCGGGCACCAGACCCGCCGTTGGAACCCGAAGATGAAGCGCTTCATCTTCACCGAGCGTTCCGGCATCTACATCATCGACCTCCAGCAGTCGCTCGCCTACATCGACAAGGCCTACGACTTCGTCAAGGAGACGGTCGCCCACGGCGGCACCATCCTCTTCGTCGGCACCAAGAAGCAGGCGCAGGAGTCGATCGCCGAGCAGGCCACCCGCGTCGGCCAGCCGTACGTCAACCAGCGCTGGCTCGGCGGCCTCCTCACGAACTTCTCGACGGTCTCCAAGCGCCTCGCGCGCATGAAGGAGCTCGAGGAGCTGGACTTCGAGGGCACCACCTCGGGCTTCACCAAGAAGGAGCTCCTCCTCAAGAAGCGCGAGCTCGACAAGCTGCACAAGTCGCTCGGCGGCATCCGCAACCTCTCGAAGACGCCGTCGGCGCTCTGGGTCGTGGACACCAAGAAGGAGCACCTGGCGATCGACGAGGCCAAGAAGCTCGGCATCCCCGTCATCGGCATCCTCGACACCAACTGCGACCCCGACGAGGTCCAGTACCCGATCCCGGGCAACGACGACGCCATCCGCTCGGTGAGCCTGCTCACCCGCATCGTCGCCGACGCCGCGGCCGAGGGCCTCATCCAGCGCCACCAGAAGCCCGAGGAGGGCGAAGAGGCGGAGCCGCTGGCCGAGTGGGAGCAGGAGCTCCTGAACGCCGGCTCGGAGACCACCCCCGAGCAGGCCTCCGCCGAGACCGAGAAGGTCGCCGAGTCGAAGACCGAGGCGAAGGCCGAGGCCGCTGAGGTCGTCGACGAGGCGGCCACCGAGGTCGCTGCGACCGAGTCCGAGGCCGACGCCGCGGGCGCCGCTGCCGCCGAGTAAGTCGGCACCCCCACCCACTCCGAAACGACAGGGAGTCCATTCCACATGGCCAACGTCAGCATCGCCGACATCAAGGCGCTCCGCGAGCAGCTCGGAACTGGCATGACCGACACCAAGAACGCGCTCGTCGAGGCCGACGGCGACATCGAGAAGGCGACGGAGATCCTCCGCCTCAAGGGTGCCAAGGGCAACGCCAAGCGCGCCGACCGCTCGACCTCCGAGGGCCTCGTCGCCGCCGCCGACAACGGCGACGGCACCGCGACCCTCATCGAGCTCGCATGCGAGACCGACTTCGTCGCCAAGGGCGACAAGTTCGTCGGCCTCGCCGACCGCGTGCTCGCGGCCGTGGCCGCCGCCCGCGCCGACACCGTCGAGGCCGCACTGGCCGCGCCGGCCGAGTCGGGAACCGTCGCCGAGCTCATCGACGGCGAGGCCGCGATCCTCGGCGAGAAGGTCGAGCTCCGTCGCGTCCGCCTCGTGAAGGGCGAGCACTTCTCGATCTACCTCCACAAGACCTCGAAGGACCTGCCCCCGCAGGTCGGCGTGGTCCTCGGCTACGCGGGCGACGACGCGGAGACCGCGCGCTCCATCGCGCAGCACATCTCGTTCGCCGCGCCGGAGTACCTCACTCGTGAGGACGTCCCGGCCGAGGCGGTCGAGAAGGAGCGCGCGCTCGTCGAGCAGATCACCCGCGAGGAGGGCAAGCCCGAGGCCGCCCTCCCGAAGATCGTCGAGGGTCGCCTCGGCGCGTTCTTCAAGCAGGTCGCGCTGCTCGAGCAGGACTACGCGAAGGACAACAAGCTGTCCGTCAGCAAGGTCGTGCAGGACGCCGGTCTCACCGTGAGCGACTTCGCTCGCTTCAAGGTCGGCGCGTAACACGTGCCAGGGGAGTCCGGACCGCATCGCGCGGTCCGGGCTCCTTTGCTGTGTCCGGACCTGGCGCGACGCGCCGCTCGGACACGGCGCGGGACCGACCGCACTGCGCGGACGGCCCGGAACCACTAGTTTTGACTCCCAGAGGGGAAGGATCGGTCGGGGATGACGGAACACACGCGCAGGGTGCTGCTCAAGCTGTCGGGCGAGGCGTTCGGCGGCGGCGCACTCGGGGTCAACCCCGACGTCGTCAGCTCGCTGGCCCGCGAGATCGCCGATGCGGCTCGAACCGTCGAGGTCGCGATCGTGGTCGGCGGCGGCAACTTCTTCCGCGGCGCGGAGCTCAGCCAGCGCGGCATGGACCGCGGTCGCGCCGACTACATGGGCATGCTCGGCACGGTCATGAACTCGCTCGCCCTCCAGGACTTCCTCGAGCAGGCGGGGGCCGAGACCCGCGTCCAGTCGGCCATCTCGATGACCCAGGTCGCCGAGCCCTACATCCCCCGTCGCGCCGAGCGCCATCTCGAAAAGGGCCGCGTCGTCATCTTCGGCGCCGGTGCCGGTCTCCCGTACTTCTCGACGGACACGGTCGCCGCGCAGCGCGCGCTCGAGATCGGCGCCGAGGTGGTGCTCGTCGCGAAGAACGGCGTCGACGGCGTCTACTCCGACGACCCGCGCACCAACCCCGACGCCCACAAGATCGACCGCATCAGCTACCAGGAAGCGCTGCAGCGTGGACTCAAGGTCGTCGACTCGACGGCGTTCAGCCTCTGCATGGACAACGGCATGCCGATGCAGGTGTTCGGCATGGAGCCCGCGGGCAACGTGACGAAGGCGATCCTCGGCGCCGAACTCGGCACCGTGGTCAGCAACGGCGAGCCGACCACCGATCGATAGACTGTCCCGAGCCCGAGAGAAGGAGTCCCCGTGATCGCGGATGTACTGTCCGAAGCCAGCACGCGCATGCAGAAGGCCGTGGAGGTCGCCAAGGACGACTTCGCCTCCGTCCGCACCGGCCGCGCCAACCCGCAGCTCTTCCAGAAGATCATGGTGAGCTACTACGGCACGCCGACGCCGCTCGCCCAGCTCGCCTCGCTCGCGAACCCCGAGGCGCGCACGCTCATCGTCACCCCGTACGACAAGTCCGCGATGAAGGACATCGAGCAGGCGATCCGCGACACGCCCAACCTCGGGGCGAACCCGTCCAACGACGGCAACATCATCCGCGTCACCCTGCCCGAGCTCACCGAGGAACGCCGCAAGGAGTTCGTCAAGATCGTGCGCTCGAAGGCGGAGGACGCGAGGGTGTCGGTCCGCAACATCCGTCGCAAGGCGAAGGACGACCTCGAGGCCCTCAAGGGCGAGGTCGGCGACGACGAGGTGGTTCGTGGCGAGAAGGAGCTCGAGCACGTCACCAAGTCCCACGTCGACCAGATCGACGAGGCGCTGAAGCGCAAGGAAGCCGAACTCCTCGAGGTCTGAGGGGCCACACGATGACGGGCGTCCCTGACGGGGAACGGTCGGACGACGACGACCAGCGTCATTCGACGCGTGACGAGCTCCGCGCGCAGATGCATGCACGGCGCGTCGACCTCGAGCGCCAGTTCGAGGCGTCCCGTGCGCAGTTCGACGAGGCGCAGGAGCGCATCAACGCGCGAACCGGTCGGAACCTCCTGCTCGCCATCCTGATCGGACTGGCGTTCGGGGGCACCCTGCTGCTCAGCCTGCTGGTGTTCAAGGAGCTGTTCATGGTGTTCGCGGTCGTGGTGGCCGGGTTCTCCAGCTCCGAGCTCGCGGCGGCCCTGAAGCACGGGCGGTACCGGGTGCCGCGGATCCCGACCGTGATCGCAGCGGTCGTCGCCGTGCCCCTGGCGTACTACGGCGGCCCGGCCGGGCAGTTCGTCGCGGTCCTCGGCGGGATGGCGCTCGTGGTGCTCTGGCGGCTGGCCGAGCAGGCCTCCCCGAGCGTCCGCGCCGAGTCCTCGGGCATCGTGCGCGATCTCGGGGCGGGCGTGTTCGTACAGGGCTACGTCACCTTCCTCGCGACGTTCGCCGTGGTGCTCACGGCCGCCGACGGCGGGCAATGGTGGACGCTGGCGTTCATCATCACCGCGGTGGCGGCGGACACCGGAGCGTACGCGTCGGGCCTCGCGTTCGGGCGGCATCCGATGGCGCCCGTCATCAGCCCGAAGAAGACGTGGGAGGGATTCGCGGGCGGTGCGCTCGCGAGCCTGCTCGCGGGCGTCCTGCTCGCGCTGTTCATGCTCGGGCAGCCGTGGTGGTTCGGCCTGATCTTCGGTGCCGCCATCTTCCTCTCGGCGACGCTCGGCGACCTCGCCGAATCGCTCATCAAGCGCGACCTCGGCATCAAGGACATGAGCTCGTGGCTGCCGGGTCACGGAGGCTTCCTCGATCGGCTCGACTCGATCCTCCCCTCGGCCGCCGTCGCGTTCGTCGCGTTCCAGATCTTCTCGTGACCCTGCGCGAGGAACCTCCGCGCGTGCGCGATACTGGTGCGGTGGATGCCACGTTCCCCCGGGCCCGCAAGAATCAGCTGGGCTACAAGACCGCCGAGGTCGAGGACTTCCTCCAGCGCGCCCGTCGCGCCTACGACGGCCGCCCCGACCCCGACGACCAGGGTCTCGACGCCGAGCGGATCAGGCTGACCGCGTTCTCGATGCAGAAGGGCGGCTACTCGACCTCCCACGTCGACGCGGCCATGGAGCGGCTGGAGGACGCCTTCGCGTTCCGCGAGCGGCAGATCGCGTCCCGGCTGCACGGCGACGAGGCGTGGCTCGCCGAGGCCCGCACGACCGCGCAGGTGGTCGCGAACCGCCTCGCCAGGCCCGAGGGCGCCCGTTTCGAGCGCCTCAGCTGGCTCGCAGTGGGCTACGACGTGCACGAGGTCGACGCGTTCGCCGACCGACTCACGCGGTACTTCCGAGACGGATGGCCGGTCGCGATCGACGACGTCCGCGCCGTCGTGTTCTCGCCCCAGCGAGGCGGCTACCGGGAGGCCCAGGTCGACCTGGTCCTCGATGCCGTCGTCGACGTGATGCTCGCGGTCCGTTGAGCGGCCCGGCGTTCGACCGGGGGGATTCCCTCCGTTACACTCGACCAATCGTGAGCAGGCATTCGGACGACGACGAGGACATGCCGATGGATGCCGTCCGGGAACGATGGGCGCGCGATGACGCCGCCGCGGGGCTGCGACCTCGTCGGCGGCCCGAGGAGGCGCGCGGGGCGCGGTCCGTGGCCCGACCCGTGAGCCGCCGCGCGGCTCGGCCCGGCACGACCGCGACGGTTCGACCCGTCCAGCGCGGCAGCGTGGCCGGCCCGGTCAAGCAGGCGGCCACCGTGGTGTTCGCGTTCGCGGCGTCCGTCGGCTTCCTGCTGGTCAACGTCGTCGATCCGTACTCGGGCGCGACGGCCACCTCGACCTACGTCCCGGTCGACCGGTTCGGCGGCGAGGCCGCGCAGGAGGTCGAGCTGGCCGACGGGTACTCCTCGCTCGCGGTGGCTTCCGAGGGTTACGTGGTCGAGGCGAAGCCCGAACCGGAGCCCGAGCCCGCGTCCGCCGCCGGCTGGGCGCCGCCCGCGGTGGTGCCTGATCCGGGCAGTGCGCAGGCGTACGGCGCGCAGGCGGTCGCCGCGCGCGGCTGGCCGACGACCGAGTTCGACTGCCTCGTGGCGCTCTGGAACAAGGAGTCCGGTTGGCGCGTGAACGCCTACAACGCCTCGAGCGGCGCATACGGCATCCCCCAGGCGCTTCCCGGGTCGAAGATGGCCACGGCCGGCGCCGATTGGGAGACCAACGCGGCGACCCAGATCGAGTGGGGCCTCGGCTACATCCAAGGACGCTACGGCACGCCGTGCGGCGCGTGGGCGCACTCGCAGAGCGTCGGTTGGTACTGAGTCCGGATCACCGAGTCCGACCTCGACCCTAGACTGGACCGATGGCCCGTTCGCACCGCTCCCGTGGTCGCGCCGCGAAGGCGCGCGAGCCGCATCCGGAGCTCGACGTCGCGCGGATGACCGCCGGATGGCGACGGACCGAGGTGCGGGCCGGCCGTGAATGGAACGTGCAGCCCGTCTCCGAGGCGCAGGCCGTGAAGCCCTACCTGTGCCCGGGCTGCGGGCTCGAGATCGACCCCGGTGTCGCACACCTCGTGGCGTGGCGCGCCGACGGCGTCCTCGGTGATGCCGCCGACCTCGCCTCGCGGCGGCACTGGCACACCCACTGCTGGAGGATCGGACCGACGTGAGCGACGACACCATGACCGAGATCCGTGCCGGAGCCCTGCTGCCGGCGCGCCGCGAGGAGATCGAGCTCCGCACCGACGACGGGCTTCGCCTCGTCGGCGAGCTCGCGATGCCGCTCGACCGGGCCCCGGTGGCGACGCTCGTGACGCTGCATCCGCTGCCCACCGCCGGCGGATTCATGGACTCGCACATCCTGCGGAAGGCCGCAGCTCGACTGCCCGCCCTCGCCGACCTGGCGGTGCTCCGCTTCAACACGCGCGGCACCAGTTCGGTGCGCGGCACGAGCGACGGCGAGTTCGGCCACGGCGTCAGCGAGCGAGCGGATGTCGCCGCAGCGATGCGCTTCGTCGCGGAACGGAGCCTGCCGAACCCCTGGCTCGTCGGCTGGTCGTTCGGGACCGAGCTGGCCCTGAAGTACGGGCTCGAGCACGGCATCGCGGGCGCGATCCTGCTCTCGCCGCCGCTGCACCGAACCAGCGACGAGGAGCTCGCTCGGTGGCGCTCCGCGCCGGTGCCCGTCGTGGCACTGATCCCCGAGCACGACGACTACCTCAAGCCCGCCGATGCGGCCGAGCGGTTCGCCGGACTGCCGAACCTGACGCGCATCGACGTCGAGGGCGGCAAGCACCTCTGGGTGGGGGAGTCGCAGACGCGCCGTGTGCTGGACGAGATCGTGCGGGCGGTGAACCCCGCGGCGCTGCCGCTGCCGACCGAGTGGCCCACGGCATCCGTCTCGACGCCGGAGGCCTGAGGCGGCACGGCGCCGCCGCGTCCGCGCTCCGTCGCCGGTCAGCGTTCGTTCTGGCGGGGGATGACCACCTGCTTGATGATGAGCAGGATCGCTGCGGCGATCGGGATCGCCACGAGCGCCCCGAGGATCCCGAGCAGTGCCCCGCCCGCGAGCGCGGCGACGACGACGAGCGCCCCGGGCACCTTGACCGCACGACTCATGATGCGCGGTGAGAGCACGTACGCCTCGACCTGCATGTAGACCAGGTAGTAGATGGCCGCGACGAGCGCGGTGAGCGGCGACCCGAGCCCCGGGATGAGGCAGAGCAGCACGATGATCACGGAACCCGTGAGCGTGCCCACGAGGGGCACGAGCGAGAACAGGAACGCGATGAAGGCGAGCACGGCGGGGAACGGCGCCCGGATGATCGAGAGGAACGTGAAGCTCAGGAAGCCGTTGACGGCCGCGAGCGAGACCTGCCCGATGACGTAGCGGCCGACGGACTGCGTGATCTGCTCCGTCAGGTCGGCGAACCGTGCGCGGCGCGAGGCGGGGATGAGCTGGTACGTGGCCCGCTTCATCGCATCGAGCGACGCCGTGAAGTAGATCGTGAGGACCGCGACCACGATCACCGCGAACACCCCGCCGCCGATCGCGATCGCGACCGCCCAGACGCCGCCCAGCAGCTCGCTCAGCCGGTTCGGGTTGGTGAAGAAGTCGGTGAGCGCTGCGCCCGCCTGCTGGCTGATCTCGTCGATGAGGAGCAGGGGGAACTGCTCCTGCAGCCACGCGATCCAGTCCACGCGGTTGATCTGCGCGATGATCCCCGGGATCTGCGCGATGAGCTCGGCGACCTGGTCGACGATGATCGGGATCACCGCGATGAGCAGCGCGGCGACGACCGCCGCGACCCCGGCGAGGACGTGCCGGAGGGCGCCCCAACGCGGACGCCCCCGGCGCGCGGGCCCGCGCCCGGGGGGCCCGAGGCCGAGGGCCAGGAACAGTGCTGCTCCGATGTAGGTGAGGATCGTCGACAGGCTCGATACCGCGGACAGGATGAGGAGTCCGGTGCCGACGCCGAGCGTGCCGACGAGCGCGATGCGGAACGCGTTCTGGATCTTCAATCCCCGCGCTCCTTCGTCTCGCGCTACTTGTTCGCCACCTGCTCCGCCTGGGTCAGCACGCCGCGCAGGCTCTCGAAGTAGCCGGCGACGGCGTCTCGCTCGATCCTAATCTGGGCCAGGCGATCCTCGGCGTCCGCCACGAGGGCGCGCGTGCGCTCCTCGGCGTCGGCGATGAGCTTGCGTGCCTGCGAGTGCGCCGCGGCGACGCGCTCGCGCGCCTCCTCGTCGGCCCGGTCGCGGGCGTCGGCGATCTCGGTCCGTGCCTCGGTCTCGAGGCGCTCGGCCTCGGCGCGGGCCTCCGAGGTGCGGGCGACGGCCTCGGCGAGCTCGGCGTTGGAGTCCTCGAGGAACTTCTTGGTCTGGTCGGCGGCCTGCTGCTGGGCCGCGAGGAGCTCCTGCTCGGCCTCGTCGCGCTTGGTCGCGAGCTCGACGTCGAGGTCCATGCGGGCACGCTCGATCTCGCGCCGCATCCGGTCGACCTCGTGCGTCGTCTTCTTCTTCATCGAGGTCAGCTGGTTGTCGAGGTCGATACGCGCCTGCTCCGCCTCGGCCTCGAAGTCCGCGCGCGCCTGCTCCTGCTCGAGGGCGAGGTCGGCTCGCATCTGCTCGAGCTCGGCGGCGTGCTTGGCACGGATGCGGTCGAGCTCGTGCTGCAGCTTGAGGCGGGCGGTCTCCGACTCGCGCTCCAGGTCGACCGCGACCTGCTCGCGCTCCTGCGCGAGCTTCACGCGGTCGGCCTCGAGCTCGCGGTCGAGGTCGGTGCGCGCCTGCTCGAGCTCGTGCGCGAGCGCGGCACGGCTCTCCTCGATCTCGGCGTCGAGCGCGGCACGCGCCTCGGCGCTCTCGCGCTCGAGGTCGAGACGGGCCTGCTCGGTCTCCGCGGCGAGGTCGATACGGGCCTGCTCGGTCTCCTTGGCGAGCTCCGCACGCTTCTGGTCGAGCTCGACCGCGACCTCCGCGCGGGTCTGCTCGGTCTCCTCCTGGAGTCCTGCCGCCGCGGCACGTGCCTCGTTCGCCTCGGTGTTGGCGGCGACCAGCATCTCCGCGGCCTTCCGCTCCGCCTCGGCGACGACGGCCGCCGACTCGCGCTTCGCGGTCGCGCGGGCCTCGGCTGCCTCGGTCGACGCCGTTCCCCGGATCGACGCCGCATCGCGGTTGGCGTCGTCGCGCACCTGCTCGCTCGACTCGTGCGCGCGGGCGACCATGTCGTCGGCCTCGGCGCGCGCGTTCTCGAGCAGGCGGTTCGCCTGCGCGCGCGCCTCGCTCAGCGTCCGCTCGGCGAGCTCGTGCGCGTCCGAACGCATGAGGTGCGCCTCGTCCTCGGCCGCGCGTCGCAGCTTCTCGGCATCGATGTCGGCCTGGGCGATCAGGCGCGTCGACTGCTCCTCGGCGACGCGCAGCGTGTTCTCGAGCTTCGTGCCGAGGCCGGAGAACGTCGGGCTGCCGACCTCCTCGAGCTCGGCGGTGAGCTCCTCGATGCGAGCGAGAAGGCGCTTGTTCTCCTTCTGCACGTCGCCGGACGCGTTGTTCGCCGAGATGATCTCGCGGCGGAGCTGGTTGATGCTGCGGTCGACCTCGTCCTTGTCGTATCCGCGGAACACCTGCGTGAACTCGGTCTCTTCGACGGCCAATTCTTCCTCCGGGGTCCGTGTCCCGCGTTGTGGGGGGTTGTGGGGGCGCGCGGGTCGCCTCTGATCATACGGCCCGGCGCCGGCCGCTTGGAGGCCGATGTCACCCAGACATCGGTTAGGAGACTCCCAGACTGCGTCGGTAGTGTGGGGTGTCTTTGTCGGATGCCGCCGCGGGCGGCCTGGAGGTAACCCGAGTGCGCTTCGTCCTCGCCATTCTGGCGTTCGCTGCTGCCGCCGTGCTGGTCGGCATCGGCATCGCCCAACGAACCGTCTTCCTCGAGCCCGACAAGGTGTCGCTCGGAACGGTGGTCGAGAACCAGGCGAGCTACACGGTGCTCACGCCGGAGGCGCTCGCAGCGAACCCCGGGAAGCAGACCATCACGGTCTCCGGCGGCGGCCCCGTGCATCTGGCGTACGGGCGCACCGACGACGTCTTGAGCTGGATCGGCGACGACCCTTACGTGTCGGTCGGCTACGACGGCGAGGCCGGCGAGTTCACGAGCGAGGTGGTCGTGGCGCAGCCCGTCGACGACAACACCCCGGTTGCCCCGACGACCGACGAGCCGGCGGCGACGGATGACCCCGAGGCCGCCGAGGCGGAGCCCGACCCCGCGGCGTCGCCGGCCGGCAGCGACCTCTGGCTCGACGAGTTCACCGGCGACCGCACCCTGACCACCACGGTCGACGTGCCCGAGGGGATCACGGTCCTGGTCTCGTCAGACGGCACGGCCCCCGCGCCGGGTCGCATCGTCGTCGCCTGGCCGCTCGACAACGCCACGCCTTGGGCCGGCCCGCTGATCGCCGGCGGCGCGCTGCTCTTCCTCATCGGCATCATCCTCGTCATCTCCGGCGTCCTGGCGCACCGGCGGTCCCGTGGACCGCGACGCAACCTCCCGAAGGGCCCGAGGGGCAAGCTCATGCGCGCACCTCGTCCGCCCCGGTCGCAGCGCGCCTCGCTCGGCTCGGCCGGCCCGAGCCGCTCGGCCGGCCGCGCGAAGCGCATCGTGCTCCTGCCGGTGCTCCTCGTACCGGCCATCGCCCTGTCGGCCTGCTCCTCGGACTACTGGCCCGACCTGTCGTCGGCGCCCGAGACGACCGCCCCGGCCACCCCGGTCGAGACTGCGGCGGAGGGCGACGGCGAAGCAGCCGAGCCGGCTGAGCCGGCGGCGCCGGCGGTGGTGCCGGCCGTGACGGTGCCCCAGATGGAACGCATCATGCGTCGTGTCGCGGTCTTCACGACCGAGGTGGACGCCGCAGCCGACGCAGAGCAACTGGCCGAGCGGTTCACGGGCCCCGCGTACGAGGCGCGGAAGGCGAACTACGCGATCCGCAAGTCGCTGCCCGACCAGGCGGCACTGCCCGCGATCCCCGCCGCGCCGCTGACCCTGACCCTTCCGCAGCAGGCGACCGGCTGGCCGAGGACCGTGCTCACGATCGCCAAGAACAACGACGACGAGACCATCGCCCCGACCGCCCTGGTCCTGCGCCAGGAGTCCCCGCGCGAGAACTACAAGGTCCTCTATGCGACGGCGCTCGTTCCCGACGCCGACGTGCCCGAGGTCGCGCCGGCCTCCATCGGTGCGCCGCCGATCAACCCCGAGTTCAAGGGCCTCGTGATGCCGACCGGACAGGTGGCGCCGGCCTACGCCGACGTGCTGCTGAAGGGCGACGAATCGGAGTACGCCCAGTTCTTCGACCCCGAGGGTGATGTCATCCGGCAGCAGCTCGGCGTCGAGGGGCAGAAGACCATCGCCGACGACCTTCCCGACACCGCCGACGTCGCATTCTCGAACCAACCGGGCGACAGCCCGACGGTCGCGCTCGCCACGAACGACTCCGGCGCACTCGTGACGGTCTCGATCACGCAGACCGAGAAGGTCACGCCGAACGACGGCGGCACCATCGGCTTCAAGGAGGGCCAGCCCGGCGCCGCGCTCTCCGGCTTCGACGACAAGAGCGCCAAGGGCGTCCAGCGCGTCATCGGCATCCAGCTCATGTTCTACGTCCCGGCGGTCGGATCCGATGAGCAGATCCGACTGCTGGGCTGGTCCGAATCCCTGATCGGCGCATCGGAGGTCAAGTGACGAACGCGTTCCCGCCCCACGAGCCCGCGAGCCTGCGCGGCGCGGTCGACCTGTCCTCGCTCGTCCACCGCGACGAGCGCCGGACGACGGATGCCTCGGCCGCGACGCCCGACGGCGGAGGTCCGACCGGCTACGTCGCCGCGGTCGACGACCAGAGCTTCGGCCAGGTGCTCGAGCTCTCGCGCTCGGTTCCCGTCGTCCTCGCCCTGTGGGCGTCGTGGAGCGAGCAGTCCACGCAGTTGGTCGCATCGCTCGAGCGACTCGTGAACGCGCGCGAGGGGCGACTCGTGCTCGCCCCCGCCGACGCCGACCGCAGCCCGCAGCTCGTGCAGGCGCTGCAGGCGCAGGCGATCCCGACGGTGGTCGCACTCGTCGCCGGACAGCCGGTTCCGCTGTTCCAGGGCGTGCAGCCCGACGAGGTCGTCGACCAGGTGTTCGACCAGCTGCTCGAGGTCGCCGAGCGCAACGGCGTGACGGGGCGCGTGCCCTCGGCCGACGACGATGCCGCGGGCGGGGATGCACCGGAGGAGCCCGTCGACGAGCCGCTCCCACCGCTGCACCAGGAGGCGTTCGACGCGATCAGCCGTGGCGACTTCGACGCGGCGGCATCCGCCTACCGCACCGCGATCGCGCAGGACCCGCGCGACGACCTGGCCGTCGCCGGACTCGCGCAGGCGAACCTCCTCGGGCGGCTGCAGGGCAAGACCCTCGACGAGATCAGGAACCGGGCGGCGACCTCACCCGCGGAGCTCGACGCGCAGCTCGACGTCGCCGACCTCGACCTCTCGGGCGGACACGTCGACGACGCGTTCGCCCGGTTGCTCGACCTCTTCCCGACGCTCGACGGCGACGGGAGGAATCGGGTGCGCGAGCGACTGCTCGAGCTGTTCCAGGTGGTCGGCGTGGACGACCCGCGCGTGGCCGCGGCGCGGCGCCGGCTCGCGATGCTGCTCTACTAGGCGGCCGGTCTCGCGCCCGGTCGGCCGGCGCGACCCGACCACCGCGGGTCACACCGACGTCACGCGGGCTGGAACCAGAGCGCCCCGAGCGGCGGAAGGGTGAACACCGCCGACGCCGGCTTGCCCGCCCACGGCTCGTCGGTCGCGTCCACTCCACCGAGGTTTCCGACCCCCGACCCGCCGAACTCCGCGGCATCCGTGTTGAGCACCTCGCGCCAGCGGCCGGCGAACGGCAGGCCGAAGCGCACGCCCTCATGCGGGTTCCCCGCGAAGTTGACGATGCACAGCAGCGGCCGACGATCCCGGTCGTAGCGGAGGAACGCGATCACGTTCATGTCGGCTGCGCCGCCCTCGACCCAATCGAAGCCGGCCGAATCGTCGTCGAGCTGCCAGAGCGCAGGCGTCTCGGCGTAGGTGCGGTTGAGCCGACCGACGAGCTCCGCGAGCTGCCGGTGGCTCGGCTGGTCGAGGATCCACCAGTCGAGGCCGCGTTCCTCGCTCCACTCGGAGAGCTGCCCGAACTCCTGCCCCATGAACAGCAGCTGCTTGCCCGGGTGCGCCCACATGTACGCGAGGTAGGCGCGCGTGTTCGCCAGCTGCTGCCAGTGGTCGCCCGGCATCTTGCGGACGAGCGAGCCCTTGCCGTGCACGACCTCGTCGTGGCTGATCGGCAGGATGAAGTGCTCGCTGAAGGTGTACAGGAACGAGAACGTGAGCTCGCCGTGATGGTGCGAGCGGTACATCGGGTCGCGCTGGATGTACTGCAGGGTGTCGTGCATCCACCCCATGTTCCACTTGTAGCCGAAGCCGAGGCCGCCGGATGAGGTCGTGGCAGTGACGCCGGGCCAACTCGTGGACTCCTCGGCGATCATCACGATGCCGGGGTTGCGCTTGTACGCCGTCGCGGTCGCCTCCTGCAGGAAGCCGATCGCCTCGAGGTGCTCGCGCCCGCCGTACCAGTTCGGCAGCCACTCGCCCTCCTCGCGCGAGTAGTCGAGGTAGAGCATGGATGCCACGGCGTCCACCCGGAGGCCGTCGATGTGCATCTCCTCGAGCCAGAACAGCGCGTTCGCGACGAGGAAGTTCCGCACGCGCGGGTTGCCGTAGTCGAAGACGAGCGTGCCCCAGTCCTTCTGCTCGCCGCGGCGCGGGTCGGGGTGCTCGTAGAGCGGTTCCCCGTCGAAGCGGGCGAGCGCCCACTCGTCCTTCGGGAAGTGCCCGGGCACCCAGTCCATGATCACGCCGATGCCCGCCTGGTGCAGTCGGTCGATCAGGTACTTGAGGTCGTCGGGGGAGCCGAACCGGCTCGTGATCGCGTAGTAGCCGGTGACCTGGTAGCCCCACGAGCCGCCGAACGGATGCTCCGCGAGCGGCAGGAACTCGACGTGCGTGTAGCCGAGCCACTGCAGGTACTCGATGAGCTCGTCGGCGATGTCGCGGTACCCCTTGCCGGGGCGCCACGAGCCGAGGTGGAGCTCGTAGATGCTCATGGGCAGCTCGTGCGGGTTGCGGTGCGCCCGCCCCGACATCCACTCGCCGTCGTCCCAGTCGTGCCCGCTGGTCGCAACCACCGATGCGGTCGCGGGCGCGATCTCGGCGCGACGGGCCATCGGGTCGGCCTTCATCAGCCACTCGCCCGACTGGGCGAGGATCTCGAACTTGTACGCCGCACCGGGTTCGACATCGGGCACGAAGAGCTCCCAGACGCCGCTCGAGCCCATGTTCCGCATGGCGTGGCCGAGGCCGTCCCAGTGGTTGAAGTCGCCCACGACGCGCACCGCGCGGGCGCGCGGCGCCCACACGGTGAACGAGACGCCGCGGAGCGGCCCCGTGGCCGAGGGGTACTCGCGGTGATGCGCACCGAGCACGGTCCAGAGCTCCTCGTGCCGGCCCTCCTCGATGAGGTGCAGGTCGAGCTCTCCGATGGTCGGCGCGTAGCGATAGGGGTCGTCGGCGGTCCATTCGGTCCCGTCGTCGTACCTGGCTCGCACGCGATAGCCGGTCGGGCCGAACATTCCGGCACCCGCCCAGATGCCGTGGCCGACATGCGCGAGCGGGAGTTCACCCCCGTCGTCGAGCAGGGCGTCGACCGACGCCGCGAGCGGCCGTCGCACGCGGATCACCGTGTGCGCGCCGCTCTCGGCGGGCGAATCGAACCCGTGCTGTCCGAGCACCTGGTGCGGGTCGTGATGGCGTCCCTCGGCGACGGCGAGGAGGAGGTCGTCGGGGACCGACGGTGCATGGACGGGGGTCGTGTCGGTCATTGCGCGCCTCGAATCACTCGGAGGATGTGGACCGGTTGCGTGAACGCATCCAGCCGCACGTAGTTGTGTTCGCCCCACTCCCAGCGGTCGCCGGTCACGAGGTCCTCGACTTCGAAGACGCCGCCCTCGGGCAGGTCGATGACGGGCAGGTCGAGGTGCACGGTCGTCTCGCGCACGGAGTGCGGGTCGACGTTCGCGACCACGAGGATCGTGTCGTGGTCGTCGGGGCCGTGTCCCTCGATGAACCGGCCCTCGAGGTGCTTGGAGTACACGAGCACCGAGTCGTCGTCGCTGTAGTGGAAGCGGATGTTCCGGAGCTGGCCGAGCGCCGGATGATCGGCCCGGATGCGGTTCAGGATCCCGAGGTAGAGGGCGAGCGAGGTGCCGTCGGCCTCGGCCTTGGCGAAGTCGCGTGGCTTGTACTCGTACTTCTCGTTGTCGATGGCCTCTTCGGCGCCGGGTCGCGCGATCGATTCGAACAGCTCGAAGCCGGAGTACACCCCCCACGTCGCCCCGGCGGTCGCGGCGATGGTCGCACGCACCGTGAACGCCGCCGGCCCACCGAACTGGAGGTACTCGGTGAGGATGTCGGGCGTGTTCACGAACAGGTTCGGGCGCATGAAGTCGGCCGTGTCCTGCGAGACGCTCGTGAGGAACTCCTCGAGCTCGGACTTGGTGTTGCGCCACGTGAAGTAGGAGTACGACTGCTGGAAGCCGACCATCGCCAGCGCCTGCATCATCGCGGGACGCGTGAACGCCTCGGCGAGGAAGACCACGTCGGGGTCGGTCGCGTTGATGTCGCCGATCAGCCGCTCCCAGAACATCAGGGGCTTGGTGTGCGGGTTGTCGACGCGGAAGATGCGCACGCCCTGCTTCATCCAATGCCGGACGATGCGGGTGACCTCGCCGACCAGGCCCTCGAAGTCGTCGTCGAAGTTGACGGGGTAGATGTCCTGGTACTTCTTCGGCGGGTTCTCCGCGTACGCGATCGTCCCGTCGGGAAGCGTCGTGAACCACTCCGGATGCTCGGTCACCCACGGGTGGTCGGGAGAGGCCTGCAGGGCCAGGTCGAGCGCGATCTCGATGCCGAGTGCTGCGGCTCGCCGTACGAAGGCCCGGAAGTCGGCGAGCGTGCCGAGGTCGGGATGGATCGCATCGTGGCCGCCGGTCGCCGCACCGATCGCCCACGGCGAGCCGGGGTCGAACGGGCCGGGCGTCAACGTGTTGTTCGGGCCCTTGCGGAAGGCGAAGCCGATCGGGTGGATCGGCGGCAGGTAGACGACGTCGAAGCCCATCGCCGCGACGCCGTCGAGCCGGCGCTGGGCGGTGCGGAACGTGCCCGACTTCCACGAGCCGTCCTTCTTCAGCTGCCGTGCGCCCTCCGAACGCGGGAAGAACTCGTACCACGAGCCCACGCCGGCGCGCCGCCGCTCGACGAGGATCTCGTGCTCCTCCGAGTCGGTCGTGAGTCGCGCGAGCGGCCGGGAGCGGAACTCCTCGAGCACCGGATCCTCGAGCAGTGCGCGACGAGCGGATGGCGCGGCCCCCGCATCGCGGAGCGCGGCGGCGTACGCCCGGAGCCGCTTGCGCACGGCGGCCGGCCGGCCGGCCTCCTTCGCCGCGCGCTCGGCGAGGCGCGCGCCGATCTCGTACATCAGCTCGACGTCGACCCCCGCGTCGATCTTCAGCTCGGCGTCGTGCACCCACGTGCCGATCTCGTCGCCGAATCCCGTCACACGCCAGCGCCACGTGCCGAGCTCGTCGAGCCGTGCCTTCGCCTCCCAGCGGTCGGTGCCGGCGGCACCCGCCGTCATGCGGTGCCGCTGCCTGACGCCCGACGGGCTCGTGAGCACGAGCATCGCGCCCACCAGGTCGTGCCCCTCTCGGAACACCGTGGCGCGGAACGGGACCACCTCCCCGGAGAACGCCTTCGGGTTCCATCGCGGATCGGGCAGGGCGGGCGTGAGCCGGGTCACGGGGATCCGGCCGGCTCGAACTGGGCGGCTCGTCACGTTCCGACCGTAGCGCGGATGCCGCTGGATCGACACCGGGTCGCGTGGTCTTGCGCGCCGCCGTCGGCGCTGCGGGGTCCGTTCATCTCACGGACACACGGTGCTGCGTAGGGTTGACCCCGTGAAGCCCATCCGCAAGTTCACCGTCCGCGCCGTCGTACCGCCCCAGCTGGGCGCGCTCGAGGAACTCGCCGCGAACCTCCGCTGGTCGTGGCACGAGCCGACGCGTCGCCTCTTCGAGCACATCGACCCGGCGGGCTGGCGCCGCTCGGGGCGCGATCCGATCGCCTTCCTCGGCGACGTCGACGCCCGTCGCCTCGACGAGCTCGCGGGCGACGACGGCTTCATCGGCTGGGCCGAGCGCGAGCGCGACGAGCTCCGCGGCTACGTGTCGGAGCCGCGCTGGTACCAGTCGCTCGGCGCGGAGACGCCGAGGACGGTCGCGTACTTCTCACCGGAGTTCGGGATCACCGAGGCGCTGCCGCAGTACTCGGGCGGCCTCGGGATCCTCGCCGGCGACCACCTCAAGGCCGCCTCCGACCTGGGGGTTCCGCTGGTGGCGGTCGGCCTGTTCTACAAGGCGGGGTACTTCTCGCAGGCGATCGCGCCCGACGGCTGGCAGCAGGAGCGATACCCGGCGCTCGATCCCGACGGTCTGCCGCTCTCGGTGCTGCGCCGCGCGGACGGCACTCCGGTGCAGGTGACCCTCGCGGTGCCCGGCGGTCGCAGCCTGCACGCGCGCGTGTGGCAGGCGGCGGTGGGGCGGGTGCCGCTGCTGCTGCTCGACACCGACATCCCCGCCAACGACGACGACCTCCGCCAGGTCACCGACCGGCTCTACGGCGGCGGGGGAGAGCATCGCCTCCAGCAGGAACTGCTGCTCGGCATCGGCGGCGTGCGCGCGCTCCGCGCGTGGAGCGGGCTCACCGGCCGGCACTTCCCCGACGTGTTCCACATGAACGAGGGCCATGCGGGCTTCCTCGGGCTCGAGCGCATCTCGGCCTGCATCGGCGACGGCCTCTCGTTCGCCGAGGCGCTCCAGCTCGTGCGCGCCGGCACCGTCTTCACGACCCACACGCCCGTGCCCGCGGGCATCGACCGCTTCGACCGGGCGCTCGTCGCCAGCTACCTCGAGTCGGGGCTGCTCCCCGGAATCGATTCCGCGGATGCGCTCCCGCTCGGGCTCGAGCCGGGCGTGCCCGCCGAGGACAGCGCGTTCAACATGGCGATGATGGGGCTCCGGCTGGCCCAGCGCGCCAACGGCGTGTCGAAGCTGCACGGCGAGGTCAGCCGTCGCATGTTCGGCGACCTGTGGCCCGGCTTCGACGCGGATGACGTGCCGATCACCTCGGTCACCAACGGCGTCCACGGGCCGACGTGGACCGACCCGGCCCTGCTCGCGCTCGCCGAGGAGCGGCTCGGCACCGGCGACACCGAGCACGCGGACTGGCTGAGCGCCGCAGTGAGCGACGCCGAGCTCTGGGGCGTCAAGCGCGGCATGCGACTCCAGCTCGTGGAGGACGCCAGACGGCGACTCGCGGGCGCATGGGCCGACCAGCACGGCGGAGCCGTCGCCCCCGACTGGGTGCGCCGCGTGCTCGACCCCGACGTGCTCACGATCGGCTTCGCGCGCCGCGTGCCGACGTACAAGCGGCTCACGCTGATGCTGGAGGACCCCGAGCGCTTCGCGGCGATCCTCACGAACCCCGACCGTCCGGTGCAGTTCGTGATCGCCGGCAAGGCGCACCCGGCCGACGACGAGGGCAAGCGCCTCATCCAGCGACTCGTGCAGTTCGCGCAGCGGCCGGAGCTCCGCGAGCGCATCGTGTTCCTGCCCGACTACGACATCGGCATGGCCCAGCTGCTCTACCCGGGCTGCGACGTCTGGATGAACAACCCGCTCCGCCCGCTCGAGGCGTGCGGCACGTCGGGCATGAAGGCCGCGATGAACGGCGCGCTCAACCTCTCGATCCTCGACGGGTGGTGGGCTGAGTACGCCGCCGACGACCACGGCTGGGTGATCCCCACGGCGGACGCGGCGGGCGACCAGGGCGAGCGCGACCGGCTCGAGGCATCCGCCCTCTACGACCTCATCGAGCACCGCATCACGCGACTGTTCTACGACCGCGACCGCGACGGCGTGCCGACCGAGTGGATGGGGCGCGTGCGACGCACGCTCGCGAACCTCTCGCCCGAACTCGGCGCCGACCGCATGGTGCGCGAGTACGTCGAGCGGCTGTACCGTCCGGCGGCCGAGCACGCCGCCGTCGTCGGGGCCGAGGGGGCCAAGCCCGCGCGCGAGCTCGCCGCATGGGGTGCGCGCGTGCGCGCCGCATGGCCCGGTGTGCAGGTGGCGCACGTCGAGTCCGGCGGGCTCGAGTCGACTCCGCACGTCGGCGACGAACTCCACCTCCGCGCGCACGTCGCGCTGGGCGCGCTGACGGAGGATGACGTGTCGGTCGAGGTCGTCTACGGCCACTCGCACGGCGACGACCGCATCGACGACGCCCGAGCCGCCGAGCTCGTGCCCGACGGCGCGTCCACGACCGATGCGGCGACCTGCGTGTACACGGGCGCCGTCAGGCTCGACCGGGCCGGCGCGTTCGGGTACACCGTGCGAGTCGTGCCGCGGCATCCGCTGCTCGTCTCGCCGGCCGAGCTGGGACTCGTCTCCGCCGCCGGCTGAGCCGGCCGCGCGGCCGCGCCTCAGCGGTCGCGACGAAGCGAGCGGACGAGTCGCGGGAACACTCCCGTCGCCCGGAACTGCGGGTCGTCGCCTCGGAGCAGCTCCGCCCGCCACGCCCGGATGAGCAACGGGATGCACAGCACGATGCCGACGGCCGCGCTCCACTCGAGGAACGCGACGACGAACGCCATCAGCGGGCCCGCGCGATCGGGGCGCAGCGGCCGGAGGTGACCGCGAGGAGGTCCTGGGGCGCGAGCTCGAGGTCGAGGCCCCGTCGCCCGCCCGAGACGAGGATCGTCTCGAACAGGATCGCGGTCTCGTCGAGCACGGTCGGCAGCGAGACCTTCTGCCCGATCGGGCTGATACCGCCGACGACGTAGCCGGTCTTCCGCTCCGCGAGCGAGGGGTCGGCCATCTCGGCGCGCTTGCCGCCGAGCGCCGTGGCGAGCGCCTTGAGGTCGAGCTGGTCGGCGACCGGGACGATGCCCACCGCGAGCGCGCCGTCGACGTTCGCGAGGAGCGTCTTGAAGACGCGCTCGGGCTCGATCCCGAGCTTCTGCGCCGCTTCGAGGCCGTACGCGCCCGCTCGCGGGTCGTGCTCGTACGGATGCGCCGTGTAGCGGATGCCCGCGCGCGTCAGCGCGAGGGTCGCCGGCGTGCCGGCCGAGGCATCCGCTCGCTTCGCCATCAGGTCGTCGATTCCATCGGGTCGAGGTCGGCGCGGCGCCCGTCGGCCGAGGCATCGGCCTGCCGCCCGTCGCTCGCGACGTCGGCCTCGTCGGCGCCCGCGCCGAGCGAGCCGGCCGCGGCATCCACCAGCACCGGTGCCGGATCGCCCGACGCGCGGAACAGCCGCATCGACTGCGGCGTCATCGCGAGGCGGGTTCCCGGCTCGAACCGAGCGCCGAGCTCGCCGCCGGGCTCGTCGAGTGCGGAGTCCCACAGCAGTTCGTAGTCGTCGACGCCGGGGTGCTCGGGCAGCAGCACCTCGACCTCGCGCTCCGAGGCGTGGACGACGAGGAGGATGCGGTTGAACCCCTCGAACTCGGGCGTCGAGGCCGCGAGGAACTGCAGGGTCCGCTGCGACGGGTCGTGCCAGTGCTCGATCGTCATGGTCTCTCCGGCCGCGTTGTACCAGTCCATCTGCGACGCGCTCGGCACGCGCTCGCCGAAGCGGCCGTAGCGGACCGGTCGCAGCGCCGGGTGCTCGCGGCGCAGCCGCAGCAGGTGACGCGTGGTCGCCTCGAGGGCGGAGTCGCGCTCGTCGGCCGACCACCTGAGCCAGGTCAGCTCGGAGTCATGGCAGTACGCGTTGTTGTTGCCGCGCTGGCTGCGCCCGTACTCGTCGCCCGCGGTGAGCATGGGCACGCCCGCGGAGAGCAGCAGGGTCCCGAGCAGGTTCCGGATGCTGCGGCGGCGCCCGTCGGCGATGCCCGGGTCGTCCGTGGGGCCCTCCACGCCGTGGTTGTAGGAGTTGTTGTGGTCGGCGCCGTCGCGGTTGTGCTCGCCGTTGCCGAGGTTGTGCTTGACGTCGTAGGCGGTGAGGTCGGCGAGCGTGAAGCCGTCGTGCGCGGTGATGAAGTTCAGGCTCGCGAGCGGCCCCCGTTCGGCGGCGAACGTGTTGGACGAGCCCGCGAGCCGGGTCGCGAAGCGGCCGATGCCGCTGCCGTGCTCGCCGTGGCGCTCGCGGCGCAGGTCGCCGAGCCAGAAGTCGCGCATGCGGTCGCGGTAGCGGTCGTTCCACTCGCTGAAGCCGGGCGCGAAGTTGCCGGTCTGCCACCCGAACGGCCCGACGTCCCACGGCTCGGCGATGAGCTTGCCCGCGCCGATCACGGGGTCGGCGAGCATGGCGGCGAGCAGCGGATGCTCGGGGGAGTAGGCGCCGAGGGCGTCGCGGCCGAGCGTCGCCGCGAGGTCGAGGCGGAAGCCGTCGACCTGCAGTTCCCCGGCCCAGTAGCGCAGCGAGTCGAGCACGAGCCGCATGGGCGCGTCGTGGCCGAAGTCGAGCGTGTTGCCGCAGCCCGTCGTGTCCACGTAGCGCCCGTGGGCGTCGTGACGGTAGTACGATGAGTTGTCGATGCCGCGGAAGCTGTAGGTCGGACCCTGCCGGCCCTCCTCCGCGGTGTGGTTGTAGACGACGTCGAGCACGACCTCGAGGCCGGCCTCGTGCAGGCGCTTGACCATGCCCGCGAACTCCCGCCGCACCGCCGACGGCCCGGCGGCCTGCGCCGCGGCGCTCGCGTACGGGGCGTGCGGCGCGAAGAACCCGAGCGTGTTGTAGCCCCAGTAGTTGACCTGCCCCTGGCGGACGAGGCGCTCCTCCGCCACGAACGCCTGCACCGGCAGGAGTTCGACCGTCGTCACACCGAGTCCGGTCAGGTACTCGAGCGACGCGTCGTGCGCGAGCCCGGCGTAGGTGCCCCGCAGCGGCTCGGGGATGCGCTCGTTCAGGCGGCTGAACCCCTTCGGGTGCGCCTCGTAGACGACGGTGAGGTCGAGCGGCACGTGCGGCTTGCCGACGCCGCCCCAGTCGAAGCCCTCCGATCCCAGGGTGTCGACCACGACGCCGCGCCACGAACCGTCCGCGGCGGCCTGCAGGCCGCGCGCCCACGGATCCAGGAGCGTGTGCGCCGGGTTGAAGGCGTGCTCGAGCCCCGCCGGCCCGTCGACCCGGAGACCGTAGCGGGCGCCGGGCACGAGGGCGGCGGATGCCCCGTGCCACACGCCGTGCACGTCGCGTTCGAGCGGCACGCGCTCGACCGCCCAGTCCAGGTCTTCGGCGCCGAACACCTCGAGGTCCACGGAGGTCGCGTGCTCGGACCAGACGCGGATCGTGCCGCCGCCCGGTCCGGTGCGCACGCCCAGGTCGTGGAGCGGATCGGCCGGAGACATGCGAACTACAGTAGTTCGTGGGGAACCGGTTCCCGGTCAGGAGGTGCTCGATGCCCCGCCGCGACCCCGTGTACCTCGACCACGCCGCCACGACGCCGCTGCGGCCCGAGGCGATCGACGCGATCACGGACGCGCTGCGGCTCGCGGGCAACCCGGCCTCGATCCACAGCACGGGCCAGCAGGCGAAGCGACGACTCGAGGAGTCGCGCGAGGAGGTCGCCGCGACGCTCGGAGCCGATCCCGTCGAGGTCGTGTTCACCGGCAGCGGGACCGAGGCCGTGAACCTCGCGATCAAGGGCCTCTTCTGGCGGCGCAGGGCCGAGGCGTCCGCCCGTCGGATCCTCATGCCGGGCGGCGAGCACCACGCGACGATCGACACGGTCGAGTGGCTCGCGGCGATGGAGGGCGCCGAGGTCGTCGAGCTGCCCCTCGACGCACTCGGGCGGCTGCGGATCGACGCGCTCGCCGCGGAGCTGGACCGCGACGCGGCATCCGTCGCCCTCGTCACGATGCTCTGGGCGAACAACGAGGTCGGCACGATCGAGCCGGTGCGGGAGGTCGCCGAGCTCTGCGCGCGGGCGGGCGTGCCACTCCACGTCGACGCGATCGCCGCATACGGCCACGTGCCGATCGACCTCCGTGCCATCCGTCGCGAGACCGCTGCGCCATCCGGCGCCGGGCTGGTGGCGATCAGCGTCTCGGCGCACAAGATCGGCGGGCCGGTCGGGATCGGCGCGCTCGTGCTCGACCGGTCGACCCGTATCGAGCCGCTCCTGCACGGCGGCGGCCAGCAGCGACGCATCCGGTCGGGCACGCAGGACGTCGCCGCGGCGGCCGGGTTCGCGGCGGCCGCCCGCGCGACGACCGAGCGGTCGGCGGCCGAGGACGAACGGATGTCGCGCCTGCGGGATCGGCTCGTCGCGGGAGTGGCGGCGGCCGCCCCCCACGCGCGGCTCTCGGGCGACCCCGATCCCGCCGGGAGGCTGCCCGGCAACGCGCACTTCTCCTTCCCCGGATGCGAAGGCGATTCGCTGCTGTTCCTGCTGGATGCCGCGGGCGTGGCCGTCTCGACCGGCTCGGCGTGCCAGGCCGGCGTGCCCGAACCCTCGCACGTGCTGCTCGCGATGGGCCGCACCGAGCCGGAGGCGCGCGGTGCCCTGCGGATCACGCTGGGGCGCACCACGACCGGTGCCGACGTCGACGCGTTCCTCGAAGCGCTCCCCGCCGCCGTCGAGCGGGCGACCCGAGCCGGCATGGCCGACCGGGTCACGAGCTTCGACCGCTGACTCCCGGCGGCGCCGGCGCTACGGCAGGAGCCGGAACAGGTACGCGAACGCCGGGCGGGTGTAGGCGATTCCGCGACCGCTGCGTCGGATGAGGTCGCGGTCGGCGGCGGCGGGATTCCTCGGCACGAGGTAGCCGTCCAACCCGCGCGTGTCGAGGCGATACCGGTCGTCGCGGTGGTGCACGGCCGCGACCAGCTCGAGATCGGGATCCAGCGCGGCGAGGCAGGCATCGCCATGGCTCGTGTTCGCCAGCAGCAGGCCGTGCGCGCGGAGATGGCGCCGGCAGTGGTCCCAGACCGGGCCCGCGTAGAGGGAGACGAGCAGGTCGAACGCGCCGTCCTCGAGCGGCAGGGGCGTGGTGTAGTCGGCCCGCAGGAACTCGACCCGGGCCGCCGATGCGCGCGTCGTCGGATGCGCGAGCTCCGCGCGGGCGAGCTCCGCGCGGAAGAGGTCTGAGTCGGCGAAGAAGCGCGCGGCGCGGCGGTCGGTGTCGACGTACGTGACCGACGGGATCGCCGTGGACGGCGAGAGGTCGAGGTAGGAGCCGGGATAGAGCGCCGCCTCGACATCCCAGGTCGAGGCGATCGCGGCGAACATCGTCGACCGGTCGCCGATCGACCTCCGATACGTCTCCCACGACGGCGCCGGCGCGGGAGTCACCCGCGCCTCCGCGGACGAGCTCGACGCCGGGGGCGTTCGCGCAGTCGGTGGTCCGTCACCTGCATCCGCCAACGCTATCGTCGCGGCGACGCGTCGGACCTCCGGGTGCGGCATCCGCTCAGGGGCCGTTTCGTAGACTGGAGCCCATGCGGGTCCTGGCAGCGATGAGCGGCGGCGTCGACAGCGCCGTCGCGGCCGCGCGCGCCGTCGAGGCGGGCCACGACGTGGTCGGCGTGCACCTCGCGCTCAGCCGCATGCCGGGCACCCTCCGCACGGGCAGCCGCGGCTGCTGCACGATCGAGGACTCGATGGACGCGCAGCGCGCCGCGAACGTCCTCGGCATCCCGTACTACGTGTGGGACTTCTCCGAGCGCTTCAAGGCCGACGTCGTCGACGACTTCATCGCCGAGTACGCCGCGGGCCGCACCCCCAACCCGTGCATGCGCTGCAACGAGCGCATCAAGTTCGCCGCCCTGCTCGAGAAGGCCCTCGCGCTCGGCTTCGACGCGGTCGCCACGGGGCACTACGCGAAGATCACGACGGATGCCGCGGGTCGCCGCGAGCTTCACCGCGCGAGCGCGGAGGCCAAGGACCAGTCGTACGTGCTGGGCGTGCTCACGGCCGAGCAGCTCGCGCACGCGTACTTCCCGCTCGGCGACACGCCCTCCAAGCAGCTCGTCCGCGAGGAGGCCGCGCGGCGCGGCCTCTCGGTCGCGCAGAAGCCCGATTCGTACGACATCTGCTTCATCTCCGACGGCGACACGAAGGGCTGGCTCGCCGAGAAGGTCGGCACCGCGCCCGGCGACATCGTCGACCGGTCGGGCGAGGTCGTCGGCGCGCACGAGGGCGCGCACGCGTACACGGTCGGGCAGCGCCGCGGGCTCCGGCTCGGCACCCCGGCCGCCGACGGCAAGCCGCGGTTCGTGCTCGAGGTGCGGCCCAAGGAGCGGACGGTCGTCGTCGGCCCGAAGGAGGCGCTCGCGGTCGCCGAGGTCGCCGGGTCCCGGTTCTCGTGGGCGGGCGCCGACCCCGTGGCATCCGGCCTCGTCGTCGCCGACGGCGACGCCTTCGACTGCGAGGTGCAGATCCGGGCGCACGCCGACCCGGTGCCCGCGGTCGCGAGGGTGGCGACGGATGCCTCCGGCTCCGCCGAGCTCGTGATCACGCCGGGCACGCCCCTCGACGGCGTCGCCCCCGGCCAGACGGCGGTCGTCTACGTCGGCACGCGCGTGCTCGGCCAGTGCACGATCGACCGCACCGTCAGCGCCGTCCCCATCGACGCCTGAGCGACCGCTGGGCGTTCGCTGGACGGCGCGAGCGCGCCATCCGGGCGTTTGTCAAGGCCTCCTCGCCCGCTTCGCACCCCGCGTAGGGTCGCAGGCGCGCCGAGGGGCATCCCCCTGCGGCGACGAGACGACGAGAGGGACCACACCATGAGCACCTCCACCGACCGACCCGGACACGATGCGAACCGCGACCCGCGCACGGGAACGACGCCGACCGACCGGCGCGTCGACGCCGACGGCGACGGCATCCGCGACGACCGGGAGGCCACGGCCGCCGACCGGACGGACGCCGACCGGACGGCTGACTCGCGGACGGCGGCCTACGACCGCAAGGTCGACGAGCGCGCCGCGGCATCTGAGCGCGCGGACGCCGTCCCGGCCGACCGCCGCCGCCCGGAGGACGAGCGCCCGGTCGCCGACCCGGCGGTGCGGGCGGCCGTCATCGACCGGGAGCGCGAGCGGTTCGGCGGCATCAAGTTCGGCGCCGCGTTCTTCGGCTGGCTCACCGCGCTCGGCCTCGGCGCACTCCTGACCGCATTCCTCGCCGGCACGGGCGCCGCACTCGGCCTCGGCAACGTCGGAGCCGCCGTCGACGACGCCGTCGCGGAGGACCCGCAGACGATCGGCGTCGTCGGCGCGATCGCGCTGCTGGTCGCGCTGTTCGTCGCGTACTTCGCAGGCGGCTACGTCGCCGGGCGGATGGCTCGCTTCAACGGGCTGAAGCAGGGCGTCGCGGTCTGGCTCTGGGCGATCGTGATGGCGGTCGTCGGCGCGGCGCTCGCCGCGCTCGCCGGCACCCGGTACGACGTGCTCGCGACGCTCAACACGTTCCCGCGCATCCCCGTCAACGAGGGCGAGCTCACGGTGGCCGGCATCGTCACGCTGGTGCTCCTCGTCGTCGTCACGCTCGGCGGCGCGGTCCTCGGGGGCAAGGCGGGCACCCGCTACCACCGGAAGGTCGACGCCGCCGGGTTCGGCGCGTAGTCGGGAGGTTCCACGACGATCGGGGCGCGCGGGGATCCGCGCGCCCCGATCCGCGTCCCCGCGAGCCGCCACCGGCACATCGCGCCGCGCGCCGCACTCCGCTGCGGCGACGTCGGCGGTGGCTTCTAGGATGACTCCGTGAGCGACATCCCCACCGAGTTCGACGACGCCCGCATCGAGTCCGAGGCGCTCCGCGAGCGCATCGATCGGTACCGGACGACGTACTACTCCGAGGGCGTGAGCCTCGTCAGCGACGCCGAGTACGACGCCGACTTCCACCGGCTCGAGGCCCTCGAGCGGGCGTTCCCGGAACTGGCCGGTCAGGACAGCCCGACGCAGCAGGTCGGTGCGGCGCTCGTCTCCGCCGGCTTCCCCTCGCACGAACACGCCGAGCGGATGCTGAGCCTCGACAACGTGTTCAGCCTCGACGAGTTCGCCGAGTGGGCGACGAAGGCGCAGGCCGCCGCAGGGCGGCCGGTCCACTGGCTCTCCGAACTCAAGATCGACGGACTCGCGATCAGCCTCGCCTATCGCGACGGCGTGCTCGAGACCGCGACGACGCGGGGCGACGGTCGCGTGGGCGAGGACATCACCGAGAACGTCGAGTTCATCCCCGCCATCCCGACGCGGCTCGACGGCACCGGGTTCCCCGAGTTCTTCGAGGTCCGCGGCGAGGTCTTCCTGCGTTCCGACGACTTCGAGGCGCTCAACGAGCGCCAGCACGCGCTTCAGGCCGAGTTCGCGGCCGAGCAGCGGGCGAAGGGGCGTGCGGAGGAGGCGATCCCCACGCGATTCCCCGAGTTCGCGAACGCCCGCAACACCGCAGCGGGCAGCCTGCGGCAGCGACGCGAGAACAAGACGCCCCAGCAGCTCGACCTCATGCGCGATCGACTCGGCCGTCTCGCGCTGTACCTCCACGGCATGGGCGCGTGGCAGGACCCGCCCGTGTCGAGCCAGTCCGAGATCTACGGGCTGCTCGCCGGATGGGGCCTTCCCGTGTCCCCGCACTCGCGGGTGCTCGACACGATCGACGCGGTCACCGCGTTCATCGCCGATCGCGGCGAGCACCGTCACGACGTCGAGCACGAGATCGACGGCATCGTCGTGAAGATCGACGAACTGGCGCTGCACGACGAACTCGGTGCGACGAGTCGCGCGCCGAGGTGGGCGATCGCGTACAAGTACCCGCCGGAGGAGGTGCACACGAAGCTCCTCGACATCCGCGTCGGCGTGGGCCGCACGGGTCGCGCGACGCCGTACGCGGTCATGGCGCCGGTGAAGGTCCAGGGGAGCACGGTCGAGCAGGCGACGCTCCACAACCAGGAGGTCGTGAAGGCCAAGGGCGTCCTGATCGGCGACACGGTGGTGCTGCGCAAGGCGGGCGACGTCATCCCCGAGATCCTCGGCGCGGTCGAGGAGCTCCGCGACGGCACCGAGCGCGAGTGGCGCATGCCGGAGCGCTGCCCCGAATGCGGGACGCCGTTGCGCCCCGCGAAGGAGGGCGACATCGACCTCCGCTGTCCGAACGCGCGCAGCTGCCCGGCGCAGGTGCGCGGCCGGGTCGAGCACATCGGCTCGCGGGGCGCACTCGACATCGAGGCGCTGGGCGAGGTCACGGCCGCCGCGCTCACCCAGCCCGTCGTCCCGTCGACGCCGCCCCTCGTGACCGAGGCGGGGCTCTTCGACCTCACGGTCGACGAACTCGTCCCGATCGAGGTCATCGTCCGCGACGCCGAGACCGGCGAACCGCGAACCGACCCCGTGACCGGCGAGGAGGTTCGACGAGCACCCTTCCAGAAGGTCCGGATCACCTACCCGCCCGGCAGCGAGCAGATGTCCGCCGCCGAACGGCGAGCGGCCGGAATCCGCAAGGATCACCGCGAACTGCTCCCGTCCGAGGCAGCCTCGAAGCTCCTCTCCGAGCTCGAGAAGGCGAAGACCAAGCCGCTCTGGCGGATCCTCGTCTCGCTCAACGTCCGCCACGTCGGCCCGGTCGCGGCGCGCGCGCTCGCCGACCACTTCGGTTCGCTCGACGCGATCCGAGCCGCGAGCCGCGAGGAACTCGCGGAGGTCGAGGGAGTCGGCGGGATCCTCGCCGACTCGCTCGTCGAGTGGTTCGGCGTCGACTGGCACCAGGAGATTGTCGATCGGTGGCAGGCCGCCGGCGTGCAGTTCACGACGCCCGGCCACCCCGGTCCCGGGCGTGCTGCGGAGGCGGGCGGCGTGCTCGCGGGGCTCACCGTGGTCGCCACCGGGAGCCTCGAGGGCTTCACGCGCGAGGGGGCGCAGGAGGCCATCATCGCGGCGGGCGGGAAGGCGGCCTCGAGCGTGTCGAAGAAGACCGACTTCGTGGCGGCCGGCCCGGGCGCCGGATCGAAGCTCGCGAAGGCCGAGGAGCTCGGCGTTCGAGTCATCGACGCCGCGCAGTTCGCGATCCTGGTGACGGAAGGACCCGACGCGCTCGTCGGGTGAGTGAGGAGGGCCGGTGCAGGCGGGGGATCACGACGAGCCTTCCGGCTCCGAGCGGCCGGACGACGCCGCCGGAACCACGCGCCGCGACTTCCTGCGGTACGGGGGCGTGGCCGGCGCGAGCGCCATCGTCGCCGGCGGGGGAGCCGCCGCGATCGCCGCCTCGGCGGGCCACTCGGCCGGCGTCGAGGCGGGCGCGGCCGGGCTCGCCCCACTGCCGTCGGCGCCGCCGACCCGCGCGAAGCCGGGCTTCGACCATCTCGTCGTCGTCATGGGCGAGAACCGTTCGTTCGACAACCTCCTCGGTTGGCTCTACGACCCCGATGAGCTTCCCGACGGGGCGAGGTTCGACGGACTCGCGTTCGGCGACTTCGCGAACTCGACCGCCGATGGCGAGCGCATCCCCGCCCACGTCTACGACGGCCCGACCGACGCGATCATGCGGCGCCCCGATCCCGACCCGGGCGAGGAGTACCCGCACGTCAACACGCAGCTGTTCGGCACCATCAGGCCCGCCTCGAACGCGACCGCCGAGATCGACGACATGACGGCCCCGTTCAACGCCCCGGATGCCGGCGCGACGCCGAGCATGGACGGGTTCGTCATCGACTACGCGAACCACGTCGAGCACCGTCGTCGTGACCCCGAGCACCGCGACATCCGCCAGATCATGGGCTCGTTCTCGTCCGAGATGCTCCCCGTCCTCTCGACGCTCGCGAGAGGGTTCGCGGTCTACGACGCCTGGCACTGCGCGGTGCCGTCCCAGACGTTCTGCAATCGGTCCTTCTTCCACGCCTCGACCTCGCACGGGTTCGTCACCAACCGCGGCGACGGCGGCTACCGCAAGTGGCTCGACGCCGTCGCCAGTCCCACGATCTTCAACCGGCTCGACGACGCGGGCCTCGACTGGCGGATCTACTTCGACGACCTCCAGCTCGTGTCGATGACCGGCGTGATCCACGCCCCGGCGCTCGAGCCGTTCTGGCGCACCGCCCACTTCGCGCCGATGTCCCAGTTCTGGAGCGACGTCGCCGACGGCAAGCTGCCGCCGTACAGCTTCGTCGAACCGCGCATGATCTTCGACCACAACGACTTCCACCCGCCGGTCGGCTGGCTTCGCGAGTCCGACGTCGACGGCGACGAGGTGGCCGACGGAGCGATCTCCGACGTGCGGGCCGGCGAGGCCCTCATCCACGCGATCTACTCCGCGATCCGCGAGAGCGCGGCGGACTCCGGCTCGAATGCGATGAACACCATGCTCCTCGTCACCTTCGACGAGCACGGCGGCACGTACGATCACGTGCCGCCGCCCGCCGCGACGCCGCCGAGCGCCGACGACGGCGCGGGCGAGATGGGCTTCACGTTCGACCGACTCGGATGCCGCGTCCCCGCCATCGCGATCTCGGCGTACACGGCCGAGGGCACCGTCATCCACGACCAGATGCACCACGGCTCGATCATCGCCACGCTGTGCGCAGCGCACGGCCTCGACCCGCTCACCGATCGGGACGACGGAGCGCCGACCATCGGGAACGCCGTGACCCTCGAGACGCCGAGGCATCCGCTCACGTGGCCGGCCACGACACCGCAGTACACGCCCCCGAACCCCGAGGCCGACCCGCCGCATCCGGGCGACGCGCGTCGCACGGCCCCGCTCAGCCCGCCCGCGAAGGGCCTGCTCGGCCTCCTCATCGCGAAGTACGGCGACGGCGAGAGCGAACCGCAGACCTATGGCGACGCGTACGAGTTGCTGCAGAGGTACGGCGTCGGCCTGTTCGGCGCGCCTCGATAGAATCGCTGCATCCCCATTCCCGGACGACGGAGCAGCATGTCTGAAATCAGCGCCGAGCAGGTCGCGCATCTCGCGAACCTCGCACGCATCGCGCTCACCGAGGAAGAGATCGAGCACCTCACGACGGAACTCGGCCAGATCATGCAGGCGGTCGAGAAGGTGAGCGAGGTGGCCACGCCCGACGTGGTGCCCACGAGCCACCCGATCCCCCTGCACAACCCGCTTCGGGAGGACGTGCCGACCGACGTGCTGAGCGTCGAGCAGGCGCTCTCGGGGGCGCCCGAGCACGACGGCACGCGCTTCGTGGTCTCGGCGATCCTGGGGGAGGAGCAGTGAGCGACCTGATCCGGCTGAGCGCCGCCGACCTCGCCGCGAAGCTCGCCTCCGGCGAGGTCTCGTCCGTCGAGGCGACCAAGGCCCACCTCGACCGCATCGCGGCCGTCGACGGCGCGGTGCACGCGTTCCTGCACGTCAACGCCGAGGCCCTCGAGACCGCCGCCGACGTCGACCGCCGTCGCGCGGCCGGCGAGGAGCTCGGCCCGCTCGCCGGCGTGCCGATCGCGATCAAGGACGTGCTCGTCACCGAGGGCATGCCGTCGACGTCGGGCTCGCGCATCCTCGAGGGCTGGATCCCCCCGTACGACGCGACGCCGGTGCGCAAGGTCCGTGAGGCCGGCATGGTGCCGCTCGGCAAGACCAACATGGACGAGTTCGCCATGGGCTCGTCGACCGAGCACTCCGCGTACGGCCCCACCCACAACCCGTGGGACCTCGATCGCATCCCCGGAGGTTCCGGCGGCGGCTCGGCCGCGGCGGTCGCGGCCTTCGAGGCGCCGCTCGCGCTCGGCAGCGACACCGGCGGCTCGATCCGCCAGCCCGCGCACGTCACCGGAACCGTGGGCACCAAGCCCACCTACGGCGGCGTCAGCCGGTACGGATCGATCGCGCTCGCCTCGTCGCTCGACCAGGTCGGCCCGGTGAGCCGCACCGTGCTCGACGCGGCGCTGCTGCACGACGTCATCGCCGGTCACGACCCGCACGACCAGACCTCGATCCCCGACGCGTGGCCGTCGATGGCCGACGCGGTTCGCCGGGCGGATGTCTCGGGCCTCCGCATCGGCGTCGTGAAGGAGCTCGACTCCGACGGCTTCCAGGCCGGCGTCCGCCAGCGCTTCCACGAGTCGCTCGAGCTGCTCGCCGCCAACGGCGCGGAGATCGTCGAGGTGAGCGCCCCGAACTTCGAGTACGCGATCGCCGCGTATTACCTGATCCTGCCCGCCGAGGCGTCCTCCAACCTCGCGAAGTTCGACTCGGTCCGCTTCGGCCTCCGCGTCGTCCCCGAGGGCGGCGGTACGGTCGAGGAGGTCATGGCGGCCACTCGCGAGGCGGGCTTCGGGCCCGAGGTCAAGCGGCGCATCATCCTCGGCACCTACGCCCTGTCCGCCGGCTACTACGACGCCTACTACGGCAGCGCCCAGAAGGTCCGCACGCTCGTGCAGCAGGACTTCGACGCCGCCTTCGCGCAGGTCGACGTGCTCGCGACGCCCACGGCCCCGACAACGGCCTTCAAGCTCGGCGAGAAGCTCGACGATCCGCTGTCGATGTACCTCAACGACGTCGCCACGATCCCCGCGAACCTCGCCGGCGTGCCCGGGATCTCGGTGCCCACCGGCCTCGCGCCGGAGGATGGCCTGCCGGTCGGCATCCAGTTCCTGGCGCCGGCGCGCGAGGACGCCCGCCTGTACAACGTCGGCGGAGCCCTCGAGGCGATCCTCGTCGACCGATGGGGCGGCCCGCTGCTCGCACAGGCGCCCGACCTGTCCACCCACCAACTCATGGCGACCGAGGAGGGCGTGGTCTGATGGCGCGCGCGGCACTGATGGACTTCGACGAGGCACTCGAACGCTTCGAGCCGGTGATCGGCCTCGAGGTGCACGTCGAACTCAACACGAAGACGAAGATGTTCTCGTCGGCGCCGAACCCGGCCAACGACGAGTTCCACGGCGCTGAGCCGAACACGCTCGTCGCGCCGGTCGACATGGGCCTGCCGGGCTCGCTCCCGGCCGTCAACGCCACGGCGGTGCGGTACTCGATCTCGCTCGGGCTCGCCCTGGGCTGCGGGATCGCGCCCTCGAGCCGGTTCGCGCGGAAGAACTACTTCTACCCCGACCTCGGCAAGAACTACCAGATCTCCCAGTACGACGAGCCGATCGCGTTCGAGGGCTCGGTCGAGGTCGAGCTCGAGAACGGCCGCACCTTCGAGGTCGCCATCGAGCGCGCCCACATGGAGGAGGACGCCGGCAAGCTCACGCACGTCGGCTCGACGGGTCGCATCCACGGCGCCGAGTACTCGCTCGTCGACTACAACCGGGCGGGCGTCCCGCTCGTCGAGATCGTGACGAAGCCGATCGTGGGGGCCGGGGCGGATGCCCCGGCGCTCGCCCGCGCGTACGTCGCGACGATCCGCGACATCGTCCTCTCCCTCGGCATCTCCGAGGCGCGCATGGAGCGGGGCAACCTCCGCTGCGACGCGAACGTCTCGCTCCGTCCGAAGGGCCAGGAGAAGTTCGGCACGCGCACCGAGACGAAGAACGTCAACTCGATGCGCTCGGTCGAGCGGGCGGTCCGATACGAGATCCAGCGCCAGGCGGCGATCCTCGCCGACGGCGGCTCGATCACGCAGGAGACCCGGCACTGGCACGAGGACACCGGCACGACGAGCCCCGGCCGTCCGAAGTCCGACGCCGACGACTACCGGTACTTCCCCGAGCCCGACCTGCTCCCGGTCGTGCCCGACCCCGCGGTGATCGAGGAACTCCGCGCCGCACTGCCCGAGCCGCCCGCGGCGCGTCGCCGCCGCCTGAAGGCGGAGTGGGGCTTCACCGACCTCGAGTTCCAGGACGTCGCGAACGGCGGGCTCCTGAACGAGGTCGCCGCGACCATCGACGCGGGTGCGACCCCCGCCGCCGCCCGCAAGTGGTGGACGGGCGAGCTCACCCGTCTCGCGAACGCGCAGGGCGCGGATGCCGCGGGCCTCGCCGAGCCGGCGCACGTCGCCGAGTTGGCGGCGCTCGTCGAGGAGGGCACGCTCACCGACCGCCTGGCCCGCCAGGTGCTCGAGGGCGTCGTCGCCGGCGAGGGCTCGCCGCGCGAGATCGTCGACGCTCGCGGCCTCGCGGTCGTCTCCGACGACGGTGCGCTCATCGCCGCGATCGACGAGGCGCTCGCCGCCCAGCCCGACGTGCTCGCCAAGATCCGCGACGGCAAGGTGCAGGCCGCGGGCGCGGTCATCGGCGCGGTCATGAAGGCCATGCAGGGCAAGGCCGACGCGGCCCGTGTGCGCGAGCTCGTGCTCGAGCGGGCGGCCGCCGACAGCTAGGTCGACCCCGTCGACGGATGCCGCGGCGCGCGGGATGACGCCGCGGCATCCGTCGTCTCACAGCCCGCTCGTGGCGGGCGCCACCAGCCTGAACCTCCCCGACCCACTTGCGAGGACACATGGGATTCCTGGACCGGCTCTTCGGCACGGACGACCGCACCCCACGACCGGCGCCGCCCGTGCCGCAGGCGCGCCGCCCGAGCGAGGACGAGCTCGCGGTCGAGCGCTACCGCTACCTGCTGCGCACCGCACCGCCCGAGTCGATCGAGGCGGTGCACGCCGAGGCGTTCGCGAAGCTCACGCCCGAGCAGCGGCAGCAGGTGTTCCGCTCCCTCGCCGAGCAGGCGCCCGAGGGGGAGCGGATCGTCTCAGACGACCCGAGCGCGCTCGCGCGCGCGGCGACGCGGCAGGAGCTGCGTCAGCCGGGGTCGATGGAACGCGCGTTCGCCGGCGCCCAGGGCGGGCCGGCGAACGGGTCGAGCGCCGGCGCCCAGGGCGGGCCGGCGAACGGGTCGAGCGCCGGCGTCCGCGGCGCTGGTCCGTCGTTCGGGTCGATGGTCGGCAGCTCGATGCTCGGCACGATCGCCGGCGTCGTGATCGGCTCGGCGATCGCGCAGTCGTTCCTGCCCGATCCGTCGGCGTTCGACGCGTCCGGTGCGACGGATGGCGGCGCCGAGGCCGGGGCCGACGCCGGGGCTGACCCGGGCGTCGATGCCGGATCGGTCGACGCCGCCGGCGCAGGCGATGCGGGCGGCGACTGGGGCGGCTTCGGCGACTTCGGCGGTGGCGACTCGGGCGGCGGCGACTTCGGCGACTTCGGGTTCTGACCCGGGTGTCGGCGGCGAGCGCTAGGGTCGCGGAGTGAGCAAGCAGGACGGCTCGTCCAGGCAGGTGACGACCGGGCCGGTCGACGACTCGGCGACCCCGATCCTGCACGTCGACATGGATGCGTTCTTCGTGTCCGTCGAGCTGCTGAGCCGTCCCGAGCTCCGCGGCAAGCCGGTGCTCGTCGGCGGCACCGCCGGTCGCGGCGTCGTCGCGGCCGCGAGCTACGAGGCCCGGCGCTTCGGCGTGAACTCGGCGATGCCGATGTCGGTCGCGCTGCAGCGGTGCCCGAATGCGATCGTGCTCCGCGGCGACTACCGTCGCTACTCCGAGTACTCGGAGCGGGTGATGACGATCTTCCGCGAGCTCACGCCCCTCGTCGAGCCGCTGTCGATCGACGAGGCGTTCCTCGACGTGTCGGGGGCACGGCGCCTGCACGGCAGCCCTGCCGAGATCGCCTGGACGATCCGCCGACGCGTGCGCGACGAGACCGGCCTCACCTGCTCGGTCGGGGTCGCCGCGAGCAAGTACGTCGCGAAGGTCGCCTCATCGCGCGCCAAGCCCGACGGCATGCTCGTCGTGCCCGCCGCCGAGACGACCGCGTTCCTGCACCCGCTGCCCGTCTCGGCGCTGTGGGGCGTCGGTCGCGTGACCGAGGAGTCGCTCCTGAAGCTCGGCCTCCGCACCGTCGGCGACGTGGCCGAGATGCCCGAGGAGGCGCTCGCCCGGGCGGTCGGTCCGGCGCTCGCGTCCCGCCTGACCCGACTCGCGAACGGGATCGACCCGCGCGACGTCGAGACGCGACGCGTCGAGAAGAGCATCGGGCACGAGACGACGTTCCACCACGATCTCGTCGCACACGACGAGATCGCACGCGAACTGCTGCGCCTGGCGACCGATGTCGGCGTCCGCCTGCGTCGCGCGGGAATGCTCGCACGAACGGTCACGCTGAAGCTCAGGTACGGCGACTTCACGACGGTCACTCGGTCTCGCACGCTCGCGGAGCCGACCGACGTCGCCCGGCGGATCTACGAGGAGGCGCTGGTGCCGCTCGGCGACCTCGTCGGCGACGGGCGCCGCGTCCGGCTCATCGGCGTGCGCGCCGAGCACCTGCGCCCCGCCGGAGACGGTGCGCCGCTCTGGGACCCGGATGAGGAGTGGCGCGACGCCGAGCGGACGATCGACGAGGTCGTCCGCCGGTTCGGTCGCGGCGCCGTCCGCCCCGCGGCCCTGGTCCGGCCCGCCGCGGAGTCGGCGGCGCCGACCGTCCGCGATGCTCCGGCCGACGAGGAGCCGCCCCAGGGGCCGCGTTCGTTCTGGTGACGCGAGCGGTCGGCCGAACGCGATGCACCGGCGTGTGAACGTGGCGTTCCGGCATCCGTCAACGCCCTTCCGGGCGCCGGGTCGCGCCGGTAGCGTGGCCGCATGGCTGATTTCGTTCTCGAGCTCGCAGACAAGGTCGCCGGCGTCGGCGTCCGCACCTCCTACGCCGACAAGGTCGAGATCGGCGGTGCTGAGGTCGTGCCGGTGGCGCTCGGCGCCTACGGGTTCGGCGGAGGTGCCGGCACCGACGACGAGCAGAATGAGGGCTCGGGCGGCGGTGGCGGCGGATGGTCGGTGCCGCTCGGCGCCTACGTCGGTCGCGGCGGCGACGTCCGCTTCGAACCGAACGTCCTCGGTCTCCTCATCGTCTCGATCCCGCTCGTCGTCGTCACCGGGAAGGCGCTGCGGATGGTGATCCGCGCGCTGAAGAAGTAGCGACGGCCGCGGCATCCGCCCACCCCTCGCGAGGGCTCCCAGCGTCACGGACGATCGGGGCCCTCGCGGCGCGCGTATACTCGTGCTCGAACACGGGAGTCCGGTGAGCCGGGCTGAGAGGAAGGTTCTCCAACCTTCGACCGTCGAACCTGATCTGGGTCATGCCAGCGCAGGGAGGGCATCCATCTCAATTCCCGTGCCGCTTTCCATGAGACGAAAGGGCACGACAGTGCACGAGACATCCACCGACCAGAACCCCACGGCCGGCACCAGCGGCGAGCGCGAGCCTGCGGCATCCCGCAGCACCCGCTGGCGGGTCGTCGACATCGTCGTCGCGAGCGTGATCGGCGTCGCGACGGGACTGGTCTTCCTCTTCTGGAACAACGTCGGGTACGCGTGGTTCAGCGCCGCCGACGCCCTCACCCCGGGTCTCGGCGGCGTCGCGGTCGGCATCTGGCTGATCGGCGGCGTGCTCGGTGGGCTCATCATCCGCAAGCCGGGCGCCGCGCTCTACGTCGAGCTCCTGGCGGCGATCGTCTCGGCGCTCGTCGGCAACCAGTGGGGCATCGAGACGATCTACTCCGGCCTCGCGCAGGGCCTCGGCGCCGAACTGGTCTTCCTCGCGACCGGCTACCGCCGGTTCGGCGTCGTCACCGCGATGCTCGCAGGGGCGGCGGCGGGTGCCGCGGCCTGGGTCCTCGAGCTGTTCCTCTCGGGCAACCTGCAGAAGTCGGCCGAGTTCCTCGCGCTCTACTTCGGCACCGTGGTGGTCTCCGGCGCCGTCCTCGCAGGGCTCCTCGGGTGGATCGTGGTCCGCGCGCTGGCCGCGACCGGCGCGCTCGGCCGGTTCGGCGCCGGACGGGACGTGACCGGGCGGGTCTGACCCGTGCACGGTGCACCGGAGGCCGTCGGCCCCGCCCGCGTGGAGGCCACGGGGTGGGGCTGGCGGCACGCGGGCCGCCGACGTTCGGCGCTGCAGGGCATCGACCTCCGCATCCACCCGGGGGAGCGGGTGCTCCTGCTCGGTCCCTCGGGGTCGGGCAAGTCCACCCTGCTGCACGGGCTGGCGGGCGTGCTCGGCGGCGACGACGAAGGCGAGCACCACGGCCGCCTGCTGCTCGACGGCCGGCCGCCGGCCGATGCGCGCGGCCGTGCCGGACTCGTGCTGCAGGACCCCGATTCCCAGGTGATCCTCGCGCGCGTCGGCGACGACGTCGCGTTCGGCTGCGAGAACCTCGGAATCCCGCGCGAGGAGATCTGGGCGCGCGTGGGCGAGGCGATCGAGGCGGTCGGACTCGGCCTGCCGCTCGACCACCCCACGTCGCGGTTGTCGGGCGGCCAGAAGCAGCGGATGGCGCTCGCCGGCGCGATCGCGATGCGTCCCGGCCTGCTCCTGCTCGACGAACCCACCGCGAACCTCGATCCCGCCGGCGTCGCCGAGGTCCGGGACGCGGTCGCGCGGGTGCTCGATCGGACCGGCGCGACGCTGGTCGTCGTCGAGCACCGGGTCGATGTGTGGCTCGACCTCGTCGACCGTGCGGTCGTCCTCGGCGCCGATGGTCGGCTGCTCGCCGACGGGTCGCCGTCGGTCGTGCTCGAGTCCCGGCGCGAGGCGCTCGCGGCGGCCGGAGTGTGGGTTCCGGGCGTGCCGCTCGAGGTGCCCGAAGCGGATGCCGCCCCGCGCGGCGCCGGCCCCGCCCTCTCGACCGAGGCGCTCGCCATCGGGCGCCCGCGCGGCGCCCTGCTGCACGACGGGCTCGACCTCGTGGTTCCGGAGGCATCCTCCACGGTGCTCACGGGGCCGAACGGCGCAGGCAAGTCGACGCTCGCGCTGACGCTGGGGGGACTGCTCGCGCCGCGCGAGGGGCGCGTCGTCGCGGCACCGCGGCTCGCGCGCGGGATCGGGGACGCGCCGGTCCGCTGGCGCTCGCGCGAGCTGCTCTCGCGGATCGGCACGGTCTTCCAGGAGCCCGAGCACCAGTTCGTCGCCGCGACGGTGCGCGACGAGGTGGCGGTCGCGCCGCGCGCGCTCGGGCTCGCGCACTCCGAGGTCGATGTCCGGGTCGACGAGGTCCTCCAGCGTCTCCGCCTCGACCACCTCGCCGCCGCCAACCCGTTCACCCTCTCGGGCGGCGAGGCGCGGCGGCTCACGGTCGGCGCCGTGCTCGCGACGCGACCGGGCGCGGTGATCCTCGACGAGCCGACGTTCGGCCAGGACCGGCTCGGCTGGGTCGAACTCGTCCGGCTGCTGCACGAGCTCGTCCGCGAGGGCACGACGCTGTTGTCCGTGACGCACGACGCGGCCTTCATCGCATCGCTCGGCGCGCACCGCCTCCGACTCGAGGCGCAGCCGTCGGCGGCCTCCGCGGCCGGGGCCCGGAACGGACGCGCATGAGTGCCATCGACGTGCCCGAAGCGACGACCTCCGCTCCGACCCTGCGCTTCGTCGACCGGGTGAACCCGGCCACGCGCCTCGCCGCGGCGATGGTGCTGACGACTCCGCTCCTCTTCACGGTCGATTGGGTGAGCGCCGCGATCGCGCTCGGCATCCAGCTCGTGCTCTTCACGCTCGCGGGCGTCACTCCCGCCCTCCTCGTTCGGCGCGCCTGGCCCGTGCTCGTCGCCGCGCCGCTCGCCGGCATGAGCATGCTCCTCTACGGCCGACCGTCGGGCACCGTCCACTGGGAGTTCTGGCTGGCGAAGGTCACCGACGGATCGATCGAACTCGCGGTCGCGGTGACCCTCCGCGTGCTCGCGATCGGGTTGCCCGCGGCACTCCTGTTCCTCCGCGTCGATCCGACCGACCTCGCCGACGGGCTCGCCCAGGTGTGGCGGCTGCCCGCGCGCTTCGTGCTCGGTGCGCTGGCCGCGACGCGCCTGGTCGGACTCTTCGTCGAGGACTGGCGCGCCATGTCGCTCGCGAGGCGCGCGCGGGGGATCGGCGATCACGGTGCGGTGCGCCGCGCGGCGACGATGGCGTTCGCGCTGCTCGTGCTCGCGATCCGGCGCGGGTCGAAGCTCGCGACCGCGATGGAGGCGCGCGGGTTCGGCGCCGACACGCCGCGGACGTGGGCGCGTCCATCGAGCGTCGGCGCAGCCGACGCGGCGCTCCTCGTGATCGCCGCCGCGGTCGCGGCGGCGGCGATCGCCGGTGCCGTCTGGGCCGGCACCTACCACCCGGTGTGGGCGTGAACGCCGAGGGTGCGCTCGCACTCCGCCCCGGCATCGACGCGGTGCTCCGTGCCATGCGTGCGCGGCGGCATCCGCTCATCCTGGTCGACGGGCCGAGCGGCGCAGGCAAGAGCACCTTCGCGGCGGCGTTGGTCGCCGAATGGCCGGGGTGGCCGCCCGCACTCGTGCGCGTCGACGAGGCGATTCCCGGATGGCGGGGCCTCCGCCGCGGCGCTGCCGCACTCGGTCCCCGGCTCGTGCGCCCGCACGGGGCGGGGACCGTCGGCGCGGTCGACCGGTGGGATTGGCTCTCCGATCGACCCGGTCGCGTCGTGCGCCTGCGACCCGGCCGAGCGCTCGTCCTCGAAGGGTGCGGGGCGTTCCTCGCGGGCCGCGATGCGACCGACGCCATCCGGATCTGGGTCGACGCTCCCGACGTCACGCGCCGCGAGCGCGCACTCGCCCGCGACGCCGGCGCGTTCGACGACTTCTGGGCCGAGTGGGAGTCGGACTGGCGACGCTATCGGCGCCAGTCCGGGGCGGAGCGGCGACCGGCGATCCGGGTGCGACTGCGCGACTGATCCGCGCGGATGCTGTGCCGGGGACGCGGCCGGGACTACGCTCGGCACATGGGTGATGCGACGTATGTGGCGGAGTTCATCGACGGCCCGCTCGAAGGCGACTTCGAGCAGCGGGCCCTCGTCCGCGGCGAGCCGGAGAAGCGGGTCGGCATGGTCGCCGCCGTCGACGGGCTCGAGTCCTTGTTCTGGTACGACGCCGTCGAGCAGAGGGACGTCGGAGGGCAGCTCCGGGTCCGTTTCCGCTTCGACGCCGCCGACTCCGACCCCGTCGAATCCGACGAGGAGAACGACTGACTCAGTCGCCCTCGAGGAATGCGCCGATCAGCTCGCCCGGGTGGGTGAGACGCCAGATCGGACCCGGGTCGGCGATCGACGCGTCGAGTTCGAGCGCCGAGCTCACCTCGCGTCCGCCGATCGCGACCGTGACCGTGCCGACCTGACGCCCGGCGGGTGAGGTCGCGAAGGGCGCGACATCGATGCTCGCGTCCTCCGCCGTCGCTCCGAAGGCGGCGTCCGTTCGCCCCGCGGTCGCGATGAGCTTCGCGCGGTCGCCCCATGCCGAGGCGACCTCGCCGTAGCTCGCCCCGGCGACGATGACCTCGAGCGGCTCGGATGCCGCCTGCATCGCCTCGACCGCGGCCAGCACCGCGGGATCGAGGGTGTCGTAGTCGTCGACGCCCGTCATCGCACCGACCATGGTGCGACGCTCGTCACCGGAGCGGAGCTCGGCGGTCCAGACGAACGTGATGGCCGCCTCGTCGGTGAAGCTCCGGCTGATCGCTCGGATGCCGTCGCCGTCGAGGTGCGCGATGGCATCGGGGATCCGCCGGTCGTCGGTCGGCGTCGGGGCGCCCGAGGTGCCGTCGAACATCGTGCCGAGCGCGGGTTCCGCGAGCACCATCGCGGCGAGGCGCGTGAGCTCCGTCGCGGTCCCGACGTCGCCGCCCGAGAGTCCGGTGGCGTCCACCACCGAGGTCGACGCGAAGTCGTGTTCCGCGAGCCACTCGTCGGCCGCCGCGACGTACGCGTCGACGCTGCCGAACGCCCACCTCGCGAGGGTGTCGGCGTGGTTGTTGCTCGACGCGAGGACGACCGCGCGGACGACGTCGCGCTCGCTCCAGGTCTCGCCCGGCGAGACCTGGAGTGCCCGCGACCCCTCGCCGGAGTATCGGAGGTAGTCGGAGTAGTCCTCCGGCCCGATCCGGATCCCGGGGCCGTCGTCATCGGTCGCGATGGGAAGCGTGTCGAGCACCACCAGCGCGGTGACGAGCTTCGCCGCACCGCCGATCGGCGAGGGCTCGTCGTCGGCGGAGGCCGCGACGAGCGAGGCGGAGCCGTCGTCATCGACGAATGCGACCGCCGAGGCGTCCTCCGCGGGGAGGGCGACCGACGTCGTCGCCGGTGCGGTCGCCTGCTCCGTGTCGACGCGGACCTGGACGTCGGGAAGCGGACCCAGGAGCATCGCCGGGCCATACACGCCGATGCCGAGGATCGCGAGCGCGCCGACGGCGATGCCGACGACGCGTCCGGGGGAGGGGCTCATGCGAATCAGGCTAGCGCGACCGGGGTCACGCCCAGCCGAGCTCGTGGAGCCGGTCGTCGTCGATGCCGTAGAAATGCGCGATCTCGTGGACGAGCGTCACGTGGATCTCGTCGCGGAGTTCGTCCTCCGTGTCGGCGATGGCGAGCAGCGGCTCGCGGTAGAGCACGATGCGGTCGGGCATCTCGCCGAAGCCGTACCGGTCGCGTTCGGTCAGCGACACGCCCTCGTAGATCCCGAGGAGGTCGAGCGAGCCGTCCTCCGGGCGGTCTTCGACGACGAACACGACGTTCTCGAGGCCGTCGACCATGTCGTCGGGCAGCTCGTCGAGTTCATCGACCACGAGCCGTTCGAACGCCTCGGCGTCGAGTTCCACGAGCGGCTCCGATCTGGAGGCGATTTGGGGTGAGTAACGGGGCTTGAACCCGCGACCTCCTGGACCACAACCAGGCGCTCTACCGACTGAGCTATACCCACCATGGCCGCCTCGTTCGCACGAGCGGCAACCCTACGAGATTACACCACGTTCGAGGTGCTCGTTGACACCGCGGTGCCTTCGCCGACCACGTCGGCGGCGATGGCTTGGAGTTCCTGGCTGGTCGGCCCGGGATCGGCGACGAACACCGCCCGACGGTAGTACTGCAGTTCGCGGATCGACTCGAGGATGTCGGCGAGCGCACGGTGCCCGCCATCCTTCGCCGGAGCGTTGAAGTAGGCGCGCGGGTACCAGCGCTTGGCGAGTTCCTTGATCGAGGACACGTCGACGTTGCGGTAGTGCAGGTGCGCGTCGAGCCGCGGCATGTACCGGCTGATGAATGCACGATCGGTGCCGATCGAGTTGCCCGCGAGCGGGGCCCGCTGCTCGTCGGGAACGTGCTTCAACACGTACTCGAGCACCTGGTACTCGGCGTCGGCCACGGACACGCCGTTCGGGATCTCCTCGATGAGGCCGGACTGCGTGTGCATCGCACGCACGAAGTCGCCCATCGACTCGAGCGCGCTCGCATCGGGCTTGATGACGATGTCGAGGCCCTCGTCGACCGGCTCGAGGTCGTAGTCGGTGATCACGACCGCGATCTCGACCAGTTCGTCGACCTCGAGGTCGAGCCCCGTCATCTCGCAGTCGATCCAGACCAGTCGGTCGCTCGAGGATGCCATGCGGTGAGTCTAGCCGCGAGCGCCGACACGGCACCGCGTCCCATGCCCGCGGGACGTCCGGGGCGCTGCGGTATCGTGGTGGCGATCGGCCCTCGTAGCTCAGCGGATAGAGCAGGAGCCTTCTAATCTCTTGGTCGCAGGTTCGATTCCTGCCGAGGGCGCCGAGACCCGCTCCGGGCGATCGCGATCGCGACGAGCGGGAAGAGCAGCAGCGAGAGCAGGCCCGCGCCGACGAGCGCCGAGGCCGTTCCCGAGTCCATGTCCCCGTCCTCGACGCCGATCGTGGTCACCGCGACGATGATCGGCAGGCCCGTCGCACCGAACAGCCCGGTCGAGAGCCGGTCGCGCACGCTCGATCCGGGCGGGGCGAGCACCGCCGAGGGCACGCCGCGGATGACGAGCAGCAGCGCGGTGAAGAGGGGCAGCATCAGGAGCGTGCGGGCATCCTCGACGAGCGCCTCGACGTCGAACGTGACCCCCGTGTAGATGAAGAAGATCGGAACGAAGACGCCGAACCCGATGCCGTCGAGCTTCACCTCGATGGTGCGGCGATCCGGTTCGGGCGCTCCGTCGAGCAGGAGCCGGGCGATCACCCCCGCGGCGAACGCGCCGAGCAGCATGTCGAGGTCGAGCACGATCGAGAGCCCGACGAGCGCGAGCATGACGAGGATGACGAGCCGGATCGCGAACTGCCCGCTCGTATGAAGGGTCGCGGTGATCGCCGCGTGCAGTCGGCGGCCGTCGCCCCTCGACGCGCGCCAGATCGCCACTCCGGTGATCGCGGCGAAGGCGACGAGCACGATCGCCGCGTGCAGCGGCGACCGCCCGGAGAGGAAGAGCGAGATGGCGATGAGCGGCAGGAACTCTCCCGCCGCGCCGATCGCGAGCACGGAGACGCCGAACGGCGTCCGCAGCATGCCGGCGTCCCTGAGGATCGGCAGGAGCGCGCCGAGCGCAGTCGAGGTGAGCGCGATGCCGATGAACACCGCTCCGGCGTCGGGGTCCACGAACCAGCCGGCGGCGAGGCCGAGCACGATCGAGATCGCCCAGCCGAGGCTCGCGCGGACGAGCGGACGACCCCGGATGGCCTCGAAGTCGATCTCCTGGCCGGCGAGGAAGAAGAGCATGGCCAGCCCGAAGTCGGAGATCAGCTCGATGAACGGGTCGGGCTGCACCCAGCCGAGCGCCGACGGGCCGAGCACGATGCCCAGCACGATCTCGAAGATGACGACGGGGATCGCGATCCACCGACCGAAGGTCCTGGTGGCGAGGGGCGCGAGTGCGGCGATCGCCGGGATGAGCACGAGCGTGGGTACGTCGACCTGCACGAGGCCCCCCTTCGTCGTGGGAATGCTATCCGACGTCGCGTCCGCTGCCGGCGAGCGGCGGATGCGTCATCCGCCCGTCACACGCGTGTCGTATCGTCGTGGCATGCGCGACCTCCAGGCACGGATCATCGAAGAACTGCACGTCGAGGCCTCCATCGACCCGGCCGAACAGGTCCGCCGGCGCGTGGACTTCCTCAAGGCCTACCTCGCGGCGTCCGGCGCGAACGGGCTCGTCCTCGGCATCAGCGGCGGCCAGGACTCCTCGCTCGCCGGGCGGCTCTGCCAGCTCGCGGTGGAGGAGCTCTCCGCCGAGGGGCGGACGGCGCGATTCATCGCCGTCCGGCTGCCGTACGCCGTGCAGCGCGATGCGGCCGACGCCGAGCTCGCACTCGAGTTCATCAGGCCGTCCGAGACGATCGAGTTCAACATCAAGGGCGGCGTCGACGGACTCGCGGCCGATTTCGAGGCCGCCGTGGGCGGTCCGGTCAGCGACTTCGGCAAGGGCAACGTCAAGGCGCGCATGCGGATGGTGGCCCAGTACGCGCTCGCAGGTGAGGGCGGGCTCCTCGTCGTCGGCACCGACCACGCGGCCGAGGCCGTCACGGGCTTCTTCACCAAGTTCGGGGACGGCGGCGCCGACCTCCTGCCGTTGTCCGGGCTCACCAAGCGCCAGGGGCGGGCCATCCTCGAGCACCTCGGTGCGCCCGATCGCCTCTACCTGAAGACGCCGACGGCCGACCTGCTCGACCACGATCCCGGGCAGGCCGACGAGACCAACCTCGGGTTGACGTACCGCGACATCGACGACTTCCTCGAGGGCCGCGACATCGACGACTCGGTCGCCGAGCGGATCGAGGCCCGCTTCCTGCAGACACGACACAAGCGCGCCGAGCCCGTGACGATGTTCGATGGCTGGTGGCGCGCCTGACGCGCCGCCGCGGGTGAGGGTGAGGCGCGGGCCCGAAGAGGCGGCCCGAGCGAACCGGGGTGAGTCGAGCCGGCGTCAGTCGCGCTGGGCGACCGCGCGGCGGTCGGTGTCGGCGTCGGCGACGTCATCGGCCGCGGGTGCCGGGGCAGTCGCCACCGGTTGCGTCGACTCGTCCTCGACGAGCGGGGCCTGCGTGTACCGCTCGTGGTGCTGCTCGGCGACCCAGGTGTCCTGCTCGGCGGCGAGTTCCTGCACGGGCTCGTCGCGCTGCAGGCGCCACCGCTCGAGGTCGTTGCGGAAGTCGCGACGGGTCCGCGACGGGCGCCGCTGCCATTCGAGCATGCGCTCGCGGAACTCGGCGACCGCGGGGTCGAGCTGGTAGCCGAAGGTCGCCGAGGCGCGCTTGAGTTCGTGCAACTGGTGGGCCGCCCAGTCGGCGGCGACGTCGGCGCCGCGCAGCGGCAGGAGGCGGACCTGGATGTCGGCCTGGCCGACGGCGCGGTCGGCGAGGATCTGCTCCTGCGGGGTGAGCGAGTTCCACACGGACGCCTCGGTCGCGGCGTCGATGAGCGTCGCGATCGCGGCGCGGCGGAGCTCCCGGTCGCGCTGCCGGATGAGGCCGCGTACGGCGGACCGTGCGATCCACGCTGAGAGCACCCCGGAGACGAGGACCGAGACGAACACGACGCCGGCCGTGAACAGCACGGGACGGTTCTCGTCCGAGAGGAGCCAGGCGACGAAGTCATTCCACCACTGCATGAGCGCAGGCTAGCGCTGCGGGGCGGGGGGGGGGGGGGGCCCCCCCCCCCCCCCCGCCGGCCCCCCCCCCCCCCCCCCGGGGGGGGGGCCCCCCCC
>NZ_JBPSLA010000012.1:0-207165 GCF_051715505.1 Agromyces excoecariae | reverse complement strand
GCGCCGGGATGGGGGGCGGGGCGGGGCCGGGAGCCACCGGGCCCGGGGGGCCTCGCGCCGCCCCCGAGGCACGTCGGGTTCGCGGCACCCGCTCAGCCGAGGGCGGTGCCGTCGGCCGCGTGCGGTTCGATCGCGGCGATCTCCTCGTCGGTGAGCGGCGCCGCATCGAGCGCGGCGACGTTCTGCTCGAGCTGGGCGACGCTGGAGGCGCCGATCAGCGCGCTGGCGACCTGCGGCACGCGGAGCACCCACGAGAGGGCGAGCTGCGCGAGCGACTGGCCGCGGCCTTCGGCGATCGCGTCGAGGGCGCGTGCGCGCTCGAGGTACTCCTCGCTGATGCGCTCGGCCGGCAGGAAGTGGCTGGTCGCCGCGCGCGAGCCGGCGGGCACGTCGCCCGAGAGGTAGCGATCGGTGAGCAGGCCCTGCGCGAGCGGCGAGAAGACGATCGCCGAGGCCCCCACCTCGTCGAGCGCCGGGAAGAGGCCGTCCTCGATGTGCCGGTCGAACATCGAGTAGCGGGGCTGGTGGATGGTCAGGGGCACGCCCTCGGCGGCGAGCGCTTCGGCTGCGGCGATGGTCTGCTCGGGCGAGTAGTTCGAGATGCCCGCGTACAACGCCTTGCCCTGCCGGACGGCGTGCGCGAGTGCGCCCATCGTCTCCTCGATCGGCGTCTCGGGGTCGGGTCGGTGCGAGTAGAACACGTCGACGTAGTCGAGGCCCAGCCGTCCGAGGCTCTGGTCGAGCGAGGCCAGCAGGTTCTTGCGCGAGCCCCACTCGCCGTACGGGCCGTCCCACATGAGGTAACCGGCCTTCGACGAGACGATGAGCTCGTCGCGGTAGGGCTTCAGGTCGGTTGCGAGCAGGCGGCCGAAGTTCTCCTCGGCGCTCCCGGGCGGCGGGCCGTAGTTGTTCGCGAGGTCGAAGTGCGTGATGCCGAGGTCGAATGCGCGCCGGACGATGGCCCGCTGCGTGTCGAGCGGACGTTCGTGGCCGAAGTTGTGCCAGAGCCCGAGCGACAGCGCCGGGAGCTTGAGTCCGCTCCGCCCGATGCGGTTGTAGGTCATCTGGTCGTATCGGTCCGGGGAGGCGACGAAGGTCATGCCGGTAGCCTATGGCCGTGATGGAAAGCTTCGTTCTCGCCGGCGGCTGCTTCTGGTGCCTGGATGCCGTCTACCGCACGCTCCGAGGCGTGCACGATGTCGTGTCGGGGTACACGGGCGGCTCGACGCCGAACCCCTCCTACGAACTCGTCTGCACCGGCGCGACCGGCCATGCCGAGGCCGTGCGCGTCGACTTCGATCCCGAGGTGCTGCCGCGCGAGGTCGTGCTCGACGTCTTCTTCACGCTCCACGATCCGACGCAGCTGAACCGGCAGGGAGCGGATGTCGGCACGCAGTACCGGTCCGCGATGTTCTTCGACGGCGACGCGCAACGCGAGCTGTTCGAGGCGGCGCGCACGCGCGCAGCCGATTGGTGGCCGGGCGAGGTGGTCACGACCATCGAGCCGCTCGGCGAGTTCTTCGCCGCGGAGGACTACCACCAGGACTTCTTCGCCAAGAACCCGGGCCAGGGCTACTGCCTCGCGGTCGCGCTGCCGAAGGTGAACAAGATCCGACGCTCCTACGCGGACTACATCCTCGCCTGACTCCTCCTCACCAGCGTCCGCCTCTGCGCGGTCGTGCACGGTGCTCCGCTGAACCCGACGGATGCCGCGACGGTGCAGCCACGCTGTGGTGAGCGGCATCCGGGGTCGTTCCGGCACGAGGACCCCGGATGCCGCGAGCCGCCGATCCGCGGCGGCGTCGAGCCCTTGAGGAGCATCCATGTCAGATCTCGTGACCATCACCGGCGTCGTGGGCAGCGACCCCCGACACACCGTCACCGCGACCGGCCTGCCGATCACCAACTTCCGGCTGGCCTCCACCCGACGGTTCTTCGACCGTGCCACCGGCGCCTGGACCGACGGCGAGACGAACTGGTACACGGTCTCGTCGTTCCGCCAGCTCGCCCTGAACTCCGCGCGCTCGCTGCGCAAGGGCGAGCGGATCGTCGTCCACGGACGACTTCGCATCCGCGCGTGGGAGACCGGCGAGCGCTCCGGCACGGCGATCGAGATCGATGCCGACGCGATCGGCCACGACCTGTCTTGGGGCGTCGCGGTGTACTCGAAGACCACCGGCGCGCGGCTCGTCGAGCTCGACGGCGAGGCGGAGGCTTCGGCCGAGTCGTCCGACGCGGACGACCAGTCCGCGCGAACCGAGGTGCCGACCTGGGCGGAGGGGGCCGACTGGTCGGATCACGAGGTGGCCGATGCTGACGAGATCGTGGTCGCGGAGGAGCACTCGGCTCTCGAGCCGGAGCCCGCTCGCTGACCTCGTGCCCCACCCGCGCCTCGGCTCGGGTGGGTGCCCCGTCGGGGCGACCGGCTCGATCGACTGGCGAGCCGTCGCGAACGGTCCGGACCGGATGCGTCAGCGCGGGCCGCTAGGCTGGAGGGCTGAACCGCGCACTCCCCGACGTGAGGAACTCAGTGGCTGACTACATTTACTCGATGGTCCGCGCCCGCAAGGCGGTCGGTGACAAGGTGATCCTCGACGACGTCACGATGGCGTTCCTTCCGGGGGCGAAGATCGGCGTCGTGGGCCCGAACGGCGCCGGAAAGTCGACGATCCTCAAGATCATGGCCGGCCTCGACCAGCCGTCCAACGGCGAGGCCCGGCTCACGCCGGGGTACTCGGTCGGCATCCTCATGCAGGAGCCCGAACTCGACGAGACCAAGACCGTGCTCGAAAACGTGCAGGAGGGCGTCGGTCCGATCAAGGCGAAGATCGACCGGTTCAACGAGATCTCCGCCGCGATGGCCGACCCCGACGCCGACTTCGACACGCTGCTCGCCGAGATGGGCACGCTCCAGGAGGAGATCGACGCGGCCGATGCCTGGGACCTCGACTCGCAGCTCGACCAGGCGATGGACGCGCTGCGGTGCCCGCCGAGCGACACGCCCGTCTCGGTGCTCTCGGGCGGCGAGAAGCGTCGTGTCGCGCTCTGCAAGCTGCTGCTCCAGAAGCCCGACCTGCTCCTCCTGGACGAGCCGACGAACCACCTCGACGCCGAGAGCGTGCTCTGGCTCGAGCAGCACCTCGCCAAGTACCCCGGCGCCGTGCTCGCGGTAACGCACGACCGGTACTTCCTCGACCACGTCGCCGAGTGGATCTGCGAGGTCGACCGCGGCAGGCTCTACCCGTACGAGGGCAACTACTCGACCTACCTCGAGAAGAAGGCCGAGCGACTGCAGGTCCAGGGCAAGAAGGACCAGAAGCTCCAGAAGCGCCTGAAGGACGAGCTCGAGTGGGTCCGCTCGAATGCCAAGGGGCGCCAGGCGAAGTCGAAGGCCCGTCTCGCGCGCTACGAGGAGATGGCGGCGGAGGCCGAGCGCACGCGGAAGCTCGACTTCGAGGAGATCCAGATCCCCGCAGGCCCGCGGCTCGGCGACGTCGTGCTCGAGGCCAAGAAGCTCGAGAAGGGCTTCGGCGACCGCATGCTCATCGACGGGCTGAGCTTCACGCTCCCGCGCAACGGCATCGTCGGCATCATCGGCCCGAACGGCGTCGGCAAGACCACGCTCTTCAAGACGATCGTCGGCTACGAGCCGCTCGACGGCGGCAACCTCAAGATCGGCGAGACGGTCAAGCTCTCGTACGTCGACCAGTCGCGCACCGGCATCGACCCGAACAAGACCCTCTGGGAGGTCGTCTCCGACGGGCTCGATTACATCCAGGTCGGCAAGACCGAGGTGCCGAGCCGTGCCTACGTGTCGACCTTCGGGTTCAAGGGGCCCGACCAGCAGAAGCGCGCCGGCGTGCTCTCCGGCGGTGAGCGCAACCGGCTGAACCTCGCGCTGACGCTCAAGCAGGGCGGCAACCTCCTGCTGCTCGATGAGCCGACCAACGACCTCGACGTCGAGACGCTCTCGAGCCTCGAGAACGCGCTGCTCGAGTTCCCGGGCTGCGCCGTGGTCATCACCCACGACCGGTGGTTCCTCGACCGCATCGCGACGCACATCCTCGCCTACGAGGGCACCGATGAGAGCCCGGCGGACTGGTACTGGTTCGAGGGGAACTTCGAGGCGTACGAGGCCAACAAGGTCGAGCGCCTCGGCCCGGAGGCGGCGAAGCCGCATCGCTCGACCTACCGCAAGCTCACGAGGGACTGAGATGCGCCTGCACGTGCCGACGCCGCTCCGCTGGAGCGACCTCGACGCGTACGGTCACGTGAACAACGCCCGGATGCTGAGCCTCCTCGAGGAGGCTCGCATCCAGGCGTTCTGGGTGAACGACGACGGCACCGCCGAGCACGCGGTCGGTGCGTCGACTGCGGTCATCGATGCGTCGCCGGGCTCGTCGACCCTCTCGCTCATCGCGCGCCAGGAGGTCGAGTACCTCGCACCGATCCCGTACCAGCGGCTGCCGCTCGACATCGAGCTCTGGATCGGCAGGATGGGCGGAGCGAGCCTCGAGGTCTGCTACGAGGTGTTCTCCCCGGCAGGAGCGGAGCCGCGCACGCTCTACACGCGTGCGGCGACGACCATCGTCCTCGTCGACGCCGCCACCGAGAAGCCGCGCCGGATCACCGAGGCGGAGCGCCGTGCGTGGGAGCCGTACCTGGGCGAACCGATCGCGTTCCGGCGCCGCTGAGCCCGGAGTGAGAGCGGCGCAGCGCGGCCCGGTACGACCCATCCGGACTGCGAGCCGCGGCATCCGCCTCTTCAGTCCTCGAGGGGCTGTTCGCTGAAGGACCCCTCCCAGACTGCGCGGCTCCCGGCCTCGCCGATCCTGATCGTGGTCCAGACGGCGCCGGCACCGACGCCGATCGTCGTGACGAGCAGGAGGATCGCGACTGCGACTCGGACGGGGCTCCGACGAGCGGGCGTCGACACGCCGCGCGCGGCCGCGACCTCGGCATCGGTCACCTTGCGGGCCGCGGCGCGCTCGACGAGGGCGAGCGCGCCGACGAGGCCGGCGACGACCGTCAGTGCGATGACCCACGGGAGGATGTCGTCGCCCTGGTCCGCATGCTCCTCGATGAGCGGCGTCTCGGGAACGCGCTCGGCGAGCCACTCGCCGGCTTCGACGGTGAGCCAGGTCAGGCCGAGCAGTGCGACGGCCCCGACGAGCGTCGGGATCCAGAGCACGCGGCGTGCGGACGGCCAGGCGGCGAGCACCACGAGCAGGACCGCGAGCAGCGGCACGCCCACCACGACGACGTGGACGAGCAGCACGTGCAACGGCAGGCCGGCGACCTGGAAGTCGAAGAACTCGCTCATCCCGCGATCACGCGGTCACCGTCGACGCTGACCGGCACCGACGGCAGCGGCTCGAGCGCGGGACCCTGTTCGACGTCACCGGTCGCGGCATCGAAGGTCGATCCGTGGCAGGGGCACACGAAAGCCGCACCCTCGGGTGCGACCGTGCAGCCCTGATGCGTGCAGATCGCGCTGAAGGCCACGACCTCTCCGGCGGTCGGCTGCGAGAGCAGCACGGGCTGGCCTCCGATGGTCGCGCTGATGCTGCCGCCGACCGGGATGTCGGTGAGGGCCGCGACGTCCTCGCCCGCGGCATCCGTGGGCGTGCCGTCGACGCCGGTTCCGGTGCCGGATCCGCCGGTCGAATCCGATCCGGGCGCGCAGCCGGCCAGGACGAGCGCGCTGCCGAGCGCACCGGTCCCGCCGAGCGCGAGCGCCGTCCGGCGCGAGAGTTCACGGGCATCGTCCATGGTGCTGCCTCCCTCTTCGGCCGCGATGGCGCGGCGGTGGTGCCATTCTGCGGCACATCGTGGGGCGGATGGCGCATTCGCCGCGATCGCTCAGGGAGCGCCGCACCTGGATGAGAGAAGCGAGCGGGGTCGGCGGAGGGCTGCGCGCGGCTCAGCCGAGCGCAGCCGGATCCGTCACCCGGACCATGCCCTCCTGCGCCACGCTCGCGACGAGCATGCCGTCACGTGTGTAGATGCGGCCGAGGGAGAGGCCGCGGCCGCCTCCGGCCGACGGCGAGTCCATCGTGAACAGCAGCCACTCGTCGACGCGCGCGTCGCGGTGCCACCACATCGCGTGGTCGAGGCTCGCCACCTTCAGGCCGGGGGTCGCCCATGCGACGCCGTGCGCGCGCAGTACGGGCTCGAGGATCGAGTAGTCGCTTGCGTAGGCGAGCGCGGCGCGATGCAGGCGGAGGTCGTCCGGCAGCCGGCCGAAGGCCTTCATCCAGACCACCTGGTGCGGCATCCGCTCGCCCTCGACGGTGAGGTAGACCGGCGACGGGATGTGCCGGACGTCGAACGCGCGTTCGCTCGACCAGTACCGCGCCACGTCGTGGTCGAGGTGGCCGAGCACGTCGGCGGTCGAGGGCAGCGACTCCGGGTCGGGAAGGTCGTGCGGCATCTCGATCTGGTGCTCCAGGCCCTCGTCGCGCGTCTGGAACGAGGCGATCAGCGAGAGGATGGGCAGGCCGTGCTGGAACGCCTGCGTCCGCCGGGTGGAGAACGACCGCCCGTCGTGGATGCGGTCGACCGAGAACGTGATCGGGTGCTGCACGTCACCCGGGCGGAGGAAGTAGCCGTGCATCGAGTGGATGGGGCGCTCGTCGGGAACCGTGTGCGTCGCGGCGATGATCGACTGCGCGAGCACCTGGCCGCCGAAGACGCGGCCACGGGGCATCCACTGCGACGGGCCGGTGAAGATGTCCTCGTCGGTGCGCGCGCCGGTGTCGGTGAGCCGCAACGTGCTCAGCAGGCCCTCCATCGAACCGCTCATGGTTCCTCCGTCTGGTCGGTCGGCCGTCGCGCGGCTGATCGGCGGGTGGGCGACGGGCGGGGCCGCGGCGCTCTCTCGGTAGTCTAGACAGGCCATGGTCCAGCAATTCACGCTTGCCGACAGCCTGTCGCTCGGCGATCTGCACACCTACCTCCAGCGCGCGTCGCGCGTCGAGGACGGCTCGGTGCGCCTCGTCGCGGCGAACGGCATCCTGGCCGTGTACACCGCCATCCTCTACCCGCGCGGAATCCTCGACGAGAGCCCGACGGTGCTCGGTCTGCGGACCTTCCAGCTGTTCGAGACCGACGACTTCGACGTCGTCGTGCCGATGCGCTCCGTCGTCGATCGCATCGTCCGTGCGCGCGGCGAGGTCGGCGAGGACGACGAATCGCGTCCGGTCACGATGACGAGGCCGCCCGAGGTCAACACGGTCACCTGGGCGGGGATCTCGCCGCCGCGCGGCGGCTGGCGACCGCTCGGCGAGACGGATGCCGCGACGCTCGAGCGCGCTGCGCGTGCCGGGATCGACGAGGTCGCGGCCACGATCCCCGACGGCACCGGGGAGCAGCTCGTGCAGCGCGTGCGCTCCGAGGTGTGGGGTCGCGGCATCGAGGGACTCGAGTACGTCCCGGCCGGCGCGGCGTTCGCCGCGTTCAGCCTCGGCTTCCTCGGCGACGACCCGACGTCGCTCTTCGAGACCGGACCGTGGACGCGACTGAGCTCCCGGCGCGGGCACGTGCTGGTGCGGCGGAAGGCCTGGACGCTCAAGGCGTAGCCGCGGCATCCGTCATCGCCCGCGTCGCGCTCGCGCGCACCGAGCCGGGGGGGCCACCGGGTCGCGGTCAGCCGGCCGCGATCGACCGCCCTGCGGCGCGACCCGTGAACAGGCATCCGCCGAGGAACGTGCCCTCGAGCGCGCGGTACCCGTGCACGCCGCCGCCGCCGAAGCCCGCGGCCTCGCCGACCGCATAGAGGCCGGTCACCGGCGCACCGTCGGCACCGAGCGCACGCGACTCGAGGTCGGTCTGGATGCCGCCGAGGCTCTTTCGCGTGAGCAGGTGCAGCTTCACCGCGATGAGCGGCCCCGCCTTCGGGTCGAGGATGCGGTGCGGCGAGGCGACTCGGATGAGCTTGTCGCCGCGGTAGTTCCGTGCGCCTCGCACCGCCGTCAGCTGGAGGTCCTTGGAGAACTCGTGCTCGACCTCGCGGTCGCGGGCGACGATTTCGCGCTCGATGTTTTCCACGTCGAGGACGTCGTCCGGCGAGAGTCGGCGCATGCCGTCGAGCAGTTCGGGGAGCGTGTCGGCGACGACGAAGTCGACGCCGTGCTGCTTGAACGCCTCGACCGGCCCCGGCGCGCCGGAGCCCAGCCGGTCGGCCAGCAGCCGCAGGTCCTTGTTCGTCAGGTCGGGGTTCTGCTCGCTGCCCGAGAGCGCGAACTCCTTCTCGATGATGCGCTGCGTGAGCACGAACCACGAATGGTCGTACCCGGTGCGCGCGAGGTGCTCGAACGTGCCCAGCGTGTCGAATCCGGGGAACAGCGGAGCGGGGAGCCGGTTCCCGGTCGCGTCGAACCACATCGACGACGGGCCGGGGAGGATCCGGATGCCGTGCCGGGCCCACACGGGGTCCCAGTTCGTGATGCCCTCGGTGTAATGCCACATGCGGTCGCCGTTGACGAGGCGTGCGCCGGAGGCCTCGGCGATGCCGAGCATGCGCCCATCGACGTGCGCCGGCACGCCGGAGAGCATCTGCGCGGGCGGACGCCCGAGCCGCTCGGGCCACGCCTTCCGCACGAGGTCGTGGTTTCCGCCGATCCCGCCCGACGCGACCACGACGGCGCCCGCGCGGAGCTCGAAGGCGCCGATCACGTCGCGGTTGGATGCGACGCCCCGACGTGCATCGTCCGGAGCGAGCTGCACGCCCCGCACACCCACGACCGCGCCGTCCTCGACGACGAGTTCGTCGACGCGATGGCGGAATCGGAGCTCGACGAGCCCGGCGGCCTCGCCGGCGCGAACGCGGGCGATGAACGGCTCGAGGACTCCGGGGCCAGTGCCCCAGGTGATGTGGAACCGCGGCACCGAGTTGCCGTGCCCGATCGCCATCCCATGTCCGCGCTCGGCCCAGCCGACGACGGGGAAGAACCGAAGGCCCTTCGCGCGCAGCCACGAACGCTTCTCGCCCGCCGCGAATTCGAGGTAGGCCTCGGCCCACCGTCGGCCCCACTCGTCTTCGTCGCGGTCGAACGCGGCCGTGCCGAGCCAGTCCTGTCGGGCGAGATCGAGCGAGTCGTGCACGCCGAGCCGCCGCTGCTCCGGCGAGTCGACGAGGAACAGCCCGCCGAACGACCACCACGCCTGCCCGCCGAGGCTCGCCTCCGGCTCCTGGTCGACGATGACGACGCGCTTGCCCGCGTCGACGAGCTCGGATGCCGCGACGAGGCCGGAGAGGCCACCGCCGACGATCACGGCGTCGAACTCGGTGCGGGCGGCGGTCGCCGTCGGGGAAGCGGTCGGGTCGGCCACGGGGGACTCCTTCGTCTCGGGCAGGGGCGGCGCGGCGGAGCGGGTGCGGCTACTCCTCGAAGGTGTTCACCATCGCGAACGCCGCACGCTGGAGATAGTCCCACAGCGTGGCCTCCGCGACCGGCGACAGGTCGAGCGTGTCGACGGCCGCGCGCATGTGCGCCAGCCATCGGTCGCGCGCATCGGGGTTGACCTTGAACGGCTGGTGCCGGAGCCGGAGGCGCGGGTGGCCGCGCTGCTCGCCGTACGTGGTCGGCCCGCCCCAGTACTGCTCGAGGAACATCAGGAGGCGTTCCTCGGCGGGGCCGAGGTCCTGCTCCGGGTACATGGGCTTCAGCACCGGGTCGCCGGCCACGCCGCGGTAGAACTCGTGCACGAGCCTCGCGAAGGTCTCATGGCCGCCGACCTGGTCGTAGAAGCTCGGCGATGGCAGGTTGTCGGGCAGGCTCACGGGGCGTCCTTCGGGCTCGTGTCGTCGGCCGTGGTCGGGACGCTGCCCGTGCCGGTGACGGTGTTCGCTGCGCGCATCGCACGGAGCAGGCGCTTGCTGGGCGCCTTCCGCTCCATCACGGGGTTCGGTTCGGTCTTCGGCGGCTTCGCGCCCTTCACGCGCGTGACCCCGTCGAAGCCCGTGAGCACGACGCTCGAGAGGCTCGGCAGCGTCAGGCCCATGTCGTCGAGCGTGCGCTTGAGGCGCATCCGGAGTTCACGGGCGACGTCGTCCTTCGCCGACGTCCGCACCTTCATGACGATCCGGATGACCATCGCGTCGGACGAGACGGACTCGAGGCCCCAGATCTCCGGCTTCTCCAGCACGCGCGAGCGCCACTTGCCCGACCGGGCCATCTCGTTCGCGGTGCCGAGCATGGCCGCCTCGACCTCGTCGACGTCGGCGGTGTACGGCACGGCGAGGTCGATGATGACGCGGGCCCACCCCTGCGACATGTTGCCGACGCGCGTGATCTCGCCGTTGCGGACGAACCAGAGCGTGCCGTTGACGTCGCGCACGGAGGTCACGCGGATGCGCACCTCCTCCACGATGCCGGTCGCGTGGCCCAGGTCGACGATGTCGCCGACGCCGAGCTGGTCCTCGACCACCATGAACATGCCGTTGAGGGCATCCTTCACGATGTTCTGCGCGCCGAAGCCGAGGCCCGCGCCGATCGCCGCCGAGAGCAGCGTGAACGAGCCCAGGATGTCGGGCCAGAGCGTGCCCACGACGAGGATCACCACGAGGATGCCGATGGTGACGTTGACGATGTTCTTCAGCACCGACCCGAGCGTCCGGGTGCGTTGCACCACTCGGACGGCGGCGAGCGGCGACGCCGCGTTCAGCGCCTGCGTGTCGGAGACGTCCTGCTTGCGCTTGACGCCGGTGACGATCTGGTTGACGGTGCGGCGGATGACGAAGTGCAGGATCCAGCGGATGAGGAGCGCGACCGCGACGATGATGGCGATGTCGATGACGTTGAACACGACCTGGCCGTACCAGGTCTCCTGGAAGGCATCGATCTGCACGGAGATGTCGACCTGCTCGGGGCCGGGTTCTTCGAACGGTCGCATGATGTCGAAGTGTATCCGCGCGCGACCGGACGCACGCTGGGACGGTGGGCGCCGAGGCCCGTCGGGTTCGTCGAGGAGACCGACGGGCCTCGGCCGCTGCGAGCGGATCCGGTCCTAGGCGGTCGCCGCGTCCCGATCGCGCGCCGCGAGCGCTCGCTCGAGTTCGCTCAGCTGCTCCGCCACGAGCCGGTGCAGCGGAGCCGGCTCCGCGTGCGCGCCGAGCCAGGCGCTGACGCGGGTCGCCAGCTCGGCGTCGACGACGGGCGCAGGGAACAGGCGCCGCACGATGAGCGCGGCCATCGTGAAGCTCCGTTCGGCCCACACCCGATCGAGCATGCCGAGGTAGTCGTCGGCCGTTCCGGCGAGCAGCACCGGATCCGTCGTGCGCTGCCAGCCGTCGGCGATCGCGCGGGCGAGGTCGTTCGACAGCGAGGTGTCGGTCGCGACCCGCCGCCACGCGGCATCCTTCACCGCCCGATCTGGTCGCGCGGCGCGCGCGGTCTCGGCGAGCTGTCGACCCTTCGCGGTGTCGTCGGCCGCGAGCGCCGCGTCGATCTCGTCGTCGGATGCCGCGCCGAGCGTCGCGCGGGCGATCGTGATCTCCCACCGCAGGTCGAGGTCGACCTCGAGCCCGGGCAGCCGGGTCTCGCCGGTGGCGAGTGCTGCGAGGACGTCGGCGTGCGCGGGCGCGCACGCCAGGCGCGTGAACGCCTTGACGAACTGCAGCTGCGCGTCCGACCCGTCGGGAGCGAGTTCGGCGAGCGCCCAGACGGCGTCGGCCGCCTCCTCGGCGAGCACGTCGCGGTGGTGGTCGGCGAGGTAGCGCGACGCGGCGAGCTCGAGCCGGGAGAGGGCGAGCCCGCGTGCCGCGGACTGCGTCTCGTGCCCGACGTTGGCCACCACGAGGCGGACGAAGTCGGACGCGGGGATCTCCGCATCGCGCACGCCATCCCACGCCGAGCCGACGATGACCGCACGCGCGACCGGGTCGACGACATCGGACAGCCGGTCGCGTGCGACCGCGAACGACGGCTCGTCGAGCCGCACCTTCGCGTAGGTGAGGTCGTCGTCGTTCACGAGGAGCAGCGCAGGGCGCGTCCGACCGACGAGTTCGGGCACATCGGTAGACGAGCCGTCGATGTCGAGCTCGACACGATGGACCCGCTCGAGGCGGCCGTCGACGTCGTCGTAGGATCCGATCGCGATCCGGTGCGGGCGGAGCGTCGGGTGCGACACCGCCGCGGACTGCTCGACGCGGGCCGCGGAGATCACCCCCGCGGCATCCGTCTCGACGACGAGGCGAAGCGTGTTCACGCCCGCGGTCTCGAGCCACTTCGCCGACCAGTCGGCGAGGTCGCGGCCGCTCGCGCGCTCGAGCTCGACGAGGAGGTCGGCCAGGGTCGCGTTGCCGCCCGCGTGCCGGCCGAGGTAGGCTCCGACGCCGCGCTGGAATGCCTCGAGCCCGACCCACGCGACGAGCTGCTTGAGCACCGAGGCGCCCTTGTCGTACGTGATCGCGTCGAAGTTCACCTCGACGTCGCCGAGGTCGTGGATCTCGGCGACGATCGGGTGCGTCGAGGGCAGCTGGTCCTGTTCGGCGGCGTGCGTCTTCTCGTCGGTCGCGAAGGTCGCCCACACGTCGGTGAACTCGGTGACCTCCGAGGTCGCGAGGGTCGACGCCCACGTCGCGAACGACTCGTTCAGCCAGAGGTCGTTCCACCAGCGCATCGTGACGGAATTCCCGAACCACATGTGGCTCAGCTCGTGCAGCACCACGATCGCCCGCTGCTCGCGCCGCGCGTCGGACACCCGCGAACGGAACAGGTAGCCCTCGTTGAACGTGACCGCGCCGACGTTCTCCATCGCGCCCCAGTTGTACTCGGGCACGAAGATCTGGTCGTACTTGCCGTACGGGTAGGGCACGCCGAAGGCGTCCTCGTAGAACGACAGGCCGCCCCGCACGAGCTCGAACATGACCTCGGGCTCGGCGTACGCCGCGAGCGACGCGCGCGTGAAGAGGCCGAGCGGCACGTCGCGCCCGTCGCGGCTCGTCGCCGACGAATGCCACGAGGCGTAGGGGCCCGCGATGATCGCGACGATGTAGCTCGAGATGACTGGTCCGGTCTCGAAGGCCCAGACCGCGGTGCCGGATGCCGCGGGGTGCGGCTGCGGCGACGGCGCGTTGCTCAGCACGCTCCAGTGGTCGGGCGCGGTGATCGTGAACCGCACCGACGCCTTGAGGTCGGGCTGGTCGAACACCGCGTACACGCGATTCGCCTCGGCGACCGCGAACTCGGTGTAGAGGTACGCCTCGCCGTCGACGGGGTCGACGAACCGGTGCAGGCCCTCGCCCGTATTGGTGTACTCGCGCGTCGAGACGACGAGCAGCTCGTTCTCGGCCTCGAGGGCGTCGAGCCGGATCCGGTAGCCGTCGGAGGCGGATGCCGGGTCGAGCTGCCGACCGTTCAGGACGATCTCGTGCAGTTCGGCCGTGGTGGACTCGATGAACGTCGAGGCGCCGGGCGTCGCGGTGAAGCGCACGAGCGTGTCGGACCGGAATCGGCCGTCGTCGCCCGTGAGGTCGAGCGTGACCTCGTACGCGGGGGTGCCGAGGAGCGACGCGCGCTCCTCGGCCTCCGCCCGCGTCAGGTCGGGGCGGCCCGACATCAGCCCGCCTGCGCGTCGCGCGCCTGCGCGGCGAGCGCACGGTCGACGCCGGCGAGGTTTTCGACCACGAGCCGGCGCAGTGCGGCCGGCGCCTCGGGGTTGGCATCGAGCCAACCCCGGGAGGCGTCGGCGAGCGCCCGGTTCGCGAGCGTCGACGGGTAGAGGCCGTCGACGAGCTTCTCGGCGATCGCGTAGCTGCGCTCGGTCCAGACCCGCCCGATCATGGCGAAGTACCGGTCGACGAAGCCCTCGAGGAGCCCGAGGTCGGCCGAGCGGACGAAGCCGATCGCGGTGTCGCGCACGACGGAGTTCGACGCCGTGTCGGAGTCGACGAGCGACGCCCATGCGCGCTCCTTCGCCTCGACGGTCGGGATCGCGGCACGCGCCTTCGCGGCGGCCTCGCGGCCGGTGACGGTGTCGTCCTCGGCGAGGCGCGCGTCGATCTCGGCGTCGCCGACGCGGCCGGCCGCCGCCAGCGCGATGAGGAGCTCCCAGCCGAGGTCGGTGTCGACCGCGAGACCGTCGAGCGAGGTCGTCCCCGCGTAGAGGTCGGCGAGGCCGTCGAGGTTCGAGCCGTGCTCGGCGATCGCGGCGAACGACTTCACGAACTGGAACTGCGCGTCGCTGCCCGCGTCGGCCTCGCTCGCGAGGTCCCAGAACCCGTCGGCGAGCAGCCGCAGCGCGTCGGACCGGCGCGTCGGTTCGGTGTAGGCGCTCGCGGCGAGGATCGAGTTGGCGAGCACGATCCGCAGCGTCGTCGATTCGGTCTCGCTCGCGATGTTGCCGAGCACGAGCGCGAGGTAGTCGCTCGCGCGGGTCTCGGCGTCGCGCGTGGCATCCCACACCGAGCTCCAGACGAGGGCGCGTGCGAGCGGGTCCTCGATCTCCGAGAGGTTCGCGAGGGCGACGCCGTGTGAGGCCGTGTCGAGGCGGATCTTCGCGTAGGCGAGGTCGTCATCGTTCAGCAGGACCAGGTCGGGGCGGGCGAGGCCGACGAGCTCGGCGACGTCGGTCCGCTCGCCGTCGACGTCGAGCTCGACCCGGTGGTCTCGCACGAGCTTGCCGCCGGTGAGGTTGTAGAAGCCGATCGCGAGGCGATGGGGCCGGATCGTCGGGTACTCCTCGATCGCGGACTGCAGCACGGCGAAGGAGGTGATCCGGCCGTCGTGGTCGGTCTCGATCTCGGGGCGCAGCGTGTTCACGCCTGCGGTCTCGAGCCAGAGCCTGCCCCACTCGGACAGGTCGCGCCCGCTGGCGACCTCGAGCTCGGCGAGCAGGTCGGCGAGGGTCGTGTTGCCCCATGCGTGCTTCCGGAAGTAGGCCGAGACACCGGCGAAGAACGCGTCGACGCCGACCCAGGCGACGAGCTGCTTCAGCACCGATCCACCCTTGGCGTAGGTGATGCCGTCGAAGTTGACCAGCACGTCCTCGAGGTCGCGGATCTCCGCGACGATCGGGTGCGTCGAGGGCAGCTGGTCCTGACGGTACGCCCAGCTCTTCTCCATCGCGTTGAAGGTCGTCCAGGCGCCCTCCCACTCCGTGGCCTCCGCGGTCGCGATCGTCGATGCCCACTCGGCGAACGACTCGTTCAGCCACAGGTCGTTCCACCACCTCATGGTGACGAGGTCGCCGAACCACATGTGCGCGAGCTCGTGCAGGATCGTCACGACCCGGCGCTCGCGGATGGCATCCGTCACCTTCGAGCGGAACACGTACACCTCGGTGAAGGTGACCGCACCGGCGTTCTCCATCGCCCCGGCGTTGTACTCCGGGACGAAGAGCTGGTCGTACTTGGCGAACGGGTAGGGCACGCCGAACTTCGCCTCGAAGTACTCGAAGCCCTGCTTGGTCTTCTCGAACACGTAGTCCGCGTCGAGGTACTCCGACAGGCTCTTCCGCGCGAAGACGCCGAGGGGGATCACCCGGCCGTCGGCGCTCGTGAGCTCGTCGCGGACCACGTCGTAGGGGCCGGCGACGAGCGCGGTGATGTAGCTCGAGATGCGCGGCGTCGGCTCGAACGCCCAGGTCTTCGCCCCCTCGTGCGCGTCGGCGGGCTCGGGCGTCGGCGAGTTCGACACGACCTGCCAGTGCGCGGGCGCGGTCACCGTGAACCGGAACGCGGCCTTCAGGTCGGGCTGCTCGAACACCGCGTACATGCGGCGCGAGTCGGGCACCTCGAACTGGGTGTACAGGTAGACCTCGTCGTCGACGGGGTCGACGAAGCGGTGCAGGCCCTCGCCGGTGTGCATGTAGCGGCCGTCGGCGACGACCGTGAGCTCGTTCTCGTCCTCGAGGCCGGGCAGCTGGATCCGCACGCCGTCGCTGACCTCGGCCGGGTCGAGCTCGCGGCCGTTCAGCGTGACCGAGTGCACGGTCGCCGTGATCGCGTCGATGAACGTCGACGCGCCCGCACGGGCGGCGAACCGCACCGTCGTCTCGGAGCGGAACACCTCCGGCCCGGTCGTCACGTCCAGCCGGACGTCGTAGTCGTGCACCGTGACGAGCGCGGCGCGCTCCTCGGCCTCGATGCGGGTGAGGTTCTCTCCAGGCACTCAGGTCTCCATCTGCGTCGAACGGATGCGTCGCCCCGGCGTTCGTGGCGCGGGACAACCCGATCAGCCTAGTCGTGCGACCTGCGCCACGGCAGGGGGCCGCCGCTCCCTAGACTTGGCCCATGCGCATCCACATCGCGACCGACCACGCCGGCCTCGAGTTCAGCCGGACCCTCCAGGCGCACCTCGCCAACGGCGGGCACGAGGTCGTCGACCACGGTCCCGTCGAGTACGACGCGCTCGACGACTACCCGGCCTTCTGCATCAACGCCGCGCTCGCCGTGGCGCGCGACCAGGCCGCCGGCGTGAAGACGCTCGGCGTGGTCTTCGGCGGTTCCGGCAACGGCGAGCAGATCGCCGCGAACAAGGTCGCCGGCATCCGCGCGGCCCTCGTGTGGAGCATGGACACCGCGATCCTCGCCAGGCAGCACAACGACGCGAACGTCATCTCGATCGGCGCGCGCCAGCACACCGTGGAGGAGGCGATCCGCTACATCGACGCCTTCATCGCCGAGCCGTTCTCGGGCGACGAGCGGCACGTGCGCCGGATCGGCCAGCTCGCCGAGTACGAGACGACGGGCGACATCGCCGGCAAGGGCGTCGACGTCGACGGCTCGACCGGTCGCGTCGTCGGCTCGCCCGCGGAGTAGCCGGTGCCCGAGGGCCACTCCGTTCACCGCATCACCCGTCAGTTCGAGCGCAACTTCGTCGGTCGACTCGTGCGCGCCTCGAGCCCGCAGGGCCGGTTCGCCGACGGCGCGGCCGACCTCGACGGGCGGCGGATGGTCGACGCCCGCGCCGTCGGCAAGCAGATGTTCCTCGGCTTCGAGGGCGATCGCTGGCTGCGGGTCCACCTCGGCATGTACGGCGCGTGGGACTTCGCGGGCGACATCCTCATGGATGCGACGATCGCGTCGGCGAACGGTCGGATGGGGCAGACGAACCAGAGGGGCACCTTCCTCGAGGGCCCGAACCCCGACGCGGTCGTCCTCGACACCGCGGGCGAGAACTCGGTGACCTCCATCGGCGCGCCCCGCCGCACCAGGCTTCGCATGTCGGAGTCGGAGAAGGAGGGCTCGGCCCTCGAGGCCTTCCCACCCGAGCCCATCGGACAGGTGCGCGTGCGCCTCCTCACCGACACCGTCGTCGCCGACCTCCGCGGCCCCACCGCGTGCGAGGTGCTCGACCCCGCGCAGGTCGAGCAGGTCGTCGGCAAGCTCGGACCGGACCCGCTGCTCGACGCCGGCCCCGATGCCGAGGAGCGCTTCACGAGCGTCGTCCGCCGCAAGCCCACGCCCATCGGCCTGCTCCTCATGGACCAGAACGTCGTCTCGGGCATCGGCAACGTCTACCGCGCCGAACTGCTGTTCCGCGCCCGGCTGAACCCGCACACGCCGGGTCGGCTCGTGCCCGAGGAGACGGTCCGCGAGCTCTGGCACGACTGGTCGAGGCTGCTCCGCATCGGCGTGGAGACGGGCCAGATGATGACCATGGACGGCCTCGAGGGGGAGGCCTGGCGCGCCGCGATGGCCAACCGCGACGACCGCCACTGGGTGTACAAGCGCGAGGGCCTGCCCTGCCGCGTGTGCGGCACGAACATCGTCCTCGAGGAGATGGGCGCCAGGAAGCTGTACTGGTGCCCGAACTGCCAGGCGTAGGAGCGCGACCCGCATGAGACAGAACCCCAGCTTCACGCTCGCGAGCGAGGAGGGCGTCAAGCGCCTCGTCCGCGAGCACCCGTGGGCGATCATCGTGAGCATGACGGATGCCGCGGGGCTCGTGGCATCCCACTACCCGGTGCTCCTCGACGAGACCGCGGACGGCATCGTGCTCCTCACGCACGTCGGCCGCCCCGACGAGGTCGTCCACGAGCTCGGCCGCCACGAGGTGCTCGTCATCATCCAGGGGCCGCACGGGTACGTGTCGCCGGGCTGGTACGACGCGAACCCCGCCGTGCCGACGTGGAACTTCGTCACCGCCCACCTGCACGGCACCCCCGAACTGCTCGGGCCCGACGTGAACCTGCGCGTCCTCGATGCGCTCGTCGACCACTTCGAAGACCGCATGCCCGAACCGCGCGGCATGCGCTCGACCGCCGAGAACGCCGCGTATGCCGAGCGCATCGCCGCGGGCACCGTCGGCCTCCGCATCCCGATCACGCGGTTCGTCGCGAAGAACAAGATGAGCCAGAACCGGCCCGCCGAGACCGTCGACCGCATCATCGCCGAGCTCGACGGCGACGGGCCCTACGCGAGCCCCGCGCTCGCCGCGGAGATGCGACGCACGCACGAGGTGCTCCGGGCCGCCCGAGCCGAGCGCGCCGGTGCGTCGGGTCCCGACTCGTCGGCGCCCGCACCGGTCGGGCACGCATGACCGGGGCGGATGCCTCGGCGCGCCGTTCGGCCCCGGAGGCGCTCGTGCTCGCCGGCGGGCGCCTCCCCGGCGAGCCCCTGCCCGTCGACCTGCACCTCGAGGGCGGGCTCGTCCGCACCGTCGCCCCGGCGGGAAGCCTGGCGCCGGCGCCCGGCGCCCGCCGACTCGAGCTCGCCGGGCGGTGGATCGTCCCCGGCCTGTGGGACCGTCACGTGCACCTCTCGCAGTGGGCGATGGTGTCGCGGCGGCTCGACCTCGGCGACGTCGGATCGGCGGCCGAGGCGGTCGCCCTCGTCGCGGCATCCGTCGCCCGCGGGGCCGACGAGGTCGTCGGCTTCGGCTACCGCGACGGACTCTGGCCCGATGCGCCGACGATCGACGCACTCGATGCGATCTCCGGCGAGATCCCGGTCGTGCTCGTCTCGGCCGACCTGCACTCCTGCTGGGTGAATCGCGCCGCAGCGCGGCGGCACGGGCTCGCCGAGGCGGCGGGGGAGAGCGGCGTGCTCCGGGAGGACGACTGCTTCCGGCTCGTCCGCGAACTCGACGACCTGCCCGACGACGTGCTCGACGCATGGGTGGACGAGGCGTCGCGGGCGGCGGCGGCTCGGGGCGTGGTCGGCGTCGTCGACCTCGAGATGCGCTGGAACCACGATGACTGGGCACGCCGCGGGGCGCGCGGTTCGGACGCGCTCCGCGTGCGGTTCGGCGTCTACACGCGCGACCTCGAGCGTGCCGAGGCCGAGGGCCTTCGCACCGGCGACGAGGTCGACGGCACCGATGGGCTCGTCCGCGTCGGTCCGTACAAGGTGATCACCGACGGCTCGCTCAACACTCGCACCGCATGGTGCGTCGATCCGTACCCCGGGCTCGGCGCCGACCAGCACCCGTACGGCCTCGTGAACGTGCCCTACGACGAGCTCGTGCCGTACCTTCGCCGCGCCGACCGCATCGGGCTCGCGCCCGCCGTGCACGCGATCGGCGACCGGGCGAACGAGCGCGCGCTCGACGCGCTCGAGGCCGTGCGACCGGGCGGATGGGAGGGGCACGCGTCGATCGAGCACGCACAGCTGCTGCGTCGGGACGACGTGGCCCGATTCGCCGCGCTCGGCATCGTCGCGAGCGTGCAGCCCGAGCACGCCATGGACGACCGCGACGTCGCCGAGGTCTACTGGGCCGGCCGCACCGATCGCGCGTTCATGCTGCACGACCTCGCCGCGGCCGGCGTCGACCTCGCGCTCGGCTCCGACGCACCCGTCGCTCCGCTCGACCCGTGGATCGCGATCGCCGCCGCCGTCGGCCGCTCGCGCGCCGGGCGCGAGCCGTGGCATCCGGAGCAGGCCATCGATGCGGCGACGGCGCTCGCCGCGTCGACCGACGGGGTCGGCGCCGAGGTCCGTGAGGGCATGGCCGCCGACCTCGCCGTCATCGAGCACGATCCGCTCGCGGCATCCGTCGACGACCTCAGGGGGATGCCGGTGGCGCTCACGCTGCTCGGCGGACGCGCGACCCACGACGCCCTCTGATCCACCGGCGGCGGAGTGGGACTCCGGTCGACCCCCGCCCCGACGGGGGCGAACCCCCGTGCCGATCCGGGTGGCGGTCGGCTGTGGCGTGGACGCGCCGCCCGCGAGGCTCGAAGCATGAACTTCCGGAGCGCCCGTCCCTCCCGGCCGGAACGGCGGCGACGCCGCGTGCGGCGGCCACGCGCGCTCGCGGTCACGGCCGCCTCGCTCATCGCCGCCGCCGGCATCGCCGTGGCGTTCGCGGGCTGCGGGCTCGTCGACCCGACCCCCGTCTCCACGGAAGGGCGGATCGGATCCGACACCCCGCTGCCCGTGCCGCCGCTCGCCGAGTCGACCGTCGCCGCCGACGCCACGTGCGTGTTCTCACTCGAGGCGCGGGCCGGCGCGACCGACGCGTTCGACCCCTACATGTACCACTGCCACCTGCTGCAGCACGAACACCAGGGGATGATGGGCCAGTTCGTGGTCGTCGAACCCGGCCGGCGTGCGACGATGACCGAGGAGACGAACGACCATGACCACGCTCACTGACCCCGCTGCGACGGGCCCGACGGTGCCGGCGACGACGACGGATGCCCCGCCCCGCCGTCGCGGCTACGGCCGCCTCTGGGCCGGGATGCCGCGCGAGCTCGGCTACCTGCTGCTCGGGTTCCCGATCGCGATCGTCGCGTTCGTGACGCTCGTGACGCTGTTCTCGACGGGCGCGAGCCTGCTCGTGATCGTCGTCGGCCTCGTCATCGTCGTCGCCTCGCTCTACACCGCCCGCGGGTTCGGCACGTTCGAACTCGTGCGCCTCGCCTGGGCGGGGCGGCCCGCCATCCGTCGCCCCCGTTGGGACGCCTCGGCACCCGTCGGCGAGGGGCCATGGCGGGCGTTCTTCGCCCCGTTCGTCGACGGCCACTACTGGCTGTACCTGCTGCACGGCATGGTCGTCGCGCCGATCGTGTCGCTGTTCAGCTGGACGATCACGGTCGTGTGGGTCTCGATCGCGCTCGGCGGCGTCACGTACTGGATCTGGGCGATCTTCCTGCCGCAGGACACGCGCGACGTGTGGCCGGTCGAGTGGCTCCTCGACCGGGTCTGGCCCGGCGGCTCGGCGGCGGTCGGACTCGACCCGCTCGCGCTGGAGGTCATCGCGCAATTCGCACTCGGCCTGGCGTTCCTGCTGACGCTGCCCTTCGTCGCGGCCGGGCTCACGTGGATGCACGACGCGATCGGGCGGGGCATGCTCGGCGCGTGGCGGTCCGAGGCGCTCGAGCGCCAGGTGCAGCAGCTCGCCGCGTCCCGTGGCGCCGCGGTGCAGGCCGAGGACGCCGCGCTGCGTCGCCTCGAGCGCGACATCCACGACGGCCCGCAGCAGCGGCTCGTTCGCCTGCAGATGGACCTCGCCGCCATCGAGCGCAAGCTCGACGCCGATCCCGCCGCCGCGAAGGACCTGCTCGCCGAGGCGCGCGACCAGGCGCGCGACAGCCTCGACGAGCTCAGGGCGCTCTCCCGCGGCTTCGCGCCGCCGCTCCTGCAGGACCGCGGTCTTGCGAGCGCGCTCGAGTCGCTCGCCGCCCGCAGCCCGGTGCCGGTCGAGTTCGAGTGGCTCCTTCCCGCGGACGCCGGCCTGCCGGCGGCCATCGAACGCAACGCGTACTTCATCGCCGCCGAGCTGCTGACCAACGCCGCCAAGCACTCGGGCGCGACCGCGATCCGACTGCGCGTCTCCCAGCGCGACACGGGTGCGACGGGGTTCTGGGTCGACCTCTGGGTGACCGACAACGGCCGCGGGGGAGCGGTCGCGCTGCCGGGGCACGGGCTGGCCGGCCTCGACGAGCGGGTGCGCGGCCTCGGCGGCGTGCTGGTGGTGGACAGCCCGGCCGAGGGTCCGACGGTGATCGGCGCCCACTTCCCGTTCACGCCGGTCGATAGGGTGGGCGCGTGAGCGAGACCCCACCGCCGGCCCGACCGATCCGCGTGGTCCTCGCGGAGGACTCGATGCTCCTCCGCGAGGGGCTCGTGCGGTTGTTCGACGAGGCGGGGTTCGAGACCGTCGGTGCCTACGGCGATGCCGAGGCGCTGCTGGACGACCTCGAGGCGGCGGCACCGGATGTCGCGGTGCTCGACGTGCGCATGCCGCCGACCTTCCGCGACGAGGGCGTGCGCGCCGCCATCGAGCTCCGTCGACGACGTCCGGGCACGGGGGTGCTCCTCCTCAGCCAGTACGTCGAGGGCACGTACGCGCACGAACTGCTGTCGTCGGCCGACGGCGGCATGGGCTACCTCCTGAAGGACCGCGTCGCCTCCCTCGACGACCTGCAGGACGCGGTGCTCCGCATCCGCGACGGCGGCACGGTGCTCGACCCGCTGGTCGTCCGCGAACTGCTCGCCCGCCGCGGTGACCCGCTCGCGTCGCTCACACCGCGCGAGCGTGAGGTGCTCGAGCTCATGGCCGAGGGGCGCACGAACGCCGGCATCGCGTCGCAGCTGTTCATCGGAGTCGGCGCGGTCGAGAAGAACGTCACCGCGATCTTCCAGAAACTCGGCCTCGAGGACTCCGGGACCGATCACCGACGCGTGCTCGCGGTGCTCGCCTGGTTGCGGCGCTGAGCGGTGGCTCGGCCCGGATTCACTCGTCGGGCGTCGTTCGCAGCGGCGCGTGGACGCGGAACACCTCCCGGTACCCGCGGTATCCGGACCTCATCCAGATCAGCATCGAGCCGACCCCGGTGAGGAGTCCGAGCGTGATCGCCAGCCACACGGGTCCGGCGAGCGCGAGGACGAGGCCACCGACGAACAGGGCGATCACGGCGGCCTCGACCACCGAGATGATCATCGCCGAGCTCGCCCAGATCTGGCCCGGACGAGGACTGAACGCGTAGTAGGTCCGCGTACTCCCCGGCAGATCGTCGTTCGGCGACGAGATGAAGTACGGCGCGAGGCCCGGATCGAGGTCGAGGTAGGCCCCACGCAGCCGGTTCATCGCAAGGACGAACATGAGATCGTCGAGCGAGGCGTTGAACGTCCGCTTCTGCGTGATCAGGCCGAGCAGCGCGAGCAGCAGGAGGACTCCGAGCGCGGCGACACCGAACCAGCCGCGGAACTGCGTCGCGTTTCCGAGCACGCCGAGCGTCACCAGGCCCGCCGACACGAGCGTGAGGAAGATCGCGATTCGGGTCAGCACCTCGCTCTGCGTCGTGCTGCGGGATGCGAGCAGGCTCCAGTGCTCGGTCGCGAGCATCTGGGCTCGGAGCGACTTCTGTGCGTCGGAGAGGTCCGCCGGCGTCGGCGCCGACCCGTCACCGGGTCGGAGGGACGGGTCGGGCCCGGATGCGTCCGCCATGGCGGCATTCTGCACCCGGGCCCGTCGTCCCACGGCGTTCGCCGCGGAGTTTCGGCGCTCGCGCGCCCGGCGCTACTTCACGCTGACGTGCGCCGCGAGGAACCACCGATCCTTGTCGAGGCCCTGGCGGATCGCGATCGCCACGTCCTGGCTCGCAGGATCGAGCTCCTCGAGTCCCTCGATCGCCGCGTTCACGCGTGCGGTAGCGACGTCGATCTGCGCGACGACGTCGGCGATCGTGTCATCCGACTGCTTGAATCCGGCCGCGGGATCGGCCGCCTCCGACTTCGAGGCGATGGTCGACATGCGCGCGTCGATCGGCAGCCCCAGCGCGACGACGCGCTCCGCCGCGAGGTCGGCCCACTCCTGCGCGTGATCGACGACGGTGTCGAGGAACTCGTGCACCTCGAGGAAGTCGCGTCCGCGCACGTTCCAGTGCGCCTGCTTTCCGTTGATCGCCAGCACGGTGAGCTCGTGCACGAGCGGCGTGAAGAACTGGGAGACCCCCGAGGCGACCTCGGGGTCGGCACCGCTCATGGGCGCCTTCGTCTTCGGTGCGGTCTTGGAGTCGGTCATGTGGTCCCCTTCCACTGGTTCCGTACGGATGCCACGGTAGGGCCAACGCACATCGCCGTCGCCGGATTCCCCGCTGACTCGCAGGGGCTTGACACCGTACGGTCGCGTTCAGGATCTCGCGGGAGCTCGTTCGGAGGGGATGACGGGAATCGAACCCGCACCATCAGTTTGGAAGACTGAGGCTCTACCATTGAGCTACATCCCCGGGCGCCCGCAGGCGGGCACCCGATCATCGTACACGTCGGCGGCCGTCGGTTCGTGCACCGGGGTCGCGTGCGTGCCTGAACGGCATGGCGGCCGATTCCGGGTCAGCGCAGGGACGAGATGGTCCGGATGGCCCCTCGGGCGAACCGAACCTGCCGTTCGTAGGTCGCGGCGATCACGATCAGGAGCACGCCGGCGATCCCGAGCCACAGCCACCACCAGACCGCCTCGTACAGCAGCGTGATCCACGGCCACAGCTGGGCGACGGTGTGCACGAGCAGCACGGCACCGCCGAGCAGGAGTGGTGCCTGGAGCCTCAGGACCGCACCGGCCACCACCGCGCCGACGGCGACGATCCCGAGCGCGACGACGCGCCACAGCTCCGGGTCGGTCCAGTCAGCGACGAGCGTCGGGAGCATCAGGAGAGCGAGCCCCGGTCCGAGCTCCGCCCAGCTTCCGATCTCCGGTGGTCGGCGCATGCGGATCGCGCCGGCCGCGACGAGCGCCACGCCGATCGGCACGGTCACGAGTTCGAACGGGTCGACGTGCCCAGCGAACAGAGCCAGCGCCCCGACGGCGAATGCCGTGCAGAGGCTGCCCCACGCGAGGATCGGTCCGGCGATCGGCCGCAGCCGGGTGGCGGACTGGTTCAGCACGTACGCGGCGCCCAGCACCGTCAGCAGCGCCGCGACGCGCAGCTCGTCATCGATGCCCGTGATGATCGCAACGGTCGTCGGCACGGCGGCCACGGTCAGGGATGCAGCGATGCCGAGCTCCGCCACGACGGCCGGAACCGCGGAGCTCCTGACCCACATGACGCTTCCGACGAACGCGACCGCGAGTGCGAGCACCGGCCAGAATTCGACGGGGAGCTCGCTGGGGCGACCGGCAGCGACGGCGGCCCCTCGCACCAGCGCGGCGCCGGACGCGGCGACCCATCCGGTCGCGACGACGAGGAGCCGGACCGGGACCCCGCGCACGCCTTCCGACGCGAAGCTCCCGGCGAGCACGAGAACGGCACCTGTCGCGACGAGCACGAGCGTGCGCAACTCGGACTCGCCGGCGAGCGCGACACTGGGGAGAACGGCCACCGCGGCCGCTGCCGCGAGGAGTGCCGTCCGCCCCGCGGCGGTCGTGTCGTGGACGGGACGCCTCCAGACGAGCAGCCCTGCCGTGATCAGGAGTCCCGCCGCGAGCGGCAGGGTGTAGGGCTCGACGTCGTCGACGCCACGGTCGCGCGACCAGGCCCAGACGGCCCCCACGCCGAGCACGAGCGATCCCCACGATGCGTGCGTCGCCGAGGATCGGCCGGCGATGGGGTCGCCGAACAGCGTCGCGATGAGGACCGGCACCGGCGTCAGCAGGAGGAGGACGACCCAGGCGTCGCCGAACGGGACGGCACCCGACAGGCCGACGAGGGCGGTGATGACGGTGAGGGCTCCGGCGGTGATGCCCCAGATCCGCCGGACGAGCGGGTCTGCTGGCAACGCGAGCGGCGCGATGGCGGCCGCCGCCAGGGTCGCGACGGCCATGCCGATCGCGACGTCGCCCCCGTCGAGGTCCGCGCTGATGCCGGCACCGGCGAACAGTGCGGCGAGCGGGACGCCGGCGGCGAACAGGATGCTGATCGGCCGCAGATCCGATCGGACCCAGGCGAGTCCGACGACGGCGAGCGCCGTCGCGGGCACCCAGGCCCAAGGAGTGGAGAGCGTCACGGCGAGCCACGTCGTGCCGATCATCGCGCCGGCGAAGAGCGCGGCACCGGCCGTCAGTCGATCGGCGTCCGGGAGCCGGCGTGCGGCGGCGAGGAGGCCGAGTGCGAGCGTGGCGACCACGGCGGCGAGGAACGCAGGGTCGTCCCACGGCACAGGGACCGCCAGACCGGACGCGGCCGCCCGGCTCGGGAACGCCACGGTCGCGAGGAGTGCGACCAGCGACGCGGCGACCACGTGCAGCACCCGGACCGCGGGCGCCGCCACTCCCGACACCCGGTCGGCGAGGATCCGCCCCGCGATCGTCAGCACAAAGACGCCGGGCACCACCCACCACCACAGGCTCGCGGTGGAATGAGCGAGCAGCCAGGCGAGGGCGGCCGCCGGGATCCCACCGGCGGCCAGGACGGGAACCGCCCCCGGGATGCGCCGAACCGCCGCGATCGCGGCCGCGGAGAGCGCCGCCGCAGCGACGACGAGGAGGCCGATCGTCGCCGCGAGCATGGTCGGCATGAGCACGGCGGCGGAGAGTGCGGTCGCGAGACCCGTTGCGATCACCGCCGCAGCGAAGCGGCGAAGGCGCCCGATGAGGGCGAGGACCCCGGTCAGCGCGACGGTCGCGATCACCAGTGCGAGCACGGAACCCCCGGCCTCGGAGGGAAGGTCCCGCGGTGCGTTCGCCGTGAGCTGCTGCAGCCCCATCGCCTCCGACGTCATCGTTGCGAGGCCGTCCAGCGCGATGACGAACGCCGGGAGCGTCGAGACGACGGTGACCGCTGCGGCGGCGAGGAGTGCGGGGACCGCATCGCGACGCACAGCGCTGAGCCTCGTCAGTGCCGCGAACGCGCAGGCAGCGACTGCAGCGAGCCCGGGCGCGAGCCAGACGGACGTCGACGCCTCCTGGTCCAACGCGATCCCCAGGACGAACGCGAGCGGGACCGCGAGGCCGACGGCGATCGAGGACAGCACGCGCCATCCGCTCGATGTCGATGCGGCGGGCGGGAGCGCGACGAGGACGACGATCCAGACGCCGGCCACCGCGAGGAAGGACCACAGCGGGCCCGACTCCACGGAGGGCAGCGCGAACGCGGCGGTCGCGAGGGCGATGCCTCCGCCGGCGAAGCCGAAGGCGCGCACGATGGTCCGCTCGGCCTCGGGTCGGATGAACCGCGATGCGGCACCGACGAGGGCGAGCGCGATACCACCGAGCCACAGTCCCGTGGCGACCCCGTCGTCGGGTGCGAGGGCGGAAGCGCCGACGAAGACCCCCGTCGGCGCGAGCGCGGCCGCGGCGAGCCTCGGCAGGCGCAGGCGGCTGATGATCCCGGCGGCCGCGAGGATCGCCGCGACGACGAGCAGCGCGACGCCCCAATAGGCCGCGGCGTCGGCACGGTCCGCCCCGAACAGCCCGTTGGCCTGGATGATCCACGCATCGAGCACGAGCAGGACGGCACCGACGGCCGAGACGCCCTCTGCGGTGCCGGGGAGGCGTCGCGCCCGGAGGAACCAGGCGAGGACGAGGACGATCACGCTCACCGCCGCCGTGATGACCGAACGCATCTCGAGGTCGGCGACGACGAACGCGAAGAAGAGGAAGACCATCGCGGCGACGGAGAGCAGCACGACCCCGAGGACGAGGAGCAGAAGCTGGACGCCGGAGCGCCGGGGGGTCGCGGCGGGCGCGACGTCGTCGGCGACCCCGACGGATGCCGGTTCGTCCGGCGGCAGTGGCGGCGGGGCCGGCGTCGGCGGGGCCGGGGACGCCGGACCGACCGAAGGGCTCGTGTGCGAGCCGGTCGCGGCGCCGATCGACGATGGGACGACCGTGGGCGAGACCGGGGCGTCGGTGTGCGAACCCGCCGTCGCATCTGCCGCAGCCGACACGGCGACGTCGACTGGGACCGGTGGGGCGGCCTGCGCAGCTCGCATCCGCGTGATGATCGACTGCCGGTCGGTGTCGGCGTCGAGCACCCTGAGGCCCGCGGCGAGCAGGTCGCTCGCCGCCGGGACGTCGAGCCGCAGCCCGCAGGCATCGCACACGACGCCGCGTAGTCGCGAGAAGCAGGCGGGACACAAGGTGGTGTCGGCGAACTGGGCGGGATCGCTCGGCCAACGACGGAGATCCGGCGCGGCGGGACGCGACGATTCGGTCATGGGCACACTCTGGCACCCGGCCGGAGCCGGACACCATAGGTGCGTGCACTGAGCGTGTTCTCCACAGGCCCGGCCGGCGGGTCGGACCGACGCTTCGGGCGCACCACGGCGCGTGCAGTAGACTTTCCCGGGTCCAATCCGCGCTTCGTCGTGCTCAGGCGTGCCGACGCGCAGGACCGGCGAGTCAAGCCGGCGACTCGGGGCGTAGCTCAGCTTGGCTAGAGCGCCCGCTTTGGGAGCGGGAGGTCGCAGGTTCGAATCCTGTCGCCCCGACGAGTCGCATCGGCTCGACCACGTACTTCCACCAAACAGGAGAGACTTCCCCATGCCGACCACTTCGGTTGAGAAGCTGAGCCCGACGCGCGCCAAGCTCACCATCTCGGTGACGCCCGAGGAGCTGAAGCCCAGCATCGCCCACGCCTACGAGCACATCGCCGAGCAGATCAACGTTCCCGGCTTCCGCAAGGGCAAGGTTCCCGCGCCCGTCATCGACCAGCGCGTCGGCAAGGCCGCCGTCCTCGAGCACGCGGTCAACGAGGGTCTCGACAGCTTCTACCGCGCCGCCGTCACCGAGCACGAACTCCGCCCCCTGGGCCGACCGAACGCCGACATCGTCGAGTGGCCGAGCGAGAAGGACTTCTCGGGCGACCTGCTGCTCTCGATCGAGGTCGACGTCCGACCCGAGATCGAGCTGCCCGACTACGCCGGCCTCGAGCTGACCGTCGACTCGGTCGAGGTCGCCGACGACGAGGTCGCCGCCGAGCTCGAGCGCCTCCGCAGCCGCTTCGGCACCCTGATCACCGTCGACCGCCCGGCCAAGACGGGCGACTTCGTCACCCTCGACCTCGTCGCGAAGATCGACGAGGCCGAGGTCGACACCGCCAGCGGCGTGTCGTACGAGCTCGGCTCGGGCGAGCTGCTCGAGGGCATCGACGAGGCGCTCGACTCGCTGACCGCGGGCGAGACCACCACCTTCTCGTCCAAGCTGCTCGGCGGCGACCACGAGGGCGAGACCGCCGAGATCACCGTCACCGTCACCGCGGTCAAGGAGCGCGAGCTCCCCGAGGCCGACGACGACTTCGCGCAGATCGCGAGCGAGTTCGACACGCTCGACGAGCTGACCGCGAGCCTCAAGGACCAGGTCGCGAAGAACAAGTCCTTCGGCCAGGGCACCCAGGCCCGCGACCTGCTGGTCGACCGGCTTCTCGAGCTCGTCGAGGTCCCGGTCGCCGACAGCGTCATCGAGGACGAGGTGCACCGCCACCTCGAGTCCGAGGGTCGCCTCGAGGACGACGAGCACCGTGCCGAGGTCACCGAGGCGAGCACGAAGGCCTTCAAGACGCAGATCGTCCTCGACGCGATCGCCGAGGCCGAGAAGGTCCAGGTCAGCCAGGAGGAGCTCACGCAGTACCTCGTGCAGGGCGCCGCGCAGTACGGCATGGACCCGAACGAGTTCGTGCAGGTCCTGAGCCAGAACGGCCAGATCCCCGCCATGGTCGGCGAGGTCGCCCGCAACAAGGCGCTCGCGATCGCCCTCGGCAAGACGAAGGTGGCGGATGCCGCCGGCAACGCCGTGGACCTGTCCGAGTTCACCGCCGTCGCGGGCGACGACGAGGCCGGCGATGAGGACGCGCCCGCCGAGGCCGCCGCCGAGGAGGCGCCGGCCGAGAAGAAGCCCGCCCGCAAGCGGACGACCAAGAAGGCTGCCGACGAGGCGCCGGCGGATGCCGCGGCCGAGGAGGCTCCCGCCGAGGAGAAGAAGCCGGCGCGCAAGCGCACCACGAAGAAGGCCGACGCCGAGTAATCTCGGTCGATCAGCACCGCAGGGCCGGACGTCGAGACGTCCGGCCCTGCGACGTCTCAGGGAGTAACCGGGCATGGACGGCTGGCGGCAGCGCATCGACGCGACCTGGAACGACACGTCCGGGACGATGGCCGACGACGAGTTGATCGCGCGGATCGACGCCATCGCAGCCGAGCGGGGCGACGACGACGCCGAAGCGGTCTTCGAGCGGGCGGGCGCCCGCGACTCGGCCGGTCGCCCCGACGAGGCGGTTCCGCTCTACGAGCGCGCGCTCGCGCTCGGGCTCGACGACGAGCTGCGTCCGCAGGCGATCGTGCAGATGGCCAGCAGCATCCGCAACCTCGGCGACGTCCCGCGGGCACTCGAGCTGCTCGAGGACGAGATGCGCGAGCATCCGGAGGCGCCGTTCCGCGACGAGGTGGCCGCATTCATCGCACTGACGCTCGCCAGTTCGGGCGACGCCCGCCGCGCGGCATCCGTCGCCCTGCTGGCGCTCGCACCGCACCTCCGGCGCTACACGCGTTCGGTCACGAACTACGCGCGCGAACTGCTCGACTGAACCGGGCCGCTGCCGCGGCGCCTCGACCCGACGAGCGCGCGGCGTCGACCGGGGGGCACGAGTGACGGGCCGTACCGCGGCGCGGCATCCGCCGACGGCGAACAGCCCGGTTCGCGCGTGTTGCACCGGATAGATTCGAGATCAACGAAGCAACGGAACGGAGCGAAATCCATGGCCGAACCGACACTGCAGCCCAGTGTGTTCGATCGACTGCTGAAGGACCGCATCATCTGGCTCGGCTCCGAGGTGCGCGACGACAACGCGAACGAGATCGCCGCGAAGCTGCTGCTCCTCGCCGCCGAGGACCCGAAGAAGGACATCTACCTCTACATCAACTCGCCCGGCGGCTCGATCACGGCGGGCATGGCGATCTACGACACCATGCAGTTCGTCCCGAACGACATCGTCACGGTGGGCATCGGCATGGCGGCCTCGATGGGGCAGCTGCTCCTCACGGCCGGAACGAAGGGGAAGCGCTACATCACCCCGAACGCGCGCGTGCTGCTCCACCAGCCGCACGGCGGCTTCGGCGGCACCGCGAGCGACATCCAGACGCAGGCGCAGCTGATCCTCGACATGAAGAAGCGGCTCGCCGAGATCACGGCGGCGCAGACCGGCAAGAGCGTCGAGCAGATCAACCGCGACGGCGATCGCGACCGCTGGTTCAGTGCGCAGGAGGCGCTCGAGTACGGCTTCGTCGACCACATCCGCGAGTCGGCGCTCGACGTCTCTGGCGGCGGCGGGACCGACCAGGCTGCGTAGGAAGAGAGAGACAGTGAGCATGAACATCCCCGCCTTCGGCGGCACCGCCTTCTCGGGTGGCCGGCAGGCCCCGGGCTCGCGCTACATCCTGCCGAGCTTCGAGGAGCGCACGGCCTACGGCTACAAGCGGCAGGACCCCTACGCGAAGCTCTTCGAGGACCGCATCATCTTCCTCGGCGTGCAGGTCGACGACGCGTCGGCCGACGACATCATGGCCCAGCTGCTGGTGCTCGAGTCGATGGACCCCGACCGCGACATCATGATGTACATCAACTCGCCGGGCGGCTCCTTCACGGCCATGACCGCGATCTACGACACGATGCAGTACATCCGGCCGCAGATCCAGACCGTCGTGCTCGGCCAAGCCGCCTCGGCCGCTGCCGTGATCGCCGCCGCCGGCACGCCGGGGCGTCGCCTCGCACTGCCGAACGCGCGGGTGCTGATCCACCAGCCGGCGATGGGCGAGGCCGGCCACGGCCAGGCGTCCGACATCGAGATCCAGGCGGCCGAGATCCTGCGCATGCGCACCTGGCTCGAGGAGACGCTGTCGCGTCACTCGAACCGCACGATGGAGCAGGTCAACGCCGACATCGACCGCGACAAGATCCTGTCCGCGGAGGAGGCTCGCGAGTACGGGCTCATCGACCAGGTCCTCACGTCACGCAAGACCCTGCCGGCGTTGAGCCGATAGGGTCCGACGGGCTCACGAGGGGCGGGTGCGGATGTCGCATCCGCCCCTCGGCATGTCGTTTCCGCCAAACCGTGGCGGATCGGCCCCGAGCACGCCCCGTCGGGCTAGGCTCGGAACAGACTCGGTTCGAGGGAGGAAGCGATGGCACGCATCGGGGAGAGTGCTGACCTGCTGAAGTGCTCCTTCTGCGGCAAGAGCCAGAAGCAGGTCCAGCAGCTCATCGCCGGTCCCGGCGTGTACATCTGCGACGAGTGCGTCGAGCTCTGCAACGAGATCATCGAGGAGCGACTCGCCGAGGCGGGGGAGCCCGAGTCGGGCGAGTTCGAGCTGCCCAAGCCGAAGGAGATCTTCGGGTTCCTCGAGGAGTACGTCATCGGCCAGGATGCCGCCAAGCGCGCATTGGCCGTCGCCGTCTACAACCACTACAAGCGCGTCCGCGCGAAGGCCGCGATCACTCCCGCCGACCGCGCTCACGACGATGTCGAGATCGCGAAGTCGAACATCCTGCTGATCGGCCCGACCGGGTGCGGCAAGACCTACCTGGCGCAGACGCTCGCGAAGCAGCTCAACGTGCCGTTCGCGGTGGCGGATGCCACGGCGCTCACCGAGGCCGGCTACGTCGGCGAAGACGTCGAGAACATCCTCCTGAAGCTCATCCAGGCCGCCGACTACGACGTCAAGCGGGCCGAGACGGGCATCATCTACATCGACGAGGTCGACAAGATCGCGCGCAAGGCCGAGAACCCGTCGATCACGCGCGACGTGTCGGGCGAGGGCGTGCAGCAGGCGCTGCTGAAGATCCTCGAGGGCACGGTGGCCTCCGTTCCCCCGCAGGGAGGCCGCAAGCACCCGCACCAGGAGTTCATCCAGATCGACACCACGAACGTCCTGTTCATCGTCGCCGGCGCCTTCGCCGGGCTGGAGGAGATCATCTCCTCGCGCGCGGGCAAGCGCGGAATCGGGTTCGGGGCACCGCTTCACTCCAAGCAGGACGAGGCGGAGCTCTTCAGCGAGGTCCTTCCCGAGGACCTGCACAAGTTCGGACTGATCCCGGAGTTCATCGGCCGCCTGCCCGTGGTCGCGACGGTCACCCCGCTCGACCGCACGGCACTCATGGAGATCCTGACCGAGCCGCGGAACGCGCTCGTCAAGCAGTACCAGCGGATGTTCGAACTCGACGGCGTGGAACTCGACTTCGACCACGCCGCGCTCGAGGCGATCGCCGACCTCGCGGTGCTGCGTCAGACGGGCGCCCGCGGTCTTCGCGCGATCATGGAGGAGGTGCTCGGGCCCATCATGTTCGAGGTTCCTTCCTCCACTGGCGTCGCGCGGGTCGTCGTCACCAAGGAGACGGTCATCGACAACGCGGCCCCGACGATCGTTCCGTCGAAGCCGCGTCGGGCCGAGAAGTCGGCCTGACCCTCGCGCGCCTCGATCCGGGCAGTCGCTCGGTTCGACCGCGGCGCCGCGAGTCGGTCGCGCGCGGTTCAGTCGAACACGCGGAGCACGTGCCAGTGAGTGCCGTCGTGTCCGACGTCGAACATGCGCGTCTCGCCATCGGGACTCGTCGCCTGGAAGCGCCACCCGGTGATCGCGAGCGGGGCTCGGCCCGATCCCGGATCGCCGCCGGCGAAGGGCAGCCACCAATCGGCGGGGCCGACGAGTGGGGTGGGCGTGTCGTCGACGCGATACCGTCGGGCGCGCCAGACCAGGCGCTGGGGGATGCCGGAGCCGTCGGTCCAGACCTCCGCCGGTTCCATCGTCCGCTGCATCCCGACCTCCGACATTCGAAACTCTGTTCGAATGGTATCACCGCCCATCGTGGGGCGGAACGCTCGGAACGCTCGGAACGCTCGGAACGCTCGGAACGCTCGGAACGCTCGGAACGCTCGGACGGATCCCCGGAGCGTGCGCGCCCGTGCGTGGGCGGGCGTTTCGCGTGATCAGCGGTGTGCGGCGCGCCGGAACCCCGCCATGCTCGACGTGGTCGGGCCGGAAGCCTACGCCAGGTCGTCGTCGCTGCGGGCGCCGAAGACGATCTCGTCCCAGCTGGGCATCGCCGCGCGTCCCTTCTTCGGCCGGGGAGCCTGGCCCGACTTGCCGCCCCAGAGCGCTCGTGCGGCGGCGCCGGCGCGTTCCTGCGTCTCGTCGTCGTCTGCCGGCTCCACGTCGGACTCCGCGTCGATGCCGAGCGTCGGCGGGGGCTGCGGCGTCGACGCGGGCGTCGTGGGGGCGATGGGCGATGGCGCGGGCGTGAGCCGCTCGGAACCCACTTCGCGCTCGCCGCGCCGGCGGCGCAGGGCCTCGAGCAGGTCGGCGGTCTCGCCGGTGTGCGGTGCGGGCTCGTCGGCCCGCTTGATCGCGGCGCGTGCGACGGCGGCACTCGATGCCGCGGGTGCGGCAGTCGTGCCGGAGGCGTTGGGTCCCGCGGCGGGCCGGGCGATGGCCAGCTCGGGCTGCGGTGCGGTGTCGTCGTCCGCGGTGTCGTTCGCCTCGAACGTGAAGGCGCCGCTGTCGAATCGGGATGCGTCGTCGTCGGATGCGGAGACCGCACGCAGTCGAGGGATCATGCCACCGCGGACCTCACCCTGCTTCGAGAGGGTGGTCGCATCGGTGTTCTGCGGGTGCAGGGCCTGCTTCCGCGGCTCGAAGGTCCAGCGGGCGTCGTGGTCGATGCCATCGGCGGTGAACTCGAGCTTGACCATCCAGCCGCGCTCCTCGTCCTTCCAACTCGCCCAGCGTTCGCCGTGCGCGCCGAGTCCGGCCAGGCGCTCGCGGACCATCGTCCCGAACGAAGTGGGCTCATCGCCCTCGGAGACCTCGGCGTGCGTCGGCACCGCGAGGGCGGAGGTCACCATGTGTTCGCGCTCGGCGATCACCGGACCCTCGAACCGTCGGATGAAGTCGACCGACGCACCCGTGAGCTCGGCGACCTCCTCGGCCGACAGTCCGGAGCGGATGTGCGACTGCACCTCGCGCGGGGAGAGCCTCGGTCCGGTGTGCGTCTCGGGCACCGCCTGACGGATGCGGGACTGCAGCACCTCGTCGACCTCGATCCGGAATCGCGCCCCGTCGTCGGAGGCCGCGATGAGGGCGCCGCTCTCGACCCCGATCACCTTGAGTTCCTGCATGGCGAGAAGCCCTTCCGTGCCCTTGATCTCCGCCCAAGGATGCCACGCCGTGCCCGCCTGCGCTGGGAATACGCCGGGCGTGCCGTCAGTTGTGCATTCCACCGGTTCGGATGGCCGACGGATGGTTTGCTTACGCACTTGATTTCGTGCAGACTATGGCCGCCGAATCCTCGGCAATGGAAAAAAGGATGGGAATGGCAACGGATTACGACGCGCCGCGGAAGACCGACGACGACTCCGAGTCGATCGAGGCCCTCAAGGAGCGCGTGCCCGACAAGATGTCGGGAAGCGTCGACGTCGAGGACGCCGACAACCCCGGCAGTTTCGACCTGGCGGGAGCCGACCTGTCCGACGTCGAGCTCGACGTCGTCGTGCTTCCCCCGCAGGCGGACGAGTTCACCTGCGTCAGCTGCTTCCTCGTGAAGCACCGCTCGCAGATCGACCACGAGACCAAGCTCGGGCCGATCTGCCTGGAGTGCGCCGCCTAGGCGGGCTCCCCACCGACACGGGGCCGTCGCGATCCGTTGATCGCGGCGGCCATTTCGTGCGGATGCCGCGTCGAGACGAGCCAGTACGGCGCCGGGTCGGCGGCATCCTCGATGGGAATCCGCACGACGTCGCGGATCCAACCGCGGATCACGAGGAATGCGCGCACATCGAGGCCGGTGCCGCGTTCGGTCCGTGCGGCCTCGGCCTCGGCGGGGACCGCCTCGCCCGTGAACTCGAGCGGAACCACGGCGCGCCCCGCGCGGAGCCGACCGTCGGCCACCTCGATGACCGGCGAGGTGAGCGTCAGCGACCCCGCGACCGCCACGTAGAGGATGACGCCCGTGACGATGCCGGCCGGAAGCGACACCGGGGCGAGCACGAGGATGCTCGCCGGGACGAGCAGGAGGCTGGAGAGGTAGATCCATGGCGTCGGCCAGAGCCGTTCGCGGTAGTCGGGCATGGAACTATCAGACCAGACTTCTGCACTACCCTCGAACGGTGACCGATTCCGTCGATGTGCTGATCACGGCCGACCACGTTCCCGCCTACGCCCATCCGGGCGACGCCGGGGCCGACCTGCACGCCGCCGAGTCCGTGGTGCTCGAGCCCGGGGAGCGCGCCAGCGTGGGCACGGGCGTCGCGGTCGCGCTGCCCGACGGCTACGTCGCCTTCGTGGTTCCGCGGTCGGGCCTCGCGTTCAAGCACGGCATCACGATCGTGAACGCGCCGGGCACGGTCGACGCGGGCTATCGCGGCGAGATCAGGGTCGCACTGCTGAACACCGACGCCCGCGAGCCCTATCGGATCGAGGCGGGCGACCGGATCGCGCAGCTGGTGGTCATGCCGGTGAGCCGAGCGCGGTTCGTCGAGGTCGAGAAGCTGCCCGGGAGCCTTCGCGGCGAGGGAGGATTCGGGTCCACCGGATTCGGGGCGAACCAGTCAGGAGCACACGCGTGAGCGACATCGAGAACATCGACGAGATCCCCGTCGACCACCCCAAGTCCGCGCCGGAGGACCGCGCGACGAACGGCCCGCTGGACGAATCCGAGGCCAATCCGGTCCGCCCGTACGTCGACCTCGGCGGCGTCAAGGTGCTGCCCCGGGAGGGGCTGCACCTCCGGCTGGAGGTCGAGGAGGGCACGAAGCGCGTCGTCGCGGTCGGTCTCGACTACGCCAACTCGACCCTGCAGGTCCAGCCGTTCTCGGCTCCGCGGTCGAGCGGCCTCTGGCACGAGATCCGCGGCCAGATCGCCGACCAGATCGCACGCCAGGGCGGTACCACCCAGGTTCGCGAGGGCACGTTCGGCCCCGAGCTGCTCGCCCAGATCCCCGTCACGACGGCCGACGGGCAGGCCGGCCAGATGAGACTCGCGAGATTCATCGGCGTCGACGGTCCGCGCTGGTTCCTGCGCGGCGTGATCGCCGGCGAGGCGGCGGCCGACCCGACCGCAGCGGCGAAGGTGGAGGACCTGTTCCGCTCGATCGTCGTGGTGCGAGGCAACACGCCCATGCCCCCGCGCGACCTCATTCCGCTGCGCATGCCCGCTCCGTCCTCGGGTGGTCCGTCCGCGTGAGTGACGACCGCGCTGCCGATCGCACGGACCCGGATCGCGCCGACGAGGCCGCCGAGGCCTCGAACGGGGAAGCCGACGCCCCGGCCGCCGAGTTCGGCCGCCAGGTCGCCGCGGCCGCCGAGAAGTCGGGCCTCGGTCGGATCGCGCGCGACGAGACGCTGACCCCCGCCGACCTGGTCGGGGCGCTCGGCGGCATCCGAGGCCTCGCGGAGGCGATCCTCCCCGGCCTCGTGTTCCTCGTGGTCTACACGTTCACGCGCGAACTCGGCTGGGCGCTCGGGAGCTCACTCGGCCTCGCCGTGGTGTTCACCGCCCTGCGGCTGTTCACCCGCAGCCAGCCGACGCAGGCGATCGCCGGCCTCATCGGCGTGGCGGCATCCGCCGCCCTCTCGCTCTGGACGGGTCGGGCCGAGGACAACTACGTCATCGGCTTCTACACGAACGCCGCGTACGCGGTCGCGATCCTCATCTCCCTGCTCGTCCGCTGGCCGCTCGTCGGGCTCGTCGTCGGGTTCCTGATGGGCGACGGGACCGCCTGGCGGGGCGAGCGCCGGAAGTACCGGGCGATGCAGTTCCTGACCGTCGTATGGCTCGGCATGTTCGTCGCGCGGCTCCTGGTGCAGGTGCCGTTCTACTACGCGGGCAACGTCGAGGCGCTCGGCGCGACGCGACTGCTCATGGGCGTGCCGCTGTACGCGCTGCTGCTCGTGTTCTCGTGGCTGGTCGTGCGCGCGGTCTACCCCGCGAAGCGCGCCCCCGAGTGATACAGTTATCTCGACATCAAGATAAATCACGGGTGCGGCCGGCGGCCTGTCGGCCGGTGACGCGGTTGGGCTAGCCTTGCTGGGGCGGCTCCCGGCGAAGCACGGCGAGCGGCGCCTGGAACGGCCGGATCCGCGGCATCCGCGAAGGAGAGGACATCGTGTCTGCAGTGAACAGTTTCGGGGCGAAGGACACGCTCCAGGTCGGGGATGCCTCGTATGAGATCTTCCGGATCGACACCGTCCCCGGGTACGAGAAGCTCCCGTTCAGCCTGAAGGTGCTCCTCGAGAACCTGCTTCGCACCGAGGACGGCGCCAACGTGACCAAGGAGCAGATCGAGGCCCTCGGCTCCTGGGTGCCGACGGCCGACCCTGACACGGAGATCCAGTTCACCCCCGCGCGCGTGGTGATGCAGGACTTCACGGGCGTGCCCTGCATCGTCGACCTCGCGACCATGCGCGAGGCCGTCGTCGCGCTCGGTGGCGACCCGAACCGGATCAACCCGCTCTCGCCCGCCGAGATGGTCATCGACCACTCGGTCATCGCCGACCTGTTCGGCACCGAGAACGCGCTCGAGCGCAACGTCGAGATCGAGTACGAGCGCAACGGCGAGCGCTACCAGTTCCTCCGCTGGGGCCAGACCGCGTTCGACGACTTCAAGGTCGTCCCGCCCGGCACCGGCATCGTGCACCAGGTCAACATCGAGCACCTGGCGAAGGTCATCTACCACCGCGATGTCGACGGCGTGACCCGTGCCTACCCCGACACCTGCGTCGGCACCGACTCCCACACCACCATGGTGAACGGGCTCGGCGTGCTCGGCTGGGGCGTCGGCGGCATCGAGGCGGAGGCGGCCATGCTCGGCCAGCCCGTATCGATGCTCATCCCCAAGGTCGTCGGCTTCAAGCTCTCCGGCGCAATCCCGGCGGGCGTCACCGCGACCGACGTCGTGCTCACGATCACCGACATGCTGCGCAAGCACGGCGTGGTCGGCAAGTTCGTCGAGTTCTACGGCACCGGCGTGGCCTCCGTGCCGCTCGCGAACCGCGCGACCATCGGCAACATGAGCCCCGAGTTCGGCTCGACCGCGGCGATGTTCCCGATCGACGGCGTCACGATCGACTACCTCCGGCTGACCGGCCGCAGCGAGCAGCAGCTCGCGCTCGTCGAGGCCTACGCCAAGGAGCAGAAGCTCTGGCACGACGCCGACAACGAGCCCGTGTACTCCGAGTACCTCGAGCTCGACCTCTCGACGGTCGTCCCCTCGATCGCGGGCCCCAAGCGTCCGCAGGACCGCATCGTGCTTTCCGAGGCCAAGTCGCAGTTCGAGTCCGACCTGACCAACTACGCCGACGTCGACCACGACCTGGTCGACCTCGAGATCGCGGAGTCCTTCCCCGCATCCGACCCGCCCGGCAACTCGCCGGAGGACGAGCACAGCCACCACATGCACCACCACCGGTCGCACGCGCCGAAGGCGGCGTCCAAGCCGACCTCGGTCGAACTCGCGGACGGCACGGCGTACACGCTCGACCACGGTGCCGTGACGATCGCCGCGATCACCTCGTGCACGAACACGTCGAACCCGTCGGTCATGCTCGCCGCCGGCCTCCTCGCCCGCAACGCGGTGAAGAGGGGCCTAAAGGCGAAGCCGTGGGTGAAGACGACGCTCGCGCCGGGCTCGAAGGTCGTCACTGACTACTACGAGAAGGCCGGCCTGACGCAGGACCTCGAGGACCTCGGCTTCTTCACGGTCGGCTACGGCTGCACCACCTGCATCGGCAACTCCGGGCCGCTTATCGAGGAGGTCTCGGCGGCGGTGCAGCAGAACGACCTCGCCGTGACCGCGGTGCTCTCGGGCAACCGCAACTTCGAGGGTCGCATCAACCCCGACGTGAAGATGAACTACCTCGCGAGCCCGCCGCTCGTGATCGCGTACTCGCTCGCCGGGACGATGAACTTCGACTTCGAGAACGACCCGCTCGGCACCGACTCCGAGGGCAACGAGGTCTACCTGAAGGACATCTGGCCGGACGCGTCCGAGGTGCAGGCCACGATCGACTCCTCGATCGACAAGGACATGTTCGACCAGCAGTACTCGAGCGTGTTCGAGGGCGACGAGCGGTGGCGCACGCTGCCGACGCCGACCGGCGCGACCTTCGAGTGGGACTCCGAGTCCACCTACGTCCGCAAGCCCCCGTACTTCGATGGCATGACCATCGAGACGACGCCCGTCTCCGACATCGTCGGCGCTCGCGTGCTGGCCCGGCTCGGCGACTCCGTCACGACCGACCACATCTCGCCGGCCGGCTCGATCAAGGCCGACAGCCCCGCAGGCCGCTACCTCACGGAGCACGGCGTCGACCGCAAGGACTTCAACTCCTACGGCTCCCGTCGCGGCAACCACGAGGTCATGATCCGCGGCACGTTCGCGAACATCCGCCTGCGCAACCAGCTCCTCGACGGTGTCGAGGGCGGCTACACGCGCGACTTCACGCAGGAGGGCGGCCCGCAGTCGTTCATCTACGACGCGTCGATGAACTACCAGGCGCAGGGCATCCCGCTCGTGATCTTCGGCGGCAAGGAGTACGGTTCGGGCTCGAGCCGCGACTGGGCCGCGAAGGGCACGAGCCTGCTGGGCGTGAAGGCCGTCATCACCGAGAGCTTCGAGCGCATCCACCGTTCGAACCTCATCGGCATGGGCGTCGTCCCGCTGCAGTTCCCCGCCGGCGAGTCGGCCGACTCGCTCGGGCTCGACGGCACCGAGGTCGTCTCGATCTCGGGCCTCGAGCAGCTGAATGAAGGCGTCACGCCGAAGACGGTGCGCGTCACGGCCGAGCCGAGCGAGTTCTCGCCCGAGGGCAAGCAGGCCGTGGAGTTCGACGCGGTCGTCCGCATCGACACGCCTGGTGAGGCCGACTACTACCGCAACGGCGGCATCCTGCAGTACGTGCTCCGCAGCCTCGTCTGACGACGGAACGCAACGGGGGCGGCGGGCTTCGGCTCGCCGCCCCCGATCTCTGCCCGGGCTCTCAGGTCGCCCGGCGTACACTCGAACGAAACCGGGCGCACGGCGCCCTTCGCACCCGGAGGCACGACGGATGAGGCTGCTCGACACGATCCGCGGACCGCGCGACCTCGATGCGCTGTCCGACGACCAGGTGGAGGAGCTCGCCCGCGAGATCCGAGAGGTGCTCGTCGCCGACGTCTCCAAGACGGGCGGTCATCTCGGCCCGAACCTGGGCGTCGTGGAGCTCACGCTCGCGATCCACCGCGTCTTCGATTCGCCTCGCGATCCGATCATCTTCGACACCGGGCACCAGTCGTACGTGCACAAGCTCCTCACCGGCCGGCGAGACTTCTCGACGCTGCGCCAGACGGGCGGCCTGGCCGGCTATCCGCAGCGCTCCGAGTCCGAGCACGACGTCGTCGAGAGCTCCCACGCATCCAGCTCGCTGTCGTGGGCCGACGGCATCTCGAAGGCCTTCGAGATGACCGGCCAGGGCGACCGTCACGTCGTGGCCGTCGTCGGCGACGGAGCGCTCACGGGCGGAATGACGTGGGAGGCGCTGAACAACATCTCCGACGACAACACCCGCAACCTCGTCGTCGTCGTGAACGACAACGGCCGGTCCTACGCCCCGACGATCGGCGGGATGGCGCGGTTCCTCAACTCGGTGCGGACCAAGCAGTCGTACCGCTCGCTCCACCTGAAGAGCCGGAGCGCGTTCGACCGCCTCGGCTCGCCGGGTCGCGCGATCTACCGCGGCGTCCGCGGCGGCCTGCACGGGTTCCTCAGCCGGGTCAGTGGCAACGAGGCGCTGTACTCGAACCTCGACATCAAGTACATCGGTCCGATCGACGGCCACGATGAGCGCGCCCTCGAGGAGGCGCTGCGCCAGGCCAAGGACTACGGTGCACCGGTCATCGTGCACACGATCACGGAGAAGGGGCGCGGCTACGCGCCCGCCCGCCGCGACGCCGCCGACCAGTTCCACGCGGTCGGCCAGATCGACCCCGAGACGGGCGAGTCGTTGGAGACCGCCTCGGCGCCGTCCTGGACGAGCGTGTTCGCCGACGAGCTCGTGTCGCTCGCCGAGCGCGATGAGCGTCTCGTGGGCATCACCGCGGCGATGCTGCGCCCGACGGGTCTGCACCGCATGGCCGAGCGCTTCCCGAACCGCGTCTTCGATGTCGGGATCGCCGAGCAGCATGCCGTGACCTCCGCGGCGGGCCTCGCCTTCGGAGGCCTGCACCCGGTGGTCGCGGTGTACGCGACGTTCATCAACCGGGCGTTCGACCAGGTGCTCATGGATGTCGCCCTCCACCGGGCGGGCGTGACGTTCGTCCTCGATCGAGCCGGCGTGACCGGTCCCGACGGGCCGAGCCACCACGGCGTGTGGGACCTGTCGATCCTGCAGGTCGTGCCCGGCATCCGCCTGGCGGCGCCGCGTGATTCCGTTCGGCTCGCCGAGGAACTCGCCGAGGCCGTCCGGGTCGACGATGCGCCGACGGTCCTCCGGTTCCCGAAGGGCACCGTCGGCACCGAGTACGAGGCGATCCGCCGGGCGCACGACGGGGTCGACGTCCTCGCCGAGTCCGAGCGGCGCGACGTGCTGATCGTGACGGTCGGTCCGATGGCGGGGATCGGCCTCGAGGTCGCACGCAAGCTCGAGGCGCAGGGGATCGGCGCGACCGTCGTCGACCCGCGCTGGGTCGTCCCGGTGCCCGAGAGCGTCGTGTCGCTCGCGGGGGAGTACCGCATCGTCGTCAGCATCGAAGACGGCATCAGGGTCGGCGGAATCGGCACGCGCATCCGGCAGGACCTCCGGGAGGCCGGCGTCGACACGGCGGTCACCGAGGTCGGCCTGCCCGACGAGTTCCTGGACCACGGCTCGCGCGCCGACATCCTGGAGCGCGTCGGCCTCACCCCGCAGCACATCGCGCGCGACGTGACCGCCATGGTGCTCGGCAGCAAGCTCCCGCACGCCCGCAACGCGGGCGTCGACGTCGCGGCCGACACGGGCGCGCAGCCACGCGTCTGAGTTCGCCGCTCGTCGCTGAACTCGGTCTGAGTTCGCCGTTCGTCGCTGAACTCGATCGAGGGGACCGCCAGATCGGCGCGCAGTGCATCGCGCCGCCTGGTCAACCGATGTCGTACACGTGCTCGACCGCGTCGCCGAGTCTGGTCACCTCGGTGAGGGTGAGCACCGGCGTGACGCCGGAGACGGGGATCAGCGGCCGCCCGCGCCCGAGGGCGACCGGCATGTAGGTCACGAGCAGTTCGTCGAGCCGCCCTGCGGCGAGGAACTGCGCAGCGACGGGGCCGCCGCCCACGACCCAGACGTTCCGCCCGTCGGCGGCCTCCGTCGCGGCATCGGCAACGGCGCGGACGTCGCCGGACGCGAACCGGATGTCGGCGCCATCGGGCGCCTCGAGCACACGGTGCGTGAGCACCCAGGTCGGCAACTCGCCGTACGGCCACCCACCGCCCTCGCGGAGCACCCATTCGTAGGTCGTCGCACCGAGCACGAGCGCCCCGATCGAGGCGAAGAACCGCTCGTAGTGCTCGCTGAAGTCCGCCATGCCGAACTGCAGGAGCCAATCGAGCCCATCGTGCTCGTCGGCGATGAAGCCGTCGAGTGTCGACGCGACGTAGTACTGGATGCGGGTCACGACCCCGAACATACGACCGGCCCCCGACATCGCGTCGGGGGCCGGTCGAGCGGTCGCGTGGAGGTCAGCCCTCGACGCCCGTGATCGTCGGGTGGTGGAAGGTGTCGCCGAACACGCGCTCGGATGCGCCGACCCGATCGAGGTAGGGCGTCAGGCCGCCCATCTGGAACGGGAAGCCGGCACCGAGGACCATGCAGAGGTCGATGTCCTCGGCCGCCGCGACGACCTCGCCGTCGAGCATGAGCTTCGTCTCGCGCGCCAGGCCGTCCTGCAGGCGGGTGAGGATCTCCTCGGGGCTCGACGGGTTCGTGCCGCCGGCCACGATCTTCAGGGCGCCCTTGTCGAAGCCCTTGACCTTGCCCTTGTCGTCCTTGTCGAGCAGCGTGCCGTAGTCGGCCAGCCTGTGCAGGTTCTCCGAGCGGTAGAACCGGTCGGGGAACGCCGCGTGGTGGGTGTCGAGCACGTGCGCGCCGACCTTGAGGCCCACCAGGTCGAGCAGCGCCGACGGCGCCATCGGGAGGCCGAGCGGTGCCATGGCCTCGTCGACCGTCTCGAACGAGGTGCCCTCGTCGACCGCGCGCATCGCCTCGCCGAGGAGCACGGCGAGCAGGCGGTTCACGACGAAGCCGGGGGTGTCGGCGGTGATGACGGCGTTCTTCTTGAGCTTCGCAGCGGTGACCATCGCGGTCGAGAGGGTCGCGTCATCCGTCTTCGTCGTCTTCACGACCTCGATGAGCGGCATGACCGCGACGGGCGTGAAGAAGTGGAAGCCGACGACCCGCTCGGGGTGCTCGAGCTTCGCGCCGATCTCCTCGACGGACAGTGACGACGTGTTGGTCGCAAGGACCGCCTCGGGGGAGACGACCTTCTCGATCTCGGCGAACACGTCCTGCTTGATCGAGAGCTCTTCGAAGACGGCCTCGATGACCCAGTCGCAGTCCGCGAACTCGGACTTGTCGGTCGTGCCGTGCACGAGCGCCTTCAGCCGGTTCGCCTCGTCGGAGGAGATGCGGCCCTTGCCGAGCAGCGTGTCGATCTCACCCGTGATGTAGGCCACGCCCTTGTCCACGCGGCCCTGATCGAGGTCGGTGATGATCACCGGCACCTGCAGGCGGCGCAGGAACAGCAGGGCGAACTGACTGGCCATGTAACCGGCGCCGAGCACGCCGACCTTGGTGACGGGCTTCGCGAGGGCCTTGTCGGGCGCGCCGGCCGGACGCTTGGCCCGCTTCTGCACGAGGTTGAAGGCGTACATGGATGCGTGGAACTGGTCGCCCGACACGAGGTCGGCGAGCATCTCGTCCTCGCGGGCGAAGCCCTCCTCGCGCGTGCCGGACTTCGCGGCCTTCAGGAGCTCGAGCGCCGCGTACGGCGACTTCGGCACGGTGCCGATGCGGCTCTGCAGCATCTTCTTCGCGATGGCGATCGCGGCGTCCCACTTCACCATCCGCTCGAGCTTGCCCGGCTCGTTCGGACGCTTCACCTTCACGCGGCCCGAGATGACGTCGTCGGCCCAGCGGATCGAGTCCTCGAGGTAGTTGACCGACGGGAACATCACGTCGGCGATGCCGAGCTCCAGCACCTCGGGGGCCTTGATGGTCCGGTTCTGCTTGAGCGGGTTCTCGACGACGATCTTCAGCGCGTTCTCGATGCCGATGAGGTTGGGCAGGATGGTCGCCCCGCCCCATCCGGGGATCATGCCGAGGAAGACCTCGGGCAGCGCGAGCGCCGGCATCGAGGCGTCGACGGTGCGGTAGTCGGCGTGCAGGCCGATCTCGGTGCCGCCGCCGAGCGCGAGGCCGTTGATGAACGCGAACGAGGGCACGCCCACGGTCGCCAGCTTGCCGAGCGCGTGGTGGCCGAGCTGCGCGATGCGAAGGCCCGCCTCGCGGTTCGGCAGCTGCGAGACCTTCGAGAGGTCGGCGCCCGCCGCCAGGATGAACGGCTTGCCGGTCACGGCCACGGCGTGGATCTCGCCGGCCGCGGCGCGTTCGGCGAGCCGGTCGAGGGTCGCGGCGTACTCGAGCAGCGTGTTCGGCCCGAGCGTGTTCGGTCGCGTGTGGTCGCGGCCGTTGTCGAGGGTGACGAGCGCGAGGGTGCGGCCCTCCGAGAGGGGGATGTCGCGCACGTAGGAGTGCGTGACGACCTCGTCGTCGAACATGCCGGCGAGCTCGGTGAAGTCGATCTGCGTGTAGTCGGTCATCGTCGTCGTCCTCAGGCCTTCTTCGCGGCCCTGCGCGAGTAGTTCGGGTTCTCCCAGACCATCGTTCCGCCCTGGCCGAGGCCGACGCACATGGTGGTGATGCCGTAGCGCACGTCGGGGCGCTCGGCGAACTGGCTGGCGAGCTGGTTCATCAGGCGCACGCCGGAGGAGGCGAGCGGGTGACCGACCGCGATCGCGCCGCCCCAGGGGTTCACGCGCGGGTCGTCGTCGTCGATGCCGTAGTGGTCGAGGAGCGAGAGCACCTGCACGGCGAACGCCTCGTTGACCTCGAGGATGCCGATGTCGTCCATCGTGAGGCCGGCGATGCGCAGCGCCTTCTCGGTCGCGGGGATCGGACCGATGCCCATGATGGCCGGGTCGACGCCCGCGAAGGCGTAGCTCACGAGCTTCATCTTGACGTTCAGGCCGTATTCCTTCGCGGCATCGCCGCTGGCGAGCAGTGCGGCCGTGGCGCCGTCGTTCAGGCCGGACGCGTTGCCCGCGGTGACCCGGCCGTGCGGTCGGAACGGGGTCTTCAGGGTCGCGAGGCCCTCGAGGGTCGTCTCGGGACGCATGACCTCGTCGCGCGTGGCGAGACCCCAGCCCTCTCCGCTGCGGATCGCGACGGGAACGAGATCCTGCTGGATCTTGCCCGCCTCGTACGCGGCGGCCGTCTTCTGCTGGCTGCCCATCGCATAGCGGTCGGCGCGGTCCTTGGTCAGGTGCGGGAAGCGGTCATGGATGCGCTCCGCGGTGGCGCCCATGACGAGCGCGTCCTCCGAGACCATCTTCTCCGCGACGAAGCGGGGGTTCGGGTCGACGCCCGAGCCCATCGGGTGGTGGCCCATGTGCTCGACGCCACCGCCGATCGCGAGGCGGTACTGCCCGTACCCGATGGACCCGGCGAGCATCGCCACCGAGGTCATCGCGCCCGCGCACATGCGGTCGATCGCGAAGCCGGGGACCGACTTCGGCAGGCCCGCGAGGATCGCGGCGCTCCGGCCGATGGTGAGTCCCTGGTCGCCGGTCTGGGTGGTGGCCGCGATGGCCACGTCGTCGATCTGGTCCTTCGGCGCGTTCGGATTGCGCTCGAGGAGCCCGACGATCGCCTTCACCACCAGGTCGTCGGCCCGGGTGTTCCAGTACATGCCCTTTTCGCCGGCCTTGCCGAAGGGGGTACGGACCCCGTCGACGAACACGACGTCAGCTCGTTCAGCCACGCTGCAGCTCCCTTTCGATGGAGGATCACCCGATCCTAGGAAGGCCCTCAGCGCGCCTCGGAATCGGTTGCCGGTTCCTACGAAGCGTCGTGTGCGGCGTCTTCGAGCGATTGTGCCGCCTGCACAAACGCCTCGGCGATTATCTGTGAGGTAGCCTCAATCTGCCAGGCTCGCGCGCCGAGCTCGTGAAGCGCACCGGCGATCGCCTCCGGCGTCGCATCGGCAGGCGGATGCCACGCCACGCGCCGCAGGTGGTCGGGCGTCAGCAGGTTCTCGACGGGCATGCCGTACTCCTCGGCGACCTCGCCCACTGCGACCTTCGCCAGGCGGAGGCGGGCATCGGCCTCCGGGTTGCGCGACGCCCAGGCCCGCGGGGGCGGGGGAGCGTCGCTCGGCACGCGCGAGGCGGGCGGATCCGCCGTCCGCGCGTCCTCGATGGCGGCCCACCAGCGGTCGATCTCGGTGCGGCTCGCGCGACCGTTGAACGCCTTGAGGTCGGCGAGCGCACGCTTGGACTCCGGGAGGGTCTTCGCGACCGCCAGGATCGAGGCATCGGGGACGAGCCGCCCCGGCGCGACATCCGTCTCGGAGGCCAGGTCGTCGCGTGCGTGCCAGAGCGCCCGTGCCACGGCGAGGTTGCGGGGCGATCGCAGTGCGTGGATGCCGCTCAGCCGCCGCCATGGTTCCGCGGCAGGGGGCTTCGCGGCGCGGTGGACGGTCGCGTCGAACTCCTGCCGGGCGATCTCCTCCTTGTCGGCGTCGACGAGGCGCTCGGCGAGCCGGTCGCGCACGTCGACGAGCAGTTCGACGTCGAGCGCGGCGTACCGCAGCCACGACTGGGGGAGCGGGCGCGTCGACCAGTCGGCCGCGGAGTGCTCCTTGGCGAGGCGGATGTCGAGGAGCTCCTCGACCACGGAGGCGAGGCCGACCCGGGGCATGCCGAGCAGGCGCGCCGCGAGTTCGGTGTCGAAGATCGCGGTCGGATCGAGCCCGACCTCCCGGAGGCACGCCAGGTCCTGGCTGGCCGCGTGCAGCACCCACTCCTCGTCGCGGATCGCGTCCTGCAGGGTCGCGAAGTCGCCGATCATCGTCGGGTCGAAGAGGAACGTGCCGGCATCGCGGCGGAACAGCTGGATCAGGTACGCGCGCTGCGAGTAGCGGAACCCGCTCGCCCGCTCGGCGTCGACGGCCACCGGACCCACGCCTCCCGCGATGGACTCGACGGCAGCGTCGTACGCCTCGCGGGAGTCGATCACGTGGAACTCGTCAGCCACGTCTCCTCCTCCGTGTGGGAAGGGCCGTCACCCCCTCCGAGCTCGGAGGCAGGCCGGCCAGCATGCACAGCAACTCACTCCACCCTTCCACATGCGGTGCGATCACGGCATCGAGCGGCGTCCACGACGCCCGGAGCTCGAGCTCGGCGCCGTCGCCCTGCCGGGCGAGTTCGCCGTACCCCGTCGAGAGGATCTTCGTCACGGTCCCGGACGCGGCGACGTAGCGCGCGCCGTGCGCGTCGAGCGCGTCGACGAGCCAGGACCACGCCACGTCGGCGAGGAACGGATCGACGCCGATGTCGGTCTCGAGGGGGGCCTGCGCGAAGCAGACGACGCGGAATCGCCCGCCCCACGACTCGGGTTCGGACGGGTCGTGGAGCAAGACGAACCGGCCGGTGCCGAGGTCGGAGTCCTCCGCATGCCGACCGGGGATCAGGTCGGCCGACAGCGCGACCGCCCACGGGGCGAGCGAGGAGGGCGCGGAGATCTCCGACACGCGCAGTTCGGCTCGCGGTGTCGCGGACCGCAGCGATTCCAGCGCTGCGGCGAACTCAGGGGGAGGCGCGGTCGCCGAGTCGGACACGTGTGCAGACTAGAGTCTCGATCACGGGGCCGGGTGGCGGCGCGCCGCGTGATGGCCGGTACCCCGTTCGCACGGACGGCGGCGAGGAGGACTGGAGGCGGGATGTCGAGGCTCGAGCGCACCGTGGTGGGGCCGATCGGCGCGGTGCTCGGCGGAATCGCCATCGTCGGCGCGGCATTCGCGGCGGCGACCGCGGCGACCGCGATCGTCTTCGCCCGGCGCGTCGTGACGCCCGAACTCGAGCGGGAGGACGACCTTCGCATCGAGCGCGTCGACCTCGCGGCAGGGGAAGTGGTGCTCTCGGGTTCCGAGGATGCGCGGATGCGCGGCCGGTACGGCCTCTGGTTCGAGCACGACTCCGGGTATGCGCGCGTCGGCGACGTGCTGCACGACGACGGGCACCGGGTCCGCCGGGTCATCGAGTCGGTCGAGTTCGGGCGACTGGACCGCGCCGCACGCGGGCGGATCAGCGGATGGGTGCACCTCGGCCCATGGGAGGTCGCGGAGCGCTACGAGAATGTGCTCGTCCCGACCCCGCTCGGGCCCGCCCCGGCGTGGTTCGTGCCGGCCGCGGATGTCTCGGGCGCGCCGTCGACCGACTGGCTCGTCATCGTGCACGGTCGCGGCGCCAAGCGACACGAGGGCCTGCGCGCGGTCGAGCCGGCGACGCGGGCCGGGTGGTCCTCGCTGCTCGTCTCGTACCGGAACGACGGCGAGGCGCCGGCGAGCGAGGACCGCCGGTACGGGCTCGGCGGCACGGAGTGGGAGGACGTGGTCGCCGCGGTCCGGTTCGCCGTCGATCGCGGCGCCCGGCGCGTCGTGCTCATGGGCTGGTCCATGGGCGGCTCGATCGCACTGCAGACCGTGCTTCGCTCCGAGGAGGTCCGCGAGCACCTCGTCGGAGTGGTGCTGGAATCGCCGGCCGTGGATTGGCCGGACATCCTGCGGTTCCAGGGCCGAGCCCTCGGTCTCCCGGCCGAGCTCGGCGGCGCGGTCGCTCGGGTGCTGAGTGCACCGATCGCTGGCACGCTGACCGGCCTGGCCGCGCCGATCGACCTCGAGGCGCTCGACGCGGTCGCCCGGGCCGACGAGCTGCACGTGCCGATCCTGCTGATGCACAGCGAGGACGACGGGTTCGTCCCGATCGACGGGGCGCGCCGGCTCGCCGAGGTCCGTTCCGACCTCGTGCAGTTCGAGGTGTTCGAGGGTGCGCGCCACACCAAGCTCTGGAACCACGATCCGTCGCGTTGGACGATGCTCCTGCACGACTGGCTCGCGGAACGCTGACCCGGCGCGCCGAAGCGGGCCGGGCGGACCGAGCGCGGCCTAGGCCGCGAGCCGCTCCGCGAGCTGGCGCTTCGCACGTGCGAGCATGCCCGACATGCCGCGCACGCGGAGTGGCGACACGGCCTCGCCGAGCCCGAGCGACTGCGGGTAGTCCGCGGGGATCGCGAGCACCTCGTCGGGCGTGAGCCCGTCGAGCCCCTGCGCGAGTATCGAGGCGAATCCACGGGTCGTGGGCGCCTCCGCAGGGGCGGTCGCGTGCATGCGGACGAGCCCGTCCTCGTCGAGCTCGACGAAGATGTAGACGGGGGACTGGCACTCCTCGACGCGCTCGAGCAGGTCGGGGTGGTCGCGGTAGCGCTCCGGCAGCTCGGGGAGCTCGTTGGAGAAGTCGAGCAGCAGCGTCAGCCGGTCCTTCACGCCGAGCGACAGGAAGTCGTCGCGAGTCTCGGCGAGTGCAGCGGGCAGGGTCGTGGCATCCATCCGCCCCATTCTCCCACCCGCGGCAGGGAGGGCGCCTACCCGCGGGGAGCCTCGCCGCGCTCGGGGCCGGTGGCGATGGGGACGCGCACGGCGCTGCCCCACTCGGTCCACGAACCGTCGTAGTTGCGGACGCCCTCGAACCCGAGCAGGTGCGTCAGGACGAACCAGGTGTGGCTCGAGCGCTCGCCGATGCGGCAGTAGGCGATGACGTCGTCGCCGGCCTCGAGTCCGACCTCATCGCGGTAGATCGCGTCGAGTTCGGCGCGCGTGCGGAACGTGCCGTCCTCTGCCGCGGCGCGGGCCCAGGGAACGGATGCCGCGGTGGGGATGTGGCCGCCGCGCAGCGCCCCCTCCTCGGGGTACGCGGGCATGTGCGTGCGCTCGCCCGTGTACTCCTCGGGCGAGCGCACGTCGATGAGCGGGTTGCCGAAGTGGGCGAGGACGTCGTCCTTGAAGGCGCGGATGACGGTGTCGTCGCGCTCCACGACCGGGTACTCGACGGGTTCGCGCGCCGGCGCGTCGGTGGTCAGCGGGCGCCCCTCGGCGATCCACTTGTCGCGCCCGCCGTCGAGGAGGCGGACGTCCTCGTGGCCGAAGAGGGTGAAGACCCAGAGCGCGTACGCGGCCCACCAGTTGTTCTTGTCGCCGTAGATCACGACGGTGTCGTCGCGCGCGATGCCCTTGCCGCCGAGGAGGGCCGCGAACTGTTCGCCCGAGAGGTAGTCGCGCACGACCGGGTCGTTCAGCTCGGTGTGCCAGTCGACCTTCACGGCGCCCGGGATGTGGCCGATCTCGTAGAGCAGGACGTCCTCGTCGGATTCGACGACCACGAGCCCCGGCCGGTCGAGCCGTTCGGCGAGCCAGTCCGTGGTGACGAGGCGCTCCGGGTGGGCGTACTCGGCGAGCTTGGCTGCGGGGTCGGACTCGACGGACATGGGGAACCTCCAGTCGTCGCCCGGTCGGGCGATGCGGGTCGGGGAGCGGACTAGGCTGGTGACCCGTCCACCACCGAATCTACGCGGCATGCTGGTCGTCGTCACCGCACATGTCACGAGGTGCAACAGGAGATCCCACGCCGATGACCACTGCCGCGGCATCCGCTCTCGAGCGACTCGTCGACCGCAACCCGTCGATCACCGGGGCCGAGATCGCCTCCGAGCTCGTTCCGCCGCCGCAGTTCGCGCACGCCTCGTTCGAGTCGTACCGGCCCGACCACGACTTCCCGTCGCAGCAGGCCGCGCTCGATCGGCTGAACGCCTTCGCCGGTGCGTGGCGGGCCGCTCAGCGGCCCGGCGGGTTCTTCTCGCGGAAGCGCCCCGCCCGCATCGAGCTTCCCGGCGTCTACCTCGACGGCGGCTTCGGTGTCGGCAAGACGCACCTGCTCGCCTCGCTCTGGCACGTCGCCCACGGCCCGAAGTACTTCGGCACGTTCATCGAGTACACGGCCCTCGTCGGGGCGCTCGGGTACGCGCACGCGGTCGAGCTCCTGCGTGGCGCGCGCCTCATCTGCATCGACGAGTTCGAGCTCGACGACCCGGGCGACACGATGCTCATGACCCGGTTCCTCGGCGAGCTCATGGCCGGCGGCACCCGCGTCGCCGCGACGAGCAACACCCCGCCGAACGCGCTCGGCGAGGGGCGCTTCGCCGCCGCCGACTTCCTCCGCGAGATCCACGCGCTGTCGTCGAACTTCGAGACGCTTCGCATCGACGGACTCGACTACCGGCGCCGCGACACCGAGGGGCACGCCGAGGCGCTCGCCGACGACGCGGCCGTCGAGCACGCGGCTGCGACGCTCGCCGCGCGAGGGCACCGCGTCTCGCTCGACGGGTTCGACGCGTTGCTCGCGCACCTCTCGACCGTGCATCCGTCGAAGTACATCAAGCTCATCGAGGGGCTCGAGTTCATCTCGCTGACGGGCGTCCGAGAGCTCACCGACCAGAACGCCGCGCTCCGGCTCGTCGCCTTCATCGACCGCGTCTACGACGCTGAGGTGCCGATCCTCGCGAGCGGCGTCGCGCTCGACGAGGTGTTCGGAGGCGACATGCTCTCCGGCGGGTACCGGAAGAAGTACCTGCGCTCGATGTCCCGCATGATCGCCCTGACGACGGGGGAGCTCCCTCCGCACGACTGAGCGGTCCGCCGCACACCCGGCACAAGTCCCCGGCAGCGATTTCGGAGGCTCGTCGCGGCATCCGGAAACATGCTCGTTACATCACGCGCGATTCCGTAACCGTCGCGAAACGCAGCGTGCCCCGTGGTCGAAACGTTCCCGCACCATTCTGAACGTCGTACCTCGAGACGAGCCCCAGTCTCATCCCCCTCGCGGTACGTCCCCTGCAAACCGAGGTGTGAGGATTACCTATGGATAGCGGCAACATCGCGTGGGCCGTGACGGCTTCCGCGCTCGTGCTCTTCATGACGCCGGGCGTCGCGTTCTTCTACGGCGGCCTGGTCAAGGCGAAGAGCGTCGTCAGCATGATGATGATGAGCTTCGGCGCCATGGGCCTGATCAGCGTCCTGTGGGTGCTGTACGGCTTCAACATGAGCGCGGTCGGCAGCGCCTGGGAGTTCGCGGGCAACCCCTTCTCCGACTTCGGGCTCGCGGGCATCGCGTCCGGTGAGTCGGCCAATGCCGACCTGCTCGGCGTCGTCTTCGGTGCGACGTTCGCCATCATCACCGTCGCGCTCATCTCCGGCGCCATCGCCGACCGCGCGAAGTTCGGCGCGTGGATGATCTTCGCCGGCATCTGGGCCACGCTCGTCTACTTCCCGGTCGCGGCCTGGGTCTGGGGCGGCGGCTGGATCCTCTCGCTCGGAGACACCCTCGGACTCCCGAGCGTCATCGACTACGCGGGTGGTACCGCGGTCCACATCAACGCCGGTGCGGCGGCCCTGGCCCTCGCGCTCGTCCTCGGCAAGCGCGTCGGCTTCCAGAAGGGCATGGACAAGCCGCACAACGTGCCGCTGACCCTGCTCGGCGCCTCGATCCTGTGGTTCGGCTGGTTCGGCTTCAACGCCGGTGCCGAGTTCCTCGCCGAGGGCATGCCCGGCGTCGGCCTCATCGCCGTCAACACCCTCGTCGCCACGGCTGCGGCCATCCTCGCCTGGCTCATCGTCGAGAAGATCAAGGACGGCAAGCCGACCTCCGTCGGTGCCGCTTCGGGCGCCGTCGCCGGTCTCGTCGCGATCACCCCGGCCTGTGCCAACCTGACCCCGGGTTGGGCCACGGTCCTCGGCGTCGTCGCCGGTGCGGTCTGCGCCATCGCCATCGAGCTGAAGTTCAAGTGGGGCTTCGACGACTCGCTCGACGTCGTGGGCATCCACCTCGTCGGCGGCCTCATCGGTACCCTCTACCTCGGCTTCTTCGCGACCGGCACCGGCCTCTTCGTCGGTGGCGACGCCGGTCAGCTGGCCGTGCAGGCGATCGCCGCCGTGGGCGTCCTCCTCTACTCCTTCATCGTCGCCTTCGTGGTCGGCTTCGCGATCGAGAAGACCATCGGCTTCCGTGTGAAGAACGAGGACGAGCTGGCGGGCATCGACACGATCGTCCACGGCGAGGAGGGCTACAAGCTCGAGACCGTCTGATCCTGCGATCACCGCGAGGGCGGTGAGGGTAGTGTGCGGGTGTGCCTGACACCCGCCGCTTCCTCACCGCCCTCGGGCGTGTCATCCGCTCGTTCTCGGGCTCGCAGGGCGCACGACCGACCCGGCCGGCCGTGCCGGCCCGGGCTGCGACGGGTGCCGCGGCGACGGATGCCGCGAGGCGGCCCCGCACGGACGATGACGCGTGGCCTGGGCGGGACGGTCCGACGGCGACCGTCGAGTTGGATCCCGACGGCATCCGCCGCGTCCGGTTCGCGTATGCGCCGGAGCGTGACGGCGAACCTGACCCCGGTGAGGTCGTCTGGACCTGGGTCCCGTACGAGGAGCGCGATGGGCGCGGCAAGGACCGTCCGGTCGTCGTCGTGGCTGCGGGGACCGAGCAGCGCTTCCTGGCGGTGCAGCTCACGAGCAAGCCTCAGGATCGGGACCGCGACGCGGTCGCCCTCGGATCCGGGCCGTGGGACGGCGAGGGGCGCCCGAGCTGGGCGAGGATCGATCGAGTGTTCCTCGTGCACGCCGACGGGATGCGCCGCGAGGCGGCGTCGCTCGACGCCGAGCGGTACGGACAGCTCACGCGCGCTCTCGCCGAGCGGTACGGGTGGGACTGACGAGCCCGCACCGACCGAGACGACGAACGCCCCCGCAGGTGCGGGGGCGTTCGTGGGTGGTGGGCGATGCCGGGCTCGAACCGACGACCTCTTCCGTGTGAAGGAAGCGCGCTACCAGCTGCGCCAATCGCCCATCTTGGGATTCGCGGACCCGATCGGATCGCGACCGCGGACTCGATACTAGCCCACGCGGTGGGTCGATTGCACATCGGCGCGCTGCGTGGTGGTCCGCGCTCGCAGCCGCTCGATTCGAAGGTGCGGATCGCGCTCCAACGCCGCCTCGACGCGGCAGCGCGAGAGCGCGACACGCCCGGGTCGCGTGGTTCGATTGACTGGCTGATCGGCCCGAATCGGCGTGCAGTGGGCCTCGGTTTGTCATTCGTTCACGTCATCGGTTAGAGTCTCTCTGTCGCCGAAACAGCGACAACGCGGATGTGGCGCAGTTGGTAGCGCATCACCTTGCCAAGGTGAGGGTCGCGAGTTCGAGTCTCGTCATCCGCTCTGACCAAGCCGGCGCAAGCCGGTTTGTTCTTTGGTGGTGAACCCAAGCAACGGTGGATTGGCCGAGAGGCGAGGCAGCGGCCTGCAAAGCCGTATACACGGGTTCGAATCCCGTATCCACCTCGAGACGAGCTCCTGGAGCTCACTCATCACGGGCGATTGGCGCAGCGGTAGCGCGCTTCCCTGACACGGAAGAGGTCACTGGTTCGATCCCAGTATCGCCCACCAGCACGAAGGCCCCGGCGACAGCCGGGGCCTTCGTCGTTCCCGGGGTGTTGTTCGTGCCGTCTATGTGCCCCGCGGACGTGAATAGAACGTCGATAGCAGCGTGGGACGATACGGATCAAGGTCGTGCCCAGACCTCGCGGGCGCGCATGCATACGGAACTGCTGGAAGCAAGATCAGCCTGTCACACGGCCCATTCGATTGGGGCACGAGGGTCGGCAACTGAGTGGTGGTGTCAACGTCGCCCGCGTTGGTGCTTCGCGCCGTCGCGTTCTGCTATGCCCCCACTTCGTGGGTCGCCTAGCGCGCTCGACCCCGCTCCAGGGACCGATAGATTCGACTCACCCGAACCACCCCTGGAGGTATCTTGCCCGCCGGCATCCGCGACGTTCTCGATCACATTCGTTCCACCTCGATCGACAAGCGGGACCAGGGCACTCGGTTCGAGAAGCTGACGCGCAAATCGTGAACCCCCTCCCCGGCCTCGACCCGGCCGAGTAGTGATCGGGGTTCGTGATCGCCCTCGCGACGAGCGGCGATCGCATACCCACGCTCGTCAGAGCGATTCCTTGCACGCAGATGTGATTGAGAGGGACCCGATGGCAGCATCAGAACTTCAGGCTCGGATCAATGAGATCCTGGCGAGGCGGCGCGAGATGTTGCCCAGGGTCGACTCGGCGCTGTCCCAGACGACGAATCGAGTCGCGGGGCTCGAAAGCGTGCTTGCACTCCTGCGCGAACTCGAACCGATGAAGATGGACGACGAGGAACGCGGCGCCGTCCACCACGCGACCACCGAGATCGACCGGCTTCGCGAGTCGCAGCGGTCCCGCGTTGGGGCGCTGGAGGCGCTGCGCACCCGGTTCGAGCGAGACACCGTGAATATCGGTGTCTCCGGCGAGGCCCGCGTCGGAAAGTCCACAACCTTGCAGCAGTTTTCCGGCCTCTCCGACACCCAGATCCCGACCGGCAAGGGCCTCCCCGTCACCGCCGTGAGGTCGATGATCTTCAACAGCCCCGACAAACACGCCGAAATCACCTTCCGGGACCAGGCGTCGTTCATTGCCGACTACATCGCGCCGCTCGTCGACACGATCAACCAGGTCACGTCGCCGCAGATCACCATCCGGAGCCTCGCTGAGCTCCGCTCGGTCCGACTTCCCGACTACCTCGGCAACAACGTCGACTCACGCACGAGCAATAGCCTGAGCAGCCTCAAAGAGGCGCAGGCAAGCCTTGAGACATATGAGCGTCACCTGATCGGTCGAGAGTCTCGAGTGGAGCTCGAAGACCTTCGGAGGTTCGTCGCGTATCCAACAGACGACGAGATTGAGCGCGCGCAGGCCGACGGCAAGCCTGCCGAACGTGCCTACCTCGCAGTTCACGAGGTCAAGATCTATTGCGAGTTCCCGCGTCTCGAGGAGATCAAGATCGGATTGGTCGACCTTCCCGGCCTCGGCGAGATCGGTGATTCCGTCGCGGCGACGCACCTGAGCGGGCTGGAAGATGGCATCGACCAGGTGTTCCTGATCATGAAGCCCGGCGACGCCGACGGCTTCGTGAAGAGCGGTATCGCCTCGAACGTGGACCAGTTGCGCCGAGTGCAACTCGGAGTACGGCGACGAAGCGACCTTATCGCGGCCGGCGTGAACGTCTTCACAGGTCGCGACGAGCTTGCGCAAACCCTCGAGAACGACTTCCGCCGCAAGATCAACGACGCCCAGCAGGACGACGCGATCGATCTTGTGAGGTTCAACGCCACGGACGCGGCATCCGTAGCCGACCTCTTCGACGCGCTCTTGGTTCGTATCGGTGAACGGCTTCCGCGCATGGACCGCGAGGCCTTCGAGTACGCGCTCGCGGAGCAGGAGACCAACGATGACGTCGCTCGGACTCTCGACGGTCTGCTGCACACCATGAACCAGATCCTCAAGCGCATCCCGCTCGAGGATCGCTGGCTGAACGATCAGGTGAAGCGCATCAGCCGACGACTCAAGGATGAGTACAACCGCTATGAAGTAGAACGCGACAAGGGAGCCACGAACAGTGGAGCGTGGGCCGAGTCGTTCAAGGCCGACGTGCGACGGATCCATGCCGAGACCGCAACCGCACTCTCGGATGGCTTCTTCCTGGGTAAGGCGAACTGGGAGTACTCTGCGGCGGGCCAGACCGACTACTACGTCTTCTACCGTGAGGAAGCGAAGCGACTCCGTCGCGAGATTATTGCCAAGTATGGTGATCTTGACGACTTCTACGTCGACCACGTCAACGGCCTCAAGTCCGACGTCCTTGACATCTTCTTCCGGAACACTGGTGCGCTTTCTGAAGCTGTCGGCGTCAAGCCGACTGACGATGCCGACGCTCGGATCGAGAAGCTGCGGGACGAACTGAGCGGCAGTATCCGTGACCCCGACCTCGACGCCGCGTTTGATCTCCTGAAGACGGTACATTTCAGCTTCCGGCACAACGTCTTTCTGCACATTGCACGCCACCTAGAGTCTCTGGCGAATCCGGGGGAAGATTATCCTGCGGGCTCGCCATACGCCGAGAGCATCCGAATGAAACTTGGCGGCATCTCGGACATTGATGAGAAGCGTGATGACCTAGCCAAATACCTTGCGTCAATCGCAAACGAGGCCAATGACAACATTCAGAACGCGCTGAATGAGAGCGAAGACAAGTTCGGCGAATACCTTGCGATATCGATTTCGTTCTTCATCGACTACCTGTACCGCAAGGACGACGACAACTTCACCAACTTCGTTGTCCGCAGGCTGATCAACGTCTATCGCGACCAAGTCCTGCCGCAGGACTCCACCGTCGCGACCGATTACCCCACGACGGCCCTCGTCGAGCGGATCAAGCTCGCGATCAAGAAAGTGACGTCGGGTGCGCAGCTCGAAGTTGTCGGCGCATCGCACGCACGGGTGGCCGCTGCCGTGCGTCTGGAATCAAGAGAACTTCCGGACGCGCAGCAAGCTGCAGCCGTGAGGACGGAGCTTCCGCCCATCCCGAAACCCCCGACGACTCGTGACCTGTCCTTCGGCTCACCCAAGGAAGCGGCTCGCACGCAGAAGGTGGGTCGGGCCGCCGACGTCGAGGTTGCGGACGTCGAGAGCGCTGTTGTCGTGAACCACGAGTTCAGAAAGCGAGTGACCTTCCGTGACGGCGACTCGCGCAACTGAACTTGTCGAGCCGGCCGAGTGGGTTCAGCCGGGCAAGAGGCTCTTCCTCGACACCAACACGTTCCTTCACCGCGAACACGAGGGGCTCGCCGAATTGGTCGACCGCTGTGCCGATGCAATTTGGGATAACAGAAGTCCGCTGGTGGTCACCGCGAAGGTGCTGCAGGAGCTCAGAAGGAAGGCAGCAACGGTTCCAGGTCGCGACACAGAGCTCGTCGAGGCTGCGAACTCAGCCCTGTCTGCGATCGCCGCGGCAACTAAAGCTGGCACCGTCGAGGTGCTCGGCGACGCGCAAACGAACCACTACGCGGATCAAAACTTCGAGGATGTGTTCAGGGCCTACGGAGGTGCCCTCGAACTGTGTGTCGTGACGTTCGACATCACGGTGCTGCTCAGGTTGAACGTCCTGGGTCGGGAGGTCGACCGCAACCTGCGCGCCGGAACGCTCACCCCCGAGGGTTTGATCTACTTCGAAAGTCCGCAGGACCTCTACGAGCGCGGGCTTCGAAAGCTGGGCCGCTCAGACGGGCGCGACCGCGACGAGCTTTCGGACGTGCTGCCCCGATACAAAGCCGCATTCGGCTGCTACGACCCTGTTGCCAAGCGTCCTCCGCGATCATCGACGCAGGACTCACGGTCGGCCGCTGTTCAGAATGGGCCCAGGGCATTCGCAGATGCGCCGCTGGCTCAGGGCCCGGACACGTTGATGGCCGTCACCTTCGTTCCTGGCGCTGGCGACGAGATCAGGATCGCTTCGGCGACGGACACCGTGACGCGGGTGCTGGGGACTGCGCTCGGGGACGGCGGGGAAGGTCGCGTCTATGAGATCGACGATGCGACGGTCGTCAAAATCTTCAAGGAAACCCGAATCACACGCCACCGCCTGGAGAAGGTCAGCCTCCTCATTGAGCGCGGATTCACGTACGAGCGAATCGCCTTTCCAACTGGATTCGTCAAGAACTCCGCGGGGGAGTTCGTCGGGTATGCGATGCCCAAGGCACGTGGCATCGAATTCTCGCGCGCCATCACGAGGCCCGAGCGCTTCGCGCGCAACTTCCCCGATTGGAAGAAGTCGGACCTCGTAGACGTCTGCATCTCCTTCCTGAAGCAGGTGCGATACCTCCACTCACAGAACATCCTCATCGGCGATCTGAACCCCAAGAACCTGCTGGTGGACACGAACAAGCAGGTCTGGATCATTGACGCCGACTCGTGGCAGTTCGAGGGCTATCCGTGTCCCGTCGGTTTTCCGGAGTTCACCGCACCTGAGGCCACGGTAGGTGCATTGCGGACTGTTCAGGATGAGCGATTCGCGGTGGCCGTCGTGCTCTTCCGCATCCTCATGACCGGATGCGGCGTCTACGACCGGATCGGCGCACCGATGGACGATCCGGAGCGGCTGAATCGGGAGGCCAAGTTTGCCTTTCAGCTCGGTGACCGAAGCGAGAAGGATCAGCCGCTCGGTCCATGGAAGTTCATGTGGAGTCACCTCCCGAAGAACGGGTCGCAAGACCGGCCGGGCGTGAAGGACCTGTTCTGGCACACGTTCCACCGGGACGGCGACCGGTACGCGAACCGACCGACTGTGGACGAGTGGCTGGGGGCGCTCACGCGCTTCAAGGGGTGGCTCGCGCACGACTTCGACCCGCACTCGGATGACGTTTACCCGCCAAGGTTGCGCGCCGCGACCGAGGAAGCACTGTACGAGTGCTCCGAATGCGGATGTTCACTCGCAGGCATCCCGAAACGTGAGGGCAAGCGCATTGTCGACTACCACAGGCCCAAGCGATGCCAGGATTGTCTGGCCAACCTTCCGGCATGTGTTTCGTGCCAGAAGCGGTATGAGGCTCACTCCGTGGTCGGCGGTCTTTGCCGCAACTGTAAGAAGACTCGCGACAACGAGTTCGATCCCGAACGCCGCTGTCGTGACTGCAACGGGCTCTTCATCACGCTGAAGCACGTGGAGTGGTTCGTGAGCCGGGGGTACGACGTCGCAAAGTCCCACGAGGCGATCAAACAGTTCTGCCCGGCGGCGGCGGCGTCCCCGACAAGCACGCGTGGCACGCGACCGCAACTGGCTGACACCCCGTCGGTTGCGTCTGCGACGGTGCGCGATCACAGCGGCATTAGACAGGCCGAGCCGCGTACTGTGCAGCCCGCCCCGGCGAAGAAGAAGTCGTGGCGCGACTGGCTCTTCGGCCGCTAGTAGGAAAAGAGGAACCCACTTTGGTAAAGCTCAATATCGGTGCTGACGACCTTGCATCGAACCCCACCCGGCGCGTGCCCGTCGCGCTCTGCATCGACACGAGTTACTCGATGCTCGGGGAGAAGATGACCGAACTCATCGAATGCATCAACCTCTTCTACGACGCCGTGGACGATGACGATGACGCCCATGACTCCGCAGAGATCGCGATCGTGCAGTTCGACGACGCCGCCAGCGTCATTCAGGACTTCGCGAGCATCGAACGTCTGCAGCGTCTGGCCGGAATTCCCGCGAGTGGGAACACCCGCTTGGGCGAGGGCGTCAACCTGGCGCTCGACATCCTCGAGCAGCGCAAGAAGGCGTACGTTGCCGCGGGCCGAGGGTCCTTCCAGCCGTGGCTTGTCTTGATGACCGACGGGCAGCCAAACGGAAGCAAGTCGGAACTCGACCGGGCACGTCAACGAGTCGCTGACCTCGCGAGCGCAGGAAGGCTCACGGTAATCCCGGTGGGCATCGGTGGCGACGCAAACATGAACGTTCTCGAATCGTTCAGTTCATCGGTTCCTCCGCTGCGGCTCGACACCGCTCACTTCGGCGAGTTCTTCAAATGGCTCTCCGCATCGATCTCCGCGGTGTCGAGGAGCCTCGGACCCGGTGCAGAGCCTGAACCCGAGCTGTCGCCTGAACTCAAGAAGCGAGTTCACGGCTTCGAGGGCCTGAGGCGGAGGTAGCGTTGCGCTTCAAAGAGTTTCACGCACACGTTCGTGGCCGTCGGCACGTAGCGTCAGGCTTGTCTGGCCAAGACAGGACGAACTACCTCGCGAGAAACGGCGTGCAAGTTATCGCCCTTGCAGACGGAGCCGGTTCGGCCTCAAAGTCAGACATCGGAGCGCAGGTCGTGGCGCACCACGGCTGCCAATTGCTTGCAGAGCGCTTCGAAGACTTCGCGTCACTCGAGCGGGACGAATACGAGATCGCCCGATCGCTCCTTGAGGCCCTGCGAACGAAGCTCGAACTGACAGCTGCCCGGCAAGAGTGCGGTGTCAATGAGTTGGCTTCGACCTACCTCGCGGTTGCCACGGCAGCGAATGAGTTCATCGCGGTTCACGTGGGCGACGGGGTGATCGGCGCGGTGGTCGACGGCGAACTCGTCGTGGTGTCTGGTCCGGACAATGGCGAGTTCGCGAACCAAACGACGTTTGTAACGTCGGCGTCGGCGACGTCGGCGACAACGGTCGTGCGTGGGAGCTTGGACAGAGTTTCTGGATTCATCCTGATGAGCGACGGGACCGCCGAGACGTTGTACCTCGCGCGGAAAGATGAGCTCGCCAGTGCTTGCCTCAAGATGGTCGAGTTCGTCGCAGCTGCCCCGTCGAAGCGGTCGCGCGACCGCGCACACAGGAGACAATTGCGGCAGTTCCTCGACGTCGAAGTTCGCACTCGAACCAACGACGACTGCTCCATCGGGCTCCTCGCCAGGCGGTTGACCTGACGTGTCTACTGAACTCGACAGCGATGAACTTGCGCTCGATGTCGCGCGGGTGCGCGTCCGGGCTCCGGGGCCTGATGGGTGACGTCACTCTCGACCGTCAGGTCTTTCCCGCGCAGCTCAGTGGCCCCGCCCGAGCGGAGGTCGCCGATGGCCGAGAGGGTCACGCGGGGCGTGTACCGGGCTTCGGCGGAGTCGATGATGCCCGCGAGCTTGGCGTGGGCGGGAGACTTTGACCTTCTTCCGGGTAGTCGTCGTCGAGTCCCGGCGGAGACCCAGCAGCAGCCGGGGCCTTCGTCGTTTCTTCCATCGGAAGTGCGGCGTCGCGCGCGATCCTGGCCGGTGCGCTCCGCCCGCGACGCGCGACTACAGTTGAGGGGTTGCGTCTCACACTGCAGGGAGTGGATCCACTTGGCCGACGGCTTCGAGCTCTTCACCGATCGATCGGTTGTCGCGATGCGCGTCAACGGCGAACTGAAGGACCTCGCGACGACGGTGGGCGACACCGACGTCGTCGAGCCCGTCACGATCGACTCGCCCGATGGACTCGCGATCCTCCGCCACTCGACCGCCCACGTGCTCGCGCAGGCCGTGCAGAAGGTCAACCCCGACGCGAAGCTCGGCATCGGGCCACCCGTCACCGACGGCTTCTACTACGACTTCGACGTCGCCGAGCCCTTCACGCCGGAAGACCTGAAGGTGCTCGACAAGGAGATGGCGCGCATCATCCGCTCGGGCCAGCGCTTCGTCCGACGCGTCGTCACCGACGACGAGGCACGTGCCGAGCTCGCCGCCGAGCCCTACAAGCTCGAGCTCATCGGCCTCAAGGGCCACCCCACGGGCGGCGAGGCCGGCCAGGACGACAACGAGTCGGTCGAGGTCGGCGGCGCCGAGTTGACGATCTACGACAACGTCGACCCGAAGACGGGCGACGTGGCGTGGAAGGACCTCTGCCGCGGGCCGCACCTGCCCAGCACCCGGATGATCGGCAACGGCTGGGCGCTCATGCGCGTGGCCGCGGCCTACTGGCGCGGGTCGGAGAAGAACCCGCAGCTGCAGCGCATCTATGGCACCGCCTGGCCCACGAAGGACGAGCTGCGCGCCTACCAGCACCGCCTCGAGGAGGCGGCCCGCCGCGATCACCGGAAGCTGGGACTCGAGCTCGACCTGTTCAGCTTCCCCGACGAGATCGGCTCCGGCCTGCCCGTCTTCCATCCGAAGGGCGGCGTGATCAAGCGCGAGATGGAGGACTACGTCCGCCGTCGCCACATCGAGGAGGGGTTCCAGTACGTCTCGACCCCGCACATCACGAAGGCGCACGTCTTCGAGCTGTCCGGCCACCTGCCGTACTACAAGGACACGATGTTCCCGCCGATGGAGCTGGAGAACAGCGAGTACTACCTCAAGGCGATGAACTGCCCGATGCAGAACCTCATCTATCGGTCGCGCGGCCGGTCGTACCGGGAGCTGCCGCTGCGATTCTTCGAGTTCGGCACCGTCTACCGGTACGAGAAGTCGGGCGTCGTGCAGGGCCTCACCCGCGTCCGCGGCCTCACGCAGGACGACTCGCACAGCTACGTCACGCCCGAGCAGGCGCCCGCCGAGATCGAGCACCTGCTGAACTTCGTGCTCGGACTCCTGCGCGACTTCGGCCTCGACGACTTCTACCTCGAGCTCTCCACCCGCGACGCGAACTCCGACAAGTTCAAGGGAACCGACGAGCAGTGGGAGGTCGCGACGAACGTGCTGCGCGACGTCGCCGAGCGTTCGGGTCTCGAACTCGTGCCCGACCCGGGCGGCGCCGCGTTCTACGGCCCGAAGATCTCGGTCCAGGCGCGCGACGCGATCGGCCGCACCTGGCAGATGTCGACGATCCAGTACGACTTCAACCAGCCCGAGGGCTTCGGCCTCGAGTACACCGCTGCCGACGGCACCCACCAGCAGCCGGTCATGATCCACTCGGCGAAGTTCGGTTCGATCGAGCGCTTCTTCGGGGTGCTCACCGAGCACTACGCGGGCGCGTTCCCGCTCTGGCTGTCCCCGGTCCAGGTCGTGGGCATCCCCGTCGCGGACGAGTACGCCCCCTACCTCGGCGGCATCCTCACGCAGCTGGCCGGCTCGGGCGTGCGTACCGAGCTCGACACGAGCGACGACCGGATGCAGAAGAAGATCCGCACCCACACGACGCAGAAGGTGCCGATCCAGCTCATCGCGGGCGAGAACGACCGTACCGGCCAGACGGTGAGCTTCCGCTTCCGCGACGGCACGCAGGAGAACGGCGTGGCGATCGCCGACGCCGAACGGCGCATCCGCGAGGCGATCGCCGATCGTCGCCAGGTGGGCACTCGGGACGACCTCTTCGCATGACCCGCGCCTACCAGCCCGACGAGTTCGACGGCGTTCCCACGGATGACGCGGCGGACCTGGCCGGAGTTCCCGACGCGTTCCAGCGCCTGTGGACCCCGCACCGGATGGTCTACATCCAGCACGGCCAGCAGCCCGACGAGCACTCGTGCCCGTTCTGCCGTGCGCCCGAGCTGAGCGACGAGCAGTCGCTCATCGTCGCGCGCGGCACCCACGCGTACGTCCTGCTGAACCTCTTCCCGTACAACAGCGGTCACCTGCTGGTCTGCCCGTACCGCCACATCGCGACGTACGACGAGGCGACGACGGAGGAGGTCGCCGAGATCGGCGAGCTGACGCAGGTCGCGATGCGCACGGTGAAGCAGGTGTCGCGCTGCGACGGCTTCAACATCGGCATGAACCAGGGTCGGATCGCCGGCGCCGGCATCGCCGGGCACCTGCACCAGCACATCGTGCCGCGGTGGGCGCTCGACGCGAACTTCTTCCCGATCATCGCGGGCACGAAGGCGCTGCCGCGACTGCTCGGCGAGGTGCGCGAGGAGATCGCGGGGGCCTGGCCGCGCTGATCGGTCGCCGGCCCGATTCGCGCCGAGGCGGCGACGGACGTTGCAGTCGGCCGCGTCAGCGGACCCGGCGCACCTCGAACTGCAGCCGCGGGTGCGCGTACGACGCCTGCGACTCCACGAGCTGCAGTTCGCGCTCGCCGGACTCATGGGTGTTCGTCAGCAGGTCGAAGACGCTGGATGCGGTGCGCGCGAGCGCGTCGGCCGCGTCGCCCGTGCGGCGATAGTGCGCGGTGAACAGTGCTGCCGTGACATCCCCCGAGCCGTTGGCCTTCATCGGCAGGAGCGGGGTCTGCACGATCCAGGCGCCGCGGTCGTCGACGGCGAGCATCTCGATCGTGCCATCCTCCCGGTCGGGACGCTCGACGCTCGTGACGAGCACGGTCTTCGGGCCCGAGTCGCGCACGAGGTCGACGGAGGCGAGCGTCGACTCCAGCGAGTCGGGCGAGGTCTCCGTGAGGTAGCCGAGCTCGAACTGGTTCGGGGTGATGAGGTCGGCGGCGGGCACCACCCGATCTCGCAGCAGCACCGGGATCGCGGGCGCGACGAAGCATCCGCTCTTCGCATTGCCCATGACCGGATCGCACGAGTAGATCGCAGCGGGGTTCGCCGCCTTGATGCGGGCGACGGCATCGAGGATGACGTCGGCGATGCCCTCGGAGCCCTGGTAGCCCGACAGGATCACGTCGATGCTCGGGAAGGCGCCGCGGTCCTCGATGCCGGCGATCACGTCGGCGACGTCGGCTGGAGCGATCAGCGGGCCGCGCCACGCGCCGTACCCGGTGTGGTTCGAGAAGTTCACCGTGTAGACGGGCATGACCTCGACGCCGATGCGCTGGAGCGGGAAGACGGCCGCGGAGTTGCCGACGTGGCCGTAGGCGACGGCGGACTGGATCGAGAGGACCTTCACCCCTCGATCATTCCATCCCGGATGGCGCGAGCCGACCGCCCGAGGCGCGGACGGCGGCGACGACGTCGGATGCGAGCCGGTCGGCGTCGGAGTCGGAGAGGTCGTGCACCGTCAGCCGCAGGCGGCGTGCCGCGGGGGCATCGGCGAGGGCGAACTCGTCGCCCGGTCGGACGAGCCATCCGCGGCGCATCAGCTGCTCCGAGACGTCTCGTGCCGGGACCGGCAGTGGGACCCAGAGATTGAGCCCGTCGCCCGCCGTCGTCGTCAGGCCGAGCTCGGTGAGTCGCGCCGCGAACGCGTCGTTCCGCTCGGCGTAGTGCGCGCGGGCGGCGTCGATGCCGACGGCGACGTCGGGGTCGGTCACGAGCGCGAGCGCGAGCCGCTGGAGCAGGTGGCTCACCCACGTGGTGCCGGGGGTGAGGCGCATCGCGAGCCGGTCTGCGGTCTCGGCATCGGATGCCGTGATCGCGAGGCAGAGGTCGGGACCGAGGAACTTCGACACCGATCTGACGAGCGCCCAACGGCGGTGGTCGGGACCGATGAGGGATCGGTACGGACTCCGCGAGAGCATCGAGAAGTGGTCGTCCTCGATGACGAGCACGTACGGATGCTGGCGGAGCACGTCGCGCAGGTCGGCGGCACGCTGCTCGGAGAGGCTCGCCCCGGTCGGGTTCTGGGCGCGCGGCGTGCAGACGACGGCCCGCACCCCCTGCTCGAGCGCCGAGCGCAGCCCTGCCACGGTCATGCCCTCGTCGTCGACCGGAACCGGTACCGGGCGATATCCGCCGACGCGGACCGTGTGGATGCTCGTCAGGAAGCACGGGTCCTCGAGCGCGACGGCGTCGTCGCGCACGAGGGCCTGGGCGAGCAGGCGCTCGACCGCGTCGGCCGCGCCGCTCGTGATCGTGAGCCGGATGTCGGCGGGCGCCAGGTCGGCCTCCACCCACTGGTGCGCCCAGCGCTCGAGCAGCGGATCGATGACGGGCTCGCCGTACAGCACCGGCCGGCCGGCCATGCCCGCGAGGGCGCGTGAGTGATCGGGGATGCGTTCGGGATCGGGGTTGCCCGTGGCGACGTCGCGGAGCACGCTGTCGGCCGCGAACCCCTCCTGCGCGACGGGCGATCGGTCGGCGACCCTGGTGCCCCCGCGACCGCGTGTCACCACGACACCCGCCGTGGTGAGCTGCCGGTACGCGGCCACGGCCGTGTTGCGGTTGATGCCCAGCTCGTCGGCGAGACCGCGAACGGGGGGCAGCGGATCGCCCGGCTGCAGTGCGCCGCGCTCGATGAGGGCGCGGACGCTCGCGGCGATGTCGGCGGCCGAGCGACCGGTGATCTCGAGGGTCATGTCACGATCCATCACTGTTCCGAGGTAGGGACTCGGCCCATGCTATCTTTTGGCCTAGGTCAAGCCAACGTCTTGTCCGTCACATTGGCGCGAATGCGCACCATCCGTCGAAAGGGAACCCCGATGAGCTCTGCCGAGACCGGCTCGAGCCGCGTGAAGCGCGGCCTCGCCGAGATGCTGAAGGGCGGCGTCATCATGGACGTCGTCACGCCCGAGCAGGCGCGCATCGCCGAGGATGCCGGCGCGGTCGCCGTCATGGCGCTCGAGCGGGTCCCCGCGGACATCCGCGCTCAGGGCGGCGTCGCCCGCATGAGCGACCCCGACCTCATCGAGGCGATCATCGCCGAGGTCTCGATCCCGGTCATGGCGAAGGCGCGCATCGGACACTTCGTCGAGGCGCAGGTGCTCCAGGCGCTCGACGTCGACTACATCGACGAGTCCGAGGTGCTCTCGCCCGCCGACTATGTCAACCACATCGACAAGTGGGGCTTCACCACGCCCTTCGTGTGCGGTGCCACCAACCTGGGCGAGGCGCTGCGTCGCATCAACGAGGGCGCGGCCATGATCCGCTCGAAGGGCGAGGCCGGCACCGGCGACGTCTCCGAGGCGACCAAGCACATCCGCAAGATCACCTCCGAGATCAACCAGCTGAAGTCGATGACGCGCGACGAGGTCTACGTCGCCGCGAAGGAGCTCCAGGCGCCCTACGACCTCGTGCTCGAGGTGGCCGAGACCGGCAAGCTCCCGGTCGTCCTCTTCACCGCGGGCGGGGTCGCGACGCCGGCGGATGCCGCGATGATGATGCAGCTCGGCGCCGACGGCGTGTTCGTGGGTTCCGGCATCTTCAAGTCCGGCAACCCCGAGCAGCGCGCTGCCGCGATCGTGAAGGCGACGACCTTCTACGACGACCCGAAGGTGGTCGCCGAGGTTTCGCGCGGCCTCGGCGAGGCCATGGTCGGCATCAACGTCGGCGACCTGCCCGCTCCGCACCGGCTCGCCGAGCGCGGATGGTGAGTCTCCGCGACGAGTCCCTGGGGGCGACGGATGCCACAGGTCCGACCGTCGGCGTCCTCGCCCTCCAGGGCGACTTCCGCGAGCACGCGCGCGTGCTGGGCGAGCTCGGCGCCCGCGTCGTCCTCGTCCGCCGGCCCGAGGACGTCGAGGGGATCGACGGGCTCGTGATCCCCGGCGGCGAGTCGACCGTCATGGACAAGCTGTCTCGCGCGTTCGGCGTCGCCGGACCGCTGAAGCGCCGGATCGCCGACGGCCTGCCCGTCTACGGCACGTGCGCCGGCCTCATCATGATCGCCGACACGCTGCTCGACACGATCGACGGCCAGCAGAACTTCGGCGGTCTCGACGTCGTCGTGCGACGCAACGCGTTCGGGTCGCAGAACGAGTCCTTCGAGACCGAGCTGTCGGTGCCGGCCCTCGGCGACGAACCGGTCCACGCCGTGTTCATCCGCGGTCCCGTCGTCGAATCGGTCGGGGAGAACGCGAGGCCGCTCGCGGCGCTCGCCGACGGTCGTGTCGTGGCCGTCGAACAGGGCGACCTGATCGGCACCAGCTTCCACCCGGAGATCGAGGGCGACCACAGGTTCCACGAGTACTTCCTGTCGAAGGTGCGCGCGGCGGTCGCCGCGGCGGCATGAGGGGTGCCGTTCGGCGCCCGCCAGCGTGCGCGAAGGGGGACGCGGGCGCGCTGGCCTAGAATGTCGGGGTACTGATCACCGTTACGGGAGACGCATGTCCGGGCATTCCAAGTGGGCGACGACCAAGCACAAGAAGGCCGTCATCGACGCGCGCCGCGCGAAGTCGTTCGCCAAGCTCATCAAGAACATCGAGGTCGCGGCCAAGCTCGGCGGCGCCGACCTGAACGGCAACCCGACCCTGTACGACGCGGTGCAGAAGGCGAAGAAGACCTCGGTGCCGAACGACAACATCGACCGCGCCATCAAGCGCGGCGCCGGCATCGGCGGCGAGGCGGTCGAGTACCAGAACATCACGTACGAGGCCTACGGCCCGAACGGGGTCGCCCTCATGATCGAGGTGCTCACCGACAACAAGAACCGCGCGGCCGCCGAGGTCCGCACGGGCCTGAGCCGCAACGGCGGCACGCTCGCCGACCCCGGCTCGGTCGCGTACAACTTCACGCGCAAGGGCGTCATCGTCGTCACCGGCGAGGGCACGACCGAGGACGACGTCATGATGGCGGCCCTCGACGCCGGGGCCGAGGAGATCGAGCCGCACGCGCAGGGGTTCGAGGTCATCACCGACCCGTCGTCGATGGTCGACACCCGCAAGGCGCTGCAGGAGGCGGGCCTCGACTACGAGTCCGCCGACATCGAGTTCGTGCCGAACCTCAAGGTCGAGATCGATGCCGAGACGGCACGCAAGGTGTTCCGCCTCATCGACGCGCTCGAGGACAGCGACGACGTGCAGAACGTCTACAGCAACTTCGACCTGACCGCCGAGGTGCAGGCCGAGCTCGAGTCCGAGGACTAGGCCGATCGCCGTGCGCGTGCTGGGCATCGACCCGGGACTCACGCGCTGCGGCGTGGGCGTGGTCGATGTCGAGCCGAACCGCACGGCCAGGCTCGTCGACGTCGTGGTGCTGCGTTCGCCCGCCGACCTCGACACGCCCCGCCGCCTCGCTCGGATCGCCGACGGGCTCGAGGCGATCCTCGAGGAGCACCGCCCGCAGGCGGTGGCACTCGAGCGCGTGTTCGCGCGCTCCGACGTCTCGACGATCATGGGCACCGCCCAGATCTCCGGCGTCGCCATGCTCATCGCCGCGCGGCGAATGCTACCGGTCGCCTTGCACACGCCGAGCGAGGTGAAGGCGGCGATCACCGGCTACGGGCGCGCCGACAAGGCGCAGGTCGGGGCGATGGTCGCGCGCATCCTCGGGCTCGAGGCGGTTCCGAAGCCGGCGGATGCCGCCGACGCGCTCGCGCTGGCGATCTGCCACGCGTGGCGCACCGGGGGAGCGGCGGGCGCCGCGATCGCCGACGCGGAGGCCGGAGCCGGTGCGGGGCGCGATGCGGCGGGCACTGCGCTCACGCCCGCACAGCGGGCATGGCTCGCCGCGGAGCGCGCCGCAGCCGTGTCGGGAGCTGCCCGTAGGGTGAAGGAGTGATCTCCTCCCTCCGCGGTCGCGTGCTCCACGCCTCCGGCAGTTCGCTCGTCGTCGAGGTGTCCGGGGTCGGCTATCTCGTGAACGCCACGCCGGCGTTCGTGCTCGCGAGCCGGGTCGGCGACGAGGTGCTGGTCCACACCTCCCTCGTCGTCCGCGAGGATTCGCTCACGCTCTTCGGCTTCGCCACGCGAGACGAGCTCGAGGTCTTCGAACTCCTGATCGGCGTCACCGGCGTCGGGCCGAAGTCCGGGCTCGGGGTCCTGTCCGCGATGTCCCCGACCGATGTCGCCCGTGCCGTCCAGTCGGAGGACGACGGCGCCTTCCGACGCGTCAGCGGCATCGGCCCGAAGACCGCGAAGCTCATCACCCTCTCGCTCGTCGGCAAGCTCGTCGCTCCGGCAGCTGCCGCGAGCGGCGCCCCGGTAACGACGGGCGGGGTCGCCGACGACGTGCTGGCCGCGCTCACCGGGCTCGGCTGGTCCGAGAAGCTCGCCGGCGAAGCGCTCGCCGAGGCGCTCGAGACGGCGGATCCCGCGGCCGCGGCCTCGGTGCCCGTGCTGCTGCGTCTCACGCTCGCCCGGCTCGGCCCGGCGCAGCAGGGGGCCCGGGCGCGATGAGCGACGACGACCTCGACCTCACAGACCCCGAACTCGCCTCCGAGGCCGAGCTCGCGTTCGAGGGCGCCCTGCGACCGAAGAGCCTCGGGGAGTTCGTGGGTCAGACCCGCGTGCGGGGTCAGCTGCAACTGCTCCTCTCCGCAGCCGCCATGCAGCAGCGGACGCCCGACCACATCCTCCTCGCGGGTCCGCCCGGGCTCGGCAAGACGACGCTCGCCATGATCGTGGCGCACGAGGGCGGGCGCCCGCTGCGCATGTCGAGCGGTCCCGCCATCCAGCACGCCGGCGACCTCGCCGCCGTCCTGTCGTCGCTGGTGCCCGGCGAGGTGCTGTTCATCGACGAGATCCATCGCATGGCGCGCTCCGCAGAGGAGATGCTGTACCTGGCGATGGAGGACTTCCGGATCGACATCATGGTCGGCAAGGGAGCGGGCGCGACATCCGTGCCGCTCGACCTCTCGCCGTTCACGCTCGTCGGAGCGACCACACGGGCGGGTCTCCTGCCGAATCCGCTCCGCGACCGGTTCGGGTTCACCGCACACCTCGAGTTCTACGACGAGGCCGAACTCGAGCAGGTGCTCGTCCGCGCCGCGGTCATGCTCGGGCTCGACATCGATCGCGCGGCGATCGCCGAGATCGCCGGTCGCTGCCGCGGCACGCCGCGCATCGCGAACCGACTCCTCCGTCGCGTGCGCGACTATGCGCTCGTCCACGGCGGCAGGGCCGACGTCGATGCCGTGCGCGCCGCACTCGAACTGTACGACGTCGACCCGCTCGGGCTCGATCGGCTCGACCGCGCCGTCATGATGACGATCCTCACGAGGTTCGGCGGCGGGCCCGTCGGCCTCAACACGCTCGCCGTCTCGGTCGGCGAGGAGGCGGAGACCATCGAGGCGGTGGTCGAACCGTTCCTCGTCCGAATCGGACTCATCACGCGCACGCCGCGCGGGCGGATGGCCACGCCCACCGCCTGGCGGCACTTCGGACTCGTCAGTGAGGCCGAGGGCACCGGGGTGGCGCTTCCCATCGATGACCTATAATCCTTTGAGGCTCCGGCCACCCCGCCCCTGATCGTGCGCAGTGCGCACACCGGAAGGTTCCCACCCCATGGTCCTTGATCCGCTGACTCTCATCATGCTCGCCGTCCTGGCGGTGCTGATCTTCTTCATGTTCCGCAACTCGCGCAAGCGTCAGGCCGAGGCACGTGAACTGCAGTCGAAGGTCGCGCCGGGCGCGAAGGTGATGACGAACTTCGGGGTGTTCGGAACGATCCTCTCCATCGACGAGGAAGAGAACCGGGTCGAGCTCGAGTCGTCCCCCGGCACCGTCCTCACGGTGCACCGCCAGACCATCGCCCGTGTGGTGGAGCCGGTCGAGGCCCCCGTCGAGGCTGCTGCCGCGATCGAGGGTGAGCCAGAGTTCGGTGAGCGCGTCGACGAGTCCCCGAACGACGAGACGCCCGAAACCAAGAAGTCGGACGACTGAGGCCCACCCCATAGCTCTGCCCGCGCGACGCTGCGCGGGCTCCCTGCAGAGAAGGCACACACCGTGGCTGCACCATCCAAGCGGTCCTCGCGACCGACGCCCGTCCGCAAGGCCGTGCGATCACTGACCTGGCTCGGCGTCATCATCGTCGCGCTGTTCGGCATCAACGCGGCCGGCGTCATCTGGGGCGGTGGTTCCTGGACGCCCAAGCTCGCGCTCGACCTCGAGGGCGGCACCCAGATCATCCTCGCGCCGCAGCTCGCCGACGGTGAGACCGTCTCGCAGGAGCAGCTCGACCAGGCGGTCTCGATCATCCGCCAGCGCGTCGACGCCTCCGGCGTGTCGGAGGCCGACATCACGACGCAGGGCGGCCAGAACGTCGTCGTCGCGATCCCGGGCGAGCTCGACGAGCAGACGCGCAACCGGATCGAGTCGTCGGCGAAGCTCGAGCTCCGGCCGGTGCTGCTCGCGGACGCCGCGACGAACCAGTCGATCGACCCGAGCGAGAGTCCCGAGCCGACCGATGGTGCAGAGGACGAGGCGCTCTCCGCGACGCCGAGCGTCGAGCCGACCGACGCCAGCGACCCGAACTGGGTGACTCCCGCGTTGCAGGACGAGTTCGACACGTTCGACTGCGCGACGCTCGATGAGAGCGGCGCGAACGTCGCCCCCTCCGATGAGCCGCTCGTGACGTGCGACTCGACCCGGACGATCAAGTACCTGCTCGGACCGGTGGAGGTCAGCGGCGAGGACATCGTCGACGCGACGAACGGCCAGGTGCAGACCCAGACCGGTGCGACCACCGGCCAGTGGGCCGTCAACATCATCTTCAACGATCGCGGCACCGCGGCGTTCTCCGAGGTGAGCCAGCGGCTCTTCGCCCTGAACGGGCAGACGCCGCGCGACCAGTTCGCGTTCGTGCTCGACGGCGCGGTGCTGTCGGCACCGCAGATGAACGGCGTCATCACCGACGGCCGCCCGCAGGTGACGGGCAACTTCACGCAGGAGTCCTCGAAGGCCCTCGCCGACCAGCTGAAGTTCGGTGCCCTGCCGATCAGCTTCGAAGTGCAGTCCTCCGACACCATCTCGGCGACGCTCGGAACCTCGCAGCTCCAGTCGGGGCTGATCGCGGGCATCATCGGCCTCATCCTGGTCGTGATCTACACGCTGTTCCAGTACCGCGCCCTCGGCTCGGTCACGATCGCGTCGCTGATCATCGCGGGCGTGATCACCTACCTGATGATCACAATCCTCGGCTGGTACCAGGGCTACCGACTCTCGCTCGCGGGAATCGCCGGTCTGATCGTGGCGATCGGCTTCACTGCGGACTCGTTCATCGTGTACTTCGAACGCGTCCGAGACGAGCTCCGCGACGGCAGGCCCCTCGTCGGTGCCGTCGAGGCCGGCTGGAAGCGCGCACTGCGCACCGTGCTGTCGTCGAAGTCGATGAACCTCCTCGCGGCGGTGGTGCTCTACATCCTCGCCGTGGGCAGCGTGCGCGGCTTCGCGTTCACGCTCGGTCTGACCACGATCATCGACGTCATCGTCGTGATCCTGTTCACGCACCCGATGCTCCAGCTGCTGGCGCAGACGCGCTTCTTCTCCAGCGGGCACACGTGGTCGGGTCTCGACCCGCAGGCGCTCGGCGCGGTCTACCGCGGCCGAGCGGAGTTCCGCAAGCCGGTCGCCGTTCCGGCGAAGAAGGCGGCATCCAGCTCGCGCGAGGCGCAGAAGCGCCAGACCATCGCCGAGCGCAAGGCGGCGCAGGCCGACGCCACCGTCGGCGCCGGCGAGAGCAAGGAGTCCTGATGGCCAACCGACTCACCAGGTTCGGCAACGACCTCTACACGGGCAAGCGGTCGTTCAACTTCGTCGGCGGGCGCAGGAAGTGGTACGCCATCGCGGCCGTGCTCATCATCCTCTCCGTGCTCGTCCCCGTCCTCCGCGGATTCAACTTCGGCATCGAATTCCGCGGCGGATCGCAGTTCCAGATCAGCGGAGTCGCGAACGCGACCGAGCAGCCCGCCATCGATGCCGTCGGCGAGGTCGTTCCCGGTGCGGTCGCGCGCGTGACCATCGTCGGCTCCGACGGGGTGCGCGTGCAGACCGACCAGCTCGAGCAGGCCGAGTCGCGCGAGCTCACCACGGCCCTCGCCGATGCATACGGCGTGCCCGAATCCGAGGTGACCTCGTCGTTCATCGGCGCGAGCTGGGGCGCGGACATCACGCGACAGGCGCTCGTCGGTCTCCTGGCATTCCTCCTGCTCGCCGCCGTCATCATGGCGTTGTACTTCCGCACGTGGAAGATGTCGCTCGCGGCGATCCTGTCGCTCCTCGGAGACCTGGTCGTGACCGCCGGGCTCTATGCGGCGGTCGGCTTCGAGGTGACCCCGGCGGCCGTGATCGGCATCCTGACGATCCTCAGCTACTCGCTGTACGACACCGTCGTGGTGTTCGACAAGATCCGTGAGAACACCTCCGAGGACGGCCAGGAATCGCGCCGCACGTTCGCCGAGTCCGTGAACCTCGCCGTGAACCAGACGCTGGTTCGTTCGATCAACACGAGCGTGGTGGCCGCGCTCCCCGTCGCCGCGATCCTGTTCATCGGCGCCGGCGTGCTCGGTGCCGACACGCTCCGCGACATCTCGCTCGCGCTGCTCATCGGCATCCTCGTCGGCACGTGGTCGACCGTCTTCATCGCCGCTCCGCTGTACTCGCAGCTGCGCGAGGGAGAGCCCGTGATCAAGCGGCACGACCAGAAGGTCCTCAAGGAACGGGAGCGCGCCGGCGGGTCGACCGCCGAGGCCCTGCCGGTCGCGTGAGGCGTCCTCCGGACCTCGATGGCGCCCGACCGTTTCGGAAGCGGTGATAATTGAGGTCTGGAGGTGCGGGGCTCATGACCGATACCGGTGTCAACTCGACGGCGTCACTGCGTCGACTCGTGCCTCGGATCTTCTCCAAGGCGCTCCCCGCTGGGGCGGTCGACAACGTCATGCGGACCGTGCGGATGCATCATCCGAAGGCCGACCTGTCGGTCATCGAGCGTGCCTACACGGTCGCCGAACGTGCCCACGAGGGGCAGAAGCGGCGAAGCGGCGAGCCGTACATCACGCATCCGATCGCGGTCGCGCAGATCCTCGCCGACCTCGGTATCGGCTCCAAGGCGGTCGCTGCGGCGCTCCTGCACGACACCGTCGAGGACACCGCGTACACGCTCGACCAGCTGCGCGCCGATTTCGGTGACGAGATCGCCATGCTCGTCGACGGCGTCACGAAGCTCGACAAGGTCAAGTACGGCGACTCCACCCAGGCGGAGACCGTTCGCAAGATGATCGTCGCGATGTCCAAGGACATCCGCGTGCTCATCATCAAGCTCGCCGACCGCCTGCACAACGCGCGAACCTGGGGCTTCGTCCCGGCGGCGTCGGCGACGCGGAAGGCGACCGAGACCCTCGAGATCTACGCGCCGCTCGCGCACCGTCTCGGCATCCAGACGATCAAGTGGGAACTCGAGGACCTCTCGTTCGCGGTGCTCTACCCGAAGCTGTACGCCGAGATCGAGAGCCTCGTCAAGCAGCGCACCCCGCAGCGCGAGGAGTACGTCCAGTCGGTGATCGACCTGGTCTCCGACGACCTCAAGGCGGCCCGCATCCGCGGCAAGGTCGTCGGCCGGCCGAAGCAGTACTACTCGATCTACCAGAAGATGATCGTGCGCGGCCGCGACTTCGACGACATCTACGACCTGGTGGGCATCCGGATCCTCGTGAACTCGGTGCGGGACTGCTACGCCGTGCTGGGCTCGATCCACGCCCGCTGGACGCCGGTGCCCGGCCGGTTCAAGGACTACATCGCGACGCCGAAGTTCAACCTGTACCAATCGCTGCACACGACGGTGATCGGCCCGAAGGGACGGCCCGTCGAGATCCAGATCCGCACGCACGACATGCACCAGCGGGCCGAATACGGTGTCGCCGCGCACTGGAAGTACAAGGAGCGGATGGCGGCCGGCCACACCGACGGCGCGGCGACGCGCGGCGACGCCGACATGGCGTGGCTCGCGCACATCTCGGACTGGCAGGCGGAGACCGCCGACCCAGGCGAGTTCCTCGACTCGCTGCGGTTCGAGATCGGCGCGAAGGAGGTCTACGTCTTCACTCCGAAGGGGCGGGTGATCGGCCTGCCCGCGGGCGCGACGCCCGTCGACTTCGCCTACGCCGTGCACACCGAGGTCGGCCACCGAACCATGGGTGCGAAGGTCAACGGGCGCCTGGTGCCGCTCGAGAGCGAGCTCGTGAGCGGCGACGTCGTCGAGGTCTTCACGTCGAAGAACCCCGACTCCGGCCCCAGCAAGGACTGGCTGAACTTCGTCAAGAGCCCGCGCGCTCGGAGCAAGATCCGGCAGTGGTTCACGAAGGAGCGGCGCGACGAGGCGATCGAGCACGGGCGCGACGCGATCGCGCGGGCCATGCGCAAGCAGAACCTGCCGCTGCAGAAGCTCATGAGCCAGGAGTCGTTCGCCGAGGTCGCCTCGCAGCTGCGGTACGACGACGTCTCCGCGCTGTACGCGGCCGTCGGCGAGGGGCATGTGTCGACGCAGTCCGTCATCGAGAAGGTCATCGCGCTCGTACGCGACGTCGACGACGCGGACGAGCCCGAGCTGCCGGCGATCCCGGTCCGGTCGCGGCCGTTGCCGCGGACGAGCGACTCCGGGGTGCTCGTTCGAGGCGCGCCCGACATCCTCGTCAAGATCGCGCGGTGCTGCACACCGGTCCCCGGCGACGACATCGTCGGCTTCATCACCCGCGGTTCCGGCGTGTCGGTGCACCAGGCCTCGTGCCACAACGTGCAGTCCCTGCTCCGCGAGCCCGACCGCATGATCGACGTCGAATGGGCGCCGAGCTCGAAGAGCGTCTTCCTCGTGCAGATCCAGATCGAGGCGCTCGATCGGGCCGGACTGCTCTCCGACGTCACGCGGGTGCTCAGCGAGCATCACGTCAACATCCTCTCGGCGAACGTCTCGACGTCGTCCGACCGGCTCGCCATCAGCCGCTTCGTGTTCGAGATGGGCGACACCACCCACCTCGACCGGGTGCTCAACGCGGTGCGCCGCATCGACGCCGTCTACGACGTGTACCGGGTCAGCGACGGCTGAGCCGTCGCGAGAGTCTCCGCCGAGGTGAGGCGCGCGAGCGCGGCCGCCTTGTGCGGCAGACGATGGGCCCCTTCGAGACGGGCTCTCACCGCACCACCCGCGGAGCGATCGACCGCCAGCAGCCGGGCGACGATGTCGACGGTGTCGCGCCCGGCGGCCGGGTCGCGGACGAGGTCGTAGACGGTGCGGTGCAGCGTGGTGCATCGGATGTGACTGATCACGACGATGTCCACGGCCTCGATCGCGACCTCGCGCAGGAGCATGTCCGCCGGCAGTGATCGGGTCGCCACGCGTTCGGAGTGCGGGACGCAGCATTCCGCGATGGGAGGCGGAGTCGGCAGCGCCCCGTGCACCCAGGCCGCGGAGCGGCGCTCGATGACGAACGGCGGTGGAAGGCGCGGCGCGACCGAGGCCGCGCGGAGGCCCGGAAGGTCGGGTTCGTCGATCGGACACCATCCGGCTCCGATCCGCATCACCTCGCCGTCCAGTCTCGCGGCGCAGAGCTCGGCCAGGGGAAGGTCGTCGACATCGAGGACTGAGGGGAGTCGGGCCATGCGAGCCATGTTGCGGCATCCGCTGCGACGGCGGGTGACCGTGATCCCGGGTTGTGGAACGTCGCTACCGCCTTCGTGGCGCGCGGAGGAGCGTGGCGCGATCGTTGCCGACGCGACTCGACCCGCCGCCGCGAGCGCGACGACGGGTCGAGTGGAGAACGGGACGGCTCAGCCGCCGACGGCCTTCAACCAGGCGCGGCGGGCATCGAGCGCCTCGCGCGCGGCGGCGACCGCCCTCGCGTCACCGGCGGCCTCGGCGTCGGCGAGCTCGGCCTCGAGCTTCGCGATCGCGTCGTGCAACTGGCCGAGCATGCCCTCGGACCGCGCCTTCTTCTCGGGGTCCTCGCGCTCCCAGCGCTCGTCCTCGAGGCCGCGCACGTGGTTCTCGACCTTGCGAAGGCGATCCTCGACCGTCCGGACCTGATCGCGCGGCACGCGCCCGATCTCATCCCACCGGCGCTGGATGCCGTTCAGCGAGGAGCGTGCGGCCCGGGCGTCCTTCGACGAGAGCAGCGCGTCGGCCTCGTCGAGCAGCGCGAGCTTCTGCGTGAGGTTCGCGCGGTACTCCTCGTCGTCCTTCGCGTCGATCTCGGCCTTGGCCTGGAAGAGCACGTCGCCGGCGGCCTTGAACTTCGCCCACAGGGCGTCGTCGACCTTCTTGCCGGCGCGGCCCGCCTGCTTCCACTCGTCGAGGAGCGCGCGGTACTCGACGACCCCGTCGGCACCGCGCGGTGCCAGGGCCTCGGCACGCTCGATGAGGCGCTGCTTGCGCTGGCGCACCTCGCGGTGCGCCGCGTCGAGTTCGGCGAAGAACGCCTTGCGGTGCTGCTCGATGGTCGAGCGCGCAGCGCGGAATCGCTTCCAGAGGTCGTTCGCCTCGCCCTTCGGCAGGCGGGGGCCCTCTTGCTGGTGCTGCTGCCAGCGGGCGAACAGGGCATCGAGTTCAGCGGACGTCTGCTTCCACTGGGTCTTCGACGGGTCCTGCGCGGCGAGGGCCTCGGCCTCCTCCACGATGCGGGTGCGCTCGGCGATCGCGTCGGCGAGCGCCGCCTTCGCCTCGGCCTGCTGCTGGGCGGTGAGCTCCTGCGTCGTGCCGGAGAGCGCCTCGAGACGGCGCGTGAGCGACTCGAGGTCGCCGACCGCGTGGGCATCGGCGACGCTCGCCTGGAGCGTGGCGACGGCCTTGGCGACATCCGCCGCGGGCGCTCCGCGCCGCACACGCTGCTCGAGCAGCCCGACGGCGCCCGCGAGGTCGGCGTACTTCCGCTCGAAGTACGCCAGCGCCTCCTCCGGGGTCGCGTCGGGGTACTGCCCGACTTCGCGCTCGCCCTCGCTGGTCCGCACGAAGACGGTGCCCGTCTCGTCGACGCGGCCCCACGGTTGCTGTGCTGAATCGGTCACGAACTCACCCTGTCGTCGTGCGGATGCCGCATGCGCGGCGGATGACGGCATCAAGCCTATTGCACCCCCGAGACCCGTGCCCGTCCCGCGGAGGACGCGGGACGCCGAGGCTCACTCCACCACGAACGACGTGATGCTCACCGGACGGACCGGAGCCCCGTCGGTCGCTCCGTCGGCGACGCCCTGGCCGGTGATGTCGGCTCGCAGTGCGTCGAGCCCATCGGTGACGCGGCCGATCACGGTGTACCCGCCCGCGGCGTCGGAGGGGATCGTCGAGTCCTCGTAGACGATGAAGAACTGGCTGCCCTGGCTCTCGGCGGCTCCGCCCTGCCGGGCCATGGCGATGGTGCCGGCCGGGTACACGTCGTCGGCGGGGGCGTTCTCGATCGGGCCGTAGCTGTACCCGGGGCCGCCCGAACCGTCGCCGTTCGGGTCGCCGCACTGCAGCACGAAGATGCCCTCGGTGGTGAGCCGGTGGCAGGTGAGCCCGTCGTAGAAGCCGGAGTCGACGAGGCTGACCGTGCTCGAGACCGCCTGCGGCGCCGCTGCGCCGTCGAGCTCGACGGAGAGCGTCGTGTCGTTCAGGGTCAGTGCCCCGACCCAGGTGCGGTCCTCCGCCAGGTCGGGCGAGGGCGCCTCGGCCTCGGCGGTCGGAGTCGGCGAGGGCGTGGGTTCCGCCTCGGGGGTGCCCGGCCCGCCGGAGAAGTAGAACAGCTGGGCGGCGGTTGCGATCGCGAGCACCACGACGAGCGCCACACCGGCGATCACGTTGTCGCGCGTCCGGCGACGCACCGCGCGTCGGTGGACCTCCTGGCGGGCCTGGTACGTGCGGAGGCGCGAGCGCTCCTCGCGCGCCTGACGGTCGTTCGTTGCCACGCTGCTCCTTCGGGGGAATCCTGCGGAGGAGAGCCTACGCAACCGCGGCATTCCGGGGCGAATCCTGCGGTTCGGGTGAGCGGGGGAGTGTCGGTGCCCGCCAGTACGCTGGACGGCATGGTGGATTCGGCCCAGGGGTTGCGCGCGGGCGCCACCCCCCTCGCGGTGCGCATGCGGCCGCGGAGCCTCGACGAGGTGGCCGGACAACGACACCTGCTGACGCCCGGTTCACCGCTCGTCGCGCTCGCGGCCGACCGCACGGGGGAGTCGGGGGCGGTCTCGGTGATCCTGTGGGGCCCGCCCGGCACGGGCAAGACCACGCTGGCGCAGGCGATCGCCCGCTCGTCGGGGCGCAAGTTCGTCGAGCTCTCGGCGGTCACCGCCGGCGTCCGCGACGTGCGCCAGGTGATGGAGGCGGCGCGCGCCGACCGCGACCTCTACGGCGTGTCGACGGTGCTGTTCCTCGACGAGATCCACCGCTTCACCAAGGCCCAGCAGGACGCGCTCCTCCCCGGCGTCGAGAACGGCTGGGTCATCCTCGTCGCGGCGACGACCGAGAACCCGTCGTTCTCCGTGATCTCGCCGCTGCTCTCGCGATCGCTGCTGCTCACGCTCGAGACGCTCGACGACGACGACCTCGCGATGCTCGTCGACCGCGCGGTCGCCGATCCGCGCGGCCTCGGCGGTCGGGTCGAACTCGCACCCGAGGCGCGCGCCGCGATCGTGCGGCTCGCGTCGGGCGACGCGCGTCGCGCGCTCACCGCGCTCGAGGCGGCGTCGACGTCGGCGGTGAGCGAGGCGGCTCAGGCGGCGGCGGATGCGCCCGGCGCAGCCGCCCGTGCCGACGCCGTCGGGCGCGGGGCGGAAGCCGGCGGGCGCGGTGACGATGCGGACGGCGACGAGGAGGGCGAGGTCGGTGGAGCCGATCCCGACGCCGTCCCGCAACCGGTGTCGCTGCCGGTGATCACGCCCGAGGTGGTCGCGCGCGCCGTGGATCGGGCACTGCTCCGCTACGACCGCGACGGCGACGAGCACTACGACGTCATCAGCGCCTTCATCAAGTCGGTGCGCGGGAGCGACGTCGATGCGGCACTGCACTACCTGGCGCGGATGATCGAGGCCGGCGAGGACCCGCGGTTCATCGCGCGTCGGATCATCGTGCTGGCCTCGGAGGACATCGGCATGGCCGACCCGACCGCGCTGGGCGTGGCGGTCGCCGCGGCCGACGCCGTCCAGTACATCGGCATGCCCGAGGGGCGGATCCCGCTCGCGCAGGCCGTCGTGCACCTCGCGACCGCACCGAAGTCGAACGCCGCCTACCTCGGGATCGACGCCGCCCTCGCCGACGTCAGGGCGGGTCGTGCGGGCCGCGTCCCGAAGCACCTGCGCGACGCCCACTACCCGGGTTCGAAGCGGCTGGGGCACGGCAGGGGCTACGCCTACCCCCACGACGACCCGATCGGCGTGGTGCCCCAGCAGTACCTGCCCGACGAGCTCGGGGGAGCCGTCTACTACACGCCGACCGAGCACGGGAACGAACGCGAGGTGTCCGCGCGCCTCGCCAAGCTCCGCCGCATCGTGCGCGGTGAGCGCTGACGGGCCGCGCATGGTAGGATCGACGCTGGCCTGAAGCCAGATTCTCGCGTGCGGCTGCGCGGTTTCCACGGCGAAGGGATGCGACCTGTAGCCGGTCGCCCCGTGGCGAACCCCTCTGAACATCGTCTTTCCGGCGCTCGGCGCGCCCGGAACCACACCGTTTGAGAATCCTCCGAAAGGACATCGTGACCAACCAGTCTCGTAGCAAGACCCGCCTCTCCCGTGCGCTCGGCGTCGCCCTCACCCCGAAGGCCGCCCGCTACATGGAGAAGCGTCCGTACGCTCCCGGCGAGCACGGCCGCACCAAGCGCAAGCAGGACTCCGACTACGCCGTGCGCCTTCGCGAGAAGCAGCGCCTGCGCGCCCAGTACGGCATCCGCGAGAAGCAGCTCCGCATCGCGTTCAACGAGGCCCGCCGCACCGACGGCCTGACCGGTGAGAACCTGGTCGAGCTGCTCGAGATGCGCCTCGACGCGCTCGTGCTCCGTGCCGGCTTCGCCCGCACCATCTCGCAGGCCCGCCAGTTCGTCGTGCACCGCCACATCACCGTCGACGGCAAGATCGTCGACCGTCCGTCGTTCCGCGTGAAGCCGGGCCAGGTCGTCGGCGTCAAGCAGCGCTCCGAGGGCACCGAGCCGTTCCAGGTCGCGGCGGCCGGCGGCCACGTCGACGTGCTTCCCAAGACCCCGGGCTACCTCGAGGTCGAGCTCGACAAGCTCCAGGCCACGCTCGTGCGTCGCCCGAAGCGCGCCGAGGTGCCCGTCACGTGTGACGTTCAGCTCGTCGTCGAGTACTACGCCGCCCGCTAGTCGGCGGTTCGCCCGAACGGGGTCGCGGTTCGCCGCGGCCCCGTTCGTCGTCTCCGCGCGGCATCCGTCGCACGCCCTAGACTGGGGGGATGCGTGCGCGCTGCGCAGCGCAACGACCCCTCGAGGAGTGAGACGTGAAGAGCATCCTGTGGTTCACCGTCGGCGTGGCGGCCGGGTTCGCGGTCGCGCACCAGGTCAACCGCACGGCGCAGGGCCGTGAGTTCTTCGAAGGGATCGACGCCAAGGCTCGGGCGTTCGGTCGCGCGGTCGCCGAGGGCTACCACGCGCGCGAGGCCGAGCTCCGGGCGGCCGAGGACCACTAGTCGCGGCGCGCGACGCAACCCGCGCCAGGCGCGGGACGTTCCACCATTCCCACGAACCAGAACGGAATCATGCAGACTGCCGAGATCCGCCAGCGCTGGCTCGACTTCTTCGCCGCGCGGGGCCACACCGTCGTGCCGTCGGCCTCGCTCGTGTCCGACGACCCGTCGCTGCTCTTCACGGTCGCCGGCATGGTGCCGTTCGTGCCGTACCTCACCGGAGTCGTTCCCGCACCGTACCCCCGCGCCACGAGCGTGCAGAAGTGCATCCGCACGAACGACATCGAAGAGGTCGGCAAGACCCCTCGTCACGGCACGTTCTTCCAGATGAACGGCAACTTCTCCTTCGGCGACTACTTCAAGGAGGGGGCGATCACGGCCGCGTGGGAGCTCCTGACCACCTCGGAGGCCGAGGGAGGCTACGGCTTCGACCCGAAGGACCTCTGGGTCACGGTCTACGAGGAGGACGACGAGGCGCGCGAGATCTGGAAGCGCGTCGCGGGACTGCCCGACGAGCGGATCCAGGGCCTCGGCAAGGACACGAACTACTGGCACACCGGCCAGCCCGGTCCGGCGGGGCCGTGCTCGGAGATCTTCTTCGATCGCGGACCCGAGTACGGCATCGACGGCGGGCCGGCGACCGACGACGACCGGTACGTCGAGATCTGGAACCTCGTGTTCATGCAGTACCTGATCGCCGACGTGAAGTCGAAGGTCGACTTCACGATCGTGAAGGAACTGCCGAAGAAGAACATCGACACCGGCATGGGCCTCGAGCGCGTCGCCTTCATCAAGCAGGGCGTCGACAACATGTACGAGATCGACCAGGTCCGCCCGGTCCTCGACGCCGCTGCGCGGCTCTCGGGTCGTCGCTACGGCGCCGACCACGAGGACGACGTGCGCATGCGCGTCATCGCCGACCACATCCGCTCCTCCCTCATGCTCATGAGCGACGGCGTCACGCCGTCGAACGAGGGGCGCGGCTACATCCTGCGACGCCTGCTCCGCAGGAGCATCCGCGCGATGCGACTCCTCGGCGTCGAGGCCCCGACCTTCCGGGAGCTCTTCGCCGCCTCGCGCGACGCGATGTCGGCCGCGTACCCCGAGGTCGCGACGAGCTACACCCAGATCGAGCAGCTCGCGCTCGGCGAGGAGGCCGCCTTCCTCCGCACGCTGACCGCCGGCACCGCGATCCTCGACACCGCGGTCGCGAAGACCAAGGCGGATGGCGCGGAGCGGCTGGCGGGGGACACGGCGTTCCTCCTGCACGACACCTACGGCTTCCCGATCGAGCTCACGCTCGAGATGGCGGAGGAGGCCGGGCTCGCGGTGGATCGCCAGGCGTTCGACACGCTCATGGCCGACCAGCGCTCGCGCGCCAAGGCCGACGCGAAGTCGAAGAAGAAGGTGCTCGCCGACCTCTCGGTCTACAGCGACTTCCGCGCGAAGGGCGAGACGGTCTTCACCGGCTACACCGACCTCGTGACCGACTCGAGCGTGCTCGGCATCCTCGTCGACGGCCGCCCGGTCGCGGCGGCCTCGGCCGGCCAGACGGCCGAGGTCATCCTCGCCGAGACCTCGCTCTACGCCGAGTCCGGCGGCCAGGCGCCCGACCAGGGCCGCATCGTCGGTGACGGCTTCGAGCTGCAGGTGCTCGACGTGCAGAAGCCCGTCAAGGGGCTCATCAGCCACACGGTGAAGGTCACCGCCGGCGAGGTGGGCGTCGGGGTCCCGGCGACGAGCATCGTCGACGAGGACTACCGCCGCGGCGCGACGCAGGCGCACTCGGGCACCCACCTCGTGCACGCGGCCCTCCGCCAGGTGCTCGGGCCCACCGCGCACCAGTCCGGTTCGTTCAACAAGGCGGGCTACCTCCGCCTCGACTACGGCTGGAACCAGGCGCTCTCCGCCGAGACGCGCAGCGAGATCGAGGAGGTCGCGAACGGCGCCGTGCGCGAGAACCTCGAGGTCGTCACCCGCGAGATGCCCATCGACGACGCCAAGGCGCTCGGGGCGATGGCACTGTTCGGCGAGAAGTACGGCGACGTCGTGCGCGTCGTCGACATCGGCGGACCCTGGTCGCGCGAGCTCTGCGCGGGTACGCACGTCGCCCGCAGCGCCGAGATCGGCATGATCAACATCGTCGGCGAGTCCTCGGTCGGCGCGTCGAACCGACGCGTCGAGTCGCTCGTCGGGCGTGATGCGTTCGCCCGATTCGCCGCCGAGCGCGCCCTCGTGCAGGAGCTCACCGGCACGTTGAAGACTCGGCCGGAGCTGCTGGTCGACCGAGTCGGCGAGCTCGTCGCGAGCCTCAAGGCCGCAGAGAAGAAGATCCAGGCGTTCGAGTCGAAGGCCCTGAACGACCGCGTCCCCGACCTCGCGTCGAAGGCGCAGCGCGTCGGTGAATTGCTGCTCGTCACCGAGGCGGTCGGGAAGCTCGGCTCGGGCGACGAGCTCCGCTCGCTCGCGACAGCCGTGCGCGGCAGGCTGGGCGATGCGGCATCCGTGGTCGCCCTGGTCGGCGAGGTCGGCGGCAAGCCGCTCGCGATCGCGGCCACGTCGCCGGCCGCGCGCGACGCCGGTGCGAACGCCGGCGCGATCGCGAAGGCCATGGCTGCGGCGCTCGGCGGCGGGGGCGGCGGCAAGCCCGACCTCGCGCAGGGCGGCGGCACCGACCTCGGGGCGATCCCCGCGGCGCTCGGTGCCGCGCGAACCGCAGCGGGAGCCTGATCGTGCGAGCCGGTGCGCGACTCGGTATCGACGTCGGCCGGGCGCGCATCGGGGTGGCGAGATGCGATCCGTCGGCGATCCTCGCCGTGCCCGTCGAGACGATCGCGCGCAGCGCCGACGAGGACGGCTCAGACCTCCGTCGCGTGCTCGACCTGGCCGCTGAGTACGAGGCCGTCGAGCTGGTGGTCGGGAACCCGCTGTCGTTGTCGGGCCTGCCGACGGCCTCGACGGCCGATGCGGTCGGCTTCGCCGAGCGACTGGCGGAGACCGGGGCGTCGGTGCGACTCGTCGACGAGCGGATGTCGACCGTGAGCGCTCAGCAGGCGCTTCGGTCCGCGGGGAAGTCCGCCAAGAAGCAGCGTCCGATCATCGACCAAGCCGCAGCCGTTATCATTCTGCAACATGCCATCGATGCCGAGCGCGCATCGGGCACCGCCCCCGGACGCACGATCTCCGTCGAGGAAGGCTCCTGACCTCGTGACCCAGCTCCCCCCAGAGCGCCGAAGCGGCTCCGCACCCACGCCGCCCCCGACCGACCCGCCGACGGCGGCGCCGATGACCCGTCGCGAACTGCGCGAGATGGAGCAGCGGCAGGCGGCGGAGGCCGCACAGCGCGCCGCCGTGGAGGATGAACGGCGTGCGGCGGCCGAGCAGGCCCGGTATGCCGCGACCGCGGCCGCAGAGCGCCAGGCCGCCATGGAGGCGCGGCGTGCGGCGGCCGAGGAAGCGGAGCGTGCGGCAGAGGCCGAGTGGCGCGCCGCACAGGCGGCGCCGCAGGCCGTGCGTCGGGAGGAGGTGCCGCCGCCGCAGTCCGCACGCGTCGCGCGGACCGGGTCGATGGGACTGCCCGGCCAGCATCCGGTCCGGCAGCCGGCGCGCGAGCCGGTGGCCCAGTGGGACGATGAGGGCGTGCGAGGAGACGCCGCCGACGACCGTGATCGCTACGCCGCCGATGACCGCGACCGCTACGCCACCGACGACGCGTTCGCCGCGACGTCCACCGGACCGCTCCGCGGCCGCGCAGGTGCCGGACCGGACGACTGGCCGCCGACCGGTGGACGCGGCTTGGTCGCCGAGACCGACCCCCACCACCAGGACCCGTTCGCCGACCTGGGCGACGACGCGTCGCGCCCGTCGCGCTCCGACCGTCGGGCGGCGGCCGCATGGGAGTTCGAGGAGCACGAACGCGAGCCCAACCGTCGTCGACGGGGAGCCTGGGGATGCCTCATCGCATTGATCGTGCTGGGCGCGCTCGTCGCGGGCGCCGCGTTCTTCCTGCAGGGGCCGATCACCTCGCTCATGGAGCGCTTCCAGCCGCCCGAGGACTACACCGGGGCGGGAAGCGGCGAGGTCGTCTTCATGATCAACGAGGGCGACGGCGGCGAGACCATCGCAGCGAACCTCGAGGAGCAGGACATCGTCGCCTCCTCGGAGGCCTTCATCGAGGAGGTCACGAGTCGCTCCGAGCAGCCGATCTTCTATCCGGGCGCCTACCGGATGGCGAACCAGATGAGCGCGGATGCCGCCCTGGACGCGCTGCTCGACCCCGAGAACAAGCTCGAGAACACCTTCGTGATCCAAGAGGGCCTCTGGGCGCGTGACGCACTCGCGAACGCCGCCGCTGCAACCGGGATCCCCGTCGAGGACCTCCAGGCCGCGGCGGCCGACCCGCAGGCGCTCGGCCTGCCGGCCGAGGCCACCGGCGTCGAGGGCTTCCTCTTCCCGGCGACCTACACCTTCGGGCCCGACGTCACCGCCGACGAGGTCGTGCAGACGCTCGTGGACCGGTCGTTCCAGGCCCTCGACGACGCCGGGGTCGCGCCCGAGGACCGCTGGGAGACCGTGATCATCGCCTCGATGATCGAGCGCGAGGCGGGCTCGGAGGAGGACGCGTACAAGGTCTCGCGCGTCATCCGGAACCGGCTCGATGCGAACCAGTTCCCGTCGCAGCTGCTCCAGTTCGACTCGACCGTGCACTACGGCACGGGCGACGACACGGTCGTGACGACCACCGACGCCGAGCGTGCCGATCCCGCGAACCCGTACAACACCTACGTGCACCCCGGCCTGCCGCCCGGCCCGATCGGAAACCCGGGCGACGTCGCGATCGACGCCGCCCAGAATCCGGCCGACGGTCCGTGGCTCTACTTCGTCACGGTGAACCTCGAGACCGGCGAGACCGTGTTCTCGGCCACGCTCGAGGAGCACGAGGCGGCGGTCGAGCAGTTCCTGCGATACCTCGACGAGAACGGATAGCACCTCGATGGCGAACTCGCCCGGAGCGACGGATCCGGTCGCGCCGACGCACCGCGTGCGACTGGCCGTGCTCGGGTCGCCGATCGAGCACTCCAGGAGCCCGGCGCTGCATCGAGCGGCCTACGACCGGCTCGGACTCGAGTGGGACTACGACGCGATCGAGGTGAGATCGGGCGGGCTCGCCGAGTTCCTCGAGCGCGTCGGCGGCGATGCGGGTGCGTCCTGGCGCGGCCTGTCGCTCACCATGCCCCTCAAGCACGAGGTGCTGGACCATCTCGACAGGGCCGATCGGCTCGTTGAACTCGCCGGTGCGGCCAACACCGTGCGGTTCGCCGAGGACGGCACGATCCAGGGGTTCAACACGGACGTCGGCGGCATCGTCCGCACGCTCGGCGAGGCCGGCCTCGAGCGGGTCCACCGTGCGGTGCTCATCGGCGGCGGGGCGACGGCATCGTCGGCGCTCGTCGCGATCGCCGACCTCGGCGCGGTCGAGGTCGACGTGCTCGTGCGCAACCCGGACCGCGCGATCGGCGTCGAGGAACTCGCACGCCGACTGGGAATCGTCGTGCGCGTGCGACCGCTCGCGGAACTCGCGTTCGCGGCATCCGCCGACCTCGTCGTCAGCACGGTGCCCGGCGGCACCGACCTCGGCGTCGCCCCGTCGGACGCGCTCGCCGGTTCGGCCGTGCTCCTCGACGTGGCCTACGACCCGTGGCCGTCGGTGCTCGCCGCCGCGTGGCTCGAACGGGAGGGCCGGGTGACCCACGGGCTCGGGATGCTGCTGCACCAGGCGCTGCTCCAGGTGCGCATCTTCGTCTCGGGCGAGCCGTTCGAACCGTTGCCCGACGAGGCCGCGGTGCTCGACGTCATGCGCCGGAGCCTCTGACCCCGCTGTGGGAGGATGGTGGGCATGCTCCGTTGGCTCACCGCCGGGGAATCGCACGGCCCCGAACTCGTCGCGATCCTCGAAGGCCTCCCCGCAGGCATCCCCGTCTCCCTCGATGACATCCGCGCCGACCTGGCGCGCCGCAAGCTCGGCTACGGCCGCGGCGCGCGCATGAAGTTCGAGCAGGACGAGCTCGCCGTCTCGGGCGGCGTTCGGCACGGGCTGACCCTCGGCAGCCCGGTCGCGCTGCGGATCGGCAACACCGAGTGGCCGAAGTGGCAGCAGGTGATGAGCCCGGAGCCGGTCGAGGCGGAGGCGCTCGGTCGCGGTCGGGGTGCGCCGCTCACGCGCCCGCGCCCGGGGCACGCCGACCTCGTCGGCATGCAGAAGTACGGCTTCGACGAGGCCCGCCCGGTGCTCGAGCGCGCGAGCGCGCGCGAGACCGCGGCCCGTGTCGCGCTCGGCGCGGTCGCTCGCTCCTTCCTCGCCGAGCTCGGCATCCGCCTCGTCTCGCACACCGTCGCCATCGGTCCGGTCCAGGTCCCCGAGGGCAGCGAACTGCCCATGCCCGGCGACGTCGACCGGCTCGACGCCGATCCGCTGCGCTGCTTCGACCCGGTGACGAGCGAGCGGATGGTCGCCGAGGTCGACGCCGCGCACAAGGACGGCGACACGCTCGGCGGCGTCGTGGAGGTGCTCGCGTACGGGCTTCCGCCCGGGCTCGGCTCGCACGTGCACTGGGACCGTCGCCTCGACGCCCAGCTCGCGGCCGCACTCATGGGCATCCAGGCGATCAAGGGCGTCGAGGTCGGCGACGGATTCCTCACCACCACCCGGCGCGGCTCGGCCGCGCACGACGAGCTGCACCTGGCCGACGGCCGCATCGTGCGTGCGAGCGACCGCGCGGGCGGCACCGAGGGCGGCATGTCCACGGGCACGGTGCTGCGCGTTCGGGCCGGCATGAAGCCGATCGCGACCGTGCCGCACGCGCTCCCGACGATCGACGTGGCGACCGGCGAGCCCGCACCCGCCCACCACCAGCGATCCGACGTGTGCGCCGTTCCGGCGGCCGGCGTCGTCGCCGAGGCGATGGTCGCGCTGACCCTCGCGAACGCGGTGCTCGAGAAGTTCGGCGGCGACTCGGTGGGCGAGACGCGTCGCAACCTCGAGGGGTACCTTGCGGCGATCCCCGATGCGCTCGCGAGCGAGGTCGCCGACGGCGCGGTCCGTGCCTGAGCGCTCGACCGCGAACGTCGTGCCCGGCGGTCGACGCCCGGTGCCGCTGCCGATCGTGCTCGTGGGGCCGATGGGCTCGGGCAAGTCCCGCGTGGGCGCCCGGCTCGCGGCATCCGTCGGCGCCCCCTTCATCGACACCGACCAGCGCATCGTCGAACGCTACGGCCCGATCACCGAGATCTTCGACCGCGAGGGCGAGGCGTACTTCCGCGTGATCGAGCGCGAGGTGGTCGCCGACGCGCTCCGCGAGGAGGCGATCGTCTCGCTCGGCGGCGGCGCGGTGCTGGACGCCGACACGCGCGCCGACCTCGCGGCCCTCACGGTCGTCCGGCTCGACGTGCGGCCCGAGGCGGTCGCCCCGAGGCTCAGCGGCGGCACCCGGCCCCTGCTCGCCGACGGCGGCATCGAGCGTTGGACCCGGATCCGCGAAGACCGCCGCCCCCTGTACGACGAGGTCGCCGGCCTCAGCATCGACACCACGCGTCGCTCGGTCGCGCGGATCGTCGCGGAGATCACCGAGTGGGCTGGAGGACGCGCATGAGCGAGCACGAGGCGACGGTGATCCGGGTCGGTGGTGAGGCGGGGTACGACGTGCGAATCGGGCGCGGTGTCGTCGACGGGCTCGGCGAGGCGATCGGTTCGTCGGCGCGCAAGGTGCTCATCGTGCACCCGGCCACGCTCGGCGCGCGTGCCGCGGCGCTCCGCGAGTCGCTCGCCGACCGGTTCGAGGTCCTCCTCGCGGAGGTCCCCGACGCCGAGGCGGCCAAGCGCGTCGAGGTGGCGGCGTTCTGCTGGCAGATCCTCGGGCAGGCCGACTTCACGCGGACCGACGTGATCGTCGGCTTCGGCGGGGGAGCGATCACCGACCTCGCGGGCTTCGTCGCCGCGACCTGGCTCCGCGGCGTCCGGATCGTACAGGTGCCCACGACGGTGCTCGGCATGGTCGACGCGGCCGTCGGGGGCAAGACGGGGATCAACACCAACGAGGGCAAGAACCTCGTCGGCGCCTTCCACGCACCCGCCGAGGTGCTGTGCGACCTCGAGGTCCTCGACACGCTGCCCACGAACGAGATCCTCGCCGGTTTCGCCGAGATCGTGAAGGCCGGGTTCATCCGCTACCCCGAGATCCTGGATCTGATCGAGGCCGACCCCGAGGTCGCGACCGACCCGTCGACGCCCGAGTTCCGGCGCGTGGTCGAGCTCGCCATCCGGATGAAGGCCGACGTGGTGAGCGAGGACTTCACCGAGCAGGGCCTCCGCGAGATCCTCAACTACGGCCACACGCTCGGCCACGCGGTCGAGCACGCCGAGCGCTACCAGTGGCGCCACGGCGCGGCGGTCGCGGTCGGCATGGCGTTCGCTGCCGAACTCGGACGCCTCTCGGGGCGCCTCTCCGACGAGGTCGCCGACCGGCACAAGCGCGTGCTCGACCTGCTGAGCCTGCCGACCACCTACCCGGCCGGCCGCTGGAACACGCTCCTCGCGACCATGCAGCGGGACAAGAAGGCCCGAGCCGGGCAGCTCCGGTTCATCGTGCTCGACGACCTCGCCAAGCCCACCGTCATGCTCGCCCCCGACCAGTCGCTGCTCTTCGCGGCGTACCAGGAGATCGCGTCCTGAGCGCCGCGTCGGGCCACCGGTCGGGTGACGGATGCTGCGCCGCTAGGCTTCGGGCATGACCACGATCCTCGTCCTCAACGGACCGAACCTCGGCCGGCTCGGCACGCGCGAGCCCGAGGTGTACGGGTCGGAGACCCTCGCCGACATCGGTGCGAGCCTGCAGGCATCCGTGCCCGACGACGTCGAGATCGACCTGCGCCAGAGCGACGACGAGGCCGAGCTGATCGGATGGATCCACGAGGCCGTCGATCGCCGCCTGCCGGTGGTGCTGAACCCCGCGGCGTTCACGCACTATAGCTACGCCCTCCGCGACGCAGCCGCGCAGCTGAAGACCGTGGGCCTGCCGCTCGTCGAGGTGCACCTGTCGAACCCGCACGCGCGCGAGACGTTCCGCCACACGAGCGTGATCTCGGGCGTCGCGACCGGCGTGATCGCCGGCTTCGGGTCGGACTCGTACCGGCTCGCGGTCGACTGGCTCCTGCGGTCGGCCGGCTGACTCCTGCGCTCGTCCAGCCGAGTCGACTACACTCGATCAGTCGCATGCCCTTCGGCGTGCCCAGAGACTTCCCCTCCACCGAACGGAAAGCACTTCCATGGCATCCACCGCTGACATCAAGAACGGCGTCGTCCTGAACATCGACGGCCAGCTCTGGAGCGTCGTCGAGTTCCAGCACGTCAAGCCCGGCAAGGGCGGTGCGTTCGTGCGCACCAAGCTGAAGAACGTCGTGACCGGGAAGGTCGTCGACAAGACGTACAACGCGGGTGCCAAGGTCGACGTCGAGAACGTCGACCGTCGCGACTTCACGTACCTGTACAACGACGGCGACGGCTTCGTGTTCATGGACCAGACCGACTACGACCAGCTCACCGTTCCCGCCACGGTGGTCGGCGACGCCAAGAACTTCATGCTCGAGAACCAGGCGGTCACCATCGCGCTGAACAACGGCAACCCGCTCTACATCGAGCTGCCCGCGTCGGTCGTGCTCGAGATCACCTACACCGAGCCGGGCCTGCAGGGCGACCGTTCGACGGGCGGCACCAAGGCGGCCACCGTCGAGACCGGCTACGAGATCCAGGTCCCGCTGTTCCTCGAGACCGGCACCAAGGTCAAGGTCGACACCCGCTCGGGCGACTACCTCGGCCGCGTGAACGACTAGTGAGCGCCCGTACGAAGGCGCGCAAGCGCGCCCTCGACATGCTCTACTCGGCCGACATGCGCCAGGTCCCGGTCGAGCAGGTGCTCGTCGCCGAGGCCGAACGGGCCGTGAACGAGCCCGAGCGCCAGGCCTCGTGGCTCTACGCGCGCGAGATCGTCGACGGCATCGTCGACCATCGCGAGGAGATCGACGAGCTCATCACCACGCACTCGCGCGGATGGACGCTCGAGCGCATGCCCGCGGTCGATCGGGCACTCCTGCGCATCGGCGTGTGGGAGATCGTCTACAACGACGAGGTGCCCGACGCGGTTGCGATCTCCGAGGCGGTCGAGGCCGCGACGGTGCTCTCGACGGACGACTCGGCGGGCTTCGTGAACGGGCTGCTCGCGGCCGTCTCGCACGCGAAGGGCTGACGGCCGGCCGCGGACGTCAGGCCGCGGGTGCGGCCCGGCGCTCCGCACGGCGACGTTCGACGAGCGCCATCGTGTGGGCGACGACCTCGTTCGGACCGTCGTGGCTCCGAAGTTCGCGTCCGATCGCCTCGGCACGCTCACGAAAGGCAGGGTCGGCGGAGAGCCGCCGCCACGCGCGCAGGATCGCCCGCGGTGACGGCCTGCCCGTGCGGAGGTCGATGCCCGCGCCCGCCCACGCGACGCGCGCGGCGATGACCGGCTTGTCGATGTCGCCGCCGGCGACGATGAGCGGGATGCCGTGCGCGAGTGCCGCCAGCACGCCGCCCCACCCGCCGTTGGTGATCATCGCGTCGGTCCTGGGGAGCAGTTCCGCGTAGTCGACGAGTCCGGCGATGCGGGCGTTCGGCGGAGCCGGGAACGGCAGCTCGGGCGCGTCGGCGCGGCCCGTGGTCGCGACGATCGAGACGGGCTGTCGACCGAGGGCCGCGAACGTCGGCCGGATGAGGTCGTCGGGGTCGACGTTCAGCGTACCCTGCGTGACGTGCACGATCGGGCGGTCCTCGGGCAGCTCCGGCCACCAGCCCGGGAGTTCGGGGCGGATCGAGCCCGTCGGGGCGAGCGCGCCGACGAACTCGATGCGCACGGGCCAGCCTGACCGCGGGAACTCGAGTTCGGGAACGCCCGACGCGCAGACGAGGTCGGGGGAGTGCCATGCGGCGTCGAGCGGCGCATCGGTCGGCGGCAGCCCGGATGCCGCGCGCTGCGCGTCGTAGGCGCGCTGGATGCCGCGGGCCGCCAGGGCCAGCGTCGAGTTCAGGACCCGGTCGCGGATCCGGCCGAGCGGCCCCCTCGCCGGCAGGAGCGGGAGGATCGGCGGAGGGAGCTCCGGCGTCGGGATCGAGAGCGGCACGATGCTCACCGTGACGGACGGCGTGCCCGTCCGCTCGGCGGCGAAGTGCGTGCCGAGGCTGAGGCCGTCGGCCACGATCACGTCCCATGGGCGCTGTCCGTACGACGCGACGAGGTCGTCGCCCTGCGCCGCCCCGGTCCCCACGAACAGGTGCTCGACGTTCGCGAGCAGCTGCCGCGGGCCCTTCCGACTCCGCAAGGCGGGGAAGGTCGCGGGGAGGTCGAGCTCGTCGAAGTCGGGCGCGGCCGACCAGAGGACGGGCTCCGCGCCGAGCGCCGCGAACCGGTCCGCATACGCGCGGCCCGTGTAGACGCGCACCCGGTGGCCGGCCCCCACGAACGCCTCGGCGACCGCGGCGAGCGGCGCGACGTGGCCCGCGAAGGGCATCACGGCGATCATGACGTCGGCCATGCGCCATTGCAGCACGTGTGCGGGAGTCGGGACCAGCCTCCTGGCGCAGGTTCCCCCGGACGGGGGGCGACTGCGGGCGCACCCGGAGGCTCGGCCCGGGCACACCCCCGCACGGAAACGGGGACGTCCCTCCGCGGAGTCCGGCGCGGGCACTGATCCGCGGGCCCGCGCCCGGTCGTTCACTGGGAGGCGTCGCATTCCGCGGCATCCGCCACCCACCACACCCGACCGCTCTGGAAGGAGCACTCCGCCATGACCACCATCTCCGTGCACGGCCTCTCGCAGACCGGTTCACGCGGCTCGGCCGACCACCGGTCGCTCACCGCACGTCTCGCCGACGCCGAGGGAGCGCTCAAGGCGTTCCTCGAGCGGTGGAGCATCCCCGCCCTGCGCGTCGCGCTCGGCGCCGTCTTCGTCGTCTTCGGTGCCCTGAAGTTCATCCCGGGTGCGAGCCCGCTCGAGCCGCTCGTCGAGGCGACCTGGGGCGTTCTCACGTTCGGCCTCGTCGGCGGGCAGCTCGCGCTCGTGCTCACGGCCGTCATCGAGACCACGGCTGGCCTGCTTCTGATCTCGGGCCGCTCTGCGAGGCTCGGGCTGGTGGTCCTCGCGGTCGCGTTCGTCGGCATCCTCTCGCCGATCGTGTTCTTCACCGACCAGCTGGTCACGGCGGGCGGCCCCACCCTCCTCGGCCAGTACGTGGCGAAGAACGTCGTGCTCATCGTCGCGGCGCTCGTCATCGCCTCGCGGGTGCTGCGCGGACCGGCGCGTTCGCGGTGAACCGCGGCGCGCCGTACGGCCGAGGGGCGGGGTGCGCACCCAAACCCCCCCTCCCGGGTCTCGCCAGCGTTCACTCGACCCGGGCGGGCGCGCCCCCCCCGCCCCCCCCCCCCCGCGGGGGGGGGCCCCCCCCCCCCCCCCCCCCCCCCTCCCGGGTCTCGCGAGCGTTCAGTCGACCGTGGCGGCTCCGCTCGCGACCGAGGGCGAGTCCGGGCGGGCACCCCACGCCGCGAGCGCCGCGGCCTCCAGCCCGAACCCGATGAGCGTCCCGTGCGGCCAGTAGGTGAAGAGCGCGGTCGCGCCCACCAGGACCGGGAGGGTCGCACCGAGGAGCACGCGCTCCCAGACCGGGATCCCCGCGCCGCGCGGCGCGAGGATCGCGACGACCAGCGCCCAGAGCCCGATCGCCATGAGCACGAACGCCTCCGCACCCCAGAGCACCCGCATCGGCGCGCCGTCGGCGTGGTTGAGGTAGCCGAGCAGCGTGACCGCGGCGCCGGCGAGCACGAGCCAGCCGAGCACCCGCCCCGCCCGGCCGAGCGCGGCGAAGGCCGGGCCGGTGGCGAACCAGGCGAGGGCGAACGACACGGATGCCGCGGCGCCGAAGACCAGGTAGAAGTCGGGCTGCCCGACCGAGACGAGCCAGTTCCGCACGGCGTCGTACGGGGGCAGTCGATCGAGGGCGTACAGCCAACGCGGCATGGCGTACCCGCCCGACCACGCGTGCTGCTGCGGCGGCAGGAGCACGAACGCCCAGGCGGCGGCCAGCAGGGCCGCGGTCACCGCGACGGGGCGGCTCGGGCGCGATCGCATGTTCGCACCGTACTGGAGGACCCGCCCGCACGGCGGGCGCCGCGGCATCCTCCGCCCAGCGTCGCTGGTAGGATCGATCGACCGACAACCTTGAAGCCCGTCCCGTGAGGCGGAGAAGGGAGTCCGCACCGCTGTGCGCACCGTGCTCCAGCAGGCAGACCTCGAGCGGGCGCTGACCCGCATCGCCCACGAGATCCTCGAAGCCAATCGCGGCGCCGACGACCTCATCCTCCTCGGCATCCCCACGCGCGGCGTGGTGCTGGCCGAGCGACTCGCCCGGATCGTCTCCCGGATCGCCGGCGTCGACGTGCCCGCGGGCTCGCTCGACGTGACGATGTACCGCGACGACCTGGGCCGCAATCCCGTCCGCGCCCCTCACCCGACCGAGGTGCCCGGCGACGGGATCGACGGGCGGATCGTCGTGCTCGTCGACGACGTCCTCTACTCGGGCCGCACCATCCGCGCCGCCTTCGACGCGCTCGCCGACCTCGGCCGCGCCCGGGCCGTGCGCCTCGCCGTGCTCGTCGACCGCGGCCACCGCGAGTTCCCGATCCGCGCCGACTACGTCGGCAAGAACCTGCCGAGCTCGGCGAGCGAGCGCATCAACGTGCACCTGGCCGAGGTCGACGGCGAGGACGCCGTCACGATCGAGGGAGGCGACGAGTGAGGCACCTGCTCAGCACGCGCGACCTCTCGCGCGACGAGGCGATCACGCTGCTCGACGTCGCGGAGGACATGGCGGCCGTCCAGGAGCGCGAGGTCAAGAAGCTGCCGACGCTCCGCGGCCGGACGGTGGTGAACCTGTTCTTCGAGGACTCCACGCGCACGCGCATCTCGTTCGAGGCCGCGGCGAAGCGGCTCTCGGCCGACGTCATCAACTTCAGCGCGAAGGGCTCGAGCGTCTCGAAGGGCGAGTCGCTGAAGGACACCGCGCAGACGCTCCAGGCGATGGGTGCGGACGGCGTCGTGATCCGGCATCCGTCGTCCGGCGCGCCCTTCACGCTCGCGACGAGCGGATGGATCGACGCGGGCGTGGTCAACGCCGGCGACGGCACGCACGAGCACCCCACGCAGGCCCTGCTCGACGCCTTCACCATGCGCCGCCGCCTCCACGGCGGTGGTTCGCGGGGTCGCGACCTCGACGGCGTCCGCGTGGTCGTCGTCGGCGACATCCTGCACTCGCGCGTCGCGCGCTCGAACGTCTGGCTCCTCGAGACCCTCGGCGCCGACGTCACGCTCGTCGCGCCGCCGACGCTCGTGCCGGTCGACGTGTCGGGCTGGCCGGCGACGATCGAGTACGACCTCGATCGGGCGCTCGCCGACGGGCCCGACGTCGTCATGATGCTCCGCATCCAGGCGGAGCGCATGCACGGCGCGTTCTTCCCGAACAGCCGCGAGTACGCGCGCACCTGGGGGCTCGACGACCACCGGTTCGCCCAGCTTCCCGAGACTACGATGGTCATGCATCCGGGCCCGATGAACCGCGGGCTCGAGATCGCCGCCCGCGCCGCCGACTCCGCGCAGTCGACGGTGCGCGAGCAGGTCGCGAACGGAGTATCAGTGAGAATGGCCGCCCTCTACCTGTTGCTGTCCGGCGAACGGGGGGAGACCCGATGAGCGAGTCGTTCCTGATCCGCGGCGCCGCACTGCCCACGGGCGAACGCGCCGACATCCTGCTCGACGACGGGCGCATCGCCGAGGTCGGCTCGGTGGCGGATGCCGCGGGTGCGACGGTCGTCGACGCCGACGGCCTCGTCGCGCTCCCCGGCCTCGTCGACCTGCACACCCACCTCCGCGAGCCGGGCTACGAGCAGAGCGAGACGGTGCTCACGGGCACGCAGGCCGCCGCCGCCGGCGGCTTCACGGCGGTCTTCGCGATGGCGAACACGTTCCCCGTCGCCGACACCGCGGGCGTCGTCGAGCAGGAGCTCTCGCTCGGCGAGGCCGCGGGGTACGCGACCGTGCAGCCGATCGGCGCCGTGACGGTCGGGTTGAAGGGCGAGCGGCTCGCCGAGCTCGGCGCGATGGCCGCGTCGCGAGCGCGCGTCCGGGTCTTCAGCGACGACGGCTTCTGCGTCTTCGACCCGCTGCTCATGCGACGCGCACTCGAGTACGTCAAGGCGTTCGACGGCGTCATCGCGCAGCACGCGCAGGAGCCGCGCCTCACGCAGGGCGCGCAGATGAACGAGGGCGCGCTCTCCGGGGAGCTCGGACTCGCCGGATGGCCCGCGGTCGCCGAGGAGTCGATCATCGCCCGCGACGTGCTCCTCGCGGAGCACGTCGGTTCCCGCCTGCACGTGTGCCACGTCTCCACAGCCGGATCGGTCGAGGTCATCCGCTGGGCGAAGGCCCGCGGCATCGACGTGACCGCCGAGGTCACGCCGCACCACCTCCTGCTGACGGAGGACCTGGTCGCGGGCTACGACCCCCGGTACAAGGTCAACCCGCCGCTGCGTCGCAGCGAGGACGTCGAGGCGCTCCGCGCCGCGCTCGCCGACGGCACGATCGACATCGTCGCGACCGACCACGCCCCGCATCCCGTGGAGGCGAAGGAATCCGAGTGGGACGCCGCTGCGAACGGGATGGTCGGCCTCGAGTCGGCCCTGTCGGTGGTGCAGCAGGCCATGGTCGACCCCGGGCTCATGGGCTGGGCGGACGTCGCGCGCGTGCTCTCCGCGACGCCGGCGCGCATCGGCCGCCTGTCCGGTCACGGGGAGCCCGTCGCCGCCGGATCGGCAGCCGAGCTCACGCTCGTCGACCCGAGCGCGACCGCGACCTTCGGCGTCGAGCGGCTCGCCGGGCGGAGCGTCAACTCGCCCTACCTCGGCCGCACGCTCCCGGGCCGCGTCGTCGCGACGTTCCACCGCGGTGTGCCGACGCTGCTCGACGGCACGGTCCGGCCGGCCGACGAGGTCTCCGAGGCATCCGCTCGCTCGACCGACGGCGGTGCGCGTGGATAGCCGCTGGATCGGCGCGCTCGTCGCGGTCGCCATCGTCGCCGTCGCCGCATGGCTCATGTGGCGTTCGTGGCGCCGGCGCACGGTGCGCGACGAGACGCTCGCGGCGTACGCGCCGCCGGCCGATCCCGGCACCGCGACCCTGGAGCTCGAGGCGCTCTACGTCGCGACGACGCCCGAGGGCGACCCGCTCGAGCGCCTCGCCGTCGAGGGCCTCGCGTTCCGCGGCTCGGCACGTGTGGAGGTGCACCGCAAGGGCGTGCTCCTGCGCATCGCCGGCGAACTCCCGAGCTTCATCCCGGCCGACCGCATCGCGGCCGCCGGGACGGCGACCTACGCGATCGATCGCGGGGTCGAGCCCGAGGGCCTCGTGGCCCTCACCTGGATCGTCGACGACCGGTCGGAGCCCGAGGTTCCGACGAGAGTCGACAGCTACCTTCGGTGCCGGTATCCGGGCGACTCCGCCCGGTTCGTGGCCGCCGTGAACGAGATCGCCGCAGCGCCCGAGGCGCCGCGGCCGGAAGCAGAAGAGAGCGAGGCCTCGGATGGCTGAGACCCCGACCACCGTCGACGAGCAGGCGCCCGCCGCCGTCGACCTCACCCGGGCCGTGCTCGTGCTCGATGACGGCACCAGGTACGAGGGGCGCGCGTACGGCGCCCGCGGCCGCACGCTCGGCGAGGCCGTGTTCGCGACCGGCATGACGGGGTACCAGGAGACGCTGACCGACCCCTCGTACGCCGGTCAGATCGTGCTCATGACCGCGCCGCACATCGGCAACACCGGCATGAACGACGAGGACATGGAGTCCGCCCGCATCTGGGTGGCGGGCTTCGTCGTGCGCGACCCCTCCCGGGTCGTGTCGAACTTCCGCTCGCAGCGGAGCCTCGACGACGACCTCGCCGCCGCCGGGATCGTCGGCATCAGCGGCATCGACACCCGTGCGGTGACCCGGCACATCCGCTCGCTCGGCGCGATGCGCGCCGGCGTGTTCTCGGGCGAGGAGGCCTACCTCTCGCCCGGCGAGCAGCTCGACCTCGTGCAGTCCGGCGAGCAGATGGCCGGTCGCAACCTCTCCGGTGCGGTCTCGACGAGCGAGCAGTACACGATGCCCGCGACGGGGGAGCGCGTCGGGTCGGTCGCCGTGCTCGACCTCGGCGTGAAGACCTCGACGCTGAACTACCTCGCGGAGCGCGGCTTCGACGTGCACGTGCTGCCGCAGACCGTGACGGCCGACGACGTGCTCGCACTCGAGCCCGACGCGCTGTTCTTCTCCAACGGGCCCGGCGACCCGAGCGCGTCCGAGCGCCACGTCGAGCTCCTCCGCTCCGCGCTCCGCGCCGGCCTGCCGTACTTCGGCATCTGCTTCGGCAACCAGCTGCTGGGACGCGCCCTCGGCTTCGACACCTACAAGCTGCCCTTCGGGCACCGTGGCATCAACCAGCCGGTGCTCGACCGGGCGACCGGGCGCGTCGAGATCACCGCGCACAACCACGGCTTCGCCGTCGCGGCGCCGACCGACGCGATCAGCGAGTCGAGCGAGGGCTTCGGCCGTGTCGAGGTCAGCCACGTCGACTTGAACGACGACGTCGTCGAGGGCCTGAACTGCCTCGACATCCCAGCATTCTCGGTGCAGTACCACCCCGAGTCGGCGGCCGGCCCGCACGACGCCAACTACCTGTTCGACCGCTTCCGCGACATGGTCATCGCGAGCAAGGAGACCACCCGCTGATGCCCAAGCGCGACGACATCAACAGCGTCCTCGTCATCGGGTCGGGCCCGATCGTCATCGGCCAGGCGGCCGAGTTCGACTACTCCGGCACCCAGGCCTGCCGGGTGCTCCGGGCCGAGGGCGTGCGGGTCATCCTCGTGAACCCGAACCCGGCCACGATCATGACCGACCCCGACTTCGCCGACGCCACCTACGTCGAGCCGATCACCCCCGAGGTGATCGAGTCGATCATCGTGAAGGAGAAGCCGGATGCCGTGCTGCCGACGCTCGGCGGCCAGACCGCGCTGAACGCGGCCATCGCCCTCCACGACGCGGGGATCCTCGACAAGCACGGCGTCGAGCTCATCGGCGCGAAGGTCGACGCGATCCGCAAGGGCGAGGACCGCCAGCTCTTCAAGGACCTCGTCATCGAGGCGGGCGCCGACGTCGCGCGCTCGCACGTCGCGACGACGCTCGAGCAGGCCAAGGAGTTCGCACTCGACCTCGGCTACCCGCTCGTGGTGCGTCCGTCGTTCACGATGGGCGGCCTCGGCTCGGGCTTCGCGTACACCGAGGAGGACCTGGTCCGCATCGTGACGCAGGGCCTGCACGACTCGCCCACCACCGAGGTGCTCCTCGAGGAGTCGATCCTCGGCTGGAAGGAGTACGAGCTCGAGCTCATGCGCGACACGCACGACAACACCGTCGTGGTCTGCTCGATCGAGAACGTCGACCCGGTCGGCGTGCACACGGGCGACTCGATCACGGTCGCGCCGGCGCTGACGCTCACCGACCGCGAGTACCAGAAGCTCCGCGACATCGGCATCGACATCATCCGCGCGGTCGGCGTCGACACGGGCGGCTGCAACATCCAGTTCGCCGTCGACCCGGCGGACGGCCGGATCATCGTCATCGAGATGAACCCGCGCGTGTCGCGGTCCTCCGCGCTCGCGTCGAAGGCCACCGGCTTCCCGATCGCGAAGATCGCCGCGAAGCTCGCGATCGGGTACCGCCTCGACGAGATCCCGAACGACATCACCAAGGTGACCCCGGCGAGCTTCGAGCCGACGCTCGACTACGTCGTCGTGAAGGTCCCGCGCTTCGCCTTCGAGAAGTTCCCCGCGGCGGACCCCACGCTCACGACGACCATGAAGTCGGTCGGCGAGGCGATGGCGATCGGCCGCAACTTCACGACGGCGCTGCAGAAGGCGCTGCGCTCGCTCGAGAAGCGGGGCTCGAGCTTCCACTGGGGCGACGAGGCGCGGTCCGTCGACGAGCTGCTCGAGGCGGCCGCGGTGCCGACCGACGGCCGCATCGTGCTCGTGCAGCAGGCGCTGCGCAAGGGCGCGTCGATCGAGCAGGCGTTCGAGGCGACGAAGATCGACCCGTGGTTCCTCGACCAGATCGTGTTGGTCAACGAGGTCGCCGAGCGGATCGCGGGCGTCGACGCGCTCGACACCGATACGCTGCTGCTCGCGAAGGAGCACGGGTTCTCCGACGCGCAGATCGGCCAGCTCCGCGGCTTCGGCGAGGCCGACGCCCGCGAGGTGCGTCACATCCTCGGCATCCGCCCGGTGTTCAAGACCGTCGACACCTGCGCGGGCGAGTTCCCCGCCCTCACGCCGTACCACTACTCGAGCTACGACCTCGAGACCGAGGTCGTCCCGAGCGATCGCCGCAAGGTCGTCATCCTCGGCTCCGGCCCGAATCGCATCGGCCAGGGCGTCGAGTTCGACTACTCGTGCGTGCACGCGTCGTTCGCCCTCTCCGACGCCGGGTACGAGACGATCATGATCAACTGCAATCCCGAGACCGTGTCGACCGACTACGACACGAGCGACCGTCTCTACTTCGAGCCGCTCACGCTCGAGGACGTGCTCGAGGTCATCCACGCGGAGTCGCAGTCGGGCGAGCTCGTCGGCGTCGTCGTCCAGCTCGGCGGTCAAACCGCGCTGGGGCTCGCCAAGGGACTCGAGGCCGCCGGCGTGCCGATCCTCGGCACGACCCCCGAGGCGATCGACCTGGCTGAGGAGCGCGGGCAGTTCGCGGCGATCCTCGACGGTGCGGGCCTGCTCGCGCCGCGCAACGGCACCGCGACCGAGCTCGGCGGCGCCGTGCAGGTCGCCGAGGAGATCGGCTACCCGGTGCTCGTGCGCCCGAGCTTCGTGCTCGGCGGACGCGGCATGGAGATCGTGTACGACACGGCCTCGCTCGTGGACTACTTCGCACGCATCGAGGACCAGGGCATCGTCGGCCCGACGCATCCGCTGCTCGTGGATCGCTTCCTCGACGACGCCATCGAGATCGACGTCGACGCGCTCTACGACGGCACCGAGCTCTACGTCGGCGGCGTCATGGAGCACATCGAGGAGGCCGGCATCCACTCGGGCGACTCGAGCTGCACCCTTCCGCCCGTGACGCTCGGCCGCGCCGAGGTCGACCGCGTCCGCGAAGCGACGCGTGCGATCGCCGAGGGCATCGGCGTCCGCGGACTGCTGAACGTCCAGTTCGCGATCGGCGCGGGCGTGCTCTACGTGCTCGAGGCCAACCCGCGCGCCAGCCGCACGGTGCCGTTCGTCTCCAAGGCGCTCGGCATCCCGCTCGCGAAGGCCGCCTCGCGGATCATGGTCGGCGACTCGATCCGCGACCTCGTCGACGAGGGCATGCTGCCCGAGGTCGACGGCTCGAAGGTGCCCCTCGACGCGCCGGTCGCGGTGAAGGAGGCCGTCCTGCCCTTCCACCGCTTCCGCACGCGCGAGGGCATCATGGTCGACTCGGTGCTCGGCCCCGAGATGCGCTCGACCGGCGAGGTCATGGGCATCGACCGCGACTTCCCGCGCGCCTTCGCCAAGAGCCAGCTCGCCGCGTACGGCGGGATGCCGCTGTCGGGACGCGTGTTCGTGTCGGTCTCCGACCGCGACAAGCGCGCGATCATCCTGCCCGTGCTGCGCATGCAGCAGCTCGGCTACGACCTCGTCGCGACGGAGGGCACCGCCGAGGTGCTGCGTCGCAACGGCATCGCCGCCGACGTCGTCCTGAAGTACAGCGAGAAGCAGGGCGAGGATGCCACCTCGGTGGTCGAGCTCATCCACCGAGGTGAGATCGACGTCGTCGTGAACACGCCGAGCGGTCGGTCGGCACGTGCCGACGGCTACGAGATCCGCGCGGCGGCCGTCGCCGCCGACATCCCGCTGTTCACGACCATCGCCGAGCTGTCGGCCGCGGTCGCCTCGCTCGACGCCAACGACGGGGGCTTCGACGTCACGAGCCTGCAGGAGTACGCGCGCCGTCGTGCGGCAGAGGTGGTCGCGTGAGCGTCGCCGCGACGTTCGGCGAGCGCCTGGACGAGGCGTTCGGCACCCGTGGGCGCCTCTGCGTGGGCATCGACCCGCACGCGTGGCTCCTCGACGAGTGGGGGCTGCCCGATTCGGGCGCCGGCGCCCGCGAGTTCGGCCTCCGGGTGGTGGATGCCGCGGCCGGCCGCGCCGGGATCGTGAAGCCCCAGGTGTCGTTCTTCGAGCGCCACGGTTCGGCCGGCTACGCCGCGCTCGAACGCGTGCTCGACCTCGCGCGGGACGCGGGCCTCATCGTGATCGCCGACGTCAAGCGCGGCGACATCGGCTCGACCGTCGAGGCGTACGGCGAGGCCTGGCTCTCGCCCGGCTCGCCGCTCCGAGCCGACGCCATGACCATCTATGCCTACCAGGGCCTCGGCTCGATCGAGGGCGTCATGCGCCAGGCGGAAGCCGCCCAGGCCGGACTGTTCGTCGTCGCGGCGACCTCGAACCCCGAGGCGGCTGCGATCCAGCAGGCCGTCCTGCAGGGCTCGAGTCGCGAGGGATCGTCGGTGGCCGGTGCCATCGTGTCTGGCGTGGACGCGTGGAACCGGAGCCGCGAGGGCGCCGACGACCGGCCGTTCGGCTCGATCGGGGTCGTGCTCGGCGCCACCATCGTGCCGGAGGAGTTCGGCATCGACATCTCGAGCGACGCGCGGCCGCGCGTGCCCGTCCTCGTGCCCGGGATCGGGTTCCAGGGCGGCGAACTGCGAGACGTCCCGGCGCGACTGGGTGCGCTCGCGCCCGGCGCGATCCTCACCGACAGCCGCGGGCTCCTCGCCGCCGGCCCCGACGGCATCGCCGACGCGATCTCGCGCCGGGCCGACGAGGTGGGAGCGCTCGATGTCTGACCGCGCCGTGGCATCCGCTCCGCCCGAGGTCGACCGGGTCGCCGCATCGCGCGCGGCGGTCGCCGCCCGCCGCGCCCGCGCCGCCGTGAAGCACGACATCGCCGACGGCGCACGGAGCCCGCTCGACGTGCTCCGTGCGGCCTACGACGAACCGGAGGGCGTCGAGGGGCGACTGCGGGTGTCGGAGTTCCTGACCTCGATCCCCGCGATCGGGCAGACCAAGTGCGCGCGCATCATGGAGGAGCTGCAGATCGCGAACTCCAAGCGGCTCGGCGGCCTCGGCCGCCTCCAGCGCCGGCGCCTGCGCGAGTTCACCTCCGGCTGGGTCGCCGCCCATGGCGGCACGGGCGACCGGCTGGTCGTCCTCGCGGGCCCGACGGCCGTCGGCAAGGGCACGGTCGCGGGCTACATCCGCGAGCACCATCCCGAGGTCAAGCTCTCCGTCTCGGCGACGACGCGGGCGCCACGGCCGGGCGAGGTCGAGGGCGAGCACTACTTCTTCGTCTCCGACGACGAGTTCGACCGCATGGTCGAGGCCGGCGAGCTGCTCGAGTGGGCGACCGTGCACAACGCGTACCGGTACGGCACGCCGCGTCGTCCCGTCGAGGAGGCGATCGCCGCGGGCAACAGCGTGCTCCTCGAGATCGACATCCAGGGCGCCCGCTCGGTCCGCCGGGCGATGCCCGAGGCGACGCTCGTGTTCCTGCTCCCGCCGACGTGGGACGAACTGGTGCGACGGCTCGTCGGTCGCGGCACCGAGAGCCCCGCCGAGCAGCAGCGCCGGCTCGAGACCGCGAAGGTCGAACTCGCCGCCGTCGAGGAGTTCGACCACCAGGTCGTCAACCACGAGGTCCGCGAGGCCGCGCAAAAGGTCGTAGACTTGATGCGGCCTCGTCGGGGTCGGCGTCAGCCTGCCTCGCGCCACGAATTTCCGCGCACCGCGGGTGCGCCCCACCTGAAGGAGTCCCTCCATGGCTGAGAAGCTGTCCGGCATCATCGACCCGCCGATCGACGACCTGCTGTCGAAGGTCGACTCGAAGTACCAGCTGGTCATCTTCGCCTCCAAGCGGGCGCGCCAGATCAACGACTACTACGCCGACCTCCACGAGGGCAGCCTGTTCGACAACGTCGGCCCGCTGGTCGACTCGTCGATCGACGACAAGCCCCTCTCGGTCGCCCTCCACGAGGTCAACGAGGACAAGCTGCGCCTCCGCCCGATCGGCGAGTAGCCGGCAGGCCCGGATGCCGCTGAACATCGTCGTCGGCATCACCGGCGGCATCGCGGCGTACAAGGCCGTGTCGGTGGTGCGTTCGCTGGTCCTCGCGGGCCACGACGTGCACGTGGTGCCGACCGAGTCGGCGCTGCGGTTCGTCGGGCGCCCGACGCTCGAGGCGATCTCGCGCAATCCCGTCCACGTCGATTTGTTCGAGGGCGTGGCCGAGGTGCGGCACGTCGCGATCGGCCAGGCGGCCGACCTCATCGTCATCGCCCCGGCGACGGCGAACTCGATCGCGAAGCTCGCGACCGGCCTCGCCGACGACCTGCTCGGCAACACGATCCTCGCGAGCGAGGCACCGGTCGTCGTCGCGCCGGCCATGCACACCGAGATGTGGCGGCACCCGGCGACCCAGGCGAACATCACGACGCTCCGCGAACGGGGGGTCACGATCGTCGGCCCCGCCGTCGGCCAGCTCACGGGCGCCGACAGCGGACCCGGACGCCTCGAGGAGCCCGACGTGATCGTGGCGGCGGCCCTCGAGGTCGCCGAGCGGCACGGCCTCGACATCGGGGCGTCGGCTGCGGCATCCGCTCGCGACCTCACCGATCGCCGCATCGTGGTGACCGCCGGCGGCACGCGCGAGCCGCTGGATCCCGTGCGCTTCCTCGGCAATCGCTCCAGCGGCAAGCAGGGCGTCGCGATCGCCGAGGCGGCCGCGGCGCGCGGCGCCGAGGTCACGCTCATCGCCGCCAACCTCGAGGTCGCCTCGCCCGGCGGATGCCGCGTGGTGCCCGTCTCGACCGCGCTCGAGCTGCAGGAGGCCGTGACCGCGGCCGCGGCCGATGCCGACGTCGTCGTGATGGCCGCTGCGGTGGCCGACTTCCGACCCGCCGACGTCAGTGACGTGAAGATCAAGAAGGTCGACGGCCAGGAGCGCATGTCGATCGAACTCGTCCGGAACCCCGACATCCTCGCCGGGCTCGGCGCAGCGCCGCATGACGGCACCGTGCTCGTCGGCTTCGCCGCCGAGACCGAGTCCGACCCGACGCGCCTGCTCGAGCTGGGGCGGGCCAAGCGCCGGGCGAAGGGCGCCGACCTGCTCGTCGTCAACCGCGTCGGATGGAACCACGGCTTCGCGTCCGACGAGAACGCGGTGAGCGTGATCGGCGCCGACGACGCCGTCGCGGCCGAGGCGTCCGGCACCAAGATGTCGGTGGCGCACGCCATCGTCGATGTCATCGCCGCGCGCATCGTGCACGGCGCCGAGCCCACGACGAAGGACACAGACCCCGCATGAGCGCACTGCGCCAATTCACCTCCGAGTCCGTGACCGAGGGGCACCCCGACAAGATCTGCGACCAGGTCTCCGACGCCATCCTCGACGCACTCCTCACGGTCGACCCGACGTCGCGCGTGGCCGTCGAGACGCTCGTGACCACGGGCCTCGTGCACGTCGCCGGCGAGGTGTCGACCGAGGGCTACGTCGAGATCCCGGCGATCGTGCGCGAGCGGATCACCTCGATCGGCTACGACTCGTCCGACGTGTGGTTCGACGGTCGCTCGTGCGGCGTCTCGGTGTCGATCGGGGGCCAGTCGCCCGACATCGCGCAGGGCGTCGACGACGCGTTCGAGACGCGCGAGGGCACGAGCGTCGACGAGCTCGACCGCCAGGGCGCCGGCGACCAGGGCATCATGTTCGGCTACGCGGTCCGCGAGACCCCCGAGCTCATGCCGGTGCCGATCTGGGTCGCGCACCGTCTCGCCGAGCGCCTCGCCGAGGTCCGCAAGCAGGGCGAGCTCGACTACCTCCGTCCCGACGGGAAGACCCAGGTCACGGTCGGCTACGAGGGGCAGACCGCGCGGACCATCGAGACCGTCGTGCTCTCGACGCAGCACTCCCCGAAGGTCTCGACGGAGCAACTGCGCGCGGAGGTCGAGGAGCTCGTGATCCGGCCGACGCTCGACCGCGTCGAGCTCGCGCGCCCCGACCTCAAGGTCCTGATCAACCCGACGGGTCGATTCGAGATCGGCGGCCCCCAGGGCGACGCCGGGCTCACCGGGCGCAAGATCATCATCGACACCTACGGCGGCGCGAGCCGCCACGGAGGCGGCGCCTTCAGCGGCAAGGACCCGTCCAAGGTCGACCGGTCGGCCGCCTACGCCATGCGCTGGGTCGCGAAGAACGCGGTCGCGGCCGGACTCGCCGACCGGCTCGAACTGCAGGTCGCGTACGCGATCGGCGCGGCCGCGCCGGTCGGGCTCTACGTCGAGACGTTCGGCACGGGCCACCTGCCTGAGGAGCGCATCACCGAGGCGATCCGCGAGGTCTTCGACCTGCGCCCGGCCGCCATCATCCGCGATCTCGACCTGCTGCGTCCGATCTACGCGCAGACGGCGACCTACGGCCACTTCGGCCGGGAACTGCCCGACTTCACCTGGGAGCGGCTCGACCGCGTCGACGACCTGCGCGCCGCCGCCGGGCTCTGACGTGGCCTGCGGGCGCTGAGGTGACCGATCGTCCGGTGGCGCGGGTCCTCGTCGACTCGCCGCTGCCGCAGCTCGACCAGCTGTTCGACTACCGCGTGCCCGACCGGCTCGCCGAGGCCGCAGTGCGCGGTGCGCGGGTACGAGTGCCGCTCCGCTCGGGTGGGCGCATCGCGCAGGGCTGGATCGTCGAGCTCGCCGAGCGCTCCGAGTACCGTGGCGAGCTCAGCGAACTCGACGACGTCGTCTCCGACGTCCCCGTCCTCGTGCCCGACGTCTGGCGGCTCGCGCGAGCCGCCGCCGACCGGGCGGCGGGCAATGCGAGCGACGTCCTCCGCATCGCGATCCCTCCCAGGTACGTCCGCGCCGAGAAGGCCTGGCGCGCGGCCGAGCCCGATCCGGGCCCGCTGCCGGATGCGCCCTCGGCGCTCCAGGGGTACCCGCCAGGGCGCGTCGAGCAGGGCATCGCGGCGGGCGAGCGGATGGCCCTGGTCGCCGACGCACGGCCGGTCCGACTGGCGTCCGGCGAGTGGGTCGGCGGTTGGGCTCGCACGGTCGCGCAGGCCGCCGCGCACGCGCTCGCGCAGGACCGCTCGACGATCGTCGCCGTTCCCGACTACCGCGACCAGGAGCAGCTCGAAGCCGCCCTCGCCGAGTCGGTCGATGCGCGTCGCGTGCTCCGCACCGATGCGCGCCAGACCGGGCCCGCACGGTATCGAGCATTCCTCGACGCGACCGGTGACGCCGCGCGCGTCGTGATCGGCAACAGGTCCACCGTGTACGCGCCCGCAGCGCGACTGGGGCTCATCGTGATCGTCGACGACGGCGACGCGCTGCAGTCCGAGCCACTCGCTCCGGGCGTCCACAGCCGCGACGCGGCGCTCATCCGACAGGAGCAGTCGGGCGCGGCGCTGCTGTTCCTCGCGCACAGCCGGAGCGTCGACGTGCAGCGCCTGGTGGAGGTGGGCTGGGTCGACGACGTGCCGCTGCAACGGGGTTCCCGACCGCGGGTCGTGCTCACCGAGCAGCAGGCCGCCCCGGACAGCGGCGGGGCCCGCATCCCGTCAGCGGCCTGGCGTGAGGCGCAGGCCGCCGTCGTCGACGGGCCCGTGCTCGTCCAGGTGGCGAGACCGGGCCACACGCCCATGCTCGTGTGCGACCGCTGCCGGGAGCCGGCGCGATGCGCGGCGTGCGGTGGCGCGCTCACGGTGCCTCGAACGGGCGGCACGCCGGCGTGCGGGCTCTGCGGAACCGTCGCCGCGACGTGGCGATGCGGCGTGTGCGAGGGCACGAAGCTCCGCGCGGCGGTCGTCGGCGCGAGTCGCACCGCCGAGGAACTCGGTCGCGCGTTCCCGCGATCGCGCGTGGTGGTCTCCGACGGCGAGCGACCGATCCTCCGCGTCGGCGCCGACCCGCAGCTCGTCGTGGCGACCCGCGGGGCCGAGCCGATCGCCGACGGCGGGTACCGCGCGGTGCTGCTGCTCGACGGCGAGCGGATGCTGCTGCGGGAATCGCTCCGCGTCGCCGAGGACTGCCTGCGGTGGTGGTCGAACGCCGCCGCGCTGGCGGCTCCGGCCGCTCCGGTGTTCCTCGTCGGGGTCGGCGGCGCGCTCGGCACGGCGCTCGCGACGTGGCGTCAGCCGGCCTGGGCCGCTGAGGAGCTCGAGACGCGCCGCGCCCTGCGATTCCCGCCCGCCGTGCGAATGGCCTCCGTCGTCTCGTCGCACGACCGGCTCGCCGCGGCGCTCGAGCGCGTGCGCGGGGTCGACGGCGTCGACGTGCTCGGCCCGACGCCCGCTGACGACGAGGGCCTCGAGCGGGCGATCGTCCGCTTCGGCTACGGCGCCGGCGTCGAGGTCGCCCAGCGGCTGAAGGGCGAGGCGATCCGCGCCGCGACCGAACGCCGCCGCCCGGTCGCGGGTCGACGCCCGGGCCGGCCGCCCGTGGTGCGCGTCCGCATGGACGATCCCGACCTCCCGTGACACTGGGACAATGGGGTGTGCCCCACCTCCGGATCGTGTTCGCGGGAACCCCCGCCGTCGCCGTGCCCACCCTCGAACGACTCGCCGCATCCGACCACGAGGTCGTCGGCGTCGTCACGAGGCCGCCCGCACCGCTCGGCCGCAAGCGCGTCCTCACGCCGTCGCCGGTCGCACAGGCCGCCGAGCGCCTCCGCCTCCCGGTGATCGACGCGGCGCGCCTCGACGCCGAGGCCGCGGAGCGCATCGCGGCGCTTCGTCCCGACCTCGGCGTGGTGGTCGCCTACGGCGGACTCGTCCGCGAGCCGCTCCTCTCGACACCCGCGCACGGCTGGATCAACCTGCACTTCTCGGCGCTTCCGGCCTGGCGCGGTGCCGCGCCCGTGCAGAGGGCACTGATCGCCGGCGATGCCGAGCTCGGCGCGAGCGTCTTTCGGCTCGTGCCGGAGCTCGACGCGGGCGACGTGTACGCCTCACGCACCCGGCCGGTGGCACCGGGCGAGACGGCGGGCCTGGCGCTCGAGTCCTTGGCCGAGACCGAGGCCGACCTCGTGCTCGATGTCGTCGACGCGATCGCGTCCGGCACCGCCGTCGCCGTCCCGCAGGCGGGCGAACCGACGTTCGCGCCCAAGCTCTCCATCGAGGACGGCCGGATCGACTGGGCGCGATCGACCGTCGAGGTCGACGCGCGCGTCCGCGGCGTCACGCCCGAGCCGGGCGCGCACACGGAGGTCGACGGCATCCGGCTGAAGGTCCTGGAGGCCCGGCCCGCTCCGGCCGCGGCCGAGGCTCTGCGACTCGCGCCGGGCGAACTCCGGCTCGATCGGAAGCGTCTCCTGGTGGGCACGGCCGATGGGGCCATGGAACTCCGTCGCGTCCAGCCGGCGGGACGGAACGCGATGGCCGCCGCCGACTGGTGGCGTGGGCTCGGCATCGACCAGGCGGAGGCACGATGAGCGGGAACGCGCACGGAAACGGCCGGCCGGACGGCGCTGCCGACGCAGGTCGGTCGGGCGGTGCCCGGGGAGCGGGCGGACGCGGGCCGCACCGACGGGGTCAAGCGGAACGGGGGCGCAGCGCGCGCCCGCGGCAGGAACGCATCTCGCCCGCGCGGGTCGTCGCCTACGAGGTCCTCGCGGCCGTCCGCGACTCCGACGCGTACGCCAACCTGCTGCTGCCGACTCGGATCGAGCGGGCGAAGCTCGGTCCGGCGGACGCGGCACTCGCGACCGAGCTGACCTACGGCACGCTCCGCCTCCTGGGCCGCTACGACGCGATCATCGCGCTCGCGGCGGGTCGCGACGTCGCCGCGATCGACCCGCCGGTGCTCGACGTGCTCCGACTCGGCAGCCACCAGCTGCTGGCCACGCGCGTGCCGACGCACGCCGCCGTCAACGAGTCGGTCGCGCTCGCACGCCGCGTCGCGCCGTCGGCGGCGGGGTTCGCGAACGCGGTGCTGCGCACCGTGTCGAGGCGCGAACCCGCGGACTGGCTCCAGATGATCGCGGAGGAGGCCGGGTCGGCGGACGCTGCGCTGGCCGCCGTGCACTCGCACCCCCTCTGGGTGATCCGAGCGCTTCGGACGGCGCTCGAGCGCGAGGGTCGCGGTGACGAGCTGGTCGCCCTCCTCGAGGCCGACAATGCGTCGCCGCGCGTCAACCTCGCCGCCCTTCCAGGCCTCGCGGGCGACCCGGCCGAGCTCGGCGAGCCCGATCGCTACTCGCCGACGGGCCTGACGGCCGAGGCGCCGTTCGACCTCGTCTCCGCGAACGACGGCACGGTTCGCGTGCAGGACGAGGGTTCGCAGATCGCGGCGCTGGCGCTCAGCCGGGTCGCCCCGGTCCGACCCGGCGAGCACTGGCTCGACCTGTGCTCCGGACCCGGCGGAAAGACCGCGCTGCTCGCGGCCGAGGCGCTCGCGGGCGGTGCGTCGCTCGTCGCGAACGAGGTCGTCCCTGCGCGTGCCGAACTCGTCAGGAAGGCCGTCGCGCCGGTGCCCCTGGACGTCGCGGTGCACGTCGGCGACGGTCGCGAGCTGGATCCGGCCGCATTCGGCGCGGAGGGCGGCTTCGACCGAATCCTGCTCGACGCACCGTGCACGGGCCTCGGCGCGCTGCGCCGCCGGCCCGAGGCCCGCTGGCGGAAATCGCCGACGGATGTCGCCGAGCTCACCGAGCTGCAGGGCGAGCTGGCGGATGCCGCGTTCGCCGCGCTCGCACCCGGCGGCGTGCTCGCCTACGTCACGTGCTCGCCGCATACGGCCGAGACGCACGGCAGCCTCGGGCGCGCGCTCGCACGATGGGGGGACGCGGCCGAGGCGATCGACACGGCCGCGGTCGTGCAGCGGCTGGCGGAGCATCCGCTCGACCTCGCAGGCGACGGGAGCACGGTGCAGCTCTGGCCGCACCGGCACGGGACCGACGCGATGTTCATCGCGCTCGTGCGCAAGCGCTGAACGGGCGGCCGACGCCGATAGGGTTGCGGACATGGCGACGCGCATCAACCCGAGCATCCTCGCGGCCGACTTCGCGAACCTCGAGCGGGAACTCGGTCGCATCGGCACCGCCGACCTCGTGCACGTCGACATCATGGACAACCACTTCGTTCCGAACCTCACCTTCGGCCTGCCGATGGTGCAGCGGCTGCAGCAGGTCAGCCCGATCCCGCTCGACGTGCACCTCATGATCGACGACCCCGACCGCTGGGCACCCGGCTACGCGGAGGCGGGGGCGGCATCGGTGACGTTCCACGCCGAGGCCGTGAACGAGCCCGTCGCACTCGCCCGGCACCTGCGGCAGATCGGCGCGCGCGCGGGCATCGCGCTCAAGCCGGGGACCGATGCCGCGCCGTACCTCGATCTCCTGCCCGAGTTCGACCAGGTCCTCATCATGACCGTCGAGCCGGGCTTCGGCGGGCAGTCCTTCATCTCCGAGACGATGCCGAAGCTCCGCCGGGTCGCCGACGCGGTCGAGGCGGCCGGACTCGACGTCTGGCTGCAGGTCGACGGCGGCATCACGGTGGACACGATCGGGATCGCCGCCGAGGCCGGCGCCGACACGTTCGTCGCCGGGTCGGCCGTGTTCCGCGGCGTGCCGGAGGAGCGGATCGCGCAGCTCCGCGACGCGGTGGCGTCACACCGCCACGAGCGCCGCGACGACCCCGCTAGTCTGGACGGGTGAAATCCTTCGACGACCTCTTCGTCGAGCTCCAGGACAAGGCCCGCACCCGCCCCGAGGGCAGTGGCACCGTCCGTCAGCTCGACGCCGGCGTGCACGCCATCGGCAAGAAGATCGTCGAGGAGGCGGCCGAGGTCTGGATGGCCGCCGAGTACCAGAGCGACGACGAGACCGCGGAGGAGATCTCGCAGCTCCTCTACCACCTGCAGGTGCTGATGCTCGCGAAGGGCCTCGAGCCCGCCGACGTGTACCGACATCTCTGATCACGCCATGACCGCAGATCAGTTCCGTCGACACGAAAGCCAGGGGATGCTCCGAATCGCCGTGCCCAACAAGGGCTCGCTCTCCGAGACCGCCGCGCAGATGCTCCACGAGGCCGGGTACACCGGCCGCAGGGACTCGCGCGAACTCGTGGTCGCCGACCCCCGCAACGGGGTCGAGTTCTTCTACCTCCGCCCGCGCGACATCGCGACCTACGTGGGATCCGGCGCGCTCGACGTCGGCATCACCGGGCGCGACCTGCTGCTCGACTCCGGCAGCGAGGCCGTCGAGATCGCCCCGCTCGGCTTCGGCGACTCGACCTTCCGGTTCGCAGGCCCGCCCGGCGCGTACGCCGAGCTGGCCGACCTGGAGGACGTTCGCGTCGCGACCAGCTATCCCGGCCTGGTCGGCGACTTCCTCGGCCGCCACGGCGTGACGGCGAAGCTCGTCAAGCTCGACGGCGCCGTCGAGTCGGCCGTTCGGCTCGGCGTGGCCGACGCCGTCGCCGACGTCGTCTCCACGGGGTCGACGCTGCGGAAGGCCGGCCTGGACATCTTCGGCCCGGTGATCCTCGACTCCGAGGCCGTGCTCATCGGCTCCGGCGTGGAGCGGCCCGGCACGCAGACCCTCGTGCGGCGGCTGCAGGGCGTCCTCGTCGCCCGGCAGTACGTCCTCGTCGACTACGACGTGCCGGTCGCGAAGCTCGAGGCGGCGACCGCCGCCGCGCCGGGGTTCGAGTCGCCCACGGTCTCGCCGCTGCACGACCCCGAATGGGTCGCCGTGCGCGTGATGATCCCGCGCGTCGAGACCAACCACGTCATGGACGCCCTGTACGAGCTCGGCGCGCGCGCGATCCTCGTGAGCGCGATCCACGCCGCGCGGTTGTAGGGGAGCGACGCATGTCCCTCGCCGTCCGCGTGATCCCCTGCCTCGACGTGGCCGGCGGCCGCGTGGTCAAGGGCGTCAACTTCCTGAACCTCCGCGATGCCGGAGATCCGGTCGAGCTCGCCGCGCGCTACGCCGAGCAGGGTGCCGACGAGCTCACCTTCCTCGACGTCACCGCTACGGTCGACGACCGCTCGACCACGTTCGACATGGTCCGGCGGGTCGCCGAGCAGGTCTTCATCCCGCTCACGGTCGGCGGCGGCGTCCGCTCCACGGCCGACGTCGCGCGGCTGCTCGGCCACGGCGCCGACAAGATCGGCGTGAACAGTGCGGCGATCGCGCGCCCGGAGCTCATCGCCGAGATCGCCGACCGGTTCGGCGCCCAGGTCTGCGTGCTCTCGCTCGACGTCAAGCGCTCCGATCGCACCGAGTCGGGATTCGTCGTCACCACGCACGGCGGTCGGACGGAGACCGACCTCGACGCGCTCGACTGGGCGCGCCGCGCCATCGAGCTCGGCGCGGGCGAGCTGCTCGTCAACTCCATCGACGCCGACGGCACCAAGCAGGGCTTCGACCTCGAGCTCGTGCGTCTCATGCACGAGCTCTCGAGCGTGCCGGTCATCGCCTCGGGCGGCGCCGGTGCGCTCGAGCACTTCGCGCCCGCGATCGAGGCGGGCGCCGATGCCGTCCTCGCGGCATCCGTGTTCCACAACGGCGAGCTCACCATCGGCGAGGTCAAGCAGGCCCTCGCCGCGGACGGAAGGGTCGTGCGATGACGTACCGCGACGACGAGGAGCTCGAGCGCGACGTCGAGGGCTGGGCGCCCGACGCGACCGCGGTCGACCGGGCCGCATTCAACGCCGACGGGCTGCTGCCCGCGGTCATCCAGCAGTGGGACACGGGTGAAGTGCTCATGCTCGGCTGGATGGACCGCGAGGCCATGCGTCGGACGCTCACCGAGGGGCGCGTGACGTTCTGGTCGCGTTCGCGCCAGGAGTACTGGCGGAAGGGCGACACCTCGGGACACGCGCAGTACGTCCGGTCCGCCGCGCTCGACTGCGACGCCGACACGCTGCTCGTGCGGGTCGAGCAGGTGGGCGTGGCCTGCCACACCGGTACCCGCACGTGCTTCGACGGCGACCCGCTGCAGGTGCTGGTCGGAACTCCGGAAACCGTCGAGCGCGCACCCGACCCCGACCAGACGCTTGGAGGAGCACGATGACGGCCGCACGCACCGCCACGACCCGCTTCGACCAGTTCACGACGCTGCGTGCCGGCCGACGCGTCGTGCCCGTCGTGCGCGAGCTCTTCGCCGACGGCGAGACGCCCGTCGGCATCTACCGCAAGCTCGCGGGCGGCCGGCCCGGCACCTTCCTGCTGGAGTCCGCGGAGCAGGGCGGCATCTGGTCGCGGTACTCGTTCATCGGCGCGGCGTCGCACGGCGTGCTGACCGACCGCGACGGACGCGTCGAGTGGCTCGACTACGGGATGTCACGCGAGCGCGCACTCGGCGAGGCATCCGCCGACCTCGCGCCGCTCGCCGCACTCGAGGCGCTGTACGCGCGCTGGCGGACGGAGGACGTCCCGGGCGCGCCGCCGCTGACGGGAGGGCTCGTCGGGTTCATCGGCTGGGAGGCCATCCGCCAGATCGAGCACCTGCCGAACCGGCCGCCGGCCGACTTCGATGTGCCCGGGCAGGCGTTCGCGTTCGTCTCGGAGCTCGTCGTGATGGATCACCGGACGGGCACCGTCCAGCTCGTCGCATCCGTGCTCAACGACCGCGACGAGCCCGCCGAGCAGCTCTGGGCCGACGCGCAGGCGCGGCTCGACCGCATGCAGGCGGCGCTCGCGGAGCCGGCTGCGGCGCACCTCGCCGAGATCGACCTGTCGCGCGCCCCCGAGCCGCGCCACCGCACCGAGAAGGCCGACTTCCTCGCCGCCGTGGAACGGTCCAAGGAGTACATCCGCGAGGGCGACATCTTCCAGGTCGTGGTCTCGCAGCGGTTCGAGCAGGAGGCGACGGCGCACCCGATCGACGTGTACCGGGTCCTCCGGAGCCTCAACCCGAGCCCGTACATGTACCTGCTCCACCTCGAGGACGTCGCGGGGGAGCCGTACTGGATCGTCGGCTCGTCGCCCGAGGCCCTCGTCAAGGTCGAGGACGGTCGCGTGTACACGCATCCCATCGCCGGCTCGAAGCCGCGCGGCGCGACGCCCGAGGACGACGCCGACCTCGAGGCCGAGCTGATCGCCGATCCGAAGGAGCAGGCCGAGCACCTCATGCTCGTCGACCTGGCGCGCAACGACCTGGCGAAGGTGTGCACGGCCGGAACGGTCGAGATCACCGAGTTCATGCGGGTCGAGCGGTTCAGCCACATCATGCACCTCGTCTCCTCCGTCGAAGGCGACCTCGCACCCGACGCGAACGCGGTGGACGTGTTCCGTGCGACGTTCCCGGCGGGCACCCTCTCGGGCGCGCCGAAGCCGCGTGCGCTGGAGATCATCGACGAGCTCGAGCCGGCCCAGCGCGGCGTCTACGGGGGAGTGGTCGGGTACTTCGGCTTCGGCGGCGACGCCGACCTCGCGATCGCGATCCGCACCGCGACCATCATCGGGGGCATCGCCCGAGTCCAGGCGGGCGGCGGCCTGGTGGCCGACTCGAATCCCGAGTCGGAGTACCAGGAGTCGGTGAACAAGGCGGCCGCGCCGCTGCGCGCGGTCGCCGTCGCGAACGCCATGCGTCCCGTGCAGGCGGGGTGAGCGTGCCGGCCCGTCGCGTGAAGCTCGTCGCGATCCTCGGCATCCTCGTCGGATCCGGGCTCGCGCTCCTGTCGTGGAGCCAGGTATGGTACACGGCGACGCTGGTCGACGGCGCGACCGCGGGTTCCGCGTCGACCCTCGACGTCGGAGGCCGGACCGCGTCTCCGGCCCTCTCCGCACTCGCGTTGGCCGGACTGGCGCTGGCCGGCGCGCTCACGATCGCCGGTCCGCTCATCCGGATCGTCCTCGGGCTCCTCGCGGCGCTGCTCGGCGGGAGCGTCGTGCTCGCCGCCTCGCTCGCGATCGCCGATCCGGTCGCCGCGGTGTCCTCGGCGGTCGCCGACGCCACGGGCGTCGCCGGCGCGGAGCCGACCGCCGAGCTCGTCGCCGACGTGGTCTCGTCGCCATGGCCGGCGGTCGCGGTCGCCGGGGGCGTGGTCGTGCTGCTCGCCGGACTGGCGGTCGTCGTCACGGGCCGCGCCTGGCCCACGTCGCGCCGGTACGGCGGCGGTGTGCGCATGGCGGCCGACGGCTCGACGCCGGGTCCGGCATCCGACCGTGCCGTCGACGCGTGGGACGACCTCAGTCGCGGCGATGATCCGACCGAGGCATCCGCGCCGTCGACCCTCGGCGATGCGCACGACCGGCCGCTCGGCGGCGAACCCGACCACGCTGGCGATGGCGACGAGGGCGCCGAGCCCACCCGCTAGACTCTTCCCCGACCCCGCACAGAAGGAGCACCATGAGCACTGAGCACGTTGACCCCGGCCACGGACACTCGCCCGCGGCCTGGACGGCCGTGGTGATCATGCTCCTCGCCTTCACCATCGGCACGGTCGCCTTCTTCCTCGACGTGCAGTGGCTCGTGTGGGCGTCCGCGGTGCTCCTCGTCGTCGGCCTCGTGGTCGGGTGGGCGCTCGCCCGCGCGGGCTACGGTGTCGACGGCGACAAGGTCGCGCCCAAGGCGCACTGACGCGTGCTCTCCGAGCTCACCGCGAACGCCGTCGCCGACGCCGAAGCGCGTCGTGCCGACCGCCCCATGGCCGAGGTCGAGGCCGCAGCGCTCGCGCGCCCCGACGCACTCGACGCGCTCGTCGCCCTGGCCCCGGCCGACCGGGTCAAGGTCATCGCCGAGATCAAGCGGTCGAGCCCCTCGCGCGGCGCGCTCGCCGCGATCGACGATCCCGCCGCACTCGCCCGCACCTACGAACTCGGCGGGGCCAGCGCCATCAGCGTGTTGACCGAGGGACGGAAGTTCGGCGGTTCGCTCGCCGACCTCGAGTCGGTGCGCGCCGCAGTCTCGCTCCCGATCCTCCGCAAGGACTTCATCGCGTCGGCCTACCAGGTGTTCGAGGCGCGCGCCGCGGGTGCCGACATGGTGCTCCTGATCGTCGCCGCGCTCGACGACGCGACCCTCGCCGAGCTGTACGGGCTGATCACCGAGCTCGGCATGACGCCGCTCGTCGAGACGCACTCGGCCGAGGAGCTCGACCGCGCCACCCAGGTCGGTGCGAAGCTCATCGGCGTGAACGCCCGCGACCTCACCACCTTCGAACTCGATCGCGACCTGTTCGGCCGAATCGTCGATCGCTTCCCCGACGGGGCGATCAAGGTCGCCGAGTCGGCCGTGCTCTCGGCGGCGGATGTCGCGCACTACCGCGAGGCCGGCGCCGACGCGGTCCTCGTGGGCGAGGCGCTCGTGACGGGCGACCCCATCTCGAACCTCTCTGCATTCCTGGCGGTGTGACATGGCCCTGCGTGCCCAGACCGGTCCCTACTTCGGCGAGTTCGGCGGGCGCTTCGTGCCCGAATCCCTCGTCGCGGCCCTCGACGAGCTCTCCGAGGCGTACGCGCTCGCGAAGCTCGACCCGGCGTTCGGCGACGAGCTCGCCGACCTCGGCCGCAACTACACGGGGCGACCGTCCATCATCACCGAGGTGCCTCGCTTCGCCCAGCATGCGGGCGGCGCGCGGGTCATCCTCAAGCGCGAGGACCTGAACCACACCGGCTCGCACAAGATCAACAACGTGCTCGGCCAGGCGCTCCTCACCAAGCGGATCGGCAAGCAGCGCGTCATCGCCGAGACGGGCGCCGGCCAGCACGGCGTCGCGACCGCGACCGCGGCAGCGCTCTTCGGGCTCGACTGCACCATCTACATGGGCGAGGTCGACACCGAGCGCCAGGCGCTGAACGTCGCGCGCATGCGCCTGCTCGGTGCCGAGGTCGTCGCCGTGAAGACGGGCTCGCGCACGTTGAAGGACGCGATCAACGATGCGATGCGCGACTGGGTCACGAACGTCGAGACGACGAACTACATCTTCGGGACGGTGGCCGGCCCGCACCCGTTCCCCGAGATGGTGCGCGACTTCCAGAAGATCATCGGCGAGGAGGCGCGCCAGCAGGTGCTCGACCTGACGGGCGGGCTGCCGACCGCGGTCGCCGCGTGCGTCGGCGGCGGGTCGAACGCGATCGGCATCTTCCACGCGTTCCTGGATGACGCCGACGTCGCGCTCTTCGGCTTCGAGGCGGGCGGCGAGGGCGTCGACACGCCGCGCCACGCCGCGACCATCGCCAAGGGCCGACCGGGCGTGCTCCACGGGGCGCGCAGCTACCTCCTGCAGGACGAGGACGGCCAGACCATCGAGTCGCACTCCATCTCCGCGGGCCTCGACTACCCGGGTGTCGGCCCCGAGCACTCCTGGCTCGCCGCGCTCGGCCGGGCGACCTACCGTGCGGTGACGGATGACGCGGCCATGCAGGCCCTGCGACTGCTCACGCGCACGGAGGGCATCATCCCGGCGATCGAGTCGGCGCACGCGCTCGCCGGTGCGATCGAGCTCGGCAACGAACTCGGAGGGGACGCCACGATCCTCGTCAACCTCTCGGGCCGTGGCGACAAGGACATGGACACCGCCGCCCGCTACTTCGGGCTGTACGACGGAGGCGAGCAGTGAGGAACGTCGGCCCCGTCATCGCGAGGCGCAACGAGGAGGCCGCCGGCGCGCTGATCGGCTACCTGCCCGTGGGCTTCCCGACGCTCGACGAGAGCGTCGAGGCCGCGGTCGCGCTCGTCGAGAACGGCGTCGACGTGCTCGAGCTCGGACTGCCCTACTCCGACCCCGTCATGGACGGCACCGTGATCCAGGCGGCGACGCAGCAGGCGCTCGCGAACGGCTTCCGGCTCGCGCACGGTTTCGAGGCGGTGCGCCGCGTGACCGACCGCGTCGACGCGCCGGTGCTCGTCATGACCTACTGGAATCCCGTCGTGCAGTACGGCGTCGACCGGTTCGCCGACGACCTCGCCGCCGCTGGGGGATCGGGGCTCATCACGCCCGACCTCATCCCCGACGAGGCGGCCGACTGGATCGCCGCCTCCGAGCGCACGGGTCTCGACCGCGTCTTCCTCGCGGCGCCGACCTCGACCGACGCGCGCCTCCGGCAGACGATCGACGCGAGCCGCGGGTTCGTGTACGCCGTCTCGACCATGGGCATCACGGGCGCGCGAAGCGACGTCGACCGAGCCGCCCGCACGCTCGTCGCCCGCCTCGGCGAGGCGGGCTCGCCCGCCAGCTGCGTCGGCGTCGGCATCTCGACGGCCGCGCAGGTCGCCGAGGTGCTCGAGTACGCCGAGGGCGCGATCGTCGGCTCGGCGCTCGTCAAGGCGCTCGCCGACGGCGGCGTGGATGCGGCCGGTGCGCTCGCGGCCGAGCTCGCGCGCGGCACCGTCCGACAGTGAAGTAGTCTCGACGAGGCCGCCCCTCACGGCGTCTCCCGAATCATCGACGAAAGGCAGAGCCCGGCGTGATCGCACCGCTCAGCATCCCGAGTCCCGACCCGGCGTGGCGCACGCTGGAGATCCCGATCTTCGGACTGACGCTCAACATCCAGTTGTACGCGCTGTGCATCCTCGCGGGCATCATCCTGGCCACCATCATCACCTCGCGGCGCCTCACGAAGCGCGGTGCGGAGCCGGGGATCGTGCTCGACGTCGTCCTGTGGGCGGTTCCGCTCGGCATCATCGGCGCCCGGCTCTACCACGTCGTCACGCACCCCGACGACTACTTCGCCGGCCAGGAGTGGTGGAAGGTCTTCGCGATCTGGGAGGGCGGCAACGCCATCTACGGCTCGCTCATCGGCGGCGCGGTCGGCGTCATCATCGCCTGCCGACTCACCGGCCTGCGCTTCTGGTCGTTCGCCGACGCACTCGCTCCCGGCCTGCTCGTCGCGCAGGCGGTCGGGCGCCTCGGCAACTGGTTCAACCACGAGCTGTTCGGCTGGCCGACCGACCTGCCGTGGGGCCTCGAGATCGAGGCGGACAACGCGGCGTTCCCCGCCGGCCTGCCCGACGGCACCCTGTTCCACCCGACGTTCCTGTACGAGATCGTGTGGAACCTGCTCGGCGTCGTCGTCCTGCTCGCGCTCGAGCGCGCATTCCGCCTCCGCTGGGGCAAGATGTTCGGCGCCTACCTCATCTGGTACGGCGCCGGCCGGGCCGTGTTCGAGACGATCCGCGTCGACCCGAGCGAGATGTTCCTCGGCATCCGCTCGAACGTCTGGGCGTCGTTCGCCGCGATCCTGATCGGCATCGTGATCATCATCGTCCAGAGCCGTCGGCACACCGGCATCGAGCCGAGCGTGTACCGACCGGGGCGTGAATGGGTGCCCGCGGATGCTGAGGTAGACTCTGACGACACCGAGTCCGACACCGACTCTCTCGACGATGGCGTCGAGGGCGAGAACGCACACGGCGAGCCGGCTGCCACAAGCTCGAGCCGCTCGGCCTCCGAATAGGGGCCACGCCGAAACCGCGTTCCCCATCGCCGCGCCGCACCTCGCGCTGCGAATCCTCCATCGTGGGCCGACGACGTCCCCGTTGCCACCGAGATACCGAGGACGGTCCAACGTGTCGCTTCCCCCTCCCCACGCCAGGTTCGGTCTGACCCCGCCCGCCCAGGGCATGTACGACCCTGCCGCAGAGAAGGACGCCTGCGGGCTCGCGATGGTCGCGACCCTGCGCGGCACCGCCGGGCATGACATCATCACGGCGGCGCTCGACGCACTGCGGAACCTCGAGCACCGCGGCGCCGTCGGCTCCGACGCGGGCACGGGCGACGGCGCGGGCATCATCACGCAGGTGCCCGACGCGTTCCTCCGCGAGGTCGCGGACTTCCCGCTCCCCGAGGCCGGGGCCTACGCGGTCGGCAACGCCTTCCTCCCGGTGGACCCGACCGCGCGGAGCCAGGTCAAGCAGCAGCTGCGACGCATCGCCGCCTCCGAGGGCCTCGAGGTCATCGGATGGCGCGAGGTGCCGGTCCGCCCCGACGAGCTCGGCACGCTCGCCCGTGCGGCGATGCCGGTGGTCCAGCAGCTCTTCGTCCGGGGGTCCGCGACGACGTCGGAGGGTGCGCACGTCACGGGCATCGCCCTGGACCGTCTGACGTTCCGGCTGCGCAAGCGCGCCGAGCGCGAGCTCGAGCTCTACTTCGCATCGCTGTCCAGCCGCACCCTCGTCTACAAGGGCATGGTCACGACCCTGCAGCTGGAGCCCTTCTATCCCGACCTCTCCGACGAGCGGTTCGCGTCGAAGCTCGCGCTCGTCCATTCGCGGTACTCGACGAACACGTTCCCGTCGTGGCCGCTCGCTCAGCCGTTCCGGATGATCGCCCACAACGGCGAGATCAACACCATCCAGGGCAATCGCAACTGGATGCGCGCGCGCCAGTCCCAGCTCGAGTCCGAGGTCCTCGGTGAACTCGCGCCGGTCATGCCCATCGTCACGCCGGGCGCGAGCGACTCGGCCTCGTTCGACGAGGTCGTCGAACTGCTCACGCTGGCCGGACGGAGCCTGCCGCACGCCGTCATGATGATGGTGCCCGAGGCGTGGGAGAAGCAGACCGAGATCGACCCGGCACGGCGGGCGTTCTACGACTACCACTCGATGCTCATGGAACCGTGGGACGGCCCCGCGGCGATCGTGTTCACCGACGGCACGCTCGTCGGTGCGACGCTGGACCGCAACGGCCTGCGTCCCGGCCGCTACCTCGTGACCGACGACGGGCTCGTCGTCCTCGCGAGCGAGATCGGCGTCATCGACCTGCCGCAGCGTCGCGTGGTGCGCAAGGGCCGGCTGCAGCCGGGCCGCATGTTCCTCGTCGACACGGAGGCGGGCCGCCTCATCGAGGACGACGAGATCAAGGCCGAGCTCGCGGCATCCGCTCCGTGGCAGGAGTGGCTCGACGAGGGCCGCATCCGCCTCGCCGACCTGCCCGAGCGCGAGCACATCGTGCACCCGCCGGCCTCGGTGAACCGTCGCCAGCGCACCTTCGGGTACACCGAGGAGGAGGTGAAGGTCCTCCTCGCGCCCATGGCGAAGGCCGGCCAGGAGCCCATCGGCGCGATGGGATCCGACACGCCGATCGCCGTGCTCTCGCAGCGCCCACGACTGCTGTTCGACTACTTCACCCAGCAGTTCGCGCAGGTGACCAACCCGCCCCTCGACTCGATCCGCGAGCAGGTCGTCACCTCGCTCTCGACCTCGCTCGGCCCGGAGCGGAACCTGCTCAGCGCAGGCGCGGAGCACGCCCGCCAGGTGTCGCTCGACTTCCCCGTCATCGACAACGACCAGCTCGCGAAGATCGTGCACATGACCGCCCCGTCGGGCGCCCGGGCCGCACGCACGCTCCGCGGCCTCTATCGCGTCGACGAGGGCGCGGCCGGGCTGCGCGAACGGATCGACGAGCTGTGCCGGGAGGTCGACGAGGCGATCGAGGAGGGCGCGTCGTTCATCGTCCTGAGCGACCGCGACACGACCAAGGACCTCGCGCCGATCCCGTCCCTGCTCATGCTCTCGGCCGTGCACCACCACCTCATCCGCTCCGAGACCCGGATGAAGGTCGGCCTCGTGGTCGAGGCCGGCGACGTGCGCGAGGTGCACCACGTCGCACTGCTCGTCGGCTACGGCGCCTCGGCCGTGAACCCGTACCTCGCCATGGAGACGTGCGAGGAGCTCGTCCGCTCGGGCGTGCTCACCGGTGTCACGCCCGAGCAGGCGGTGCGGAACGTCATCACCGCCCTCGGCAAGGGCGTCCTGAAGATCATGTCGAAGATGGGCATCTCGACCATCGCGTCGTACGCCGGCGCGCAGGCCTTCGAGGCCGTCGGGCTCGCGCAGGAGTTCATCGACGAGTACTTCACTGGCACGACCTCGAAGCTCGGCGGCGTCGGCATCGACGTGATCGCCGATGAGAACCGGTCGCGCCACGCGGTGGCCTATCCGGCGGATGTCGCGGTGCGGGCGCACGAGCGGTTGCAGACCGGCGGCGAGTACCAGTGGCGTCGTGACGGCTCGCCGCACCTCTTCAACCCCGAGACGGTCTTCCGCCTCCAGCATTCGACCCGGAACCGACGCTACGACGTCTTCCGCGAGTACACGGACATGGTCGACACGCAGGCGGAACAGCTGATGACCCTCCGCGGCATGTTCGCGCTGCGGACCGGCGTGCGTCCCGCGGTGCCGATCGACGAGGTCGAGCCGGTCGAGTCGATCGTCAAGCGCTTCTCGACGGGTGCGATGAGCTACGGCTCGATCTCGAAGGAGGCGCACGAGACCCTCGCGATCGCCATGAACCGCCTCGGCGCGAAGTCGAACACCGGCGAGGGCGGCGAAGACCTGGATCGCCTGCTCGACCCGGAGCGGCGCAGCGCCATCAAGCAGGTCGCGTCGGGTCGATTCGGCGTGACGAGCATGTACCTCACGCACGCCGACGACATCCAGATCAAGCTGGCGCAGGGTGCCAAGCCCGGCGAGGGCGGGCAGCTGCCGCCGACGAAGGTCTACCCGTGGGTCGCCCGCACGCGGCACGCGACGGCCGGCGTCGGCCTCATCTCGCCGCCCCCGCACCACGACATCTACTCGATCGAAGACCTGAAGCAGCTCATCTTCGACCTGAAGCGGGCCAACCCCGGCGCACGCGTGCACGTCAAGCTCGTGAGCCAGTCGGGCATCGGCGCCGTCGCGGCGGGCACGGCCAAGGCGCTGGCCGACGTCATCCTGGTCTCCGGCCACGACGGCGGCACAGGTGCGAGTCCGCTCAACTCGCTCAAGCACGCGGGCACGCCGTGGGAGCTCGGCCTCGCCGAGACGCAGCAGACGCTCATGCTGAACGGCATGCGCGACCGTGTCGTCGTGCAGGTCGACGGGCAGCTGAAGACCGGCCGCGACGTCGTGATCGGCGCGCTGCTCGGCGCCGAGGAGTTCGGATTCGCGACGGCACCGCTCGTCGTCGAGGGCTGCGTCATGATGCGCGTGTGCCACCTCGACACGTGCCCGGTCGGCGTCGCGACGCAGAACCCCGAGCTCCGCAAGCGCTTCACGGGCAAGCCCGAGTTCGTCGTGAACTTCTTCGAGTTCATCGCGCAGGAGGTGCGCGAGTACCTCGCCGAGCTCGGCTACCGCTCGCTCGATGAGATCATCGGCCGCCGCGAGCTCCTCGACGTCGAGCGCGCGGTCCGGCACTGGAAGGCGTCCGGTCTCGACCTCACGCCCGTCCTCGTCGGACCCGACTTCTCCGATTCCGAGCCGCGGCGCAACGGCCGCCGCCAGGACCACGAGCTCGACGAGCACTTCGACAACGAGCTCATCCGGCGCAGCGCGCTCGTCCTGGAGCAGGGCGGCCGGGTCGAGATCGAGCTGCCGGTGCGGAACACCGAGCGCGCGGTCGGCACCATGCTCGGCCACGAGGTCACGGTGCGCCACGGCGCCCAGGGCCTGCCCGAGGCATCGATCGACGTGACGCTCACGGGCAGCGCCGGCCAGTCGTTCGGCGCGTTCCTCCCCGGCGGCATCCGACTGCGCCTCGAGGGCGACTCGAACGACTACGTCGGCAAGGGCCTCTCGGGCGGCCAGATCATCGTCCGTCCGTCGCGCGAGGCGGGCTTCGTCGCGGAGCGCAACGTCATCGCGGGCAACGTGATCGGCTACGGCGCGACGCGGGGCAGCATGTTCATCCGCGGCATCGTCGGCGAGCGCTTCCTCGTCCGCAACTCCGGGGCCACCGCGGTGGTCGAGGGCGTCGGCGACCACGCCCTTGAATACATGACCGGCGGGCTCGCGTTGATCCTCGGTCCGACCGGCCGCAACCTCGGCGCCGGCATGTCGGGCGGCACGGCGTACGTACTCGACCTCGCCGAGCCCAAGGTGAACCGCGAGTCCCTCTCGAGCGGTGAGCTCGAGCTCCACGAGCTCGGCAGCGCCGACCACGAGATCGTCCGCGACCTGCTCGAGCAGCACCTCGAGCACACCGATTCGGCGGTCGCCGCGACGCTCCTCGCCGAGGGCGACGTCGCGTTCGACCGATTCACGAAGGTGCTCCCGCGCGACTACGCCGCAGTCCTCCGGACCCGGCAGAGCGCCGTCGACGAGGGTCTCGACCCCGACGGCGACGTGGTGTGGAGCCGCATCCTGGAGGTGACCGGTGGGTGAGCTCATGACGCACGGCCGCACGGTCCCGATCGACTGCATGGAGGTGACGGGTGGCTGACCCGAAGGGCTTTCTGAAGGTCACCGAGCGGGAGCTTCCGAAGCGTCGCCCCGTTCCGGTGCGCATCATGGACTGGAAAGAGGTCTACGAGCAGGGCGACTCCGCCCAGCTCCGACGCCAGGCCGGACGATGCATGGACTGCGGCATCCCGTTCTGCCATCAGGGCTGCCCGCTCGGCAACCTGATCCCCGAGTGGAACGACCTGATATGGCGCGGCGAGGGCCGCGCCGCGATCGAGCGGCTGCACGCGACGAACAACTTCCCGGAGTTCACGGGCCGGCTCTGTCCTGCCCCGTGCGAGTCGGCGTGCGTCCTCGGCATCAACCAGCCCGCGGTGACGATCAAGCAGGTCGAGGTCTCGATCATCGACCAGGCGTTCGGCAGCGGCTGGGTGCAGCCGCAGCCGCCCGGTCGCCTCACCGGCAAGACGGTCGCGGTCGTCGGTTCCGGCCCCGCCGGACTCGCGGCCGCCCAGCAACTCACGCGTGCGGGCCACACGGTCGCGGTGTACGAGCGGGACGACCGCATCGGCGGGCTCCTCCGCTACGGCATTCCCGACTTCAAGATGGAGAAGAAGCACCTCGAGCAGCGGCTCGCGCAGATGACCGCCGAGGGCACGCGCTTCCGGGCCGGCGTCGAGATCGGCGTCGACCTCGCGTGGGACGAGCTCCGTCGTCGATACGACGCCGTGGTCGTCGCCACGGGTGCGCTCGTGCCCCGCGACCTGCCGATCCCCGGTCGAGACCTTCCCGGCGTGCACTTCGCGATGGAGTACCTCGTGCAGTCCAACCGCGTGGTCGCGGGCGACGACGTGTTCGACCAGATCAGCGCGGAGGGCAAGCACGTCGTGGTCCTCGGCGGCGGCGACACGGGCGCGGACTGCATCGGCACCGCCCACCGCCAGGGCGCACTGTCGGTGACGAACCTCGCCATCGGCAAGCAGCCGAGCTCGACCCGTTCGGCGGAGCAGCCGTGGCCGATGCACCCGAACGTGTTCGAGGTGCAGAGCGCCCACGAGGAGGGCGGCCAGCGCCAGTACCTCGCCTCCACGGTCGAGTTCCTCGCGAACGAGGTCGGCGAGGTGCGCGCCATCCGGGTCGCCGAGACCGAGTACCTCGACGGACGCCGCGTGCCCAAGGCCGGCACCGAGCGCGAGATCCCGGCCGACCTGGTGCTGCTCGCCCTCGGGTTCACCGGACCGGAGACCGACGCGGCGAACGACCAGCTCGGCCTGCGCGCCACGGACCGCGGCAACTTCGCCCGCGAGGACGACTACGCGACCGAGGAGCCCGGCGTGTTCGTCGCCGGCGACGCCGGTCGCGGACAGTCCCTCATCGTCTGGGCCATCGCCGAGGGGCGGGCTGCGGCGGCATCCGTCGACCGGTACCTTGAAGGTGAGACGCAGCTGCCCAGCCCCATCCCCGCGACGGCGCGAGCCTTCGCCGTGTGACCGGCGCCGACGGCGCCTGCAGACCCCGATCCAGCGCTTCGGCGCGTAACCCCTGGAGCACACACCACATGAGAAGAGCGAAGATCGTCGCCACCCTCGGGCCGGCGACATCGAGCTACGAGCAGATCCGCGCGATCATCGATGCGGGCATCGACGTGGCGCGCATGAACCTCAGCCACGGCAGCTACGACGTGCACGAGGGCGTCTACCAGAACGTCCGGAAGGCGGCGAACGACTCGGGTCGGGCGGTGGCCGTGCTCGTGGACCTCCAGGGGCCGAAGATCCGCCTCGGCAAGTTCGCCGACGGGCCGCACGAGCTCGCCGAGGGTGACATCTTCAAGATCACGACCGAGGACATCCTCGGCACGAAGGAGATCGTCGGCACCACCTTCAAGGGACTCCCGCACGACGTCGAGGCCGGGGACCACCTCCTCATCGACGACGGCAAGGTCCGCGTCGAGGTCCTCGACACCGATGGCACCGTCGTGACCACGAAGGTGGTCGTCGCGGGCCCGGTGTCGAACAACAAGGGCATCAACCTGCCGGGCGTCGCCGTGAACGTGCCCGCGCTGTCCGAGAAGGACGAGGCCGACCTGCGGTGGGCGCTCAAGCTCGGCGCCGACCTCATCGCGCTGTCCTTCGTCCGGAACGCCACCGACATCGACCGCGTGCACCAGATCATGGCGGAGGAGGGACGCCGGCTGCCGGTGATCGCCAAGATCGAGAAGCCGCAGGCCGTGGAGGCCCTCGAGGAGATCATCGAGGCGTTCGACGCGATCATGGTCGCGCGCGGCGACCTGGGCGTCGAGCTCCCGCTCGAGGCGGTGCCGATCGTGCAGAAGGGCGCGATCGAGATCGCCCGGCGCCTTGCCAAGCCGGTCATCGTCGCCACCCAGATGCTCGAGTCGATGACCCACGCTCCCGTGCCGACCCGCGCCGAGACCTCGGACGTCGCGAACGCCATCCTCGACGGCGCGGACGCGGTCATGCTCTCGGGCGAGACGAGCGTCGGCGAGTACCCGGTGCAGACCGTCAAGACCATGGCCCGCATCATCGAGTCGACCGAGCAGCACGGCCTGCACCGGATCGCTCCGCTCGGCACGAAGCCGCGCACGCAGGCCGGAGCGATCACGCTCGCTGCGGTCGAGGTCGCCGACTTCGTCGAGGCCAAGTACCTCTGCGTGTTCACCGAGACGGGGGAGTCGGTGCGACGGATGTCGCGCCTGCGCAGCACCATCCCGATCCTGGCCTTCACGCCGTATCCCGAGATCCGCCGCCGGATGGCCCTCAACTGGGGCGTGGAGTCGTTCGTCGTCGCTCCGGTGACCCACACCGACCAGATGGTCGGCCAGGTCGACGAGGTCCTCGGCAAGACCGGGAAGGCCGAGGCCGGCGAGAAGATCGTCATCATCTCGGGGTCGCCCCCCGGCATCCCCGGCACCACCAACGACGTGCGCGTGCACGTCGTCGGCGAGGTGCTCTGACACGGTTCGTCCGAACGGCCCGGTCGCGCTCAGTGGCCGGGCCGTTCGCCGTGCCCGGTGGATGCCGCGAAGGGATTCCGACCGAGGCTTCGGATCGCGTGGTGCCGGTGGTGGGGGTCGAACCCACACGCCCTCTCGGGCAAAGCATTTTGAGTGCTCCGCGTCTGCCATTCCGCCACACCGGCCTCAGGGCCCCGGCCAGAATACCGTAGGCTCTTCTGCGTGACAGACACCGAAGACACCCAGCCGGCACCGCGTCGCGTCGTGGTCGCGGAGGACGAGTCGCTCATCCGCCTCGACATCGTCGAGATCCTGCGCGACAACGGCTACGAGGTGGTCGGCGAGGCCGGCGACGGCGAGACCGCGGTCCAGCTCGCGACCGAGCTGCGACCCGACCTCGTCATCATGGACGTGAAGATGCCCCAGCTCGACGGCATCTCGGCGGCGGAGCGACTCTCGAAGGGCCACATCGCCCCGGTCGTCCTGCTGACCGCGTTCAGCCAGCGTGAACTCGTCGAGCGTGCGAGCGAGGCGGGCGCGCTGGCGTACGTCGTGAAGCCGTTCACCCCCAACGACCTGCTCCCCGCGATCGAGATCGCGCTGGCCCGCCACGCGCAGATCATCGCCCTCGAGGCCGAGGTCGGCGACCTCGTCGAGCGATTCGAGACCCGCAAGCTCGTCGACCGCGCGAAGGGCCTGCTGAACGAGAAGATGGGGCTCACCGAGCCCGAGGCGTTCCGCTGGATCCAGAAGGCCTCGATGGATCGCCGTCTCACGATGAAGGACGTCTCGCAGGCCATCATCGAGCAGCTCGCGCCCAAGAAGTAGCCGCCGGGCCTTCCGGCCCTAGGCCGGTGAGCGGGCCCATGTGCACGATGTGTGCGTACCCGGGCGGCCCGGCCCCGGTGCCGAGCGAATCGGAGCGCACGATGCTGCACGAGGTCACGTCCACCCTGGTCACCCGCTTCGAGGACGTGCGCCTCGGCGACGCGGCATCCGTCGGCGGCAAGGGGGCGAACCTCGGCGAGACGACCTCAGCGGGGCTTCCGGTCCCGCCGGGCTTCATCGTCACGGCCGAGGCCTACCTGGAGGCGATCGAGCACGCCGGCATCCGGTCGCGGCTGCTCGACGGCTTCCGGGCCGCCGCCGCGGTGTCCGAGGACCCGGAGGCGCTCCCGCGTGCGGCCGCCGAGCTTCGCGAGGCGGTGCGCGCGGTGACGTTCCCCGAGCGCGTGCGCGACGCCGTCCTCGGCGAGTACCGCCGCCTCGGGGGCGCCTCGGTGGCCGTCCGTTCGTCGGCGACGTCCGAGGACGCCGCGGGTACGTCGTTCGCCGGCATGCACGAGACGTACAACAACGTCATCGGCGAGGCGGCCGTGCTCGATCGCATCCGGGACTGCTGGGCCTCGCTCTACGGCGACCGCGTCATCGCGTACCGCTCGAGCCAGCGCATGGACGAGGAGCCGATGCTCGCCGTCGTCGTGCAGGCGCAGGTCGCGTCCGACCGTTCGGGCGTGATGTTCACGGTCGACCCGTCGACGGGTGCCCGTGACCGGCTCGTGGTCGAGGCGGCGCTGGGGCTCGGCGAGGTCGTCGTCTCCGGCGCCGTCGAGCCCGACACGTACGTCGTCGCGAAGCAGGGCCCGCGCCTGCTCTCGGTGCGGGTCGGCCGCCAGACGCACCGGCTGGTCCCCACCGCCGACGGCGCGGTCGTGCGCGAGGACCTGGACGGTGCCGAAGCGGACGCGCGCGTGCTCACCGACGACGAGGTGCTCGAGGTCGCCGCCCTCGGCCTTCGCGTCGAAGCGCACTACGGCGAGCCGCAGGACGTCGAGTGGGCCTATTCGGGCGGCCGGTTGTGGTTGCTGCAGTCGCGACCCGTGACCACGCTCGGGGGCGGACCGGCGGACGAGGCCTCGCCGGCCGACGGCCCGCCCGTCGGGACGGTGCTGCTGCGCGGCCTGGGCGCCGCGCCCGGGCACGTGACCGGACGCGTCCGGATCCTGCAGAGCCCGGCCGAAGGCGGGGCATTGCAGGCGGGGGAGATCCTCGTCGCGCCCATGACCAATCCCGACTGGGTCCCGACCATGCGCCGCGCGGCCGCGGTCGTGACCGACGGGGGCGGCATGACCTGCCACGCCGCGATCGTCGCGCGCGAGCTCGGCGTGCCCGCGGTCGTCGGTGCGCGCACCGCGACCACGTTGCTGCGCGACGGCGAACTCGTCACGGTCGACGGCGCGAAGGGCGAGGTGGTCGAGGGGGCGGATGCCGCGGGGCCGGCGTCGGCCGCGCCATCCGCATCCCCGGCCACGACCTCGCCGGTCGCGCCGCCGTCCGGAGGCGGCATCGGGGCCGAGTCGCTCGCCACGAAGCTCTACGTCAACCTCGCGATCGCCGACCGTGCGGCGGACGTCGCCGCCCTCGACGTCGACGGGGTGGGGCTGCTGCGCGCGGAGTTCATGATCACCGACGCCCTCGGCGGACTGCACCCGCGCGAGATGCTCGCGCGCGGGGAGCGCGACGAGTTCGTCCGCCGCATGACCGGGTCGCTGCTGACGGTGACGCGCGCGTTCGGGCGACGGCCGGTGGTCTACCGCACCATCGACTTCCGCACGAACGAGTTCCGCGGCCTCGAGGGCGGCGACCGCTTCGAGCCGCAGGAGAACAACCCGATGATCGGGTACCGCGGCGCGTACCGGTACGTGAAGGAGCCCGAGCTCTTCGCGCTCGAGCTCGAGATGCTCGCGATCGTGCGCGAGGAGACGCCGAACCTGCACGTGATGCTGCCGTTCGTGCGCACGCGCTGGGAGTTGGAGGCGTGCCTCGAGCTCATCGACGCGAGCCCGCTGGGCCGCCAGCGCGGCCTCAGGCGATGGGTGATGGCCGAGGTCCCCTCGGTGGTCCATCGCATTCCGGAGTACGCCGCGATGGGCATCGACGGCGTCTCGATCGGCTCGAACGACCTCACGCAGCTCATGCTCGGCGTCGACCGCGACTCAGAGATCTGCGCCGAGTTGTTCGACGAGTCCGACGCCGCGGTCCTGGATGCGATCGAGCGCATCATCACGGCCTGTCACGCGTCCGGCATCACCTCGTCCCTGTGCGGCCAGGCGCCCTCGAACGACCCGGCGTTCGCCGAGCACCTCGTGCGCTTCGGAATCGACTCGATCTCGGTCAACCCGGATGCCGCGGAGCGCACGCGCCGGGTCGTCGCGGCCGCGGAGCGGCGGATCCTCCTCGACGCGGCGCGGGGCGCGTCGGCGCCCTGACGGACCGGACTCGCGGCGGAGGGGTGTCGGTGCCCGCTTGTACTCTTGACGAGTGCCCGACCCCACCCCCGTGAAGCCCACCCTGCTCGTCGTCGACGGTCACTCGCTGGCCTACCGCGCCTTCTACGCCCTCCCCGTCGACAGCTTCAGCACCCGAGACGGTCAGCACACGAACGCCATCCACGGCTTCCTGTCGATGCTGCTCATGCTGCTGCGCAACGAGAAGCCGACGCACCTGGCCGTCGCCTTCGACACGTCGAGGCAGTCGTTCCGCACTCGCGAGTACACCGAGTACAAGGCCAACCGCAGCGAGACGCCGCAGGAGTTCAAGGGGCAGATCGGCCTCCTGAAGGAGGCGCTGCGCGCCATGCGGATCACGGTGCTCGAGAAGGAGGACTTCGAGGCCGACGACATCCTCGCCACGCTCGCCACGCGTGGCGCAGCGGAGGGCTTCGACGTGCTCGTCGTCTCCGGCGACCGTGACACCATCCAGCTCGTCGACGACGACGTCACGCTGCTGTACCCCAACGTGCAGGGCGTGTCGCAGCTGAAGCGCTACGACGCCGACGCCGTCCTCGAGCGGTACGGGGTCCGTCCCGAGCAGTACCCCGACGTCGCCGCGCTCGTCGGCGAGACGAGCGACAACCTGCCCGGCATCACGAAGGTCGGGGAGAAGACCGCCGTCAAGTGGCTCGGCCTGTACGGCAGCCTCGACGGCATCCTCGAGCACATCGACGAGATCAAGGGCGTCGTCGGAGACAACCTGCGCCGCGAGCGCGAGAACGCGGTCCGCAACCGCCGGCTCAATCGACTCGTCCGCGATCTCGACCTCGACGTCGAGCTCCCCGACCTCGCGGCGCAGCCGATGGACGAGGCCGCCGTGCGCGAGCTGTTCGACCGGCTCGAGTTCAAGACCCTGCTCGAGCGCGTCACCAAGATGGCGGCCGAGTCGAACGGCGTGACTGCCGACGGCACCGCCGCGCTCTCCGCGGAGGCCGAGCCGGCCGCGGTCGCCCCGGTCGCGCGAGCACTTCGGGGCGATGAGCTCGCAGCCTGGTTCGCCCGGGCGACGGCGGCAGAGCCCGCCGGCCTCGGCCTCAGCCTCGAGGTGCTCGACGGCCGGGTGATCGGCGCCGGCATCGCGAGCACGGCCGAGAGCGTGCGGCTCGACTGGACCGCCGGCTCGATCGAGCTCGCACCGTTCGAGGCTTGGCTCGCGAGCGATGCCCCGAAGGTGATGACCGATGCGAAGCCGCAGCTCAAGGCGCTGCGGAGATCCGGGCTGCCCTTCGACGGACTCGTGGTCGACACGCTGATCGCCGGATGGCTCGTCCGCCCGAGCCTGGCGGAGAAGGACCTCGTCGACCTCGTCTCCCGCTACCTCGGCGAGACCGTTCCGATGGCCGACCCGTCGCAACTCGTGCCCGACGCCGACAGCACGGCCGGTGCGCCGGAGTTCGCGTGGTACTCCTTGCGCGTCGCCCCGCACGTGCTCGCGGCGCTCTCCGAGGGATCGCGGCGGGTCCTTGCCGAGATCGAGATCCCGATCGTCGGGGTCCTGGCCGAGATGGAGCTGCGCGGCGTCACGGTCGAGCACGCGAAGCTCACCGAGCTCTCGGGCCAGCTCGGGGAGCGGGCGGCCGCGCTCGCGCAGTCGGCGTACGACGAGATCGGCCGCGAGGTGAACCTCGGGTCGCCGAAGCAGCTCCAGGAGGTGCTGTTCGACCAGCTCGGCATGCCGAAGACGCGCGCCACGAAGACGGGCTACTCGACCGATGCCGGAGCGCTGGCCGATCTGCAGGAGACGAACCCGCACCCGTTCCTCGGCCTGCTCCTGGAGCACCGCGATGCCACGAAGCTCCGGCAGATCGTCGAGACGCTCGACAAGTCGATCCAGTCCGACGGCCGCGTCCACACGAGCTACGTGCAGGTCGGCACCACGACCGGCCGGATCTCGTCGACCGACCCGAACCTGCAGAACATCCCGGTCCGCACCGAGGAGGGGCGGCGCATCCGCGCCGCGTTCACGCACGGCGCCGACTACGTCGAGCTGCTCACGGCCGACTACTCGCAGATCGAGATGCGCATCATGGCGCACCTCTCGGAGGATCCGGGACTCATCGAGGCCTTCCACTCCGGAGAGGACCTGCACCGTTTCGTGGGCGCGCGAATCTTCGACGTCGACCCGGCCGAGGTCACGCCGCTGATGCGCACGAAGGTGAAGGCGATGTCGTACGGCCTCGCCTACGGCCTCAGCGCGTTCGGCCTCTCGAAGCAGCTCCGCATCGATCGGGCTGAAGCGACGCAGCTGATGAAGGACTACTTCGAGCGCTTCGGCGCGGTCCGCGACTACCTCCGCGGCGTGGTCGCCCAGGCCAAGCTCGACGGGTACACCGAGACGATCTTCGGCCGACGCCGCCCGTTCCCCGACCTGAACAGCCCGAACCGGGTGCTCCGCGAGAACGCCGAGCGTGCCGCGCTCAACGCACCGATCCAGGGCTCGGCCGCCGACATCATGAAGTTCGCGATGATCGGCGTCGAGCGCGAGCTGCGGGAGCGCGACCTGCGCTCGCGGATGCTCATGCAGGTGCACGACGAGCTCATCTTCGAGGTGGCCCAGGGCGAGGGCGACGAGCTCGAGGCGCTGGTGCACGACCGGATGGCGCACGCGGCCGATCTCCTCGTGCCGCTCGACGTGCAGGTCGGTCGCGGGCGCGACTGGGAGGATGCGGCGCACTGAGCCCAGGTGGCCCGGACGATCGCCCGGACGCGAGGCCTCCTCGCGACTTCGCGGGCGCGGCATCCGCTCGTCTAGGCTCGCCGTCATGGCCACCGAAGACCGCACTCCCACAGACGTCGACCGAATCGCCGAGGAGTGGGTCGACACGGTCGTCCGACTGAATCCGAACGTCGGGACCTACATCGGTCGCACCGACCAGGACCACCGCCTTCCGGACTTCTCGCCCGACGGCCACGAGGCGCGCGTCGCGGCGGCGCGGGCGACACGAGCGGCGCTCCAGGCGGCGGGCCCGGTCGACGACGTGGATCGGATCACGGTGGCCGACCTCGGCGGCGAGCTCGGGCTCGACCTCGAGGCGGATGCCGCAGGACTGCACCTCCGCGACCTCAACGTCATCGCGAGCCCTGCCCAGGAGATCCGCGAGGTCTTCGACCTGATGCCCACCGCCGCGGAAGAGGACTGGGCGCGGATCTCGACGAGGCTCGGCGCGGTCGCCGGGGCGCTCGACGGCTACGTCCAGACCCTTCGCCTCGGGATCGAGCGCGGCATCGTGCCGGCGGCCCGCCAGGTCCATGAGGTCGCGGTCCAGGCCCAGCGGCACGCCCGACCCGATGGCTTCTTCGCCGCCTTCGTCGGGGGCGCGGGCGCGGCGGCCGGCGAGGCGCTGCGACGCGACCTCGACGCCGGCGCCGCGGAGGCGGCATCCGCCTACGGCCGACTCGCCGAATTCCTCGAGGGCGAGCTCGCACCGCGCGCCGGTGAGGCCGACGCGGTGGGGCGGGAGGTCTACGCGCTCCGATCGCGGCACTTCCTCGGCGCGGTGATCGACCTCGACGAGACGTACGAGTGGGGCATCGAGGAGCTGGCCCGGATGGTGGCCCAGCAGGAGGCCGTCGCGAACGAGATCCTCCCGGGCGCGAGCGTCGAGGAGGCGGTCGCCCACCTCGAGTCCGACCCGGCGCGCAAGCTCGTCGGCACCGACGCGCTGCAACGCTGGATGCAGGAGACCAGCGACCGTGCCGTCGCCGAGCTCGCGACGACCCAGTTCGACATCCCGGATGAGATCCGGACGCTCGAGTGCCGGATCGCGCCGACCCAGGAGGGCGGCATCTACTACACGGGTCCGAGCGACGACTTCACGCGCCCGGGTCGGATGTGGTGGTCGGTGCCCGAGGGCGTCACCGAGTTCGACACATGGCGCGAGAAGACCACGGTGTACCACGAGGGCGTGCCCGGCCATCACCTGCAGATCGGCCAGGCCGTCGTGAACCGGAGGCAGCTGAACACCTGGCGACGGCAGCTCGCGGGCACGTCGGGGCATGCCGAGGGGTGGGCGCTCTACGCGGAGCGGCTCATGCAGGACCTCGGGTACCTCGACGACCCGGCCGACCGGCTCGGCATGCTCGACGGCCAGCGGATGCGCGCGGCGCGGGTCGTCCTCGACATCGGCGTGCACCTCGGCAAGCAGCGCCCCGACGGCGAAGGCGCGTGGACGGGGGAGTACGCGTTCGAGTTCATGGGACGCAACGTCAACATGCCGCCCGAGTTCGTGCGATTCGAGGTGCACCGCTACCTCGGCTGGCCCGGTCAGGCGCCCTCGTACAAGGTCGGGCAGCGCATCTGGGAGCAGCTTCGCGACGACGTGCGCCGGCGCGACGGAGAGCGCTTCGACATCCGCGAGTTCCACCGACGGGCGCTCTCGCTCGGCGGGGTCGGGCTCGACACGCTGCGCGGCGCCCTGGCGGCCTGAGGCGCTGCCGGCTCGGATCGGCCGGCGACGCGGGACCGTCGCACGGGCGGTCGGGGCGGACGATGCCGCGACACGCCCGGGTTGCTGCGTGCAGTCGCGTCCCGCTAGGATGGAGTGTCACTCGTGTGACGATCCTGTCCGCCTGCCCGTCGCGGACCAACCAAAGACACCGCTCTTCCCGCGTCGGGCCCGATACTGTCCATTCGGAGCATCCACTACATGACAACCGCAACGACCAAGGCGCCCAAGCAGGTCGCGATCAACGACATCGGATCTGCTGACGATTTCCTCGCCGCGGTCGAGAAGACGCTCAAGTTCTTCAACGACGGCGACCTCATCGAGGGCACCGTCGTGAAGATCGACCGCGACGAGGTCCTCCTCGACGTCGGCTACAAGACCGAGGGTGTCATCCCCTCGCGCGAACTTTCCATCAAGCACGACGTCGACCCCAGCGAGGTCGTCGAGGTCGGCGACACCGTCGAGGCCCTCGTCCTCCAGAAGGAGGACAAGGAAGGCCGCCTGATCCTGTCGAAGAAGCGCGCGCAGTACGAGCGCGCGTGGGGCGACGTGGAGAAGATCAAGGAGAACGACGGGGTCGTCACCGGCTCGGTCATCGAGGTCGTCAAGGGCGGCCTCATCGTCGACATCGGCCTCCGCGGCTTCCTGCCCGCGTCGCTCATCGAGCTGCGCCGCGTCCGCGACCTCACGCCGTACCTGGGCCAGGAGATCGAGGCGAAGATCCTCGAGCTCGACAAGAACCGCAACAACGTGGTCCTGTCGCGTCGTGCCCTCCTCGAGCAGACCCAGTCGGAGTCGCGCTCGACCTTCCTGCAGAACCTCCACCCGGGACAGATCCGCAAGGGCGTCATCTCGTCGATCGTCAACTTCGGTGCGTTCGTCGACCTCGGTGGCGTCGACGGCCTCGTCCACGTCTCGGAGCTCTCGTGGAAGCACATCGAGCACGCGTCCGAGGTCGTCGAGGTCGGCCAGGAGGTCACCGTCGAGGTGCTCTCCGTCGAGCTCGACCGCGAGCGCGTCTCGCTGTCGCTCAAGGCGACCCAGGAGGACCCGTGGCAGGTCTTCGCGCGTACGCACGCGATCGGCCAGGTCACCCCGGGCAAGGTCACGAAGCTCGTGCCGTTCGGTGCGTTCGTGCGCGTCGCGGACGGCATCGAGGGCCTCGTGCACATCTCGGAGCTGTCGGGCCGTCACGTCGAGCTCGCCGAGCAGGTCGTGTCGGTGGGCGAGGAGGTCTTCGTCAAGGTCATCGACATCGACCTCGAGCGTCGCCGCATCTCGCTCTCGCTCAAGCAGGCCAACGACGGCGTCGACCCCGAGGGCACCGAGTTCGACCCGGCGCTCTACGGCATGCTCACCGAGTACGACGAGCAGGGCAACTACAAGTACCCCGAGGGCTTCGACCCCGAGACCAACGAGTGGCGCGAGGGCTTCGACGCCCAGCGCGAGAAGTGGGAGCAGGAGTACGCTGCCGCCCAGGCTCGCTGGGAGGCGCACAAGAAGCAGGTCGCGGCCTCGCTCGCGGCGCAGGCGTCGGACGACTCGTTCTCGTCGGGCACCTCGTCGTACTCCAGCGACTCGGCCGGCGCGGGCACCCTCGCCGACGACGCCTCGCTGGCGGCGCTGCGCGAGAAGCTCTCGAGCAACTAGTCGAAACGCGCGGCTCGCGCTGCGCGAACGGCACGCGGAAGGCCGGTCCCCACGGGGGCCGGCCTTCCGGCGTCTCCGCGAACGCTCGAGCACGGTTCGGACGGCGCCGCGCACGACAGCGCGACGCGGCGGCCGCCCAGAGCATCCCGCCTCGGCATCGTCGCGTCGTCGGGTGAGGAGTCGCGCACCAATAGAGTGGTCGTGTGTATCTGATCGGCCTCACCGGCGGCATCGCGTCGGGCAAGTCCACCGTCGCGCGTCGACTCGTCGAGCACGGCGCCATCCACCTCGACGCCGACCAGCTCGCCCGACGCGTGGTCGAGCCGGGAACCACCTGCCTGCAGGAGATCGTCGACGCGTTCGGCGAGGAGGTGCGAAGGCCCGACGGCACCCTCGATCGGCAGCGACTCGGCGAGCTCGTGTTCCGCGACGACGACGCACGAGCCAGGCTGAACGCGATCGTGCATCCCGCGGTCCGAGAGCTGTCCGCGAAGCTCATCGCGAAGGCCGAAGCCGACGATCCGGAGGCGGTCGTCGTCTACGACGTCCCGCTCCTCGTGGAGGCGCAGGTCGACCATCCGTTCGACCTCGTCGTCGTCACCAGCGCGCCGAAGCGCGCCCAGGTCAAGCGACTCGTCGAGGAGCGCGGGCTCGATCCGATCCAGGCCGAGGCGCGCGTGGATGCGCAGGTGAGCGACGAGGAGCGGCGTGCGGTGGCGGATGTCGTCATCGACACGGGTGGCACGATCGCCCACACGATGAGCCAGGCCGATGCCCTCTGGGTCGACATCGACCGCGCGAGGCGCGCCGAGCACGCGTGATCCGGGCCGGTGCCACCCGGTCCGGTGAGCGCCGAGCGACGTGCGGGTACGCCCACGGCGTACCCGGACCGAGTGTCGGTGCACCGACCTAGACTCGAATCCATGCAGTCGACCCGTTCAGTGCGCCCGTTCGAGGTCATCAGCGAGTACGCGCCGAGCGGCGACCAGCCCCAGGCGATCGCCGATCTCGCGGCCCGCATCAATGCCGGCGAGACCGATGTGGTGCTGCTCGGCGCGACGGGCACCGGCAAGTCCGCCACCACCGCCTGGCTGATCGAACAGGTGCAGCGGCCGACGCTCGTGCTCGCGCACAACAAGACGCTCGCGGCACAGCTCGCGAACGAGTTCCGCGAGCTCATGCCGAACAACGCGGTGGAGTACTTCGTCTCGTACTACGACTACTACCAGCCCGAGGCGTACGTTCCCCAGACCGACACCTTCATCGAGAAGGACTCCTCGATCAACGCCGAGGTCGAGCGACTCCGGCACTCGACCACGAACTCGCTGCTGAGCCGCCGCGACGTCGTCGTGGTCTCGACCGTCTCGTGCATCTACGGCCTCGGAACACCCGAGGAGTACCTCAGCGCGATGATGCCGCTGCAGGTCGGCCAGCGCGTCGACCGCGATTGGCTCATCCGGAAGTTCGTCTCCATGCAGTACCAGCGCAACGACGTCGACTTCTCGCGCGGCACGTTCCGCGTGCGCGGCGACACGATCGAGATCATCCCGGTCTACGAGGAGCACGCCATCCGGATCGAGATGTTCGGCGACGAGGTCGAGGCGCTGCACAGCCTGCACCCCCTGACCGGCACGGTCGTGGCGAAGCTCGATGCGGTACCGGTGTTCCCGGCCTCGCACTACGTCGCGAGCGTCGACGTCATGCAGCGGGCGATCGGCACGATCCGCGACGAGCTCGACGAGCGGCTGCAGGAGCTCGAGCGCCAGGGAAAGCTCCTCGAGGCGCAGCGGCTGCGGATGCGCACGACGTTCGACCTCGAGATGATGGAGCAGATCGGCTTCTGCTCGGGCATCGAGAACTACTCGCGCCACATCGACGGCCGGGCGCCGGGCGAGGCGCCGCACTGCCTGCTCGACTACTTCCCCGACGACTTCCTCGTCGTGATCGACGAGTCGCATGTCACCGTGCCGCAGATCGGCGCGATGTACGAGGGCGATGCGTCGCGCAAGCGCACGCTCGTCGAGCACGGGTTCCGGCTGCCGAGCGCGCTCGACAACCGGCCCTTGAAGTGGGACGAGTTCAAGGACCGGGTCGGCCAGACCGTGTACCTCTCGGCGACGCCGGGCCGGTACGAGATGGGCATCGCCGACGGCGTGGTCGAGCAGATCATCCGTCCGACCGGGCTCGTCGACCCCGAGATCGTCGTGAAGCCCAGCAAGGGCCAGATCGACGACCTGCTCGAGGAGATCCGAGGTCGCGCCGAGCGCGACGAGCGTGTGCTCGTCACGACGCTCACGAAGCGGATGGCGGAGGAGCTCACCGACTTCCTCACCGAGGCCGGCGTGCGCGTGCGGTACCTGCACTCCGACGTCGACACGCTCCGACGCGTCGAGCTCCTGACGGAGCTGCGCGCGGGGGTCTACGACGTCCTCGTGGGCATCAACCTCCTCCGCGAGGGCCTCGACCTGCCCGAGGTGTCGCTCGTTGCGATCCTCGACGCCGACAAGGAGGGCTTCCTCAGGTCATCGACCTCGCTCATCCAGACGATCGGTCGAGCAGCGCGCAACGTCTCCGGCCAGGTCCACATGTACGCCGACGTGATGACCGAATCGATGCGGCTCGCGATCGACGAGACGAATCGTCGGCGCGACCGGCAGATCGACTACAACCGGGTGAACGGCATCGACCCGACGCCGCTCCGGAAGCGGATCGCCGACATCACCGAAGTGCTCGCCCGCGAGGAGGCCGACACCGCCGCGCTCCTCGCCGGGCGCGACGGGCGGAAGTCGTCGCCGGTCCCGATGCGACGCGACGGCATCGCCGCGGCCGGGGCGAACGACCTCGAGGAGCTCATCCGCGACCTCAACGACCAGATGCTCGAGGCCGCCGGCGAGTTGAAGTTCGAGCTCGCGGCGCGGCTGCGCGACGAGGTCTCGGAGTTGAAGCGCGAGCTGCGCCAGATGGAGAAGGCCGGGCATCTCGGCTGATCGACGACGGTACGACCACGCGACATCCGAGAGCGCTTCGAACGTGTGTTCGCTCTCAGCAGGTGCGCTCACGGCGAGAGTGTCGGAGGCCGTTCGTAGACTCGTAGGGTGCCAGTTTCACGTCTCGATGCCCATTCGCGCCTGAGTGTCCGCGGGGCACGCGTCCACAACCTGCGCGACGTCGACGTCGAGATCCCTCGCGACGCGATGGTGGTGTTCACCGGCCTCTCGGGGTCGGGCAAGTCCTCCCTCGCGTTCGACACGATCTTCGCCGAGGGCCAGCGTCGTTACGTCGAGTCGCTCTCCGCGTACGCGCGGCAGTTCCTCGGCCAGGTCGATCGGCCCGATGTCGACTTCATCGAGGGCCTCAGCCCGGCGGTGTCGATCGACCAGAAGTCCACGAACCGCAATCCGCGGTCGACGGTCGGCACGATCACCGAGATCTACGACTACATGCGCCTGCTCTGGGCGCGAATCGGCGTGCCGCACTGCCCGGTGTGCGGCGAGCGGATCCAGCGGCAGACCGTGCAGCAGATCGCCGATCGACTCATGGAGCTCGAATCGGGCACGCGCTTCCAGGTGCTGAGCCCGGTCGTCTCGCAGAAGAAGGGCGAGTTCGTCGATCTCTTCCGCGAACTCTCCGGGCAGGGGTATTCCCGCGCCGTCGTCGACGGCGAGCTCATCCGCCTCGACGAGGCGCCGAAGCTGAAGAAGCAGGTCAAGCACGACATCTCGGTCGTCATCGACCGGCTCGTGGCCTCCGACGACATCCTCGGTCGGCTCACCGACTCGCTCGAGACCGCGTTGCGCCTCACCGATGGCCTGGTGCAGGTCAACTTCGTCGACCGCGAGGGCGATGCCGCCTGGCAGACCTTCTCCGAGAAGCTGAGCTGTCCGAACCAGCACCCGATCGCGCTCACCGAGATCGAGCCGCGGACGTTCTCGTTCAACGCCCCCTTCGGCGCGTGTCCCGAGTGCTCCGGGCTGGGCACCCGGATGTCGGTCGACGAGGAGCTGCTGCTCGGCGACCCGGCCCTCAGCATCGCCGAGGGCGTCATCCTCCCGTGGACCTCGCAGGGCAAGAGCCTCTACAACTACTACGAGAAGCTCCTCGACGGGCTGGCCCGCGACCTCGGCTTCTCGCTGGACACGCCGTGGGAGGAGCTCGACGCTGACGCCCGCCACGCCGTCCTGCGCGGCGACAACTTCGAGGTGCGCGTGCGCTGGCGCAATCGATACGGGCGCGAGATGAGCTACACCTCGGGCTTCGAGGGCGTGGTGCCCTACATCGAACGGCAGTACCTCCAGGCCGAGACCGACGTGCAGCGTGCGCGCTGGGCCGAGTACCTCCGCGAGATCCCCTGCCCGGTCTGCCGCGGCGACCGGCTGAAGCCGGAGGTGCTGTCGGTCCTGATCCACGACGCGTCGATCGCCGACGTCTGCAGGCTCAGCCTGCACGACGCGCGTGCGTTCATGGACCGCCTCGAGCTGACGGATCGCGAGCAGGCGATCGCGGCCCAGGTGCTCCGCGAGATCAAGCTCCGGCTCGACTTCCTCATCCGCGTCGGCCTCAGCTACCTCGACCTGGCGCGCGCGGCCGGCACGCTCTCGGGCGGCGAGGCGCAGCGCATCCGGCTGGCGACGCAGATCGGGTCCGGCCTGACCGGCGTCCTCTACGTGCTCGACGAGCCCAGCATCGGACTGCACCAACGCGACAATCGGCGGCTCATCGACACGCTCGTGGCCCTTCGCGACCTCGGCAACACGCTCATCGTGGTCGAGCACGACGAGGACACGATCCGCACGGCCGACTGGATCGTCGACATCGGCCCGGGTGCCGGAGTCCACGGCGGCACGGTCGTCCACAGCGGCAGCTACGCCGACCTCATGAAGAACACCCGGTCCCTCACGGGCGACTACCTCGCCGGCCGGAAGGAGATCGCGATCCCGTCGACGCGCCGCCCGGTCGACCCGTCCCGGGTCATCCGCGTCGAGGGCGCGCAGGCCAACAACCTTCGCGGCGTCGACGTCGAGTTCCCCCTCGGGACCTTCACCGCGGTGACGGGCGTGAGCGGATCGGGCAAGTCGTCGCTCGTGAACGACATCCTCTACCGGGTGCTCGCCAACCGGCTGAACGGGGCGCGCAAGGTGCCGGGCAAGCACCGCCGCGTGAGCGGTCTCGAGCACCTCGACAAGGTGGTGCACGTCGACCAGGCCCCGATCGGCCGGACCCCGCGCTCGAACCCCGCGACCTACACGGGCGTGTTCGACCGCATCCGCACGCTCTTCTCGGAGACGGCGGAGGCGAAGGCGCGCGGGTACCTGCCCGGCCGGTTCAGCTTCAACGTCAAGGGCGGCCGCTGCGAGGCCTGCTCGGGCGACGGCACGATCAAGATCGAGATGAACTTCCTCCCCGACGTGTACGTCGCGTGCGAGGTCTGCGGCGGCCAGCGGTACAACCGCGAGACGCTGCAGGTCCACTACAAGGGCAAGAACATCGCCGAGGTGCTCGAGATGCCGATCAGCGAGGCGGCCGCGTTCTTCGAGCCGATCTCGGCGATCCACCGATACCTGAAGACGCTCGTCGACGTGGGCCTGGGCTACGTCCAGCTCGGCCAGAGCGCCACGACCCTGTCCGGCGGTGAGGCGCAGCGGGTCAAGCTCGCCACCGAGCTGCAGCGTCGGTCGAACGGTCGGAGCGTCTACGTGCTCGACGAGCCGACGACCGGCCTGCACTTCGAAGACGTGCGGAAGCTGCTGAAGGTGCTCGGCAAGCTCGTCGAGAAGGGCAACACCGTGATCGTCATCGAGCACAGCCTCGACGTCATCAAGTCGGCCGACTGGATCATCGACCTCGGGCCGGAGGGCGGCTCGGGCGGCGGGCAGGTCGTCGCGACGGGTACGCCCGAGCAGGTGGCCGAGGTCCACGAGAGCCACACGGGGTACTTCCTGCGCGAGATCCTCGAGGCCGCCGCCGGCCCGGCGGTCGCCGCCAGCTGAGCATGGCGAGCACCGTCCCCTACCGTCCGCGTCCGGGCGAGATCCCGACCGATCCGGGCGTGTATCGATTCCGCGACGCCGACCGACGCGTCCTGTACGTCGGCAAGGCGATGAACCTGCGCGCTCGGTTGTCGAACTACTTCGCGCCGCTCCGGACCCTGCACGAGCGCACGCGTCGGATGGTGACGACGGCAGCCTCCGTCGAATGGACCGTGGTCGGCAACGACATCGAAGCGCTCCAGCTCGAGTACACCTGGATCAAGGAATTCGATCCGCCGTTCAACGTCAAGTACCGCGACGACAAGTCGTACCCGTACCTGGCGGTGACGCTGGCCGACGAGGCGCCGCGTGCGATCGTCACGCGCCGGCGCGGCATCCCGGGCGCGAAGTACTTCGGTCCCTACCCGAAGGTCTGGGCCGTCAACGAGACGCTCGACCTGCTGCTGAAGCTCTTCCCGATCCGCACGTGCAAGGACTCCGACTACAAGCGCGCGATGCAGACGGGAAAGCCCTGCTTCGCCGGGCAGATCGGACGATGCTTCGGCCCGTGCTCCGGCCGGGTGACGATGGCGGAGCACCGGGCGAACGTCGACCGCTTCGTCGCCTTCATGCAGAACCAGGACCGCCGCATCATCACCGACCTCACGCAGCAGATGCGCGCAGCGGCCGCCGTGCAGGACTACGAGACCGCGGCCCGGCGGCGCGACGAGCTGGTCGCGGCCGAGTCGTTCTTCGAGAAGAGCGCCGTCGTCCTCCGCGAGCACGTCGACGTCGACGTCTTCGGCATCGACCACGACGAGCTCGCCGCAGCCGTGCACCTGTTCATGGTCCGCGGCGGTCGGATCCGCGGCGTGCGGTCGTGGACCGTCGACACCGAGCTCGACATGAGCCTCGGCGAGCTCGTGGACTCGGTGGTGCAGAACGCGTACGGCGACGACACCCGTCCACCCGCCGAGGTCGTGGTGCCCGCGCTGCCCGACGACGCCGAGGCGCTCGAGGGATGGCTGGCGGCGCTCGGTGGTCGGAAGGTCCGCCTCCGCGCCGCCCGCCGGGGCGACAAGGCCGCGCTGCTCGAGACGGCGACGCAGAACGCGCGCCAGACGCTCGTGCTCTACAAGACGCGGCGCAGCGCCGACTTCACGGCGCGATCGCGCGCGCTGGAGGACATCCAGGAGGCACTCGGCATGGCCGACGCGCCGCTGCGCATCGAATGCTTCGACGTGTCGCACCTGAGCGGCACGAACGTCGTGGCCTCGATGGTCGTCTTCGAGGACGGCCTGCCGCGGAAGGACGAGTACCGTCGGTTCACCATCCCGAACACCACCGACGACACCGACTCCATCCACCAGGTGCTCACGCGGCGCCTCGCCTACCTTGCAGCGCCGGCGAGCGATGCGGGCGGGTCGGATGCCTCGGGCGTCGGCGACGCCCGGGTCGCCTCGGGCGAGCGGGAGGCGGACGCCACCGTCGATCCGACGGTCGACGGCGAGATCGTCACTCCCACGCGTCGTGCGAAGTTCGCGTACCGCCCGAACCTGCTCGTGGTCGATGGCGGTCAACCGCAGGTGGCGGCCGCCGAGCGGGCGCTCCGCGAGTCGGGCGTCGAGGGCGTCTACCTCTGCGGCATCGCCAAGCGGCTCGAGGAGATCTGGACGCCGGACTCCGAATTCCCCGTGATCCTCCCGCGCAACAGCGACGCCCTCTTCCTGTTCCAGCGCATCCGCGATGAGGCGCACCGCTTCGCGATCACCCACCAGCGCCAGCGCCGCAAGCGCGACATCACGACGGTCCTCTCAGAAGTGCCGGGTCTCGGGCCGGCACGCGTCAAGGCGCTGTTGAAGCACTTCGGTTCCGTGGCCCGACTCCGCCAGGCCGACGAGTCCGCGATCGCGGAAGTGCCGGGGATCGGCCCGAGCCTCGCGGCGTCGATTCGAGCCCACCTGGAGGGAACGCGCCGGTCCGCCGCGGACTAGGCTGGATCATCGGGGGAACGCAGGAAGGGAGCGCCGAGCGAGATGACCGACGGTGATCGCCAGGAGATGCTCATCGTCACGGGGATGTCGGGAGCGGGCCGTTCCACCGTCGCCGACGCGCTCGAGGACCTCGGCTGGTACGTCGTCGACAACCTGCCGCCCCAGATGCTCCGGCCGCTCGTCGAACTCGCCCAGCGGGCGGGGGCCTCGTTGCCGCGCATCGCCGCGGTGGTCGACATCCGCGGCGGCACGTTCTTCTCCGAACTGCAGGAGATGGTCGAGTCGCTCCGCGACAGGGTCGACGTCCGCGTGGTCTTCCTCGACGCCAACGATGCGGTGCTCGTGCGCCGGTTCGAGTCGGTGCGCCGGCCCCACCCGCTGCAGGGCGACGGCACCCTGCTCGACGGGATCACCGCCGAGCGGGGCAAGCTCGCGGAGGTCCGCGAATCGAGCGACATCATCGTCGACAGCTCCGACCTCAACATCCACCAGCTCGCGACCCTCGTCACCGAGACCTTCGCCGAGGAGAACCGCGCGGGGTTGCGCGTGATCGTCCAGAGCTTCGGATTCAAGTACGGCCTGCCGACCGACGCCGACATGGTGGCAGATGCGAGGTTCCTTCCGAACCCGTTCTGGGAGCCCGAACTGCGCGCGCACACCGGCGAGGACGCCGAGGTCTCCGACTACGTTCTCGCACAGCCCGGAGCGCTCGAGTTCCTCGACGCGTACGTCGAGGCGCTCCGGCCGGTCCTCGAGGGGTACCAGCGCGAGAACAAGCGCCATGCGACCATCGCACTCGGCTGCACCGGTGGCAAGCACCGCTCGGTGGCCCTCGTCCGCGAGCTCGCGGCGAGGCTGAGCACGATCCCCGGACTGGCGGTCAGCATCAAGCACCGCGATCTCGGACGGGAATGAACGGGCGCCGCTGCGCCGACGCAACACAGAGAGGACGACCACGTGGCCCTGACCGCTGAGGTGAAAGAGGAGCTGGCGAACGTCGAGGTGACCCGGACCTCGGTCCGCGCCGCGGAGCTCGCTTCCGTGCTCCGCTTCGCCGGGGGACTCCACATCATCTCGGGGCGCATCGCCATCGAGGCCGAACTCGACGCGCCCTCGATCGCGCGCCGAGTCACCCGCGACCTCGGGGAACTGTACGGCGTGCGGCCCGACGTCTCGGTGATCGGGGCGTCGGGCCTGCGTCGGACGAACCAGTACCTGGTGCGCGTCCTCGATGGCGGCGAGACGCTCGCGCGCCAGACCGGGCTCCTCGACGCGCGTCGCCGTCCGGTGCGGGGGCTCCCGAACAAGCTGACCACGGGTTCGCGCGACGAGGTCGCCGCCGTCTGGCGGGGCGCGTTCCTGGCGCGGGGGAGCCTGACCGATCCGGGCCGCTCGGCCGCACTCGAGGTGACCTGCCCCGGCGGCGAGACCGCGATGGCGCTCGTCGGTGCCGCTGGGCGCCTCGGCGTCTCGGCGAAGGCGCGCGAGGTCCGCGGCGTGCACCGCGTCGTCATCCGCGACGGCGAGGCGATCAGCTCGATGCTCGCGGTCATGGGTGCCGAGGAGACCGTCCGCAACTGGGAGGAACTTCGCCAGCGCCGCGAGGTCCGGGCGACGGCGAACCGGCTCGTGAACTTCGACGACGCGAACCTCAGGCGCTCCGCACAGGCCGCGGTCGCTGCGTGCGCGCGGGTCGAACGCGCGATGGAGATCCTCGGCGACGAGATCCCCGAGCACCTGAAGTACGCGGGAGACCTCCGCCTCGCTCATCGCGACGCGAGCCTCGACGAGCTCGGCCACCACGCCGACCCGCCCCTGACCAAGGACGCGGTCGCAGGTCGCATCCGCCGCCTGCTGGCGATGGCCGACAAGCGCGCCGTCGAACTCGGGGTGCCGGGCACCGAGGCGAACCTCCCGGCCGACCTCGACGACGTCTGAACGATGCCCGAACGGCGGCCGAAGGCCGTCAACCCCCGTCATCCGGCCCGACCACGGGCATAGGATCGAGAACGCCGCGGTCCCCGGGCAGACGTCCGGTTCACCCGGCTGCTGACAAGGAGAAGCAATGGCTGACTACACCCTCCCTGAGCTCGCCTACGATTACGGCGCCCTCGAGCCGTCGATCAGCGGCACGATCATGGAGCTGCACCACTCGAAGCACCACCAGGCGTACGTGACCGGTGCGAACACGGCGCTCGCGCAGCTGGCCGAGGCGCGCGACTCCGGCAACCTGGCCAACGTGAACAAGCTCGAGAAGGACCTCGCGTTCAACCTCGGCGGTCACGTCAACCACTCGATCTTCTGGACCAACATGTCGCCCGACGGCGGCGACGAGCCGACCGGCGAGCTCGCCTCGGCGATCGGCGACCACTTCGGCTCGTTCGAGAAGTTCCAGGCGCACTTCACCGCGACCGCGCTCGGCGTGCAGGGGTCGGGCTGGGCCGTGCTCGCATGGGACTCGATCGGGCAGCGCCTGATCATCGTCCAGTTCTTCGACCAGCAGGCGAACCTCCCCGCGGGCATCGTGCCGCTGCTGATGCTCGACGTGTGGGAGCACGCGTACTACCTCGACTACAAGAACGTGCGCGCCGACTACGTGAAGGCGTTCTGGAACATCGTGAGCTGGGAGAACGTCCAGCGGCGCTTCCAGGCCGCCACTGAGAAGACCTCAGGCCTGCTGCTACTGTCATAGCGGATGGTGTCCCCGGACGCCGTCCGGGGACACCGCCGTCCGAACAGATCCATCTCGAAAGCGCGATCGCGCCCGTCACTACAGGGGAGATTTCCTGTGTCTGTAAAGATCGGCATCAACGGCTTCGGCCGTATCGGCCGCAACTACTTCCGCGCCGCCCTGGCCCAGGGCGCCGACCTCGAGATCGTCGCGGTGAACGACCTCACCGACAACCAGACGCTCGCGCACCTGCTGAAGTACGACTCGATCACCGGGCGCCTCGACGCGACGGTCGAGTACGACGACGAGAACCTCATCGTCGACGGCAAGGCCATCAAGGCCTTCGCCGAGCGCGACCCCGCGAACCTGCCGTGGGGCGACCTCGGCGTCGACATCGTCATCGAGTCGACCGGCTTCTTCACCAAGGCCGCCGATGCGAGGAAGCACCTCGACGCCGGCGCGAAGAAGGTGCTCATCTCCGCGCCCGCGACCGACGAGGATGCGACCTTCGTCATGGGCGTGAACGAGGACTCGTACGACCCGGCCAACCACGACATCATCTCCAACGCCTCCTGTACGACGAACTGCCTCGCGCCGCTCGCCAAGGTCTTCAACGACGAGTTCGGCATCGAACGCGGCCTGATGACCACCGTGCACGCGTACACCGCCGACCAGAACCTGCAGGACGGCCCGCACAAGGACCTCCGCCGCGCCCGTGCCGCCGCGATCAACATCGTGCCGACCTCGACCGGTGCCGCGAAGGCGATCGGCCTGGTGCTGCCCGAGCTCGTCGGCAAGCTCGACGGCTTCGCGCTGCGCGTGCCCGTGCCCACCGGATCGATCACCGACCTGACGGTCACGGCGTCGCGCCCGGTGACGGTCGACGAGGTCAAGGCCGCCTACAAGAAGGCCGCCGAGGGTCCGATGAAGGGCATCCTGAAGTACACCGAGGACCCGATCGTCTCGAGCGACATCACGACCGACCCGCACTCGTCGATCTTCGACGCGGGGCTCACGCGCGTCATCGGCGACCAGGTCAAGCTCTCGGCGTGGTACGACAACGAGTGGGGCTACTCCAACCGCCTCGTCGACCTCACCGAGTACGTGGCCGAGCGACTCTGAGGCGAGCAGACGTGACCCTCAGGACCATCGATTCCCTGGGTCCGCTCGCCGGAACGCGCGTCGTCGTCCGCTGCGACCTCAACGTCCCGCTCAAGGACGGGGTCATCACGGATGACGGCCGCGTGCGCGCGTCGGTCCCCACGCTCACCGCACTCGTCGAACAGGGCGCCAAGGTGATCGTGATCTCGCACCTCGGCCGCCCCGAGGGCGCGCCCGACCCGAGGTACAGCCTCGAGCCGGTGGCCTCGCGCCTCGGCGACCTGCTGGCGGCCCCGGTCTCCTTCGCCGCCGACACGGTCGGCGAGGATGCCGCGGCCAAGGTCGCCGAGCTCGGCGACGGCGAGGTGCTCGTGCTCGAGAACCTCCGGTTCAACCCGGGGGAGACGAGCAAGAACGAGGCGGAGCGCACGGCGTTCGCCGGTCAGCTCGCCGAGTTCGCCGATGCGGTCGTCTCCGACGGGTTCGGGGTCGTGCACCGCAAGCAGGCCAGCGTGTACGAGCTCGAGCAGCTCCGCCCGAGTGCGGCGGGCCTGCTCATCGCGGCCGAGCTCGACGTGCTCGACCGGCTCACCGAGAACCCGGAGCGCCCCTACGTGGTGGTGCTCGGCGGCTCCAAGGTGTCCGACAAGCTCGGCGTCATCGAGCACCTCCTTCCGCGGGTCGATGCGCTGCTCATCGGCGGCGGAATGCTGTTCACCTTCCTCGCCGCGCAGGGCCACAAGGTCGGTTCGAGCCTGCTCGAAGCGGACCAGATCGACACGGTGAAGGGCTACCTCGCGGATGCCGCGGAGCGCGGCGTCGACATCGTCCTGCCGACGGACGTCGTCGTCGCCGCATCGTTCTCGGCCGATGCGGCGCATCAGGTCGCCGCGGCCGACGCGATCGAGGAGACGCCGTTCGGCGCCTCCGGGCTCGGCCTCGACATCGGCCCCGACACGGCCGCCGCGTTCGCCGAGCGCGTGAGGGCCGCGAAGACCGTGTTCTGGAACGGCCCGATGGGCGTGTTCGAACTCGCTCCCTTCGCCGACGGCACGCGCACCGTCGCAGCCGCGCTCACCGAGGTCGACGGCCTGAGCGTCGTCGGCGGCGGCGATTCGGCCGCGGCCGTGCGCCAGCTCGGCTTCGACGAGTCGGCCTTCGGGCACATCTCGACGGGCGGCGGCGCGAGCCTGGAATTCCTCGAAGGCAAGAAGCTCCCCGGACTGGAGGTCCTCGGATGGCAGTGACCCGCACCCCGTTCATCGCGGGCAACTGGAAGATGAACCTCGATCACCTGCAGGCGATCGCGTTCGTGCAGAAGCTCGCATGGAACCTCTCCGACGCGAAGCACGACTTCGCCGACGCGGAGGTCGCGGTCTTCCCGCCGTTCACCGACCTCCGCTCGGTGCAGACCCTCGTCGCGGCGGACGACCTGCCCGTCAAGTACGGTGCGCAGGACCTCTCGGCAAAGGACTCGGGAGCCTACACCGGCGAGGTGTCGGGAGCATTCCTGGCGAAGCTCGACTGCGCGTACGTCATCATCGGGCACTCGGAGCGGCGCACGATGCACTCGGAGACCGACGATGTCGTCAACGCGAAGGTCGTCGCCGCCCACCGTCACGGGCTCGTGCCCGTACTGTGCGTCGGCGAGACCGCCGAGGACCTGGAGCAGCACGGCGCCAGCGCCGTGCCCGTGGCGCAGCTTCGCGCAGCGCTCGAGGGCGTCGATGTCTCGAAGGGCCTCGTCGTCGCGTACGAGCCGGTCTGGGCGATCGGGTCGGGCCAGGCGGCCACGCCGGAGCAGGCGCAGCAGGTCGCCGCGGCCCTCCGCGCAGTACTGGCCGAGATCGCCGGCGCCGACCTCGCAGCGTCGACGCGCATCCTCTACGGCGGTTCGGTGAAGGCGGCGAACATCGCGGCCTTCATGCGCGAGCCCGACGTCGACGGCGCGCTCGTCGGCGGCGCGAGCCTCGATCTCGACGAGTTCTCGAGCATCGTCCGATTCAAGAAGCACGTCGGGGCCTGAACCGAACAGCCCGACCCGTTGCCGCGGCGGGGGGGGGGGGGGCCCCCCCCGCCGGGGCGGGCGCCGGGCGGGGGGGCAGGGGCGCCCCCGCCGGGTCCCCGCCCCGCCCGGCCGCGCCCGCCGCGCGCCCGGGGCCCGCACGGCGCTGCGGCTATACTCGACAGGCGGCATCGACATACCCGGTCATGCCCGGAAAGGTTTCACCGTGGAGATTCTCCAGGTCGTCCTGCAGGTGCTGCTCGGCCTCACGAGCATCCTGCTCACGCTCCTGATCCTGCTGCACAAGGGCCGCGGTGGCGGGCTGTCCGACATGTTCGGCGGCGGCGTCACCTCGAACCTCGGTGCGTCCGGGGTGGCGGAGCGCAACCTCAACCGCATCACCATCATCCTCGGACTGGTCTGGGTGACGTGCATCGTGGTGCTCGGTCTCATCACCAAGTTCGACGCCGGAATCTGACGGAGGCGACGTGGTTTCTGGAAACAGTGCGATCCGCGGTTCGCGGGTCGGGTCGGGGCCGATGGGCGAGCAGGACCGCGGCTTCCACGCCGAGCGCGTCGCCGTGAGCTACTGGGACGCTCAGGGCAACGAGACCGTGCGGCACTTCGCGGCGAACGTGCCCGAGGAGGAGATCCCCGACGTCATCGACAGCCCGTCGACCGGCCTGCCCGCCGGTCGCGACAAGGACAATCCGCCGGCCGTTGCGAAGCTCGAGCCGTACAAGACCCACCTCGCGTACGTGAAGGAACGTCGCAGCGAGGAGGAGGCTGCGGCGCTCCTCGAAGAGGCGCTGCAGCAGCTGCGCGCGCGTCGGGGAACTGCCTCGAACGACTGAGCGTCCCGATCCCGGGAACGACGAAGGGCCGCCCCGTTCGGGCGGCCCTTCGTCGTTCGTTGACCGATGGCGCGTTCGACCTCGGCGCCCGTCAGTAGTCGCGGGCGATGAGCGCGTCGGGCACCTCGGCGGCGGCGGCCCGGTCGACGAAGAACACCGTGCGCCTGCGGCCCTTGATCCCCGCGACGGGCACCTCGTCACGGCTGGCGCCGGCCAGGGCGAGCCCGAGGGCCGACGCCTTGTCTGCTCCGGCGAGCACCAGCCAGATCCGCTGCGCGGCGTTGATGACGGGGCGCGTGAGGCTCAATCGCTCCGGCGGCGGTTTCGGCGACTCGCGGACGGCGATGACCGGTCGATCGACGACCTGGATGCCCGATCGATGCGGGAACAGGGAGGCGATGTGTCCGTCCGGACCCACGCCGAGGAACACGATGTCGAAGACCGGATGCGGCTGCCCCTCGGCGCCGTACCTGGCGAGCTCGGCGGCGTAGGCGTCAGCGGCCTCGTCGAGCGAGAGCCCGGAGTCCGAGGCCGGGAAGGGGTGGATGTGATCCTCCGGCAGTTGCAGCGCGTCGAGGAGCGCCTCCCGCGACTGGCGGTCGTTGCGCTCGTCGTCGCCTGCGGGGACCCATCGTTCGTCGCCCCACCAGAAGTGCACGCGCTGCCAGTCCACCGACTTGTGGGCCGGCGACGCCCAGACGGCCTCGAGCACGGCGGCGCCCATCGATCCTCCGGTGAGGACGACGTGGATCGTCTCCTGCACGTCGAGCAGGTCGAGGACCTTGGTGATGAAGCGAGCGGCGACCGCCCCGGCGAGGGTGTCCTTGTCGGGGTGGACGAGTACGCGCCGCTCGTTCGTCATGCGGGGGCTCCTTCGCTCTCGGCGGTGCGGTGGGCGGGCAGCAGCCCGAGACCGCGGGTGATCACCTCACCGTACAGTTCGTCGGGATCGAGGCGGCGCAGCTCGTCGGCGAGGCAGTCGCGGAGGCTGCGTCGGGGGAGTGCGACGTCGTGCACCGGCTGCCCGGGCTGGCGGAGCGTGGCCACGCCCGGGACATCCCGCACGAGTTCGATCGTGCCGGAGGCGCGGCCGAGGTAGACCCCGCGGATGCCGTGGGACCCGTGCTCGAGCCCGGTGAGCGCGCAGTTCGTCGTCGCGCCGAGCTGCATCGACAACCAGGCGGCGAGCAGCGTCGTCGAGGGAGAATCGATGGATCCCGTGACCTGGACGGTGCTCACCGGTTCGAAGGGCGGCTGGTCGAGCACTGCGGCCAGTTGCGCACGCCACAGCGTGAGCCGGGTCCAGGCGAAGTCGGCGTCGCCGGGGCGGTAGCTCGTGGCGAGGGCGTCGAGCGCCGCCTGCGGGTCGGGCTGCGTCGAGGCGTCCGTGATGCGGCGCTGGGCGATTCGACCGAGCGGCGAGTCTCCGGGCACCTCGGGCGCGGCGCCGGGCCACCAGGTGACGACCGGCGCATCGGGTAGGAGCAGTCCCATCACGAGCCCCTGCTCGTCCTGTGCGGCGTCCCCGCTCGCCCGGAGGATGACGACCTCGCTGGCGCCGGCGTCGCCGCCGACGCGGATCTCCGCGTCGAGTCGGCTGGGTCCTGCCTCGCCCTCGTCCTCGGTCGAGACCACGATGACGCGCATCGGGTGCTCGCGTGAGGCGTCGTTCGCGGCTTCGATGGCCTCCTCCTCGCCGTCGTGCGTGGTGGCGATGACGAGGGTCAGCACACGGCCGAGGGCGACGACGCCGCCCTCCTCGCGGATCTTCACGAGCGTCTTCGAGACCTTGCTCGTGGTCGTGTCGGGCAGTTCGACGATCATGGGCGCCTCCAGGTGCGTCCGTCGCGGGCGAGGAGCGCGTCGGCCGAGGACGGACCCCACGAACCCGGCTTGTACTGTTCGGGCCGACCCTGCGTCGCCCAGAACTCCTCGATCGGGTCGAGGATCTTCCAGGAGAGCTCGACCTCCTCCTGCCTGGGGAAGAGCGGCGGGTCGCCGAGGAGCACGTCGAGGATGAGGCGTTCGTACGCTTCGGGGCTGGCCTCGGTGAACGCATGACCGTACCCGAAGTCCATGGTCACGTCGCGCACCTGCATGCCGGCTCCCGGGACCTTCGAGCCGAAGCGGATGGTGACGCCCTCGTCGGGCTGGACCCGGATGACCAGGGCGTTCTGGCCGAGCTGCGAGGTCTGGCTGTCGGCGAACACCTGCTGGGGGGCCCGCTTGAACACGACCGCGATCTCGGTGACCCGACGTCCGAGGCGCTTGCCGGCGCGGAGGTAGAAGGGGACGCCCGCCCAACGGCGCGTGCCGATGAGCAGCTTCATGGCCGCGTAGGTCTCGGTCGTCGAGTCGGGGTTCATCCCGTCCTCGTCGAGGAAGCCCGTGACCTTCTCGCCGCCCTGCCATCCTCCCGAGTACTGCCCGCGTGCGGTCGCCGTCGCGAGGTCGGACGGCAGTCGCACCGCGCGGAGGATCTTCTCCTTCTCGGCACGCAGGTCGGCAGCGTCGAACGAGATCGGCTCCTCCATCGCGGTGAGCGCGAGCAGCTGCAGCAGGTGGTTCTGGATGACGTCGCGCGCGGCGCCGATGCCGTCGTAGTAACCTGCACGACCGCCCACGCCGATGTCCTCGGCCATGGTGATCTGCACGTGGTCGACGAAGTTGGCGTTCCAGATGGGTTCGTAGAGCTGATTGGCGAACCGGAGCGCGAGGATGTTCTGGACCGTCTCCTTGCCGAGGTAGTGGTCGATCCGGAACACCGCGTCGGGCGGGAAGACCGATGCGACGACATCGTTCAACTCGATCGCGGTCTTGAGGTCGGACCCGAACGGCTTCTCGATGACGACGCGTCGCCACTGGTCGCCCTTCTGCTCGGTCAGGCCCGACCGCTTGAGCTGCTCGGTCACCTGCGGGAAGGACTTGGGCGGGATCGAGAGGTAGAACGCATGGTTGCCCATGGTGCCCCGCTCGCGGTCCAGGTCCTGGACGGTGGTGCGCAAGCGCTCGAACGCCTCGTCGTCGTCGAACGTGCCCTGGACGAAGCGGATGCCCTGCGAGAGCTGGTTCCAGACGTCCTCGCGGAACTCCGTGCGGGCGTACTGCTTGACGGAGTCGTGGACGACCTGGGCGAAGTCCTCGTCCTCCCAGTCGCGCCGGGCGAACCCGACGAGGGCGAAGCCCGGCGGAAGCAGGCCCCGGTTCGCGAGGTCGTAGACCGCGGGCATGAGCTTCTTGCGGGAGAGGTCGCCGGTCACGCCGAAGATGATGAGGCTCGACGGGCCGGCGATCCGGTTCAGGCGGTAGTCCTTGGGCGATCGCAACGGATTGTGCGACGCCGTGATCTCGACCGGATGCATGTGTGCTCCAGGGTCAGCCGATGGCCTCGCGCAACGACCGCAGGTCGGCGCTCGGATCGGGCAGGGTCAGTGTGAGGACCGGCCGGCCGTGCTCGGCGAGCACGGACGCGTCGCCGGAGGCCTGGGCGGTGATGAGCTCGCCGAACGTGAACGGCCGGCCCGGGATGGGCAGGTCGTCCGTCGGACGCTGGACGAGCTGGAGGAACACCCCGTTCGCCGGACCGCCCTTGTGGTACTGGCCGGTGGAGTGCAGGAACCGCGGACCCCACCCGAACGTCACGGGACGGCCGCTGCGCGCTGCGAGCAGGTCGCGGAGCTCGGAGAATCCGGGGTGCGCCAGCCGATCGACGTACGCCTGCACCGCGAGGTACCCGTCTGCCGGTACTTCTTCGAGCAGTACCTCGATCGCGGAGGCGAGGTCGCTGGCCGCGCCGATCACGTCGGGCGTGCCGCGGACCTCGATCCCCTCGGTGACGAACGCCGCGGGCGCCGGCTCGGGGCGTGCCTCCAGCAGTCCGCGCGCCGCGACCTTCGCCGACTCGACGTCGGGCTGGTCGAACGGGTTGATGCCGAGCAGCCGGCCGGCCACCGCCGTGGCGTACTCCCAGGCGAGCAGTTGCGCGCCGAGCGTCCCCGAGACCCGGATCTCGCCGTCGGTGCCGTCGACGAACCGGTCGGTGCCGGCGTCGTCGACGAGGCGCACGACCTGGAGGTCGCTCGGACGCGATGCGAGCTCGGGCGCGTCGGGACCGAGGACGACCGGCAGGATGCCCGTGCCGTCCTTGCCGGTCGACTCGGCGATGAGCTGCTCGGCCCAGTCGGCGAAGCCGACGATGTGGGTTCCGTCGGCGACGATCGCGAGCTTGTCCCGCCGCGGGTCCGTCGCCGCGATGGCTGCGCCGAGCACGAGGCCGGGGTTCTCGTCGGAGTCGAGGGCGAGGGCGAGTTCGATCGCCTCCGCCTCGTCGAGCAGCTCTCCGATGTCGACGCCGGCGAGGCCGGTCGGCACGAGACCGAACGCCGTGAGCGCGGAGTAGCGTCCGCCGACCGACGGATCGGCGGTGAACACGCGGTAGCCCGCGGCACGTGCGGATTCCTCGAGCGGCGAGCCCGGGTCGGTCACGACCACGATGCGCGTGGCGGGGTCGATGCCCGCATCCCCGAACGCCTGCTCGTACGCACGACGCTGCGAATCGGTCTCGACGGTGGACCCGGACTTCGACGAGACGACGAGCACCGTGCGCTCGATCCGATCGGCGAGAGCCGCACGAACCTGGTCGGGTTCGGTCGAGTCGAGCACGGTGAGGCTCGCGCCCGCCGTGCGGGCGACGACCTCGGGCGCGAGCGAGGAGCCGCCCATGCCCGCGAGCACCACGTGGTCGATGCCGCGCGCCCGGAGTTCGTCGCGCAGCGCCGCGATCTCGGGCAGGAGGGGACGCGAGACCGCGATGGCCTCGGTCCACCCCAGCCGCTTCGCGGCCTCCGACTCGGCGGCCGGTCCCCAGAGGCTGGAGTCGAGCACGGTGATGCCCGTCGCCACCCGATCGGCCACCAGTCGTGGCACGATCCGGCGCACCGCGTCGGCCGCAGGGCCGTTCACGGAGATGCGGACATTCACCGAGCCGCCTCCAGGGCGGAACGCACGGTGTCGAGCAGCTCGTTCCAGGACACGACGAACTTGTCGACGCCCTCCCGCTCGAGCAGCTCGGTCACGTCGTCGTACTCGACGCCGACGCTGGCGAGGGCGTCGAGCACGCGGCCCGCCTCGGCGAACGCGCCCGTGACGGTGTCGCCCTCGACGACGCCGTGGTCGAACGTCGCCTCGAGCGTCTTCTCGGGCATCGTGTTGACGACACCGTGGGCCACGAGCTCGGTCACGTAGAGCGTGTCGGGCAGCGCCGGGTCCTTGACGCCGGTCGAGGCCCACAGCGGCCGCTGGCGGTTGGCGCCGGCGTCGAGCAGGGCGACCGCGCGAGGCGCGGCGAACTGCTGGAGGTAGAGCTCGTACGCGAGGCGGGCGTTGGCGACCCCGGCCCGGCTCTTCAACGCGAGGGCCTCCGGCGAGCCGATCGCCTCGAGTCGCTTGTCGATCTCGGTGTCGACGCGCGAGACGAAGAACGAGGCCACCGAGTGGATGGTCGACAGGTCGAGGCCGGCCGCCTTGGCCTGCTCGAGGCCGGCGAGATAGGCGTCGATGACCTCGCGATACCGGTCGAGGCTGAAGATCAGCGTCACGTTGACGCTGATGCCCGCTCCGATCGCCGCGGTGATCGCCGGCAGGCCGGCGCGCGTGGCGGGGATCTTGATCATGACGTTCGGGCGATCGACCTTCTCCCAGAGGCGGTGCGCCTCGGCGATGGTCGCCTCGGTCTCGTTCGCGAGATCGGGGGAGACCTCGATCGAGACGCGGCCGTCGTAGCCGTCGGTGCGGTCGTAGATCGGCCGGAAGTGGTCGGCGGCGTCGCGGACGTCGTCGGTCGTGATCTCGAAGACCGCGCGGTCGACGTCGGCACCGTCGGCCGCGAGGGCGGCGACCTGGTCACGGTACGCGTCGCCCTTCGCGAGGGCGCCGGCGAAGATCGTCGGGTTCGTGGTGACGCCGACGACGTCGCGCTCGGCGATGAGCCGCTCGAGGCCGCCCGAGGTGATCCGCTCGCGCGAGAGGTCGTCGAGCCAGATGCTGACGCCGGCCTGCGAGAGGGCGGCGGTGGGGGTGGTGCTCATGTTCGATGTCTCCTTCTGCTCGGTCAGTTCGACGCGAGCGATTCCTTCGCGGCGGCCACGACGTGCTCAGGCGTGATGCCGAACTCGCGGAACAGGGTCTTGTAGTCGGCGGAGGCGCCGAAGTGCTCGATCGACACGGCACGGCCGCGAGTGCCGAGGTAGCGGTACCAGGTGAGCGCGAGGCCGGCCTCGACGCTGACGCGCGCGGTGACGGAGCTCGGCAGCACGGACTCGCGGTAGTCGGGGTCCTGCTCCTCGAACCATTCGAGGCTCGGCGCGGACACGACGCGGGCCGAAACGCCCTCGGCGGCGAGCTGCTCGCGTGCGGCGAGCGCGACCTGCACCTCGGAACCGGTGGCGATGAGGATCACGTCGGGCGTGCCGGAGGCCGCCTCGGCGAGGACGTACGCGCCCTTCGCGACGTTCGAGGCCGCGGCCAGGGTGTCGCCGGATGCCGCTCCATCGCCGCGCTCGAACACGGGGATGTTCTGGCGGGTCAGCGCGATGCCTGCCGGCCCGCCGCGGCGCTTCAGGATCTCGAGCCACGCGTACGCGGTCTCGTTCGCGTCGCCGGGGCGGACGACCGAGAGGTGCGGGATCGCGCGGAGCGCGCTGAGCTGCTCGATCGGCTGATGCGTGGGGCCGTCCTCCCCGAGGGCCACGGAGTCGTGGGTCCAGACGAAGATCGACGGGATCTGCATGAGCGCCGCGAGCCGGACGGCGGGACGCATGTAGTCGCTGAAGATCAGGAAGGTGCCGCCGAACGCACGCGTCTTGCCATGCAGCACGATGCCGTTCAGGATCGAGCCCATCGCGTGCTCGCGGATGCCGAAGTGGAGCACGCGACCGTAGGGGTTGCCGGGGAACTCGTGCGTCGAATGCTCGGCCGGGATGAAGGACGGCGCCCCGTTGATCGTGGTGAGGTTCGACTCCGCGAGGTCGGCGGATCCGCCCCAGAGCTCGGGCAGGTGCGCGGCCAGCGCGTTGATGGCCTTGCCCGACGCGGCACGCGTCGAGACGTCCGTGCCGGCCTCGAACACGGGGAGCGCGGCCTCGAGCCCGTCGGGCAGCTCGCCGGCCTCGAGCCGGTCGAGCAGCGCCTTGCGCTCGGGGTTGGCGGACGCCCACGCGTCGAACGACGCCTGCCACGCCTGCTTCGCCTCGGCGGCCCGGTCGCGCGCGTTGCCGCGCGTGCGCTCGATGACCTCGTCGGCCACGACGAAGCTCTCCGCCGGGTCGAACCCGAGGACCTCCTTCGTCGCGGCGAGCTCCTCGGCGCCGAGCGCCGAGCCGTGGATCTTGCCGGTGTTCTGCTTGTTCGGTGCGGGCCAGCCGATGATCGTCTTCAGGACGATGATCGACGGCTTGCCGGTCTCGGCCTTGGCCGCCTCGATCGCGCCGTCGAGCTCGGCGATGTCCTCGACGTAGGCGCCGGTCTTCTTCCAGTCGACCGTCTGCACGTGCCATCCGTACGCCTCGTAGCGCTTCGCGACGTCTTCGGTGAAGGCGATGTCGGTGTCGTCCTCGATCGAGATCTGGTTCGAGTCGTAGATCACGACGAGGTTGCCGAGCTGCTGGTGCCCGGCGAGCGAGGAGGCTTCGCTCGTCACGCCCTCCTCGAGGTCGCCGTCGGAGGCGATCACGAAGATGTGGTGGTCGAACGGGCTCTCGCCGGCCGGTGCGTCGGGGTCGAACAGGCCGCGCTCGTACCGCGAGGCGTAGGCGAACCCGACCGCCGAGGCCAGGCCCTGGCCGAGCGGGCCGGTGGTGATCTCGACGCCGGCCGTGTGGCCGTACTCGGGGTGGCCGGGGGTCTTCGAACCCCACGTGCGCAGCGCCTCGAGGTCGGCGAGCTCGAGGCCGTCGCCGGCCAGGTAGAGCTGCACGTACTGCGTCAGCGAGCTGTGGCCCGCCGAGAGGATGAAGCGGTCCCGCCCGAGCCAGTCGTGGTCGGCCGGGTCACGGCGCATCACCTTCTGGAAGAGCAGGTACGCGACGGGCGCGAGGCTCATCGCCGTGCCGGGGTGGCCGTTGCCGACCTTCTCCACGGCGTCGGCAGCGAGCACGCGCGCCGTGTCGACCGCGCGATCGTCGATGGGGTCCCAGTGCAGAGTTGCCACGGGTTGGGGTTCCTTCCGGTCGTGACGGCGTCGGGGAGCCTCTCCATTCGGCTCCCGGACCCGCCGGGAAACGCGACGGCGCGGTGGAGCCCGGGACCGATCCGGTTCATGCGTCAGGTGGAGGTGCACGTCGAATCCGCGCCACCGGGCGCGCTGGGTTCAGTATATGGAGTAGCCCTCACTCTATGACGGGGCTTGACGCGTCCGTCCGGCGACGATCGGATGGCCTAGAATCGAACGGGTTGCGCGCGCCCCGCCTCGTCGGCGCGCGCCCGGAAGAGGAATTCATGCAGGCCGCGCCGACCATCCGTGACGCTCGACAGACGACGAACGTGCGACGCAAGGTCGCCGCGTACGTCGCACTCACCAAGCCCCGGGTGATCGAGCTGCTGCTCGTCGTGACCGCGCCGACGATGATCCTCGCCTCGAACGGGCTGCCCGATGTGTGGCTGCTGCTCGCCACGCTGGTCGGCGGCGCCATGAGCGCAGGGTCCGCCGGCGCGTTCAACTGCTACATCGACCGCGACATCGACCGCGTCATGAAGCGCACCAAGGGTCGCCCGCTCGTCACGGGGGAGCTCTCCGATCGCGAGGCGCTCGTCTTCGCGTACGCGCTCGGCGCGGCGTCGATCGTCTGGCTCTGGGTGTTCGCGAACTGGCTCGCCGCGCTGCTCTCGCTCGCCGCGATCCTGCTCTACGTCGTCTTCTACAGCCTGATCCTCAAGCGTCGCACCGCCCAGAACATCGTCTGGGGCGGGGTGGCCGGCTGCATGCCCGTGCTGATCGGCTGGGCTGCGGTGACCGAGAGCCTGACCTGGGCACCGTTCATCCTCTTCCTCATCATCTTCCTCTGGACGCCGCCGCACTACTGGCCGCTGTCGATGAAGTACAAGGACGACTACGCGGCGGCCGGCGTGCCGATGCTCGCCGTGGTGCGCGGTCGGGCGCAGGTGGGCCTGCAGGTCATCCTGTACGCCTACGCGACGGTCGCCGCGTCGTTGCTGCTCATCCCGGTCGCCGGCATGGGCCTGCTCTACTCGAGCGTCGCGCTCGTCGCCGGCGTGTGGTTCATCGCCGAGTGCCACCGCCTCTACAACCTCGCGATCCGCGGTCAGGAGGTCTCGCCGATGCGGGTCTTCCACGGCTCGATCATCTACCTGTCGCTGCTCTTCCTCGCGGTCGGCATCGACCCGCTGCTGCCCTTCTAGGCGCGTCGTGGTGTCGGATCGGCCGCCACGTCCGAACGTGGACTGGGCGCTCCCTCGCGCTGCGCGCTAGGTGGGCGCCGCGCGCACGCACACCGCCCGAAGGCTCCACCCCGTGGCCTCCGAGCGCGTGCGTGGACGAGGGCTCAGTCCTGTTGCGGGATCCAGGACGGGGCGGGGACTCCTGCGCCGGTGAGATCGTCGCACCGGACGAACTGGGTGCCGACGCGTCGGAGCGGGCACCGGTCGTCGTCGGCGACCTGGACGGAGACCACGGTCGGCGTCGGCTCGGGAGCCGGCTCGGGGCGGGCGATCGCGGGTGCGGCGGTGAGGGCGGAGAGCAGCGCGGCCGCCGAGACGACGAGCGCCGAGGTGAGGGCGGTGGTGGTGGTGCGCATGATCGTGTTCCTTCCGGGATGGGCCGACGGTGCGTCGACACCCACGACGATGCGCGTGTCCGCACGCTGCCGGATCGGGTCCCGGCCCTGAGACGGGTGACGAAAGACCTGATTCCCGGACGCGCGACTGCCAGACTGGTCGGGTGGTCGTGCCAGCCGCGACCGCTCGGCCGCAACTGGCCGGCCGTGAGCGGGAGCTGGACATCGTGGGAGGACTCCTCGACCGGGCGTGGGACGAGGGGGCCCAGGCCCTCGTCGTGTCGGGCGATGCCGGCGTCGGCAAGACGGCGCTCGTCGCCGCGGCATGCGAGCTCAGGCGGGCGGATGGCGAGACCCTCGTCGGTGCGTGCCTGCCGCTCACCTCGATGTCCATTCCGTTCCTCCCGATCCGTTCGGCGCTCCGGGGGAATCCGCACCTCCCCGCGCCGCCGCTCGAGGCGGCCGACGGTGCGGGCCGCGACTTCGCCGTGCGCTTCGATGCCTGGCTGGACGAGCAGTGCGCCCGGCGACCCGTCCGGCTGGTGATCGACGACGTCCAGTGGGCCGATCGGAGCACGCTCGACACCCTGATGTACGCGATCGCCGGTCCGGCATCGCGCCGCCTCGCGATCGTCGTGACCCTGCGCGCCGGCGAGGTCGGCCTGGGCCACCCGCTGCAGCGCTGGCTCGCCGACGTCCGACGCCTGCCCCGGACGTCCGAGCTCGAGCTGGGCCCGCTGGACCGGGCGGGGACCGCTGCACACGTCGAGCGACTGCTCGGCACCCTGCCGCACCAGTCGCTGATCGACGACGTGCACGCCCGCAGTCGGGGCAACCCCTACTTCACGCGCCTGCTCGTCGCCGGGCTCGCGCCTGACGCGCGGGCCGTTCCCGACTCGTTCCCGGCCGACCTCAGCGCGGCGGTGCTGCAGTCCTGGTACCGGCTCTCCCAGCCCACACGCCACCTCGCCACGATGCTCGCGGTCGGTGGGCGCGCGATGCGGGCGGACGAGCTCGCGGCGGTGGTGGGCGGGACGGATGTCGCGGCGACGCGATCGCTCCTGCTCGAGGCGGTGGACGCCGGAACGCTGGACCTGCTCGACGACGGCGGCTTCTGGTTCCACCATCCGCTCAATGCCGAGGCGCTCGAGGCGACGCTGGGCTCCGATGAACGGCGCGAGTGGCACCGCCGCTTCGCGGACGCCATCGAGGCCGGCGGCGCTGCGGAGCTGTCCGTGTCCTCGGCGGTCGCCGTGGCGGACCACCGCCATCGTTCCGGGGACGCCGGCGCGGCCTTCGACGCGGCCCTCCGTGCGGCGAGCGCCGCCCGCGCGGCCACCGGTACGGCGGAGGAACTTCGCCTGCTGCGGCGCGCCGTCGAGCTCCGCGCGCAATTGCCCCGTGCCGAGCCGTCGATGGAGTCGCTCCTCGATCGGTTCCGCAGCGCGGCGGAGGACGCCGGCGCCACGGCGGAGGAGCTCGAGGCGGTCGACCTGCTCCTGCAACGCATCGACGAGGAGGCCGAGCCGCTGCGTGCGGCCGCGCTGCTCGTGCGACGGACGCACCTCCGGTTCATGCGGGGACTCGCCTTCGCCGAACTGCCCGAGCTGGAGCGCGCCGTGAGGCTCGCGTCGGCTGACATGTCGAGCCCGGAGTACGCCCTCGCGCTGGCCGAACTCGCCCAGGCGGAGCAGTGGCACGGCGTGCCCGCCGCGGTCGAGCACGCGGCCGCGGCGCTGGCGCACGCCCGGGCAGCCGGTGATCCGCGTGCGCTCTCGTTCGCACTCAGCGTCGCGTCCATGATCTCGACCTTCGAGGGCGACGTGGCGAGCGCGGCGGAACTCGGGCGGGAGGCGATGGCGCCCGCGCTGGAGGCGCGCGACTGGTTCGCGTACGTGCACGGCGCGATGTGGGCGGCGAACGCGACCGAGACCTGGGCGAGTTCGACGTACGCCGAGCGGATGGAGTCCTCCCGGCGGCGCCTCGAGGCGAACGGTGGACCCCATGCGTACCTCGCCTGGCTTTCGGCAGCGGAGGCCAATGCGCACTTGGCCAGCGGGGGCTGGCGCGAGGCCGACGAACGGCTGCGTGTCGCACTGGGGTCGGATCCCGGCCCGCTGGGGGACGTTGAGGCGCGCCTGACCGCGGCGAGGCTGGCGGCCCTTCAGGGGCAGCTGCGGGAGGCGGAGGCGCACCTGCTGCGCGTCGAGGAACTCGTCGTGGGAGGGTCGGAGTTCCTGCCGCTCGAGTACGACGCGGTGCGCGCAGAGGTCCGTCTCGCGACGGGCGACGCTGCCGGGGCCTACGATGCCGCGCTCGAGGGCGCGGTCGACCGGGGAACGAATCCGACGATGGCCGAATGGCTGATGCCCTTCGCCGCCCGCGCCCTCGCCGACCTCGCGCAGTCCGGCAGAGACGCCGGCCGACCCGTCGACGAGGTGCTCGACCGGCTGGACGCGCTGGTCGAACGCTTCCCGCACGTCATCGAGGACGTCGGCACGGCGACGGAGCTCATGCGCCGACAGGTCGCGGCCCTCGACGCCCTGTACGTCGCGGAGTGCGCCAGGGCCCGCGCCGACCCAGGGGTCGCCGACGCGTGGTCCCTCGCGGCGACGAGATGCTCGACCGCGCGACTTCCATGGGAGGAGGCCTACGCCAGGTGGCGCGCGGCCGAGGCACTGCTTGCACGGGGCGGAGACCGACCCGCCGGGGCCGAGATGCTGCGGTCGGCCCTCGCGCTCGCTCGCCGACTCGTCGCGAGGCCGGTCGAGGAGGAACTCCTCGACCTCGCGCGCCGGGCGCGGGTGCCGGTCGACGAGCCGGAACCCGCGATGCCCGAGTCGGCATCGGTCGTCTCGGGGCTCACCGGACGAGAGCGGGAGGTCCTCGCGCTCATCGCGGTCGGACGCACCTATGGAGAGGTCGCTCGTGCACTGATGATCAGCGAGAAGACCGTGAGCACGCACGTCTCACATCTCCTCGCGAAGACCGGATCGGCGAACCGGGTCGAACTCGCCCGACTCGTCCGTCGACTCCATGACGCCTCGGTCGCGGAAGGCAGCGGCGACGCGTCCTGACGACTCGCGCTCAGCGTGCGGAAGCCGCCATGGGTGCGTCGTCGGCGGAGGCATCCGTCGCCAGTGGTCGCTTGAGCTTCAGCACCACGACGGTCATGGTCGCGGCCATGAGTGCCGCGAGGACCATGTGCACTCCGACGGCGAGCGGCGGGAGGCCGTTCCGCGCCTGGTAGAGGCCCACGGCGATCTGGACGAGCTCGACCGCGAGCAGCACGATCGTCCAGCGCGCGACCGGCAGGCGCAGGCGCCACGCGGCGATCGCGAGCACGACGGTCAGCGCGAACAGCGCGTAGCCGGGCCACGCGTGCACGTGCTCGAGGAGCTCGGCGTTGAACCCGGTGCGGCCGGCGTCGGCGTCGCCCGAGTGCGGGCCGGAGGCCGTGGTGAGCACGCCGAACGCGATCGAGATCGCGAGCACGGCGGTCGTGGCGTGCGTGAGGATCGCGAACCATCGGGGGACCGCGAGCTCTCGCGGGCCGGGCGTCGCATCGAGGCGCACGAGATAGGCCGCCGTCACGCAGACGAGCAGGAGCGAGGCGACGTAGTGGAAGCCGACGATGAAGGGGTTGAGGCCCGTCCAGACCGTGATGCCGCCGACGATCGCCTGCGCGACGATGCCCAGGAGGACGACGAGCGCGAGGGTCCAGAGATCGCGCCGTTCGCGCCGCAGCCGCCAGATCGAGACGATGACGAGCAGGGCGACGATGCCGACGACGCCGGTCATCAGGCGGTTGCCGAACTCGATGACCCCGTGGATGCCCATCTCGGGCGTCGTGACGAGCGAGTCGGCCGTGCACATGGGCCAGGTCGGGCATCCGAGCCCGGAACCGGTCAGCCGCACCGCGCCGCCCGTGGCGATGATGATGGTCTGCGCGAGGAACGAGAGCCATGCGGCGACGCGGACGCGCCGGTCGATGCGGTCGGGCAGCCAGGCGATGACGCGGTTCACGGCTCGTCGAGTTCCTGATCCGGGTCGGAGTGTGAGGGTTCTGGGAGTCGGGACTCCGGGACCTTCGACCCTATAGACTTGATTGGTTGACGCGGTTCCGCGCGCGTGTGCGGCGCGGCGCATCACCATTGTAGGTTCGCGACGAAGCCACCCGCACATCACCCCACGACCGAACCGGCACCTCGACCGGATGGCCGGGGGTGGGCCGGACTGATAGCCGGTACGCGGGAGGAGAAGAGGGAGAGCATGACGGACGTACTCATCGACCGCCCTGAGCTGGAGGGTCTCGGCACGTACGAGTTCGGCTGGTCCGACTCCGACGTGGCCGGAGCATCCGCTCGTCGCGGCCTGTCGCCCGAAGTGGTGGCCGACATCTCGCGGCTGAAGGACGAGCCGGAGTGGATGCTGCAGCGACGCATGCGCGGCCTCCAGTTGTTCGACCGCAAGCCGATGCCGTCCTGGGGCGCCGACCTGTCGGACATCGACTTCGACAACATCAAGTACTTCGTCCGTTCCACCGAGAAGCAGGCCCAGACGTGGGAGGATCTGCCCGAGGACATCCGCAACACCTACGAGCGCCTCGGCATCCCCGAGGCCGAGCGCCAGCGACTCGTCGCGGGCGTCGCCGCGCAGTACGAGTCCGAGGTCGTCTACCACCAGATCCGCGAGGACCTGGAGGAGCAGGGCGTCATCTTCCTCGACACCGACACGGCGCTGCGCGAGCACCCCGAGATCTTCGAGGAGTACTTCGGCACCGTCATCCCGGCCGGCGACAACAAGTTCGCCGCGCTGAACACCGCCGTCTGGTCGGGCGGGTCGTTCGTCTACGTCCCGAAGGGCGTGCACGTCGAGATTCCTCTGCAGGCCTACTTCCGCATCAACACCGAGAACATGGGCCAGTTCGAGCGGACCCTGATCATCGCCGACGAGGACAGCTACGTCCACTACATCGAGGGCTGCACCGCCCCGATCTACAAGTCGGACTCCCTGCACTCGGCCGTCGTCGAGATCATCGTGAAGAAGAACGCCCGCGTGCGCTACACGACGATCCAGAACTGGTCGAACAACGTCTACAACCTCGTCACCAAGCGCGCGGTCGCGCACGAGGGCGCCACCATGGAGTGGGTCGACGGCAACATCGGCTCGAAGGTGACGATGAAGTACCCCTCGATCTTCCTCATGGGCGAGCACGCCAAGGGCGAGACGCTCTCGGTCGCGTTCGCCGGCCCGGGCCAGCACCAGGACGCCGGCGCGAAGATGATCCACATGGCCCCGTACACGCAGTCGTCGATCGTCTCCAAGTCGATCGCACGCGGCGGCGGCCGTGCGGGCTACCGCGGCGAGGTGCGGGTGGACGCCAACGCCCACCACTCGGCGAACACCGTGCGCTGCGACGCACTGCTCGTCGACACCATCTCGCGTTCCGACACCTACCCGGCGATCGACATCCGCGTCGACGACGTGCAGCTCGGCCACGAGGCCACGGTCTCCAAGGTCAGCGAGGAGCAGCTCTTCTACCTCATGTCGCGCGGCCTCCCCGAGGACGAGGCGATGGCCATGATCGTGCGCGGCTTCATCGAGCCCATCGCGCGCGAGCTGCCCATGGAGTACGCGATGGAACTCAACAAGCTCATCGAGATGGGCATGGAAGGATCGGTCGGCTAACCGATGAGCACCGCGATGCAGAGCACCGCCCTGCCCACCCCCGAGCAGCACGGCATCCGTGCGCACTCCGACGGCCCGATCGTTCCCGTCCAGACGCGGTCCGAGCGGTTCCGCTCGACCGACGTGGCCGAGTTCGCGCCCATCACGGGTCGCGAGCACGAGTGGAAGTACTCGCCCGTCGCCGCGTTCGCCGACCTCACCTCCGGCGAGCTCGACGGCTCGCGCGTCGAGGTCGAGTCGACGGATGCCGCGGGCGTCTCGCTCTCCTGGATCGCCCGCGACGACGCCCGCATCGGGCGCGCCGGGATCCCCGAGGAGCGCGCGTCGGCGAACGCCTGGTCGAGCTTCGGCGAGGCCCTGCTCGTCGAGGTCGCCGGTGAGGAGCCCAAGACCGTGACCGTGACGCGCTCGGGTCTCGGCACGGCCCCCCGCGCCGCCCATACGATCATCGAGGCCGCGCCCTTCAGCCAGGCGCTCGTCGTGCTGCGCGGCATCGGCGATGCCCGCCTCACGGAGAACGTCGAGGTCGTCGTGGGCGAAGGCGCGAACCTCACGGTGGTCTCCCTCCAGGAGTGGACCGACGAGTCGGTCCACCTCGCGAGCCACTTCGCCCGCATCGGCCGCGACGCCAAGCTGAAGCACATCGTCGTCTCCCTCGGCGGGAAGGTCGTGCGGGTGAACCCGTCGACCCACCTGGCCGAGCAGGGCGCCGACGTCGAGGCGCTCGGACTCTACTTCTCCGACGCCGGCCAGCACCTGGAGCAGCAGGTGTTCGTCCACCACGACGCCCCGCACACCCGCTCGCGCGTGACGTACAAGGGCGCCCTGCAGGGCGAGGGCGCACGCAGCGTCTGGATCGGCGACGTGCTCATCGGCAACACGGCCACCGGGACCGACAGCTACGAGCAGAACCGCAACCTGGTCCTCACCGACGGCACGCGCGCCGACTCGGTCCCCAACCTCGAGATCGAGACGGGCGACATCGAGGGCGCCGGCCACGCGTCGGCGACCGGGCGGTTCGACGACGAGCAGTTGTTCTACCTCCAGGCGCGAGGCATCCCGGAGGACGAGGCGCGTCGCCTCGTCGTGCGCGGCTTCCTCGCCGAGGTCGTGCAGCAGATCGGCGACGCCGAACTCGAGGAGCGTCTCATCCGGGCGCTCGAAGCGGAACTCCAGGGGAGCTGACGTGGCATCCACTCGCGTGTGCGGGGTCGACGACCTCGCGGTCAATGAGGCGCAGAAGTTCGTCGTCGACGGCGTGCCGATCGCCGTCGTGAAGGACGCGGCCGGTGACGTCTTCGCCATCGGCGACACCTGCACCCACGGCGACATCTCGCTCTCCGAGGGGTTCGTCGAGGACGACACGCTCGAGTGCTGGGCCCACGGCTCGAAGTTCTCCCTCCTCACGGGCAAGCCGCTCACGCTTCCGGCGTACGAGCCCGTGCCCGTCTACCAGGTCGAGATCACCGACGGGGGCGTCTTCATCGACCCCGCGGTGAAGCTCGCCGTCTGACCCCGACCTCCCATCGCTTCCGGCCCGCGCGGCCGGCCACCAACGAAAGAGACACCGAATCACCATGTCCGTGCTCGAGATCAAGAACCTGCACGTCAACGTCGAGACCGACCAGGGCACCCGCGAGATCCTCCGCGGCGTCGACCTGACCATCCGCGAGGGCGAGATCCACGCGATCATGGGCCCGAACGGCTCCGGCAAGTCGACGCTCGCCTACACGATCGCCGGTCACCCGAAGTACACGGTCGTCGAGGGCGAGATCCTGCTCGACGGCGAGAACGTGCTCGAGATGTCGGTCGACGAGCGCGCCCGCGCGGGCATGTTCCTCGCCATGCAGTACCCCGTCGAGATCCCCGGTGTCACGGTCACGAACTTCCTCCGCACCGCCAAGACCGCGATCGACGGCGAGGCGCCGTCGATCCGCACCTGGCTGAAGGACGTCCGCGGCGCCATGACGAACCTCAAGATGGACTCCGGCTTCGCCGAGCGCAACGTCAACGAGGGCTTCTCGGGCGGCGAGAAGAAGCGCAACGAGATCCTCCAGCTCGAGCTGCTGAAGCCGAAGTTCGCGGTGCTCGACGAGACCGACTCGGGCCTCGACGTCGACGCGCTCAAGGTCGTCTCCGAGGGCGTCAACCGCGCGCATGCGAACACCGGGCTCGGCATCCTGCTCATCACGCACTACACGCGGATCCTCCGCTACATCACGCCCGACTTCGTGCACGTGTTCGTCGCGGGCAAGATCGCCGAGCAGGGCGGCCCCGAGCTCGCCGACCGCCTCGAGGAGGAGGGGTACGACCGCTACCACGTCGCCGAGTCGGCGACCCAGTAACCGGGCGTATCCTGACGGACATGGTCACTTCACTCGCACCAGAGCGCTACGACGAGATCAGCGAGGCGCTGAAGGACGTCGTGGACCCGGAGCTCGGCGTCAACATCGTCGACCTGGGGCTCATCTACGACCTGAACTGGGATGACGAGCACGACGCGCTCGTCGTCAACATGACCCTGACGAGCGCGGGCTGCCCCCTGACCGACGTCATCGAGGAGCAGACGGCCGAGGCGCTCGACGGCACCGTCGAGCGGTTCCGCATCAACTGGGTGTGGATGCCGCCGTGGGGTCCCGAGCGGATCACCGACGACGGGCGCGACATGATGCGCGCGCTCGGCTTCGCGATCTGAGTCGTCCATCCACGAGGGAGGTCCCGGACGGGATCTCCCTCGTGGCGTTCGCCCGCGTGTCGGGGCCGGCCGGGGCATAGGCTCGGGTTATGCAGCACAGCGCGGCGTCGACCCGCGACGCATACATGCACGGCCATCACGAAAGCGTCCTCCGAGTGCACGAATGGCGCACGGTCGAGAATTCCGCGGCCTACCTCGCGCCGCACCTCCGGGAGGGACTGCGGGTGCTCGACATCGGCAGCGGGCCGGGCACCATCACCCTCGATCTCGCGCGTCGCGTGCGTCCCGGACACGTGGTCGGCGTCGACGCCTCCGAGGAGGTCGTCGCCCGCGCGCAGGGCCTCGCCGAGAGCGAGGGCGTGCCGAACGCGGAGTTCCGCACGGGTGATGCCTACCGTCTCGACTTCCCCGACGGCGTGTTCGATGTGGTACACGCCCACCAGGTGCTCCAGCACCTGGCTCGCCCGGTCGACGCGCTCCGGGAGTTCCGGCGCGTGCTGCGGCCGGGCGGGCTGCTCGCCGCGCGCGACGTCGACTACGGCGGCGTGATCTGGAGTCCGGATTCGTCGGAGCTGCTGCGATGGCGCGAACTGAACGAGCTCGTCTGCGCGTGGAACGGCGGCGACGGCAACGCGGGGCGCCACCTCACGCGGTGGGCGCGCGCGGCCGGGTTCGCCGAGGTCGAGGCGAGCGGCTCGGTGTGGGTCTTCGCCTCGGATCGCGATCGCGAGTGGTGGGGCGGCAACTGGGCCGAGCGCGCGCTCGAGTCGACCTTCGCCGCTCACGCGATCGAGTCGGGCCACGCCTCGCGCGCGGAACTCGAGGCGATCTCCGCGGCGTGGAGTCGCTGGGCGGCGGACCCCGACGGGTGGTTCCTCATGCCGCACGGCGAGATCCTCGCCCGAGCGTAGGCGGAGGCCGCTACCAGTCGTCGCCGTCGTCGCCCACGTCGTCGCCCGATGCCTCGAGCGTCACGACCGTGCCGTCGTCGAGTTCCGCGATCGGCCGACCCTCGAGCCAGGTGAGGGTCCAGTGCCGGCCGGCGCCGTCGGGCGTGCCCGATTCCGCCGCGACGATCCCCGGGCGAAGCTCCATCGGGACCGATCGCGGCGGCTCGTCGCCGAACGCCCAGCGCGTTCCGAGCTGCATCAGAGGTCCAGCTCGAAGACGACCGCGGGGGAGCGGCGCGCGACCTCGTCCGAGAGGCGCAGGCCCTCGGCGTCGCTCGGATCGGTCGCCCACGTGATGCGGGTCGCGTGCAGGTCGCCGGCGAGCGCGCGCACGTGCTCGAGCAGGCGACCTGCGACACCCGCCCCACGGTGCGCCTCGACGACGAAGAGGTCGTCGACGACGATGCCCGTGCTCGCGTCGAGCGTCCGCGGCTCGGGGTGCGCGTGCACGAGTCCGACGAGGTTCCCCTCGTCGTCGACCGCGACGGCCGCGCGGAGCGCATTGCGCGGCTCCTGGATCCAGCTCCAGACGATGAGGGCCTTGGTGTCGTCGAGCCGACGGCCGCGGCCGGCGCAGTACGCGTCGAAGAGCGGGAGCCAGGCGAAGAAGTCGTTCTCGGCGATATCCCGGACGGTCACGTTCATGCGCTCGCCTCCTCCTGTGGGACCTCGAGCACGACGTCGCGCACCTCCAGTGCCTCGGCATCGGCGAAGCCGAGGTCGGCGATGCGTCCGACGGCGCGCAGGTCGTCCTCGGCCGAGGCGAGGAGCGCGGTCGCGGCGGCCGGCGCGGCGATCACGGCGCTCGCGACCGGCGTCTTCTGCGAGGCCTTCGCGTCGGTCTTCGCGCGACGGATGCCGGTGAGGGCGAGGCTCGCGAGCTCGAGGAGCTCCACGCCCGCCTCGCCGCGTGCGGCGAGCTCGTCGACGGCGGGCCACGCCGCCTGGTGCACCGACCCGTCGTTCGACCAGCTCCACGCCTCTTCCGCGGCGTACGGGATCACGGGCGCGAAGAGGCGCAGCAGCACGCTGAGCGCGGTCTTCAGCGCGGCGACGGCGGAGGCCTGCTCGGGGCTCGCCTCGCCGTAGGCCCGCTCCTTCACGAGCTCGAGGTAGTCATCGCAGAACGTCCAGAAGAACGTCTCGGAGACCTCGAGGGCGCGGGCGTGGTCGTAGGACTCGAGCGCGCGCGTCGCCTGCTCGACGACCGTCGCGAGCCCGGCGAGCATGCTGCGGTCGACGGGCACGGTGACCGGGGCATCCGCTCGACCCTCGAACCCGAGGATGAACTTCGCGGCGTTCAGCACCTTGATGGCGAGGCGGCGGCCGATCTTCACCTGCGTCGGGTTCTGCGGGTCGAAGGCCGCGTCGGTGCCGAGGCGCGAGGATGCCGCCCAGTAGCGCACCGCGTCGGCGCCGTGCTGGTCGAGGAGTCCGGCGGGCGTCACGACGTTGCCCTTCGACTTCGACATCTTCTTGCGGTCGGGGTCCACGATGAAGCCGGAGATGGCCGCGTTCGACCACGGCGCCACGCCGTGCTCGAGCTCGGCGCGGAGCGCGGTCGAGAACAGCCAGGTGCGGATGATGTCCTGGCCCTGCGGTCGCAGCGAGTACGGGAAGAGGAGGTCGAACAACTCCTGATCGCGCTCCCAGCCCGCTGCGAGCTGCGGGGTGAGCGACGAGGTCGCCCACGTGTCCATGATGTCGTGCTCCCCGACGAAGCCGCCCGGCTGGTCGCGCTGCGCCTCGTCGTACCCGGGTGCGGGCGCCGACGAGGGGTCGACGGGCAGCATCTCACGAGGTGCGATGATCGGCTGGTCGTGCACCGGGTTGCCGTCGGCGTCGATCGGGTACCAGACGGGGATCGGCACGCCGAAGAACCGCTGGCGCGAGATCAGCCAGTCGCCGGCGAGTCCGCCCACCCAGTTCTCGTAGCGCACGCGCATGAAGTCGGGGTGCCAGTCGATGTCGCGGCCGCGCTGCACGAGGCGATCGCGCAGGCCCTCGTCGCGGGCACCGTTCACGATGTACCACTGGCGCGTCGACACGATCTCGAGCGGGCGGTCGCCCTTCTCGTAGAACTTCACCGGGTGGGTGATCGCCTTCGGGTCGGCGAGGAGGTCGCCCGACTCGCGGAGGAGTTCCACGACGGCCTGCTTGGCCGAGAACGCGGTCTTGCCCGCGAGCTTCGCATACGCCTCGCGACCGGCCTCCGTGGAGATCGCCTCGGGCGCCTCGGCGATGATGCGGCCGTCGAAGCCGATGATCGCGCGGTTGGGCAGGTCGAGCTCGCGCCACCACACCACGTCGGTCACGTCGCCGAAGGTGCAGATCATGGCGATGCCGGTGCCCTTGTCCTTCTGCGCGAGGTGGTGCGCCACCACGGGCACCTCGACGCCGAACACGGGCGTGGTCACGGTCGTGCCGAACAGCGGCTGGTACCGCTCGTCGTCGGGGTGGGCCACGAGCGCCACGCACGCGGGGATGAGCTCGGGACGGCTCGTCTCGATCTCGACGTGCCCGCCGTCGGGCTTCGCGAACGCCACGCGGTGGTAGTGGCCCGGCTGCTCGCGGTCCTCGAGCTCGGCCTGCGCGACCGCGGTGCGGAACGTGATGTCCCACAGGGTCGGCGCGAGCGCCTGGTAGGCCTCGCCCCGCTCGACGTTCTTCACGAACGCGAGCTGCGAGGTGAAGAGCGCCTCGTCGGCGATGGTGCGGTAGGTCTGGGTCCAGTCGACCGAGAGGGCGAGCTGGCGGAAGAGCGCCTCGAACTGCTGCTCGTCCTCTGCGGTGAGGCGCTCGCACAGCTCGATGAAGTTGCGGCGGCTGATCGGCACCTGGTCGGCCGGCTTGATGGTCTTGCCCTCGGTGCCCTCGTGCGGCGGAGCGAAGTCGGCCACGTACGGCAGCGACGGGTCGCAGCGCACGCCGTAGTAGTTCTGCACCCGACGCTCGGTGGGCAGGCCGTTGTCGTCCCAGCCCATGGGGTAGAAGACGTGCTTGCCGCGCATGCGCTGGAAGCGCGCGACGACGTCGGTGTGCGTGAACGAGAACACGTGGCCGATGTGCAGCGACCCCGACGCGGTGGGCGGCGGCGTGTCGATCGAGTAGATGCTCTCGCGGGTCGCGCCCTCGCGCTCGAACCGGTACGTGCCCTCGGTCTCCCAGACGCCGCCCCACTTGGCCTCGAGGCCCTCGAGGGCGGGCTTGTCGGGAATGCGCGCGGTGTCGGTCATGATGCTCCGGTTCGGTATGTGCGGCACCGAGTCCATTGGGGTGCCTGAATGTGCGACAGTCAAGCGTACCGGAGTCGGGGGAATCCGCCGTGACCGGCGGGGATGCGGCTGCGCGGCGCCACACGACGACGGGGCGGATGCCGCAGGCTCGCGCCGCGGCATCCGCCCCGGTTCCTCGGGCCGGACCGGCTCAGACCGCCGCGGTCTCCACCTCTCGGCCGTCCTCCGAGATCGGCGCCCGTCGCATGCGCGCGGCCGCCCAGGCGGAGACGAGCGTGATCGCCGAGAGCAGCGCGAGCACGACGCCGGGGTGCCACCAGACGTAGCCGGTCGACTCGCCGAGCAGCGCCGTGACGAGCGGGATGAACCCGCTGACGGCCGCCGCGACCGCGTACGCGACCGAGAGCGCCGAGTACCGGTAGTGGTCGGCGAACAGGTCGTTCATGAGTCCGCCGAGCGCCGCCCACGACATGGTCGGCAGGATGCCGCCCACGATCATCGTGCCGACGAGCACCGGGAAGCTCGAGAACTGCAGCAGCCAGTACATCGGGAAGGTGATGAGCAGCGTGCCGAGCGCGCCGTACGCGACGACCCTCGCCGAGCCGATGCGCGTCGCCCACCAGCCGAACAGCGGGATGGTGACCAGCTGGAGGAGCCCGCCGATGGTGGTCGCCACGAGCAGGTCCTGGAAGCTGAAGCCGAGCGTCCCCACGCCGTAGTTGATCGTGTAGGTGTTCATCAGCGAGTACGAGCCGATGCCGAGCAGCGCCGCACCGAACGCGATGGCGAGCGCCGCGGGCTGCGCGCGGAACATGGTCGCGAACGGCACGCGGTCGCGCCGCTGCTCGGAGACGACGGCCTTGAAGACCGGCGTCTCGTCGATCGTCAGGCGCAGGTAGAGCGAGACCGCGAGGAGCGGGATCGCGAGGAGGAACGGGATCCGCCATCCCCACGCCGCGAGCTCCTCGGCGGGCAGCGCGAGGGTCATCACGATGAAGACGACGGCGGAGAGGATCGAGCCGACGGGGGAGCCGAGCTGCGGCACGGCGGCGTAGAACGCGCGCTTGACCGGGCTCGAGTGCTCGGTCGCGAGCAGGATCGAGCCGCCCCACTCGCCGCCGAGGGACAGGCCCTGTGCGACGCGCAGCAGCACGAGGAGCACCGCGCCGAGCCATCCGGCCTGCGCGTACGTCGGGAGCAGGCCGATGAGGCCGGTCGCGACGCCCATGATGCCGACGGTCCACAGCAGCGTCGCGCGTCGACCGAGCCGGTCGCCCATGTGGCCGAAGATCGCGGCGCCGAGCGGGCGCACCACGAACGCGACGCCGATCGTGGCGAACGCGGCGAGCGTGCCGCCGAACGTGCCGAGCGGGTCGAAGAACAGCGGGCCGATGAAGTAGGCGCTGAAGTAGGCGAAGACGTAGAAGTCGAACGACTCGAGCGAGGTTCCGATCATCGACGCCCAGGCGACGCGGCGGACCGGCGACGAGGCGGCGGGAAGGGAAGCGGGGGATGGGGCTTCGGTGGTCACGGGGAGCCATCCTGACAGCGAGCGGATGCCTCGACAACCGAGTTGCGATGGTTGTGACATGGCGACTAGCGCAATAGGTACGATCATCGCGTGCGCATCGCCATCGACCCGGCCGACCCAGGACCGATCTTCGAACGACTCGCCGACGCCCTGCGCGCCGCGATCGTCGACGGGCGGATCGGGTTCGGCGAGCGCCTGCCGCCCGCCCGCGGGCTCGCCGCCCAGCTCGGCGTCAACGTGAACACCGCGCTGCGTGCGTACCGGCTGCTCCGCGACGAGGGGTTCATCGAGCTGCACCCGGGGCGGGGCGCGACGGTCGCGAAGCGGCTCGGCCACCACACGGCGCTGGCCGGCGCCATCCACGACCTCGTCGACGAGGCGCGACTGAACGGCGTCGACCGCGAGGCACTGCTCGCGCTGGTGCGCGAGGCGTGGCGCTGAGCCACCGGCGACGCGGGGCGGGGGCGCGGTGCGGCGGAGCGCGCGGTACCATTGACGACAGCGACGTCGATCCGGCCATCACCGGGGAGTCTTCGGAAGAACGCGGAACGGTGCCCCGGCGTCCGTCCCGTCAGTAGAACCGAACGGGTCCAGCCCGTCACAGCTGACGAACGAGAGGTTCCGGCATCGCCGGGGCAAGCGGGGTGGTACCGCGGTGGGGCTCGACGAGCCAGCCGTCCTCGTGAACCGGCGAGATCCAGCAGGAGCGAGCGTTGTACCCCAAGGGCCAGGACCCCGAGCCGCAGTCCGTCACGCCGTCGCCGTCCTTCCCGGCGATCGAGCAGGAGATGCTCGCGCACTGGAAGGCCGACGGCACCTTCCAGGCCTCGATCGACCAGCGCGAGGGCGCCGAGGAGTGGGTCTTCTACGACGGCCCGCCGTTCGCGAACGGCCTGCCGCACTACGGGCACCTCCTCACCGGATACGCGAAGGACGTCTTCCCGCGGTTCCAGACCATGCGCGGCAAGCAGGTCCACCGCCGGTTCGGCTGGGACACCCACGGCCTCCCCGCCGAGCTCGAGGCCGAGCGCCAGCTCGGCATCACCGACAAGGTGCAGATCGAGGAGATGGGCATCGCCGCGTTCAACCGCGCCGCGCGCGACGCCGTGCTCCGCTACACCGAGGAGTGGCAGGACTACGTCACGCGCCAGGCGCGGTGGGTCGACTTCGAGAACGACTACAAGACGCTCGACGTGACGTTCATGGAGTCGGTGCTCTGGGCCTTCAAGACGCTGCACGAGAAGGGCCTCGCCTACGAGGGGCACCGCGTGCTGCCCTACTGCTGGCGCGACCAGACTCCGCTGTCGAACCACGAGCTCCGCATGGACGACGACGTCTACAAGCCGCGGCAGGACCAGACGGTCACGGTCACCTTCCCGTTCACGGGGCCGAAGGCCGAGGCGCTCGGCCTCACCGCGGTGCGCGCGCTCGCCTGGACGACCACGCCCTGGACGCTCCCGACGAACTTCGCGCTCGCCGTGGGGCCCGAGATCACCTACGCGGTCGTGCCCGCCGGTCCGAACGGCACACCCGACGCGACCGTCCTCCGCGAGCACGCCCCGGGCGGCACCGACGACACCGAGGTGCTGGGCGCCGAGTACCTGCTCGCGCTCGACCTCGTGGGCAACTACGCGAAGGAGCTGGGCTACGACTCGCCCGACGAGGCACGCGCCGCGGTCTCGCGGACGGTGCAGGGCGCCGAGCTCGAAGACGTCACCTACGACCGGCTCTTCGACTACTACGCCGACGTCGAGCGGTTCGGGCTCGAGCGCGCCTGGCGCGTGCTCGTCGCCGACTACGTCACGACCGAGGACGGCACGGGCATCGTCCACCAGGCGCCCGCCTACGGCGAGGAGGACCAGAAGGTCTGCGAGGCCAACGGCATCCCCGTCGTGATCTCGGTCGACGACTCGGGCCGGTTCCTCCCGGAGGTGACGGATGTCGCGGGGTTGCTGTGGTCCGACGCGAACAAGCCGCTCACCCAGCTGCTGAAGGCGGAGGGGCGCCTCCTCCGGCAGGCGAGCTACGAGCACTCGTACCCGCACTGCTGGCGCTGCCGGAACCCGCTCATCTACAAGGCGGTCTCGAGCTGGTTCGTGCGCGTGCCCGAGTTCCGCGACCGCATGAGCGAGCTCAACGAGGACATCACCTGGGTCCCCGAGAACGTCAAGTACGGCCAGTTTGGCAAGTGGGTGGGCAACGCCCGCGACTGGTCGATCAGCCGCAACCGGTACTTCGGCTCGCCCATCCCGGTGTGGAAGAGCGACGACCCCGAGTACCCGCGAGTCGACGTGTACGGCTCGCTCGAGGAGCTCGAGCGCGACTTCGGCCGGGTGCCTCGCAACCCCGAGGGTGAGCCCGACCTGCACCGCCCCTACATCGACGAGCTCACGCGGCCGAACCCCGACGACCCGACCGGGACGTCGACGATGCGCCGCATCAGCGACGTGTTCGACGTGTGGTTCGACTCGGGTTCGATGCCCTTCGCGCAGGTGCACTACCCGTTCGAGAACCAGGACTGGTTCGACACGCACAACCCCGCCGACTTCATCGTCGAGTACATCGGCCAGACGCGCGGATGGTTCTACGTCATGCACGTGCTCGCCACCGCGCTCTTCGATCGTCCGGCGTTCAAGAACGTCGTGAGCCACGGCATCGTGCTCGGCAGCGACGGGCAGAAGATGTCGAAGTCGCTCCGCAACTATCCGGACGTCTCAGAGGTGTTCGAGCGCGACGGATCCGACGCGATGCGCTGGTTCCTCATGTCGAGCCCGGTGCTGCGCGGCGGCAACCTCGTCGTGACGGAGGAGGGCATCCGCGAGGGCGTGCGCCAGCTGATGCTGCCGCTCTGGAGCACGTGGTACTTCTTCTCGCTGTACGCCAACACGGCGAGGGAGGGCGGCTACGAGGCATCCCGCTCGACGACGTCGACCGACGTGCTCGACCGGTACCTGCTGGCGAAGCTCCGCGACCTCGTCGAGGCCGTGACGGCCGACTACGAGGACTTCGACACGACCCTCGCCTCGCAGAAGCTCCGCGACTTCGGCGACGTGCTCACCAACTGGTACGTGCGTCGCTCGCGCGACCGGTTCTGGCAGGGTGTGGGCGAGGACGGCGCCGGTGCCGAGGCGTTCGACACCTTGTACACCGTGCTCGAGACGCTCACGCGCCTCGCGGCGCCGATGCTGCCGCTCGTGACCGAGAAGGTCTGGCGCGGCCTCACGGGCGGTCGCAGCGTGCACCTGGCCGACTGGCCCGCCGCCGAGGAGTTCCCGGCCGACCCCGAGCTCGTCGCGGCCATGGACGCCGTGCGCGAGGTCACCGGAGCGGTGCTCGCGCTCCGCAAGCAGGCCGGTCGTCGCGTCCGGCTGCCGCTCGCGTCGCTCACGGTCGTGACGACGGATGCCGCGAGCCTCGCGCCCTTCGAGTCGATCCTGCGCGACGAGCTCAACGTCAAGCGCGTCGACCTCGTCGAGCTCGACGACTCGAGCGCTGCGGCCTACGGCGTGACCAAGCGGCTCACGGTGAACGCCCGCGCCGCGGGTCCGCGGCTCGGCAAGCAGGTGCAGCAGGCGATCCAGGCGGCCCGCGGCGGCGACTGGTCGCTCGACGGCGACGCGGTCATGGCCGGCGGCATCGCGCTCGAGCCGGGCGAGTACGACCTCGTGCTCGAGGCGAGCGGCGGTGCCGACGGCGGCAACGCGCTCGGCCTCCTCGCCGACGGCGGCTTCGCGATCCTCGACGTGCGTACGACGCCCGAGCTCGAGGCCGAGGGCCTCGCGCGCGACATCGTCCGCGCCGTGCAGGAGTCCCGCAAGGCTGCCGGGCTGGAGGTCGGCGATCGCATCCGCCTCGACCTCACGCTCGACGCCGCCGGCGCGGAGGCCGCCGAGGTGCACCGGGACCTCATCGGCCGCGAGACGCTCGCTCCGGAGCTGCTCGTCACGGTCGGCGAGGTCGACGGCGAGACCGCCCACCGGCTCGGCGACGGCTCGAAGCTGCTCGTCGCGGTGTCGAAGCTGACGGAGGACGCCAGATGACCGACGCGATCCCTGACTCGTCCCCTGAGGAGCGCGACGCGGCCGACGCCGTCTACGCCGACCTGCTCGCGCGCGTCGGCGAGTCGGCGCCGCAGCCGCGGCTCGACGCGACCCGCCGCGCCGTGGAGCTCCTCGGCGACCCGCACCGCGCGGCCCCCGTCATCCACCTCACCGGTACCAACGGCAAGACGTCGACGAGCCGGATGATCGAGTCGATCCTGCGCGCGCAGGGACTCCGGACCGGACTGCTGACAAGCCCGCACCTCGTCCGGTTCACGGAGCGCATCCGCGTCGACGGCGAGCCGATCGCCGACGAGGCCGTCGCCCGCATCTGGGAGGAGATCACGCCCGTCGTCGCGATCGTCGACGACGAGCTGCGAGCCGCCGACGAGGAGGCGCTCACCTACTTCGAGGCCCTGACCGTGCTGGCGTTCGCGGCCTTCGCCGACGCTCCGGTCGACGTCGTCGTGCTCGAGGTCGGCATGGGCGGCGAATGGGACTCCACGAACGTCGCCGACGGCCAGGTCGCCGTGATCACGCCGATCGCGATCGACCACGAGGAGCGGCTCGGCCGCACCGTCGAGGAGATCGCGCGGACCAAGGCCGGGATCATCAAGCCCGGCGCCGAGGTCGTGACCGCGTTCCAGGACCCATCGGCCCTCACCGTGCTGAGCGAGGTCGCCGAGCGGAACGAGGCGAGCCTCGCGGTCGAGGGCGGGGCCTTCGCCGTGGTCGACTCGCGCGTGGCCGTCGGCGGGCAGCTCGTCTCGGTCCGCGGGCTCGCGGGGGAGTACCGCGACCTCGCGCTTCCGCTGCACGGCCGCCACCAGGCCGAGAACGCGGCCGTCGCGATCGCCGCGGTCGAGGCGTTCCTCGGCCGCGCGGTGCGGCTCGCCGACGACGTGCTCGAGGCGGGCCTCGGTGCCGTCACCTCACCCGGCCGCCTGCAGCTCGTGTCGACCGAACCGACGATCCTCGTCGATGCCGCGCACAACCCGCACGGTGCGACGGCCCTCGTCGCGGCGCTCGGCGAGGTGTTCGACTTCGACGAGCTGGTCGTCGTGCTCGGCGTGCTCGGCGACAAGGACGCCGCGGGCATCGTGCGTGCGCTCGAGCCCACCGGAGCGCACTTCATCGCGACCCGATCCGAGTCCGACCGTGCCGTGCCCGCCGACGAGCTCGCGACCGTCGTGGCATCCGTCGTCGGATCCGACCGCGTCGACGTCGCCGAGCGACTCGACGACGCCCTCGACGAGGCTCGCGACTGGGCCGGGCGCGCCGAGAAGCGCGCCGTCGTCGTCACCGGGTCGATCACGCTCGTCGGCGACGTGCTCGCGATCGCCGAGGACCGCGGCTGGAGCGACCGATGACCGCCGCCGCACCGAACCCCGGCGACGAGCCGATGGGTGCGGACCAGCCGGTCGACGGCATCGAGGGTGATCCGGTCCGTCCGGCCCGCCGGGTGCGCTCCGTGCGCGAGAGCCTCGCGTCGATCGTGCTCACCTTCGAGATCGTGGTCGTCTTCCTCGCGGCCCTCGTGATCTGGGGTCTCTCCCGCGAGGACGGCGGCGCGTTCGGCCTGCCGTCGTGGGTGCCGCTGGCGGCGGGCGGCGTCGTGATCCTCGGCCTCGTCCTCACCATCCCCCTGCTCCGCTACGAGTGGGCGTACGTGCTGGGCTGGGCCCTGCAGGCGCTCCTCATCCTCTCGGGGCTCCTCAACCCGGCGATGTTCGTCGTCGGCGCGCTGTTCGGCGGCATGTGGGTGTACTGCATGATCGTCGGCGCGCGCATCGATCGTGCCCGGGCGGCCGAGGCCGCCGCGGTCGCCGACCCAGGAAAGGAATCCGCATGACCACCGCCATCGAAGAGACCCTCGTCCTCGTCAAGCCCGACGGCGTCGCGCGCAACCTCACCGGCGAGATCCTGCGCCGCATCGAGGCCAAGGGCTACTCCCTCGTCGACATCCGCATGGTGCAGGCCGACCGCGACCTGCTCGCGCAGCACTACGCCGAGCACGAGGGCAAGCCGTTCTACGAGCCGCTCATGGAGTTCATGGAGTCGGGACCCGTCGTCGCGATGCGCGTCGCGGGCAACCGCGTGATCGAGGGCTTCCGCGTGCTCGCGGGCGCCACCGACCCGACGACGGCGCTGCCCGGAACGATCCGCGGCGACTTCGGCCGCGACTGGGGGCTGAAGGTCCAGCAGAACCTCGTGCACGGCTCGGACTCGGTCGAGTCGGCCGAGCGCGAGCTCTCGCTCTGGTTCGCCTGAGCCACGTGCGGCGCGGGGCCGTGGCATCCGATCAGCGGATGCCGCGGCCCCGCCGTCGTCTCCGCGCCCGCTCGTCGCGACGGCCGTCGAGGGTCAGAAGAGGTTCTGCAGGTCGATGATGACGCGCGGGATCGCGTTCATCTGCGCCTGTGCGAGGACGATCACGAGCGCGTAGCAGGCCGCCGTGATCACGACGATCCACCCCATGGCGGTTGCCCCGAAACGCCGGAGGCCGGGCGCGGAGCCGAACACGCCGTCGCGGAGGTTCCGCAGCGTCACGACGAGGAACGTCGGGATCGTCACCGCCCAGGTGAGCATGCACCAGGGGCACAGCACGTCGAGCGCGTAGATGCTCTGGTAGATCAGCCAGCCCACGAACACGACGGCACCCGTGACGCCCACGTTCAGCCCGATCCAGAACCACCGGGCGAAGCTCGCGCCCGCGAGCAGCGCCATCGCGATCGTGATGACCACCGGCCATGCCATGAGCCCGATGAACGGGTTCGGGAACCCGAACAGGCTGCCCTGCCACGACGCGAGGTTGGTGCTGCAGCCGACGAGGACGCCGACATTGCAGTTCGGGATGTGACTCGGATCGGCGAGCGTGAGCACCTTCTCGAGCGACAGCTCGAACGCGGCGAGGAGCCCCAGCGCTCCCGCGACGAGGAGGAAGACGGCGATGCCGATCGGTCGGGATCCGCGGGGGGATTCGGGCATGACCCCGATTCTGGCACGGCGATTCGCCGGGTCGCTGGGAGAGCGTGCGATAATCGTTGCAGTCGCCCGGGCCGCGCCCGGTGCGACGCCAACGAGGGCTTCGAGGATGCACCGCATCCCATCCGCGGAGGAACCGCGAGATTTGGCGTCACCGGCACCCGCCGGGCGCAGCAGTGAAGGATTGGCGGACCAGCGCGAAACGCGCCGGACCGCTCTGAGGAGTACGGGAACGACGGCGCGGCCGTCGCACCCGGTGTAGGAGTGCACCAGAGATGGTGGAAGAGAACGCAACACCGCCGACCGAACCCGGTGGCGACGAGCCTCGTCGTCGCGGAGGGCTCTTCGGGAGTCGCCGCACGGGTCGTCGTGCCCAGGTCGTCCCCCGGTACACGGATGATGCCCCGGTTCGCGAGGAGGCCGCGCCGGCCGAGCAGGAGCCGGCCGAGGAGGCATCGACCGCCGCCGCCGAGAGCGCGCCGGTCGAGGAGACGGCGGGCGACCAGTCGCCCAACGGCCTGCCCGTCGCCGACGCAGGCTCGTCCGAGGCTCCCGCGGGTGGGACCGCCGACACGCCCGGCGGCGACGCCGGGGCCGATGACCGGCAGGCCGCCACCGAGGAAGCCGAGGCCACCGCGGAGAGCGCCGACGAGGCATCCGCCGCGGACGGAACGGCCGAGACCGAGTCGCCGATCCCGTCGGTGCTCTCGACCACGTCGCTCATCTTCCACGCGCCGCCCGTCTACGCGCCGCCGGCCGGGTCCGGTCCCGAGCGCGGTGACGATCGCGACGGCGCGCGCGAGGCCGACCGCGAGGGATCGAGCGTGCGACGCCGGTCGCGCCGCCGCAGCGGCGAGGAGTCGCGGACGAACGACGACGATCCGGCGAACACGGTCGTCAAGGTCCGCAAGCCCCGCGAGCCGGAGCTCATCACGGAGCCGCAGAAGGTCAAGGGCTCGACCCGCCTCGAGGCGAAGAAGCAGCGCCGTCGCGACGGCCGCGACGCGGGTCGCCGCCGCGCGGTCATCACCGAGGCCGAGTTCCTCGCGCGTCGCGAGTCGGTCGACCGGCAGATGGTCGTGCGCCAGAAGGGCGGCCGCATCCAGATCGGCGTCCTCGAGGACGACGTGCTCGTCGAGCACTACGTCGCCCGCAACCAGGATGCGTCGCTCATCGGCAACGTCTACCTCGGCCGCGTGCAGAACGTGCTGCCGTCGATGGAGGCCGCGTTCGTCGACATCGGCCGTGGCCGCAACGCCGTGCTCTACTCGGGTGAGGTCGACTGGGAGGCCGCCGCCGAGAACGGCGAGAAGAACCAGCCGCGCCGCATCGAGCTCGCGCTGAAGCCGGGCGACCGCGTGCTCGTCCAGGTCACGAAGGACCCGGTCGGCCACAAGGGCGCTCGCCTGACCAGCCAGATCTCGCTCCCGGGCCGCTACCTCGTGTACGTGCCGAACGGCTCGATGAACGGCATCAGCCGCAAGCTCCCCGACACCGAGCGCGCGCGCCTCAAGAAGATCCTGAAGGAGGTGCTCCCCGAGAACCAGGGCGTCATCGTCCGCACGGCCGCGGAGGGCGCCACCGAGGAGCAGCTCACGCTCGACGTGAACCGGCTCATCAGCCAGTGGGCCGACATCTCGCAGACGATCGAGAAGGTCCAGGCCCCGGCACTCCTGCACTCCGAGCCCGACCTGCTCATCAAGATCGTCCGCGATGTCTTCAACGAGGACTTCCAGAAGATGATCATCGAGGGCGACGACGCGCGCCGGACGATCGAGAAGTACCTCGGCCAGGTCGCGCCCGACCTGCTCGAGCGCGTCGAGGCCTACGAGGGCGAGCGCGACGCGTTCGACCAATTCCGCATCACCGAGCAGATCGAGAAGGCCCTCGAGCGCAAGGTGTGGCTCCCCTCCGGCGGCTCGCTCATCATCGACCGCACCGAGGCGATGACCGTCGTCGACGTCAACACCGGCAAGTTCGTCGGCTCCGGCGGCAACCTCGAGGAGACGGTCACCAAGAACAACCTCGAGGCCGCAGAGGAGATCGTCCGCCAGCTGCGTCTGCGCGACATCGGCGGGATCATCGTGGTCGACTTCATCGACATGGTGCTCGAGTCCAACCGCGACCTCGTGCTGCGCCGCCTCGTCGAGTGCCTCTCGCGCGACCGCACGAAGCACCAGGTCGCCGAGGTCACCTCCCTCGGCCTCGTGCAGATGACGCGCAAGAAGCTGGGGCTCGGACTCCTCGAGACCTTCAGCGAGCCCTGCGAGGTCTGCGCCGGTCGCGGCATCATCGTCCACCACGAGCCGGTGGCGAAGCACCGTGCTCCGCAGCAGCAGGTCGAGCGGCGCCGCAACCGCGGCGGCGGCAACGGCGGCGGCAACGGCGGTCAGTCGCAGCAGCCGGCCGTCGACAAGGCGCACCAGGGCACGCACGCGATCACGGAGGATGTGAAGAACGCGCTCGCCCAGATCGCCGCGTCGACCGTCGCGCACCAGGAGCACCGTCCGGCCCAGTCCGCCGACGCATCGGCCCCGACCGAGGCGCCGGCGTCGAGCGAGACGGCCGTCGAGGGCGCGTCGAAGGCCGCCGCCCGGGAGTCCGAGACGACGGATGCCGCGCCCGCCGGCACCGAGCCGGGCCAGCGGAGCGAGCGCCGGCGCGGCCGGCGTCGCTCGCGCGGTTCGGGGTCGCAGCAGAGCGGCGACCGCTCGCCGTCAGGCGATCGCGAGGATCGCGCCGCCGAGGCATCCGGAGATCGACCGGGGGACGAGCCGGCGCCCGCCGCGGAGAAGGCGGAGTCGCGCACGGCGGCCCTGATCGACCTGCCCGAAGCGCCCGTGCGCCGCGAGCGGCCCGGTCGCGTGGCCGAAGCCGAGAACCTGCTCGACTCGGTGCTCGATTCGCTTCCTGCGCCGAAGGCGGCAGGGGAGGGACGCTCGCGCTCGCGCGGTCGTCGCGTCTCCACGGCCGCGCTGAGCCCGGCGGGCGCTCCGCCCGTCATCACCCGACCGGACGGCTCGTCGGCGGACTCAGCGACCGAGTGAGGCCCGCCGCTCGCGCGGCGTGACCCGCAGGCCGCTCGCTGCGAGCCGGCGGACGAGGTCGCGCGGCGGCACGGGTTCGGCCCCTGCCGCGACGAGCTCGTCGTACCGTTCGGCGGGCACGTCGTAGTGGTCGAGGTCGAAACCGCGCCGTGGGATGCCCGTCCGATCGGCGAACTCGACGAGTTCCTCGATCGACGTGTCGCTCACCAGGTGCGACCAGACGGTGCCGTGCTTGGGCCAGAGCGGCGGGTCGATCAGCACGGCCATGGAGCGAGTGTACGCCGCGCCCGTGGCATCCGCTCGGAGCCCCGACGACACGCGGTCGGAGCGCGTTTGACCGCCCTGCCGGCTTCCGGTAAACTCGACCGTTGGTGCCACCGCTTATCCCGGACGGCACGCACAGTTTTCTGGCAGTGACGACCCTCCTTCCCGCTGGGGTCTCCCGCGCAGTGACATCCCATCAAGTAGACGGAGTCGCAAGGCTCCCCGGAGATAGGTACGAGAAGTGGTTTACGCAGTAGTGCGCGCCGGTGGCCGGCAGGAGAAGGTCGAGGTCGGCACCATCGTGACGATGGACCGGATCGCGGCCGACAAGGACGGCAACGTCCAGCTCACGCCCGTCCTCCTCGTGGACGGCGACAAGATCACCTCCGACGCGAAGTCGCTCGCCAAGGTCACGGTCACGGCCGAGGTCCTGAACGACCTGCGCGGTCCGAAGATCGTGATCCAGAAGTTCAAGAACAAGACCGGCTACAAGAAGCGCCAGGGCCACCGTCAGGAGCTCACGCGCGTCAAGATCACCGGCATCAAGTAACGGCCAGAGGAGACAGGGACTATGGCACACAAGAAGGGTGCGAGCTCCACTCGCAACGGTCGTGACTCGAACGCCAAGCGCCTCGGCGTGAAGCGCTTCGGCGGCCAGGTCGTCTCGGCCGGCGAGATCCTCGTCCGCCAGCGCGGCACGCACTTCCACCCCGGTGCGGGTGTGGGTCGCGGCGGCGACGACACGCTGTTCGCCCTCGAGGCGGGCGCCGTCGAGTTCGGCAACAAGGGCGGCCGCAAGGTCGTGAACATCGTCTCGGTCGACGCGTAAGCAGCGACCGGTTTTCGTGAGGGCGGGCTTCGGCTCGCCCTCACGTGTTTCCCGAGAAGGAGTAGTGATGCGGCGATGGTGAGCTTCGTCGACCAGGTGCGCCTGTTCCTGCGCGCCGGCCACGGCGGCAACGGCTGCGTGTCGGTGCGCCGTGAGAAGTTCAAGCCGCTCGCCGGCCCCGACGGCGGCAACGGCGGCGACGGCGGCGACATCGTCCTCGTGGCCGACCCGCAGGTCACGACCCTCCTGGCGTACCACGGCCGACCGCACCGCTCGTCCGAGAACGGCCAGCCCGGCGCCGGCGACAATCGGTCCGGTGCCGCCGGCGAGATCCTCGAGCTGCCCGTGCCCGTCGGCACCGTCGTCAAGGACGACGCCGGCGCCGAGCTCGTCGACCTCACCGAGGCCGGGATGCGGTTCGTCGTGGCGCCCGGCGGCCAAGGCGGCCTCGGGAACGCGGCGCTCGCCTCCCCGAAGCGGAAGGCCCCCGGCTTCGCGCTGCTCGGCACGCCCGGCTACGAGGGCGAGGTCACGCTCGAGCTGAAGACCATCGCGGATGTCGCACTCGTCGGCTTCCCGTCGGCCGGCAAGTCGAGCCTCATCGCCGCGCTGTCCGCGGCGCGGCCCAAGATCGCCGACTACCCGTTCACCACGCTGCACCCGAACCTCGGCGTCGTGCAGGCCGGCGACCACCGCTTCACCGTCGCCGACGTTCCGGGCCTCATCGAGGGCGCGAGCGAGGGCAAGGGCCTCGGGCTCGAGTTCCTCCGTCACGTCGAGCGCTGCTCGGCGCTGCTGCACGTGCTCGACTGCGCGACGCTCGAGCCGGGCCGCGACCCCATCACCGACCTCGAGGTGATCCTCCGCGAACTCGAGGCGTACGAGGTGCCCGAAGGCCAGGTGCCGCTCCTCGAGCGTCCGCAGCTCGTCGCGCTCAACAAGATCGACGTCCCCGAGGCGCGCGAACTCGCGGACTTCGTCCGCCCGGAGCTCGAGTCGCGCGGCTACCGCGTGTTCGAGATCTCGACCGTCAGCCACGAGGGCCTCCGACAGCTCGGCTTCGCGCTCGGCGAGGAGGTCGACCGTGCCCGGGCCGAGGCGGCGCAGGAGCCCGAGGCGCCTCGCATCGTGATCCGTCCCAGGGCGGTCCGCGAGGCCGAGTTCGTGGTCAAGCCTGAGGGCGGCAGCTACGGCACGATCTATCGCGTGCTCGGCACCAAGCCCGAGCGCTGGGTCGCGCAGACCGACTTCCAGAACGACGAGGCCGTCGGCTACCTCGCCGACCGGCTCGCCCGCCTCGGCGTCGAGGACGAACTCGTCCGCGCCGGTGCGGTGGCCGGCTCGACCGTGGTCATCGGACCGGGTGCCGGCGTCGTCTTCGACTGGGAGCCGACGCTCACCTCGACGGCCGAGCTGATGTCGTCCCCCCGCGGCACCGACGACCGACTCGACGAGCGCCGCCGCGCCACTCGCGCGGAACGACGCAGCGGGTACCACGAGCGCATGGACGCGAAGGCAGAGGCCCGCGCCGAACTCGAGCGCGAGCGCGAGGCCGGCATCTGGGTCGGCGACCAGGACGCCGCCGGCACCGACGACGAGGGGCGGGGATGACCGGTCTGACCCGCGACGGGATCGCCTCCGCTCGGCGCATCGTCGTGAAGGTCGGTTCCTCCTCGATCTCCGGGGAGAACGTCGGCCAGATCGCCCCGCTCGTCGACGCCCTCGCGGGCGCGCACGCGCGCGGCGCCGAGGTCGTGCTCGTCTCCTCGGGTGCGATCGCGACCGGGATGCCGTACCTGGCGCTCGACGCCCGGCCCGATGACCTCGCGACCCAGCAGGCCGCGGCATCCGTCGGCCAGAACATCCTCATCTACCGGTACCAGGAGTCGCTGCGGCGCTACCGGATCGTCGCCGGCCAGGTCCTGCTCACCGCGGGCGACCTCGAGAACTCGACCCACCGCTTGAACGCGCAGCGCGCCATGGAACGTCTGCTCGGCCTGCGGATCCTGCCCATCGTGAACGAGAACGACACGGTCGCGACGCACGAGATCCGGTTCGGCGACAACGACCGGCTCGCCGCGATGGTCGCCGAGCTCACGGGTGCCGACCTGCTCGTCCTGCTCTCCGACGTGGACGCGCTGTACACGAGGCCGCCGCACCTTCCGGGCGCGGAGCGCATCACGCACGTGCCGTTCGGCGACGAGCTGGCGGGCGTCGAGATCGGCTCGATCGGCCGCGCCGGCGTCGGCACCGGCGGCGCGGAGACGAAGGTCTCGGCCGCACGCATCGCCGCGGCATCCGGCACCGGCGTGCTCGTGACGGCGACCTCGCTCGTCGACGAGGCGCTCGCGGGGGAGCCCGTGGGCACCTGGTTCGAGCCCGCTGCAGGCTGACGTCACACGCGGCATCCGCCCTCGGGTGCGGAACTAGGCTGGACGCATGACCGACGTCGCCACCGCCCCCGCCGACCTCGCCGAGGTGCTCGACGCGCGCCTCGCCGCCGCGAAGGAGGCATCGCGCCGACTCGCGCGTGCGACGACCGCCGAGAAGGATGCCGCGCTCGCGGCGATCGCGGAACGGCTCCGGGCGCGCGTCGACGACATCGTCGCTGCGAACCGCGACGACCTCGAACGCGGTCGCGCGGCGGGGCTCGGCACCGGCCTGCTCGACCGCCTCGCCCTCGACGAGGTGCGGATCGGCGCCATCGCCGACGCCGTGCTCGACGTGGTCGGGCTCGGCGACCCCGTGGGTGAGACCGTGAGCGGTCGCACCCTCCCGAACGGCGTGCGCATCGAGCAGGTGCGCGTGCCGCTCGGCGTCGTCGGCGCGATCTACGAGGCCCGGCCGAACGTCACGGTCGACATCGCGGCGCTCGCCCTGAAGAGCGGCAATGCGGTCGCCCTGCGCGGCGGCTCCGCTGCGGAGCGCACCAACGCCGTGCTCGTCGAGGTGCTCCGCGAGGCGATCGCGGGCGCCGGTCTGCCCGGCGACCTCGTGCAGAGGGTCGACGACTTCGGCCGCGAGGGCGCACGCCACCTGATGCGCGCTCGCGACCACGTCGACGTGCTGATCCCGCGGGGGAGCGCCGCCCTGATCCGCGCCGTCGTCGACGAGGCCACCGTTCCCGTGATCGAGACGGGGGCCGGAGTCGTGCACATGTTCCTCGACGCGAGCGCGCGCGAGGACTGGTCGGTCGACCTCGTCCACAACGCGAAGGTGCAGCGACCCAGTGTCTGCAACGCACTCGAGACGCTGCTCGTGCACGCCGACGCCGCGGAGCGGCTGCTGCCGCCCGTGCTCGCCCGGCTCGAGGCAGCCGGGGTCACGGTGCACGGCGACGAGCGCGTGCGCGCCCTGCACCCCGACGCCCTGCCGACCACCGACGAGGACTGGGCCACCGAGCACATGAGCCTCGACCTCAACGTGGGCGTGGTCGATTCGCTCGACGATGCACTCGCGCACATCCGCCGGTTCTCGACCAAGCACACCGAATCGATCGTCACGAACGACCTCGGCAACGCCGAGCGGTTCCTCGACGAGGTGGATGCCGCGGCGGTCATGGTCAACGCCTCGACCCGCTTCACCGACGGTGCGGAGTTCGGCTTCGGCGCCGAGGTCGGGATCTCGACGCAGAAGCTGCACGCCCGCGGCCCGATGGGCCTGCCCGAACTCACGAGCACGAAGTGGATCGTGCGCGGCGCGGGCCACGTGCGCGGCTGAGCACGCGCCCGCCCGTCCGCACCGATAGACTGACCCGAGCGTCACCCGAAACACCTGGAGGAACGGCTGATGAGCCTGGCGACCGCACTGCAGACGAGCACTCTCATGACCGAGACCGTCCACGCGAGGGAACTCCCGTTCGACCCGATCTGGTTCGGCGTCATCGTCTTCTCGGTCTTCGTGGCGCTCGGCGTCGTCGTCTACTCCTACCGTGACGTCGCCAACCGCCACCGCTCGAAGGCCGAGGCCTACGCCGCCCGCCACGCCGGACACGAGCACGGCGGTCACTGATCGCATCGGTCCGGCCATGACCTCGGCAGCGCGGCGCCCGCGCCTCGGCGTGATGGGCGGAACCTTCGACCCCATCCACCACGGGCACCTCGTGGCAGCGAGCGAGGTCGCGCAGGAGTTCGACCTCGACGAGGTCGTGTTCGTACCGACCGGTCGGCCGTACTACAAGGAGGTCGTCACGCCGGCGGAGCACCGCTACCTGATGACCGTCATCGCGACGGCGTCGAATCCGCGGTTCACCGTCAGCCGGGTCGACATCGATCGCGAGAAGCCGACGTACACGATCGACACGCTCCGCGACATCCGCGGGGAGCGACCCGACACCGACCTCTTCTTCATCTCGGGCGCCGACGCGATCGCGCAGATCCTCTCCTGGAAGGACGTCGAGGAACTGTGGAGCCTCGCGCATTTCGTGGCTGTGAGTCGTCCGGGACATGTGTTGTCCGTTTCGGGACTGCCCGAGCAGGACGTAAGCTTGCTGGAAGTCCCGGCGTTGGCGATCTCGTCGACCGATTGCCGGGATCGAGTGCACCGGGGATCACCGGTGTGGTACCTGGTGCCTGACGGGGTCGTCCAGTACATCTCCAAGCACCACCTCTACCGGAGTGTCGAATGACGTCGTCGCAGGAACCGCCGCTCACGCGCCGAGAGATGCGCGAGCGAGAGCGCATGCTCGAGCAGCAGCGCGCCGCGACGTCGGCCCCCGAAGGCGGCGGCGCACCCGCGCCCGCGTCTGCCCAACCTCCGGCCCCAGCGGCGCAGTCGTCCTCGCAGCGGCCGGCGCAGCCGGCGTTTCCCCAGGGACCCGACCCACGCGTCGCGCCGCCGAGCCGGACGGCGACCGGCGGGCCGTCGGGCACGCCGCCGCGGCAGCCCGATCCGCGCCAGGTCCCGCCGTCGCAGCGACCTTCGCAGGGGTGGAACGACCCGCGCAGGCAATCGCCCGGACCCGCGCCGAGTGCGCCGGCCCAGGCGCCGCAGCGCGCACCGCAGCCCCCGCGTTCCGCAACGACGTCGGGCGCGATGCCGGTACCGGTCGACGACCGGCCGTATCCGGGCCGGGGAGTCGGCCAGGGGTCGGTTCCGCCCGCCGCCGCGCCGCGGCCCCCGCAGGGCCCACCGCGAAGCACTCCCGCACCGCAGACGACACCCGAGCGCACGCTCACCCGTCGCGAGCTGCGCGCCATGCTCGAGTCGCACGCGGGCGACGGCTTCGACGACATCGACGAGGCACCGCCCGAGGCTGCGCCCCAGCGACCGGCGCCCGCGGGCGGCGCCCCGCAGCGAGCGCCGCAGCGACCGGTCGAAGGACGCCCTCGCGATGAGTTCCAGCTGCCGCGCCACCCCCACCAGCCGGCGCCGTCTCGCACGGCGGCACCGCACACCACCGTCGATGCCGGCCTCGACGAGCCGGTCGTCGCGCCGAAGCCGGTCGGCCACTGGACCTCGCAACTGAACCTCCCCGAGGACCACTCCGAGCCGTACGACCAGTTGCTCTCGCGCGGCGGGTCGCCGCGCGGCGTCCCGACGACGACGAACGCGCTGATCCTGCCGTCGCTGCCCGACGAGGGGACGCTCGGCCATCAGCTCGCACCGAGCGGTGAGATCATCGTGACCGGCTCGATCGACCTGCCCCGCAGTTACGGTGCGACCGGCGTGCATCCGAGCCAGATCGACTCGAGCGACGTCGACCGCCTGTTCGACTCGGTCGAAGACCTGGCCGGCCCCGGCGTCGCGCCGGTCGCGGCGACCCGGGCGATCAGCACGCAGCAGCCCAGCAAGGCGATGATGGCGCCCCCGAGCAAGGAGGGCATGAACGTGCCGCTCGTGCTCGCCGTCACCGCGGGCGTGCTCGCGCTCGGCGTGGTGGCGACGCTCGTCGTCGGCGCGATGGCAGGGCTCTTCTGATCGAGGACATGATGGGAGCGGGCCGCACGCCGGCTTCCGGGAAGTCGAGGACATGACCGCAACCGACCACGCACACCGACTGCTCGCCATCGCTGCGCGCGCAGCGGACGCGAAGGGCGGTGAGGACCTCGTCGCGCTCGACGTGTCCGATCCGCTGCCGTTCGCGGACGTCTTCCTGCTCGTGACGGGCTCCGCCGAGCGCAACGTCGTCGCGATCGCCGATGCGGTGACCGAGGCGCTCCGCGAGGAGGGCCAGGACCTGGCGCGTCGCGAAGGACGCGACGGCGGCCGCTGGGCACTGCTCGACTTCGGCGACCTCGTCGTGCACGTCTTCCACCGCGAGGAGCGCATGTACTACGGTCTCGAGCGCCTCTGGCGCGACTGCCCGGCGATCCCCGTGGGGCCGCTGATCGAGCGCGACGGGTCCCCGACAGGCTCCGGAACCGCGTCGCTCAGCTGAGGCCGGCTCGATTTCATTTCCTCTGGGAGGCTGGTGTAGTCTGAATCCGTTGCCCCGAGAGGGCAGCGAAATTCAAGAGCGGGTCTGTGGCGCAGCTGGTAGCGCACCTGCATGGCATGCAGGGGGTCAGGGGTTCGAGTCCCCTCAGATCCACCAGAATGAAACCCCCGAGCGATCGCTCGGGGGTTTCGTCGTTCAGGCCGCGTGCGTCGCGTGCGACCGGCGTGCGCGGATGATCGACTCGGGCGCGGCGGTGAAGCGGCCGTGCCGGCCGTCTTCGGTCAGGTACTGGACGCGGATGCCCCGACCCACCCGAGCGACCTTCGCGATCTCGTACGAGCCGCCGGTCGCGCTGACGAGGATGTCGCCCACGGCGAGCTCCCTGGCCTGCATCAGTTCGACGATTCCCATGTCGAGAGGTTCTCACGACCCACCGACAATGCGGCGGGCGATGATCCGGCGCGCTTGCTTGACCGCCCCACCGGCCCGGCCCACAATTGGGGGACATGCCAAGACTGGGGGATTGCGCGATATGAGCGACACGACCACGCGGCCCGTCGACCACACGGGCGGCGACGGCGCCTACGGCGACACCGTCGTCTTCCAGACCGAACCCGACACCACCGACACCCGGGCCGACGCGACCGCGAAGCGGGGTTCATGGAGCCGCGACCTCCGCTTCATGCTCGTGGTGCTCGTCGCGATCGCGGCGCTGTTCCTCGCGTTCGCGCTCGTCGTCGCCTTCAGCGCCGACGCCTCCGGGATCGCCGCACTCGCGATCGTCGCCGCCCCGATCGCGACGATGGTCGCGGCGTACTACGGCATCTCGCTCGCGCTTCGGCAGGTGGCCGAGGCGCGCCGCTCGGCGGATGCCGCAGAGTCCCGCGCCCGTGCGGCCGAGACGAGTGCGCGCGAGTCCGACGCCTGGGCCGCGCAGATGGAATCGGGTCTGCGCGTCGCGGTCGCCAAGCTCGAGGCGGCCCGTATCGAGACCCGCGACGTCCAACGCGCCGCAGGCACTCCCGACGACTTCTTCTAGACCGGCCGGAGCCCGGAAACGGCGAAGGCGCATCCGTCCGGATGCGCCTTCGCCATCTCGTCATCGCGCGCCGCGGGGGACACGCGATGAGCTCAGAGGTCGGCGAGCAGCGAGATCGGTCGCTCGATGCACCCGGCGATGAAGGTGAGGAACGCGGCCGCCTCCGCCCCGTCGCACACCCGGTGGTCGAACGAGATCGTGAGCTCGGTCACCGTCCGCACCGCGATCGCGCCGTCGACGACCCACGGCCGCTCGACGAGACGTCCGATGCCGAGCATCGCCGCCTCGGGGTGGTTGATGATCGCGGCCGAGCCGTCCACGCCGAGCGTGCCGTAGTTGTTCAGCGTGAACGTTCCGCCGCTGAGGGCGTCGGGCGGGAACGCGCCGGTCGACGCCTGGTCGGTGCGGGCCTGGATCGCGTCGCGCAGCTCGCGGAGCGACATCCGGTCGACACCGTGAACGACCGGGACGAGGAGCCCTCGCGGCGTCTGAGCGGCGAGCCCGAGGCTGATCCCCGAGTGCAGCACGAGTTCGTTCCGATCGGCGTCGAAGCTGGCGTTCAGCGACGGATGCCGGCGGAGCCCGGCGATCGCGAAGCGAGCCACGAGCGCCGTGATGCCGAACTTCTCGCCCGTGGCCGCGTTGAGCTGGCGGCGCGCGGCGAGCAGCTCGGTCGCGTCGACGTCCATCCAGACCGTCGCCTCGGGGATCTCGCGACGCGAGCGCGTGAAGTGCGCCGCGGCGGCCCGCTGCATGCGATCGAGCGGGACGCGCTGCTCGCCGGCGCGCGGCGCCGACGGGGCCGCGGCGACCGGGGGCATCGACGGCATCGCGGGTGCGGCGCCGCGACCGGCTCGCGCCTCGTCGAGTTCGGCGATGAACGCCTCGACGTCGGCGCGGACCACGAGGCCGTCGGGCCCGCTGCCGAGCAGCTCGCTCGCATCGAACCCGTGCTCGCGGGCGAGCCGCCGGACGATCGGCGAGATCACGGGGGAGTGGCGCCCGTGCTCGAGGGTGTGCGCGGCGTGCGCCTCGGCGAGCGCGCGCTCCTCGTCGTCGTGCCCGGCCGCGCCGGAATCGCCGGAGGCGCCAGGGGCCGCACCGGAGTCCGAGGCGAGATCGGGCGCGGGCGCCTCGGTCCCCGCGGTCGATGCGTCCGGTCCGGATGCCGCAGGCGCCTCGCCGTCCGTCCGGCGTCGGCCGAACCGGGAGGGCGCCGTGGCCGATCGGGCCGTCGCCGCGCTCGTCCGGGTGCCGTAGCCGATGAGGACGGCGCCGGACTCTTCGGAGGCGGCCTCGGTCGGCACGGCGATGCCGGGCTCCGCGGCGACCGGCTCGGGCTGCGCCGGCATCGCGTCGCCCGCAGGGGCGGCCGGCGGGGCGGCATCCGTCGTCGCGTCGGCCCTCGGGGCGTCGACGTCGGCGCCCACCGGGGTGAGGCGCATGAGCACCTGGCCGGCATGCAGCACCTGACCGACCTCGCCCCCGAGCGATTCGACGACGCCCGCGAACGGCGTCGGCAGCTGCACGACGGACTTGGCCGATTCCAGTTCCACGACGGGCTGGTCGACGCTCACCTCGTCGCCGGGGGCGACGAGCCAGGCGACCACTTCGGCCTCGGTGAGACCCTCGCCGAGGTCGGGCAGGATGAACTCGCGCGCGCTCATGCGAGGTCCCATTCCCACGATGCGAGCGCTTCGAGCACCCGGTCGGGCGTCGGCAGGTAGTGCTCCTCGAGCTTCGGCGACGGATAGGGGATGTCGTAGCCCGTAATCCGAAGGATCGGCGCGGCGAGGTGGAAGAAGTTCCGCTCGGTCAGGCGCGCGGCGACCTCGGCGCCGTAGCCGCCGAACTGGGCGGCCTCGTGGATGACCGCGGCGCGGGAGGTCTTCCTGAGCGATGCGCCGACCGTCTCGTCGTCGAACGGGGAGAGGCTCCGGAGGTCGACCACCTCGATCGAGAGCCCCTCGGCCTCGGCGGCGGCCGCGGCATCCATCGCCGTGCGCACCGTGGGGCCGTAGCCGATCAGGGTGACGTCGGTGCCCTCGCGGACGACCTCGGCCCGGTTCATGGGCGCGGTGCGCACCGGGAGCGACAGCTCGGCCTTCGACCAGTAGCGGCTCTTCGGCTCCATGAAGACGACCGGGTCGTCGCTGTCGATGGCCTCGCGGAGCATCGAGTACGCGTCGGCCGGGTTCGAGGGCATGACGACGGTGAGGCCGGGGGTCGCGGCCCAGTACGCCTCGGACGAGTCGGAGTGGTGCTCGACGCCGCCGATCGCACCGGCGCAGGGGATGCGGATGACCATGGGCAGGCTCACCCGGCCCTTGGTCCGGTTCCGCATCTTCGCGACGTGCGAGACGATCTGCTCGAACGCCGGGTAGCTGAACGCGTCGAACTGCATCTCGACGACTGGGCGCAACCCGTACATCGCCATGCCGACGGCGGTGCCGACGATGCCGGACTCGGCCAGGGGCGAATCCCACACGCGCTCGTCGCCGAACGCGGCCTGGAGACCGTCGGTGACGCGGAACACGCCCCCGAGCGGGCCGACGTCCTCGCCGTAGACGACGACGCGGTCGTCCTCGGCCATCGCATCGCGGAGGGCGGCGTTCAGCGCGCCCGCCATGGTGAGCGACTGTGGGGCGGATGCCGCGGCATCCGCCACGGGCTCGGTGACGGGCGTGCTCATCGGGCGACCGCCTCCTCGCGTGCGTCCCCGGCGCGGGCGGCGAGCTCGGCCTGGAGCGCGGCGCGCTGCTCGGCGAGCGCGGCGCGCGGCGTCGCGTAGACGTGGTCGAAGAGTTCCAGCGGGTCGAGCTCGGGGGCCTGGCTCATCGCATCGCGCGTGCGGGCGGCGAGCGTCTCACCGGCCTCGGTGATCTCGGCGCGGACGTCGTCGGTCAGCGCCCCCTCGGAGACGAGGTACTTCTCGAGGCGCTCGATCGGGTCGCGGCGCTTCCAGTGCTCGACGTCGCGCGCAGCGCGGTACCGCGTCGGGTCGTCGGAGTTCGTGTGCGACTCGATGCGGTACGTGAGGCCCTCGATGAGGGTGGGGCCGCCGCCCGATCGGGCGCGGGCGACCGCGGCGGTCGCGACGGCGAACATCGCCGCGACGTCGTTGCCGTCGACGTGGTAGCCGGGCATGCCGTACCCGACGGCCTTGTCGGCGAGCGTCGTCGCGTGCGTCTGGCGGGCGATGGGCGTGCTGATCGCGAACTGGTTGTTCTGCACGAGGAAGACGGTCGGGGTCTGCCAGACGGCCGCGAAGTTGAACGCCTCGTGGGCGTCGCCTTCGCTCGTGGCGCCGTCGCCGAGGTAGGTCAGGGTCACGATCGGGTCGTTGCGCAGGCGCGCGGCGTGCGCGAGGCCGACCGCGTGCAGCGCCTGCGTGGCGAGCGGCGTCGCCATGGCGGCGGTGCGGTGCGCGTGCTGGTCCCACCCGTTGTGCCAGTCGCCTCGGAAGGACTGGAGGATCTCGCCGGGCTCGAGGCCGCGCGTGAGCAGCGCGATGCTGTCGCGATACGTCGGGAACAGCCAGTCGTCGGCCGTGATCGCCGACACGACGCCGATCTCGCACGCCTCCTGCCCGTACGCCGACGGATAGGTCGCCAGGCGTCCCTGCTTGGTGAGCGCCGTGACCTGCACGTCGAAGCGGCGGGCGACGACCATGCGTCGGTAGAGGTCGAGCAGGCGTTCGACGGGCGGCAGCTCGAACCCGCCGGTCTCGCGGCCGTGGAGTGCGTGCCCGGCGTTGTCGAGGAGTCGGATCGGCTTCTCGGAGGGGAGGACGCGTGGCTCGTGATGCTCGACGTTGAGGCTCATGTGGCCATGGTGCGACAGTCTGCATCGACCTCGCTCGGCGTGCGGGACAACGGTGAACGATCGGCACGGGAACGGCGAAACACGGACCGATCGTCCGGCCGCGAGCCCCTCAGGAGCGCCAGATGTCCAGCGACTGCGCGGGGGGTCGTCCGTCGATCTCCTCGAGGATCAGGTGCGAGCGCGTGGAGACGACCCCGGGCATGTCGTGGATGTCGCGCAGGATCGCCTGGCTGAGCTGCTCGTGGTCGGGCGCGCTCACGGTGAGGATGATGTCGATGTCGCCCGAGACGGCCTGGACCTTCTCGACGAACGGGAGCGTGGCGAGCTTCGCAGCGATCGACTCCCACGAGACGTCGCCGATGCGGACGACGACGAGCGCCGAGATGTTCAGGCCGATCGACTTGCGGTCGATCTGTGCGCCGAAGCCGGTGATCACACCGCGCTGCTGCAGCGCGAGCACGCGGTTGTGGGCGGCCGTCCGCGAGATGTGCACGCGCTCGGCGAGGGTGCGCACCGAGAGTCGGCCGTCACGGCTCAGCTCCGCGACGATCCGCCGGTCGATCGCGTCGAGCGGCTCGTCGTGGTGGGGTGCGTGCTGGGTCATCCTCGTCCTCGCAGGTCACCCTCAGCGTACCGGCTGCGGCGACGGAGTCGTCGGAGCGAAGTCCGCGTCGGGATGGCCCTGACCTCGGGCGGCACGATGCGCCGGAGCACCGCGATGGCGGTGAGCCATCCGTCGGCGGCGCGCTCGACGCGCGGCGTCCAGTTGATGCCGTACGCGGCGCGGAGCGCCGGCGGGAGGAGGCCCGCGGTGACCAACCGGACCGGGACCATCAGCGGCACGAGCACGGGAGGCAGGCCGGTGCCGGCGAGCAGGTCGCGCGCGACGCTCCGGGCGTCGTCGCCGACCTGGAGCGACTCCAGCCGGTCGGCCCACCAGGCCTCGAACTCGGCGCGGGTCGCGGGCCAGCCGGCCGGCGCGCCCTGCAGGCGTGCGGCGATCGGCGCGTATCCGCGTACGAGCGCGTCGGCGGTCGCCGTGTCGAGGCGTGCGCCGTTCAACCGCTCCTCGAGGTCGAGCGCGACGGCCAGGAGCGTCGCGGCGACCCACCGCTGCGCATCAGCGTCGCGCGCGTCGTACGCGGGGCGATGCGGGTGCTCGCCGTCGCCGCGGACCCTCGCGTGCCGAGCGTCGACGATCCGCGAGACGTGGCGGATGTCCTGCTCGTCGCCGAACACGAGGGCCGTCAGGTACGCGTGGGTGCCGACGAGCCGATCGAGCGGGCGGTCGCGGAACCGGCTGTGGCGCGCGACTCCGGCCGCGACGCGAGGGTCGGCCAGCTGCAGCAGGATGGCCGTGGCGCCGCCCGCCATCAGCGTGGCATCCGCCGCATGCCGCCGGAGCACGGCCCGCTCGCGTCCGGGATCGTGGTCGTCGCTCATCCGTCCAGTCTCCACCTCGCGCGTGCGGGAGTCGTCCAGCCGTGCCGCGTAGACTCTCGCGGGTGCGTCTGAGAGCGGGTTCGTCGTCGGTCGCCGCAGTCCTCCTCGGTGCCGCGGTGCTCGTCGGCTGCGCGAGCCCGGGTGCGTCGGCACCGGCCGCCACGAGCGAGGCCTCGGCGACGCCGACGCCGACGCCGAGTCCGACCCCGTCGACTCCGGGCGAGTGGGCGGCTGAGCGGGTCGCCGCGATGACCGACGAGGAACGTGCCGCTTCGCTGCTCATGCTGCACGCACCGGGCACCGATCCCGCCTCGATGCGCGCGCTCATCGACCGGGGCATCGCCGGGGTCATCCTGATGGGCGACAACATCCCGGGCTCCGAGGCGGAACTCGCCGGGTTGACGAGCGCCCTGCAGGCCGATCCGGAGGCGGCGACCCTGATCGGCATCGACCAGGAGGGCGGGATCGTCAGCCGAATTCCCTGGGACCCCGCGCCCGCGCCGGACGAACTCCGCGACCAGCCGGCCGCGGCGACGCACGACGCGTTCGCCGCACGCGCGGCGGCGCTCGCGGCATCCGGCGTGAACGTCAACTTCGGCATCGTGGCGGATGTCACGGACGATCCGTCCTCGTTCATCTACGACCGGATCCTCGGGACCAGCCCCGCGGCCTCCGCCGAGCACGTCGCCGCCGCCGTCGACGGGGAGCGCGGCGCGGTCGCGAGCACGGTCAAGCACTTCCCGGGCCATGGTGCCGCGCCGGGCGACTCGCACGTCTCGGTCCCGTCGGCACCGCTCTCGCTCGATGCGTGGCGAGCCGGGCCGGCGCTGCCGTTCGAGGCGGCGATCGATGCCGACGTCGAGTTGGTCATGACCGGGCATCTCAGCTACCCGGCGGTGGATGCCGCTCCCGCGTCGCTCTCGTCCGAGTGGCACCGGATCCTGCGTGACGAACTCGGGTTCGACGGCGTGCTGGTCACCGACGACATGCTGATGCTGCAGCACAACGGGCTCGCCGAGTACGCCGACCCGGGGGAGAACGCGATCCGGGCGGTCGCGGCCGGCAGCGACCTGCTGCTCTACGTGCTGCCCGCCGACCCGTCGGAGTTCGGCATCAGCGTCGAGGGGCTGGCAGCCTCGATCGCGGGCGCCGTGGCCGACGGCCGGATCCCCTCGGAGCGTCTCGAGGAGGCGGCGACCCGCGTCCTGGAGCTCCGTCGCGAACTCGCCACGGAAGTCGGGGAATAGATCCGCGAGGTCCATGCGTTTGCATTCATCGTGGCCACCCGGCCCGGAACGCAACGACTGGGAGAGAGACCCGAATGACGACGACCGCGACGACCCTCGAGATCCCCGGCTACCGCGCCGGCACCTGGAAGATCGACCCCACGCACAGCGAGGTGGGCTTCAGCATCCGCCACCTCATGATCAGCAAGGTCAAGGGCAAGTTCGAGCGCTTCGACGCCACGTTCATCACCGCCGAGGACCCGCTGGAGTCGCGCGTGACCGCGTCGGCCGAGGTCGCCTCGATCACCACCAACGAGCCCAACCGCGACGCGCACCTTCGCACCGGCGACTTCTTCGAGGCCGAGCAGCACCCGACCATCGACTTCGTCTCGACCGGCGTCCGCGTCGAGCGCGGCCAGTTCAAGGTCGACGGCGAGCTCACCATGCGCGGCGTCACCAAGCCCGTCACGTTCGACTTCGACTTCGGCGGCTTCGGCGGCGACCCGTACGGCAACTACAAGGGCGGCGCGACCGCCAAGGCCGTCGTGAACCGCGAGGACTTCGGCCTCACCTACAACGCGGCCCTCGAGACCGGTGGCGTGCTCCTCGGCGAGCAGGTCACCATCACGCTCGAGCTCCAGGCGGCGCTCGTCCAGGACTGAGCGCGTTCCCGTCCGGTCGCCTCACGCGGCCGGGCGGATGAGGACCGAGGGGTCGTACCGGCTGACGCCGATGCGGCCCCTCGTCCACGTTCGCGCCGTGCGACTCGCCGGGCCGTGCGCGGGCGCGCGAACGGGTTCACGAGTCGGCGCGCTGTGGTTCAGGGCGTCGTCGAATCGATGCCCGCCAGCTCGATGCCCTGGAACCTCGCCCACGCCCGGACCGGGCGTTCGAAGCGGGATGCCGCCGAGGCGTGCTTCGACTCGAACCACCGCAACTCCACGCGCGGCTTCGCCGCGGTGCCGGCCCGCTTCCAGGTGCCGACCACGCGGCCGTCGAGGATGAGCGTGGGCTGGAACACCCCGTTGCCGCCCGGGATGACCAGGTCGCCGAACTCCGGATCGCAGACGGGAGAGCGGTCGGCGTAGCCGAGGTAGTACTCGTCGAACCCGGCGAGCGCGAGCGCGCCGCTCGGGCGGGATGCCGCAGCATCCGTCGCACCGGCCGCGATGTATCGGTCGGGTCCGTCGTCGTGGGGGCGGTCGGTGAATCGCTCGATGGCGTCGCCGGCTCCGTCGAGGGCGGTTCTGGCGTCGCGCATCGTCAAACCGCTCCACCAGGCGAAGTCGGCGAGCGTGGCCGGGCCGTGCCCGCCGACGTAGGCCGTGAAGAGCTCGGCCAGCGTCGCCTCGGACGTGTCGGGCTCGTCGGCGCCCGCCGGCGCCCACTCGTCGAGCAGCGCGAAGTGCTGGAGCCGCCCATCGACCGGACCGCCGCAGAGCACGCCGTCGAGCGCGAGCCACCAGATGAGGTGGTAGGTGCGGGGCCCGTTCGCGTCGATCCCCGCCGTTCGCCACAGCTCGGAGAGCTCGTCGCGGGTGGCCGTGCCGCCGCCGGCGAGCTCGCGTTCGACCGCATCCCGCGCGAGGCGGTACTCGGCTTCGCCGAGTTCGAGTCGCTCGTGACGCAGCCGGGCGTTCGCCAGCACGCGCGCCGCGGTGAGCCGGAGCGTCGGGCGCAGCAGCCTCGCGGGCATCACGTGGAGCGTGCCGCGCATCGGCCAGGAGCGCACGACCCGTCGCTCGGCGAGCGCCGCATCGACCGCGTCGGGCGTCGGCCGCGTCATCCGCGACCCGATCACCCACTTCGCGGCGCCGAGGTCTTGCGCCTGGATCGCCCCGAGGCGCCCGACGACGCTCGCGGCGTCGTCGGCCGGGGTGCGGAACCCGTGCGAGGTCAGGCGCACCGCACGCGCGAGCTGGGACGAACCGGACGGCATGGCATCAGTCTGCCGCGCACCGCCGACACGCGGCATCCGCCGCCCGAGGCTAGACTGGAGGGCTGTGCCGCTCGGCACGCCCACCATCCCCGCTCCCGGCCCCGGAGGTCACCGTGCTCGCCGTCCACGACCTCGAGATCCGCGTCGGTGCGCGCCTGCTCATGGAGGGCGTGAGCTTCCGCGTCTCCTCGGGCGACAAGATCGGCCTCGTCGGGCGCAACGGCGCCGGCAAGACGACCCTCACGAAGACGCTCGCGGGAGAGACGCTGCCCACCGACGGTCGCATCGATCGCTCCGGCGAGATCGGGTACCTCCCGCAGGACCCGCGCTCCGGCGACCCCGAGATGCTCGCCCGCACGCGCATCCTCGACGCCCGCGGGCTGGGGTCGCTCGTCGTCGGCATGCGCGAGGCCTCCGAGCGGATGGGCTCCAGCGATCCCGTCGTCGCCGAGAAGGCGATGAAGCGGTTCGGCACCCTCACCGATCGGTTCACCGCCCTCGGCGGGTACGCCGCCGAAGCCGAGGCCGCATCGATCGCGTCGAACCTGAACCTGCCCGACCGGATCCTCGACCAGCCGCTGAAGACCCTCTCGGGGGGCCAGCGACGACGCATCGAGCTCGCGCGCATCCTGTTCTCCGACGCGGACACGATGATCCTCGACGAGCCGACGAACCACCTCGACGCCGACTCGGTGGTCTGGCTCCGCGAGTTCCTGAAGGGCTACCGCGGCGGCGTGATCGTCATCAGCCACGACGTCGAGCTGGTCGGCGAGGTCGTGAACCGGGTGTTCTACCTCGACGCCAACCGGTCGGTCATCGACGTCTACAACATGGGCTGGAAGCACTACCTCCGCCAGCGCGCGGCCGACGAGGAGCGCCGCAAGAAGGAGCGTGCGAACGCCGAGAAGAAGGCCGACGCGCTGCGCCAGCAGGCCGCGAAGTTCGGTGCGAAGGCCTCGAAGGCCGCGGCGGCCCACCAGATGGTCGCCCGGGCCGAGAAGCTGCTGTCTGGACTCGAGGAGGTCCGCGCCGTCGACCGCGTCGCGAAGCTCCGCTTCCCGACTCCCGCGCCCTGCGGGCGAACCCCGCTGACCGCCGCCGACCTGTCGAAGAGCTACGGCTCGCTCGAGATCTTCACGGCCGTCGACCTCGCGATCGACCGTGGTTCGAAGGTCGTCATCATCGGCCTGAACGGCGCGGGCAAGACCACGCTCCTCCGCATCCTCGCGGGCGTCGACCGGCCCGACACCGGCGTCGTCGACGCCGGCCACGGCCTGCGGATCGGCTACTACGCGCAGGAGCACGAGACGCTCGACGTCTCGCGGACGGTGCTGCAGAACATGGTGAGCGCCTCGCCGAACCTCACCGAGACCGAGGCGCGCAAGGTCCTCGGCTCGTTCCTGTTCACCGGCGACGACGTGCACAAGCCCGCCGGCGTGCTCTCCGGAGGCGAGAAGACCCGCCTGGCACTCGCCACCATCGTCGTCTCGGGCGCGAACGTGCT